>JBBRSS010000001.1:0-115397 GCA_038245115.1 Candidatus Saccharimonadia bacterium
CCACGAAGCCGTCGCCCTAGCGATCTTTTACTACAACACCAAACGTATTCATTCAGCCCTCAAGATGAGTCCAGCGGCTTACGCCGCGACGCTTATCCGGGGAAGAGACAAGGTGTCCGGAAAAACCGGAGGTTGACAATCTCGAGAACATTAGCATCGATGCTAAAGACCCATAAACTCCGCCGGTTTGAGGATTTTTACTCCTTCATATTCTCCCATCACCAACAAATCTTTATCGCCACTCACAATGTAAGCTGCACCGCCTACAATAGCCGTTTCAATGACGACGTCGTCATCGGCGTCTCGGCTAGCGACTACTGGATGTGCCCCAAGCCGGACCAAGAGGGCTTTCTCGCGGATAGAAGCTTCAAGTCGAGGGAGCTGTGGTGCGAAAAGCGGGAAACGTTGGTTGATTTTGCGCCTAAGCTCGCTTAGAAGCTCCTCGCTTGTCACGACAACCAGGCTACCATCGATAAACATTTTTATTACACCCGCGGGGGTACCGCCAAATATCAAGCCTGATATCCAGACATTTGTATCAATCACGACCAGGGGCCTGAGTGTATCCAATCCCAAGGCCTAGTCATCCAGGAGCTTGTAAACCTGCTCCTCGCTCGTAATACCCATCTTCTCACCAACGGCACGCCCAGAGGCAAACAACTCGTCCCAACGCATGCGGCGATCTAGATCAGCCAGTGCCAGCCGCCGAAAGTACTCGCTGCGTGTTCCCATATCCCGCTTCACCGTCTGGTCTATTGCGGTCAGCAGCTTTTCATCAAGAGCGATATTAAGAGTTTTCGTCGCCATGTCGTTCACCCGTTTAGTATATGAGTAGATTGTATAGGTATTGTATGAAAGATTCAATTCCTAGCGTCAAGCCAGTTGAGTCGCAAGTCGATTCGAACTAAGGTCCACGGCCAATAATAATAAATGGACTTCGTAGAGTCCCTTTTAAGCATAAGTACATTGGTAGTCCCAAGGGGATTGTCGCTTTGCGACCTCCGCTCGCAAGCTCGCTCCACCGAACCAGCGACATTCGAAACCGCAAGCATTACCCAAAGTAAAACGCCCACCTTTCGGTGAGCGTTTTACTTTGGTAGACCAGACGTCCGTAATGTGGAACACTTTATGGACAAGTTTGGCCAACATAAGCGAGACACTCGAAGCACTCGGTATTACATTGCCTACAATGGAATAAACAAAGTTCCTAGTTCCTTGTGTACTAGGAACTTTATAGGTGCTAACAATTGGGCGAAAGAGATACCTCTGATGCTTTTATATTCGGCTTTTGTTTGGTATATTTCTATAATTGAAAGGTGGGAATTGCTGATGATACCAATAATCGCAGCCATTGTTCGATCAACAATACAGGTAGAATTCTGATGCCATGGAATATCCTAATGTATGAAACGCCGAACGGCCAGCCGGTGGTAGAAAAGTTCTTAGTTAACTTACAGCAAGCCACGAGACAAAAAATAGCTCGCCAGTTCGCTTTGCTCGAAGAATTTGGTCCCGCATTAGGAATGCCGCATTCGAAACCATTGGGCGCTGGGTTGTTTGAGTTGCGAGTGCGTGGCAGTCAAGAACTCCGAGTCTTTTATATATTTGCTAGCGGTGAGGTCGTATATGTACTGCATTGTATTCAGAAGAAGACCCAGGCAACCCCAAACCGCGAACTTGATCTTGCTCGCAACAGGCAACAAGAGGTTGCTAACAGATTATGATACAAACATCATAAAAACATTGACATACGTATGACGTATAAGATATAATCTAGCCGGTAAATAAGTGCTAAGGAGCAAACATGAACAAGTGGAGCTCACTCAAGAAAAAGTGGCTGGAAGACCCCGATTTCAAGCAGGGCTATGATGCACTCGAACCAGAGTATCAGCTCGCTCGCAGCATCATCAAGGCGCGGCTGGTTAAAAAGATGACCCAGGCTCAACTTGCAGATAAAGCCGGCGTAGGCCAGGCCGTAATTGCGCGTCTGGAAAGCGGCACAGCCAACCCTACTATAGGTACGGTTAACCGTGTTGCTAGTGCGCTTGGTAAGGCGTTGAAGCTCGCCTAACCTCTTTCCAGCTCAGAATCTGTATTGTCGAGCGCGAGCTCAGTTTACTCCTTGGGCTTCGTTACACATGATATTTGACGGTGAAGCAGAAGCGTGTTAAAATAAATATATGAATTATTTCGTAAACTACAGCGTTATCAGCCAGACAGCGACAGCTAAGTTCTAGCCTGTCGGTAGTTTGCGCATCTCAAAGAAACTCCCGACAGCGGGAGTTTTTTGTATCTCAACACAAAGCTCCATATAGAACGGCACACGGAGGCAGTATCTACGTTAAATGGAGCTTTTGTAATGAAAGACAATTACTACATCATAAAACAGAATGGCCAAGTTCTGAGTCCTAATGACTATCTAAAAATAGGGGAGGGTTCTGACAGTTTTCAGCTGTTCATAAAACGAGAAGCCTTACGTGCAAACGTGAATCGAGGCGCCGAAGGTAAGCCGGCTTATCTAGCCATCGCCCAGAAGTTAGGCTTCAGCTGGGAACCCAATGCCGACATTGGCATTCTTCAGTATGACTTTAAAGCTAACCTGATGCGTCGGCTGGTCCAGGAATACGCCCGCCAGCTAGTTAAAGCAGTTGGGCTACCGCTCTATGAGGTTAACGGCTCAAATCTGTTCAACCTAAACCACCCGGTCGTGGCCGCCTATGCTCATCTCTATGGCGACCGCCTCTACCAGTTCAAATCCGGTAGCAAGCAGCTCATCATGAGCTACGACGCCAGCTTTCCCCAATTCAACCTAGCTGGTTCGCACGCCCTTAGCTACAAAAACCTGCCCTTCGCTCACTTCTCAATCGCCGATTGCTACCGGCACGAACAGCGCGGGGAGTGTATGTTGCTTTACCGTCAGCGACGTTTTTACATGCCAGACATCCACCCCTACTTTCGTGATGTAGCCGAAGCCTTCGAATGGTTTCCTAAGCTGCAAGAGCAGATCTTGGCCAGTGGCCGCGAGGTAAATCGCGACTATGAAGTTGTTATTGAGGTTGCCTCACCTAAGTACTGGGAGCGTTACCAACAGGAGATTCTGGCCATCGCATCCAGCCTGCAGCGCGACGTGCTGGTGAGCGTTATAAATGACGACGCTGATCGCTACTGGATTATTAACGTTGATTACAAAATTATGGATACCGTCGGCCAATCTCGCGAGATTGCCTGCATCCAGATAGACGTGGGCAACGCAGCACGCCTGGGTATCCAATATATTGATGAGCAGGGTAAAAATCAGCACCCAGTGATTATTCATTCAGCCATACCCGGTGGTATTGAGCGTTATCTCTACGCCGCTCTCGATGGCTTCCCTCGCAGCATGCCCATTTGGCTGTATCCAGTACAAATGCGGCTCATCCCGGTCAGCGACCAATACATCGAACTCTGTCAAAAGCTCAGCGCGGAGTTAGCGAGCCAGCCTATACGCGTAGAAATTGACGACCGCAACGACAGCGTTGGTAAGAAGGTCAAACAAGCCCGTGTTGACCTAGTCCCGCACGGCTTCGTGATAGGCGAGAAGGAGGCTAGTAATGGCGCGCTCGAGTTAAGGGCCGCCGTACGGGCGATCCTGTCCTCCTCGATCGCCAAGCCCTTCATCCCCCTTGAGTGGCCCGAGCTGCTAAGCAAGCAAATTCGTTAAATCACAACCCAGCCCGTCGGAGCTATCATGAGGCTCCGTCGGCCTAAATGATCTCCGCATATTATTGCGAGTTGTCTATGATAATGGCTCCGTAAAGCCTGATAAATCCTGGTAGTCCCAAGGGGATTCGAACCCCTGTTACCGCCGTGAGAGGGCAGCGTCCTAACCGCTAGACGATGGGACCATGAAGTTGAGCGAAAAGACAAATGCTTGCATTTGGACTTTTCCGAAACGAATGGGCTCATACAAAGTATGGGACCATGAGCGAGTGAAGGCACATGTGCTTGCACAATGGGCTTTCCGAGCGAAGCAGTCACATACAGAGTATGGGACCATGAGATGAGCCGGTAGCTTCAAAACCATAGAAATATAGCAGAATTAGCGGATTTTGTCCACCTTAGCGCGAGGTTGCAGCGGTGCTAACAAACGAGCATAATCTAACCACAAGCATAATGTCGTCGAGGTACAACTTCTATTAGCTCATGTTAGATCAACGCTCCCGTAGTCTACTGATTTTAGCTCGTTTCCAAGCAGGGCTTGGGGCGGGCGTTGCCGTGGTAATTTCCGTATACTTTCTGTTTTTGCCCTCTCATATCCCCGACACCGCCCTAATGATAAGCTCGGCCACCATCGGAGCCGCTGCCGCCGTCTACTTTCTCACCTTTCACCAGGTACTCAGGCGCGCGCACTTTACGCTATCAGCCCTAATTCTTAGCTGCATCTCAACCATTAATATCATCATTGTTATTATCTCCACCGGGGGGCTCGACTCACCGTTTTACTCATTTTGGCTGCTCGTGATCGTCCTCGCCGGCATTTTTGGCCAATTCGAATCCCTGGCCGTAATCACCCTTACCATTCTATATTTCATCATTGAACTCGTAGTTGGCGGCTTCAATACGCCGTTCATACTTGACCACATTATTCAATTTGGCATCACCCTCACCGCCGCCGGGCTGGCCGAATGGATCCACATTCACAACCGCAAAGAACAAGACTCGCCTTCGGGTATGGAGGAGCTGGCGGGTCAGCTCACCACTGAACAGCTCAAAGCCGACGCCATTATGTCGAGCATCGCCGAAGGCGTTATGGTTATCGACGGTCATAAGCATATCCAACTGTTCAATAAAGCCGCTCAAGAACTCTCCGGATGGGATGAATCTAGCGCCCAATCCATTGATTACAATTTGGTCTTGCAGCTAAAAACTTCCGATGACCAATTAATAAATGAATTTAACGACCCCTTCATCGAGGCCTGGAAAAAGCGCACTGAGGTCGTAAAAGACAACTTAGTCATGACCACTCGCTCCGGACGAAAAGTTCAGTTAAATATCTCTATTTCACCGATTTTCGACAACCAACAACAACCCAGCGGCGCCATCGCCTTATTTCGCGATATTAGTGCCGAAAAAGAGGTGGGCCGCCAAAAGGACGAGTTCATCAGCACAGCTAGCCACGAAATGCGCACTCCTGTAGCCGCTATCGAAGGCTACATCTCGCTAGCTATGAACGACAAAGTCGCCACCATCGATGACCGCGCCATGAAATACCTCACCAAAGCCCACGAGACAATTGGGCATCTGGGTGAACTCTTCCGGGACCTGCTGAGTGTCACCAAGGCAGAAGAAGGCCAGTTGGGTGGCCGAATAGAAGCCTCCAATGTTGGCAAACTCATCCAAAACGCCGTCGACGACATGCAGTTCACCGTTCAAAAGAAAAACCTCACCTTGATCTATCAAATCGGTGGCCAAGCCGGCAAAGCTGTTTCCCCGCTCTACTACGTGGCCGCCAACTCCGAACGCTTGCGTGAAGTCGTAATGAACCTCATTGAAAACGCCATTAAATTCACCCCCGAAGGCGGCATCAGAGTGGTCCTGGAGGGTAACGATAAAGACATCACCGTCAGCGTTAACGACACCGGCGTCGGCATTGGCCACGAAGATATTTCCCACCTGTTTCAGAAGTTTTACCGCATCGACAATTCGAGCACCCGAACCATTGGCGGTACCGGTTTAGGCCTTTACCTTTGCCGGAACCTTATAGAAGCCTACAACGGTCGGATTTGGGTGGAATCAAAGCCGGGGGAGGGGAGCAGCTTCCGCTTCACTCTGCCTCGCCTCAACGACTCCGAAGTCGCGCGCCTGCAACAAGCCCCCACAGCCTCCGACACAATCACCCCAGACACCTCCGCGTCGCGCCCAACCCCACTGGCGCCGGACAGCCCCGTCCAGGCCGCCCCAGCCGTCCCTGCGACCCCAGCCGCCCCAGTGCCCGCCGCGCCGCCGATGCCCGCAGCGCCCCCGATGCCTGCCGCGCCCCCGATGCCCGCCGCCAAAGCGCCTTCGGCCATTCCTATGCCGATCCCTGGAACTATTGTGACACCCGGAAATGAAGCACAAGTCGATACCATCGTCAGCCGACCCCCCAACTCAATTCCCGCTGTTCGAGGGAAGAATTTAACAGTTTCTCGGAGAATCCAGTAATAGTCATGAAATTACCTATTGCCAAGCATAAGTCGCATAAGATAAACTCCCAGTAATGGCAAAAATACTTTTAGTCGAAGACGATGTAAATTTACGCGAGATATATTCCGCTCGGTTCTCAGCAGAGGCCTACGAAGTTATCACGGCCTCGGATGGCGAAGAAGCTCTGGCTACCTCGGTCCGTGAACGGCCG
The DNA here is from genome assembly GCA_038245115.1 of Candidatus Saccharimonadia bacterium. Classification (GTDB taxonomy): domain Bacteria; phylum Patescibacteriota; class Saccharimonadia; order UBA4664; family UBA4664; genus UBA5169. The sequence goes on from JBBRSS010000001.1 coordinate 6,377, forward strand.
GATCTTATTGTGCTGGATGTCATGATGCCCAAAATTTCTGGATTTGATGTGCTCGATATCCTGCGCTCAACTCCCGAAACCAAGGACACTAAGGTCATCATGATGACCGCGCTCAGCCAAGAATCCGACCGTCAGCGCGGTGAAGCCCTCGGGGCCAACAAATACTTGATTAAATCCCAAGTGACCCTCGAAGATGTTGTGAATACCGTGAAAGAAACTCTCGGCGCGGTTTAGCTGCCTATGAGCCATACCGTTGCAGTGGGGGAATTTGAAGGCCCCCTAGGGTTACTTCTGGATCTAATCGAACGCAAGCAGCTGGAGGTATCGCAAATCTCCGTTGGTACCATAACGAGCGAATACCTCGCGAAAGTCCGCGGTCTTGTTGGCGTGTCGGCCGAAGATTTATCGGAATTTCTGCAGCTCGGTGCCAGACTGCTATACATCAAGAGCCTCTCGCTACTACCTCAAATTGATTCCGACGAACAAACCCGTGAGCTCGAGCAACTCAGCCTGGAACTCGCCGAATATCGGCAGATTCAAGCCGCCGCCAAGCTCCTGGCGCAGCGTAGTGACACCCAGGCATGGCAGCGTCCGGCTGCTGCGCGGTTAAAACCCAGCGATTTACCGTTGCCGCAGGTTGGTCTGGAGCAACTGGCTGAGGCCTTTACCCGTGCCTTAAAATTTGCGCCAGTGGCCGCCCCCGACGCCGTCATTACAACCCATCTGAGCATCGAAACCGTTACTCAAAATTTGCGCCGACTGCTTCCAAGCGGGTTCGAACTCCACAAGGTAATTGAGCGTTGTCGCGATCGCCTAGAAATTGTCGTAACATTCCTCGCCATCCTCGAGCTCGTCCGCGATGGCGCAGCTCGCATTACCCAATCGGGTCAATTTGAGCCAATTCTGGTGGAGGCCGCTCGTGGCTAAGCCCGCTCTTTCGACCATCCTCGAGGCCCTGCTATTTACTGCCAGCGAGCCGCTTTCGACTGCCAAGCTCGCCAAGCTCGCGGGCTGCACCCCAGATGAGGCCAAGACAGCTCTCTCCATCATCGCACAGCAGCTAACGGGGGGCATTCGGCTGTCCCGCGCCGAAGGCACCTACCGACTCGTTACGGCCCCCGAGGCCTCCGCAGCAGTTCGCAGTTTTCTCGAAGACGCCAGCCGCCAAGACCTGTCCAAACCCGCCTTGGAAACTCTGGCGATTGTGGCCTACAAAGGCCCGCTCACCAAGAGTGCCATCGAGGAGATTAGAGGAGTAGCCTCCGACGCTATGATTCGCAACTTACTCGCTCGCGCCCTCATCACCGAGTCTGGCCGCAGCCCCGAGCCGGGCCGCCCACAGCTTTACGCCGTCAGCCACACCTTTTTACAGCACTTCGGCCTTACCAGTACCGCCGAACTGCCGCCGCTGCCCGAGGCCACGCCGCATGAGAATTAATCAATTTATCGCCAACTCTAGCGGCCTCTCGCGCCGCGCCGCCGACGCTGCCATTGCCGCCGGCCGCGTTAGCCTCAACGGGCAACCCGCCACGCTTGGCCAAACCGTTGAGCCCTCCGACCGCCTCACCCTCGACGGCCAACCCCTCGCGCTCACCAGCACCCACACCTACCTGATGCTCAACAAACCCGTTGGCTACGTCTCCAGCCGTGCCCGCCAGAGTACCGACCCCACCCTCTACGAACTCATCCCGGAACACTTTCACGCTCTGCGCATCGCCGGGCGGCTCGACCGCGACTCTAGCGGCCTCATTATCCTCACCTCAGATGGTAACTTTATCCAAAACCTCACCCATCCGTCGTCTGACAAACTCAAAACCTACGAATTAACCCTCGACGCGCCCATCTCTGCCGCCGATCGCACCAAACTCCAACAGGGCGTAATTCTAAAAGACGGCCCCAGCCGAGTAGACATTGTTACCGCCACCGGTAAAAATCTCACCGTCACCTTGGGCGAAGGCCGCAACCGCCAGCTGCGCCGCACCTTTGGCGCCCTCGGCTACCGCATCGACCGCCTCCACCGCACCCGCATCGGCCCGTATGCCCTGGCCAACCTTGCCTCTGGGACCTGGGCACCGTTTGACCCGGGTACAATACAGTAATGAAAACCCTTGCCCTCATCGTCACCCTTGCGCTGCACACCACCGGGATCTGGCCGCACCTCTCCGAACCCAGCCGCCAAAACCTCGCCAGCCGCGCCACCGGCAGCGCCCCGATTATCGCGGCTCAACCTGCCGCCGCGCCAACACCGAGCCCAATCCAGCCCCTGCCGATCCGCAGCACCACCGATACCCTGAATCTCGACACCGCCGCCGCCATCGCCATCGACCGCCAAACCGCCACGGTGCTCTATTCCAAAAACTCCGGCACCCGCCGGCCAATCGCCAGCGTCACCAAACTTGTGACCGCCATGGTTATTCTGTCGCGCCACAACCCCGACGAAACTGTCACCATCCCCAAATTGCCCGACTATCCCGTTGAAGCCGAAACCCTGGGGCTTACCCCCGGCGACCGCCTCAACATCGGCGACCTCCTCGAAGGCCTCCTAGTTCCCTCCGGCAATGACGCTGCCGATGCTCTGGCCATCATCGACGCCGGATCTGTCCCCAAATTCGCCGCGCGTATGAATACCAAGATGACCGAGTGGGGGATAACCGACACTCACTTCAACAACCCCAGCGGCCTCCAGGACACCGGCAACTACACTACAGCGTCGAGTTTAGCCAAAATCGCCGGCCTATCTCTCGCCAGCCCATTTCTTGCCAAAACCGTCGGCCTCACCCAGGTCAATTTCAACTCCTCGAGCGGTCGCATTTATAACCTCAAATCCACCAACGACCTCTTGGCTTCGGGTCAATTTTATGGTATAAAGACGGGGTACACTCTCGCTGCCGGCGAATGCTTCGTCGGCCTTACGCGTGTTAATGGTCACGAAGTGATCACCGTGGTGCTTGGAGCCGACAATCGTTTCGGCGCCACTACCACCCTAACTAACTGGATCGGACGGAATTGGCTGTGGTTATAGAACAAAACATTTTAACGACGGAGTGTGCCAAATGAGCGCCCCAATTGTCGCTATCGTCGGCCGGCCCAACGTCGGCAAATCCAGCCTGTTTAACCGTCTCATCGGTACCCGCCAAGCCATCACCCACGATACCGCCGGCACCACGCGCGATGCCAACTACGGGCAGCTCTCGTGGCGTGGCAAATACATTACCCTCGTAGATACCGCCGGCCTGTCCAAAGCCGATGGCGCCATTGAGCTCCAGGCCCAAGATCAGATCCGCCAAATGGCCAATAGCGCCTCCATGATCGTGGTCGTGGTCGATGCCGCCACCATGATCACCGACGAAGACCAAACCGCCGCCCGTCTGGCCCTCAAAACCGGCAAACCCGTCATCCTGGCGCTGGGCAAAATCGACACCGCTGCCGGCGCTGAGCTGGAATCTTGGCGCAAGCTCGGTATCGACACCATCATCGGCGTTTCGGCCATCCACGGCCGCGGCACCGGCGACCTGCTCGACGCCATCACCGACCAAATCGAAGACGCCCCCGAGCCCGACCCCAACCGGGCGCTCAAGCTCGCCCTCGTCGGCCGACCTAACGTCGGCAAATCCAGCCTGCTCAATAGCCTCATCGGCAAGCAAAAAGCCGTTGTCTCCGACATCCCCGGCACCACCCGTGATGTCGCCAGCGAAATCGTCAAATACAAAGGCCGCGAAATTGAGCTCCTCGATACCGCCGGCGTCCGCCGCCGCGGCCGCATTGAGCCCGGTGTCGAAAAATTCAGCGCCCTGCGCACCCTCAATGCCATCCACGAAGCCGACGTCGTTGTACTCGTAATGGACGCCGTCGAAGGCCAAGTAGCGGGCGACCTCAACCTAGCCGGGCAAGTCCTTGAAGCCGGCAAAGGCCTCATTCTCGCCATGAACAAATGGGACGCCGTCGAAAAAGACGAAAAGACCCAAGACCGCCTCACCGTCTTGCTCAAAAACGAGTTCCAGTTTGCCTGGTGGGCTCCGCTGGTCTACACTTCCGCCACCCACGGCCTGCACGTCAACCAACTCATGGAACTCGCCATCCAAATAGGCGACCGCCGCAAAATCGAAATCGCCACCGGCCCCTTCAACCGCCTCATCGAGAAGCTCGTCGCCAAGCAACCGCCATCGGGTCTCAAAGGCCGCCTGCCCAAGATCAACTACGGCACCCAAACCGGCCAAAACCCGCCCACCTTCACCTTCTTTGCCACCTACCCCGACCTCATCCACTTTTCCTATCGCCGCTACCTCGAAAACAACATTCGCACCGAATGGGACCTCGAAGGCACCCCCATCCGCCTCGAATTCCGCCACAAACACGGCGACGCCATCCGCCGCGGCAAAGGCTCCACCAAAAACAATGGCTTCAAAGTCGAAAAGCTTAGGAAAGATTCATGAAACTTATCGTTGGCCTCGGCAACATCGGCACCCAATACGCCAAAACCCGCCACAATATCGGCTTTATGGTCGCCGACGAACTAGCCGCCGCCCAAGAAGCCCGCTGGAAGCCCAATGATAAGTTTAAAGCCGACATCGCCCGCCTCGAGCTCGGCGACACCACCATCCTCATCGCCAAACCACAGACCATGATGAACCTATCGGGCGAGGCTATTCAAAAAGTGATGCAATTCTACAAAATCGCCCCTGCCGACGTCTGGGTGCTGTTCGACGATGTCGACGTTGAGTTCGGCCGCCTGCGCATCCGCGCCAACAGCACTTCCGGCGGCGGCCACCAGGGCGTCAATTCGGCCATCCAGCACATCGGCAGCGGCTTTGTGCGCGTACGGCTCGGCATCAGCCTCAACGACCGCGCCGTGGAGCCTAGCGAGGTCTACGTGCTCAAACCCTTCAACCCCAAAGAGCAAAAAGCCCTTCCGGCCCTCGTCAAAAAAGCCGCCCGCGTCACCCTCGACCAAATCGGCAACCCCAAGCCCGAAGACACCACCTTCGACCTGCTTTAAAAAATAATGGCAAAAATAAAGACCCGAGACATTGTCCGGGTGGGTGGGCACCACAGAAATGTTCGGGTCTTTATTACACCCTTCAACCTCACCTCGAAGGCGTTTTGTGCGAGACGTGCCTAAGCTACGTAACGGGTGTGAAGGGACTAATCCGCCTGCAGAGAGTACCTAAAGGAGGGTGCATTTAGATATTCATACAGGCGAATTAGTGATATGTTGGAGTGGTTCTTACCTTTTTGTCCAAGGTATGTAGAAGATACTAACACACTATACAGGTTATGTCAACACTAATTATGCAAATCTCTAACATTTCTCACAATTCAAATGATTTTCCCGACATATTACGCCAGCTAGCCAAGCCCCCGGAAAGCTTAAACGTATTAGGAACTTTGCCCAATACGCCTATGGTTGCCATAGTCGGCACTCGGCGTTGCACACCCTACGGCGAACGCGTGACCTATCAACTGGCCACCGAACTCGCCAAAGCCGGCGTGATAATAGTAAGCGGCCTGGCCATTGGCATCGACGGCATTGCCCACCGCGCCGCCCTAGATGCCAATGGCAAAACCGTTGCCGTACTGGCTCACGGACTCGACCGAATCTATCCGGCCCGCCACCGCGGTTTGGCCAAAGAGATTCTGGCCACCGGCGGGGCGCTGATCTCGGAGTACGATGTGGGCACCGAATCTCTGCCGTTTCGTTTTGCCGAGCGCAACCGCATCATTGCGGCCATCAGCGAAGCTACCATCGTCATAGAATCAGCCGTCGGGGGCGGATCGCTCATCACCGCCAAAGAGGCTCACAACATCGGCCGGCGCGTCATGGCCGTACCGGGCAACATCCATTCCGCCTATTCGGTGGGGCCAAACAACCTTATCCGCATTGGCGCAGCCATGGCTATCACCTCGGCCAGCGACGTTATTACCGAGCTGGGATTCCTCGCTCGCGAAGCCGTCCCAGTGCCCGCACGCAGCCGCGAGGAAGCCCAAATCCTCCAACTGCTCGATTCCGGCGCCAGCACCAGCGAAGATCTAATTACCCAGAGCCAACTATCGGCCGCCCAGTTTGCCAATATCATCAGCCTCATGGAAATCACCGGCAAAGTCCGCAACCTCGGCGCCGGCAACTGGGTGATCCGCTAATACCGCGCCAACGAACTTGACATAGATCTCAGCAATACCAATACTTATGACAATTAAGCATAAGCATTCATGACAAAACGGCGGCGCAAAAACTCGTTCAATCAACTGCTGCGCAAGATCCCCAAGTTTGACCGCCGCTTAGCCCTGATTGTGACCTTTGCCGTAGTCATCGTGGGACTTGCGGCGATCTCCCGAATCCTCGCCGCCACCGGCGAAGTCGTCTACAACGCCTACACCACCGGCTTTAGTTATTACTACAGCACCCCGCCCGGAAACACCATCACAAATCCCATTATTCACAGTGTCGCGGGCGGTACCGGAACATACGCCGACCCCATCACTCTCTCCGTAGGCTCCACCAACTCGGTTTCTATGGATTACCCCGCCGGTACCAGGTTCTACATCCCGAATGTCCGGCGCTACTTCATCGTCGAATACAGCTGTGCCACATGTCATGTAACCCTCCCGTCCGGCACCACAACTTGGGTTGGTATGTGGATTGGCGGTCAAGGCGCAACCACCTCAGCTCTCGATGCCTGTGTCTCTAAAATAGCCGTTAGTGGCGGTACGGTGCATACCATTATTAAGAACCCTGCCAGCAATTACCTCGTTGTGCCGGGATCAATCTTCAACAGCAGCAATAATACCTGCACCCAGCTATATGGCAACGTCGCCGTTACCGTCAACCCACCGACACCGGTAGCAACTCCCGTACCTGTTGTTACACCCAAGCCCACCGTAGCCCCCGCAGCTACCCCTCGGCCGGTAGCAACAGCCCCGAGACCAACAGCAACGCCTCTTCCAGCCGAGACTCCGACACCCAGCCCCTCCCCAACTCCAGCCCCAATAGCAGACATAACCTCACCCACGCCCACACCAAACCCAACCAAAATATCGCTCACGACCTACACCATACCGGCACCCAGCTCCATTGCTCCCGGCGACATCGTGACCTACACGGTCGACGGCAAGACGGTCAAGAGCAACACCGTTGATACTACCCAGCTCAGTGACGGCAACCATGTCGCCGAGACCATTATTACCAATGCCAAAAAAGAGATTGTCGCCCAAACCAAAACGACCATAAAAATCGACACTAACAAACCATTTTTGCGCAACGCTTTTCTATCGGCCAAGGAACACCCCTCGACCATTCTCATCCTCATAATAATTGTGCTAATCGCCCCGATCGGCTACTTACTCTATCGTTACCGCAAAAGCATCACCGATTACGCCGCCTGGCCGAGCTAGGCATACCAAAATCGGATATACATGAACCTACATGCTTGGCTACCTGGAGCGGGGATCGTGGACCGCGGTTGCTGCGGCAGACTCATAGGCAACCATGACCGCGTTGCCACATCATTGCGGCCAGCTATTCGATGGGGCCAAACAACCTTATCTGCATTAGCGCAGCTAGGGCTATCACCTCGACCGCCCAGCTTACCAATATCATCAGCCCTATGGAAATAACCGAATCAAACTCTTTGTGTTTGTTTTAATATTGGCCCTATCCAGTCCACGCGTTTAATAATCGGCTAAGGTCGAAGACATTCACGGTGCCATTCACATCTATATCACCGGTTCCCGAAGTGCCCCAATGGCTCAGCAGAATCGAGAGGTCAAACACATTAACGTGGCCATCAATATTAATGTCTGACGTATTGGATATTGAAGTCGGGGTCGGCGTCGGAATTGGCGTTGGAGTGGAGGTGGAGGTTGATGTTGGTGTTGTAGTCGATCGCGGCGTCGGGAGCAGGGGCGTCGTCAGCATTTCAGTTTTTATAGCGATTCCCCAGGGATTGGTAGGGCTGAGATCTGTCGCGCTATTCACCAAAGCCTCTGTCCCTTGATTTGAATAGTCCATCCACCAGGCCGCCCATCCTATCCCACGTTGCCTGGTATAAGACAATAATGTAGTCATATCCGACATTGTAGCCGACTCCGCCGGCGCAAACTCACCAATAAATACAGGCAAGCCAGCATTATAGGTGTTCCCAAACTGCGCCTGATAGTTTGAGCTCGGCTGGTAACAATGTGGTTTATAAACGACATTTGGTCTATTTACTGGGTTTGTTATCGCTCCCGATACATCCTGGGAGTAATTGGTGCCAGGAACCATAACAATTGGCACATATGGAGCTGAGGCAGTACGGATGGTATCTACCATGGTTTCGAACAGCGGACGCAGAGATGCCCAGTCTGAACCCGTACCATGTGGTTCAACCTGAAGCCCGTACATAACGTGAGGATTGCCCTTATAGCGTGCTGATAGCTTCGGTAGAGCAGCTCTGGCCGACGCATCTGGGATATTCGGCTGGGGGCCATCCGGAGCATCTGAACGCCAAACGAACACCACATACATTTTATTTGCAGTCGCTAGCGCTACATATTGGTCCAACATGCTCAGATATTGAGCATTGTTGCTGTTGACTGGATCGGAAGCAAATCCTCGGAGCACTATATTACCTCCCCACTTTGCAAGTGCAGGTATAGCCTGTTGTTCCCAAGCCATACTGTATCCGCTGCTCCACTCCGAACGCATCACATTTGCTCCACGAAGTACCACCGATTGATTGGTATCGGCAGTGACGATTTTGTTCCCCGACGTGTTGAGCCACGGAATCAATCCCGGTGTCGTAATAGGGGTGGCAGCAAATGAACGATAAATTATATATATGCCAAAAGCACTAAAAGCTAAGGCAAACACGAGCAGACTGCGTAGCGAGAAGCGCCTCCCTAAAGTCATTAGCACTACTTTTGGCATATCTGCATTCGCTTTTTTGCCAGACCCAGTGCTTGCCATAATATCGAGATGCCTTTGTCGAATTGACTAAGGAATTCCACTTTAAAGTGTCTATGTTTAATAGGGTAAGTATACTAACATCGTGAAATGTCGTCTAGTCTACACTCCTTGTACCATTCAACGATGGTTCAGGCCGAGTTTCTATCACTGAAGCGAGTCGCGGCTAGGCCCCGAGCGTTTACCCTGCTATAATATAACCATGAACTTTTGGCAACAACTTAAGCTGCCGTTTTTTGTGCTGGCCCCCATGGACGACGTCACCGACGTGGTCTTTCGGCAACTCATAGCCGAAATCGCCCCACCGGACGTTTTTGTAACCGAATTTGTCTCCGTCGATGGCCTGCAGTCGCCAGGACGCGAAGCCACCATGGAGCGGCTGCGCATCGCCCCGGGGCAACCGAATAACCTCATTGTCCAGATCTGGGGCAACGACCCCGAGCTATACTTCAAAACCGCTCAAGATGTAGCCGGAATGGGCTTTGCCGGTATCGACATCAACCTCGGCTGCCCGGAGCGGGGGATCGTGGCCCGCGGTTGCTGCGGCGGCCTCATCGGCAACAATGACCGCGTTGCCGAAATCATCGCCGCCACTCGCGCCGGGGCACCGAAGCTACCGTTAAGCGTTAAAACTCGCCTCGGTATCGGCAGCATTATCACCGAAGAGTGGGCAACGTTCCTGCTCGGGCAAAACTTGGCTGCTCTAACCATCCACGGCCGTACCGTACGCGAAATGAGCAAGGTTGCGGCTCATTGGGACGAAATCACCAAAGTCGTCAAACTCAAAAACCAAATTGCCCCCAATACTGTCATTATCGGCAATGGCGATATCACCAGCCGCGAGCATGGCCTCGCTTTAGCCTCCGAAACCGGCGTCGACGGGCTCATGATCGGCCGCGGCATCTTTCATGATCCGTATATATTTGACACCACCGAGGTGGAACATGAACCTGCCGCCAGACTCGAAATCCTATTGCGCCACCTCGAACTCTATGAACAATGGGGGAGTAGCAAATCGTTCCAGACACTCAAGAAGTTTTTCAAAATCTACGTTAATTCTTGGCCCGGCGCCGCCGAGCTCCGTGCCGAGCTCATGGAATCCGAAACACCCGCCCAAGTCCGCACGATTCTTGCCAATTATCAATCGCCTGTATTAACACGAGTTAGTTAGTAACTGATTTATACCGCTCCAAGCTTGCCAGATGCACACCGTCGAGCTACGGTAGCGATATTATGAAAACAGCCGCCGTTCTAGTGATTGGAGCCGTAATCTACCTCTGGTTTGTCCAAGCCGGCAACAACGCTGCGATACGTGAACTCAGCCATGTCCAAAACTTATACACAAGTGCCGATGCCCAGGCCAGTGCAATTGCGAGCTCCAACAGATAGGCCCAAATACCCACCAATACTTTGTTAATTAAAGCAGAGTCAACAATAACCGCTTGTGGTATAATGCTCGGCATCAAAAAAGACCCCTCCGCACATGATGCGTCGGGGTCTTTTTCGTTCGCAGATTACCAGCTGTGGCGAGCTATCCAGTGGCTGTAGGCGTTAGCCCACGAACCGAAGCTACCAACAGCGTAGGCATTAGCCCAGCGCAGCTGAGTGATCGGGTTTGTCATGTAGTCGGAACCAAATTTTGCCATTTTACCGGCAGGTAAGGCTTGACCTAGACCATAAGCACCCGAGCCACCGTAGTTGCTCTTGGTTACACCCCAACCACTCTCATGGTCGATGATGTAATCGACATAACCGAAATCGCTTTCAGCAATGCCGGCCTCGCGCATCCAGTCGGCGTGGCTGCCAGTTACCTGAACAGCTACTACCGTCCGAACAGCTACTACCTTGCGAGCCTTGGCTTTTGCCGCTGCCTTCTTGGCAGCTGCAGCCTTGGCAGCAAGTTCCGCTTGAACTGCGTGCAATGGAATGAGCACTTCAGCATCATAGTCGGGCTGTTTTGGACCGACCACTTCAACTGCCGAAGCTGTGTTTGTGTTCAATTTCACCTCGTAAGCTCCAACGGCAGTCTGTGAAGACGAAGCCGTGGCGGCCGTATCGCCCATAAGGGGGATTTGTACCTGAGAAGCCAGCAATACCATAGATATTGCAAACTGTGAGATGTTACGCATAGGGGCCACACGAAATGGCTCATATACCTTTCTGTTAAATGTCACGAAAAATGACCCCATAACAGGGTCAGATAAGTGAACGAGAGGTACTATATACCAAAGTGTCAACTTTGTCAATAGCATAAGCGGGTTGATTAGGAAATCATGCCCTCAAGCCAGTCATAAATGCTACACTGTTCTTATGCTTTTAGTGGCGTTTGTGCAGTGGTGGTATGGGCCGGGTTGGGTGAGTACAGCCAACCGGCTTTCTACGCGCCTGCGCGAAACCTACCTCACATTCTCGGTCCCGATTCTGATCCCCACGATGTTTGCCCCCTGGCGCCGCATCATCACCTATCCTGGCAGCAGCCTACAGGACAAGTTTCGCGCCATACTGGACAACCTCATATCCAGAGCGGTCGGGTTTGTGGTCCGGCTATTCGCCCTCATTACTGCGTTTATCATAATGGGTGCGTATGTGATCTTCGGCGGTCTATTGCTAATTATTTGGCCCATCGTACCGCTGTTGGGCCCGGCATTAATCGTGGGCGGTATGTTATGAGTCTGTACCTATTCAATACCGCCTCACTGCGAATTGCCAAAGCCCGCGCCTCGCACTTGATACCGAGACTCATCAGACTGCTCATGGGCACATTTGCCGCCTTAGGGCTCATATCCGGCTCCGTGCTGGTCGCATTTGGCCACCACCCCGGATTTAGCCTCCTAGGCGGCTCTATTATGCTCCTGGTTGCCCTAACGTGGATTTATCGTGACCTAGATATCCTGCCGGCGGCCCGCCTCGGCACCACCAAGCAACTCGATGCCCTACTCCCCATTAATCTGGCCGACCGCTACCACGAACCCATGTCGGCGCTTGAGCTATGGCAACTCATCTCAAATACCCCAGAAGGACGCTTTATCAACAATCGTTTCGAGCTCGACGATAAAGTAGTTACCGAAGGCCTGTCGGCCACTCCGCCCGACCTTGATCTCATCTGGACCGAAGCCGAAGTCATCTCAGCCAAGCTCGAGCTGCCAACCCTGCGGGTCGGTGCCATAATTGCCGCCATTTTTACCGTCAGCCCTGCGCTCACGCAGTACCTCACCCGCGCCAAACTCACACCCGCCGAACTCGCCGAGGGTGCCCGCTGGGCCGAACGGGTTAACGAGCTCACGCACATCAAGCGCCCCATCTACGGCGGCATCGCGCGCGATTGGGCTTCCGGCTTCACCCCGACCCTAGCCAGCTTCGGCACCAACCTCAGCCTGGAGATAGAAGCCGCCGCCGGCAATCTCACTACCCAAGAGCGCACCGCCCAGCTCGACGAACTAGTAACCGGCCTCGATAGCCCCACCGGCAGCGTAGTGCTCATCGGCGAGCCCGGAGTCGGCAAAAGCGCCCTCCTGCTCGGCCTAGCCGAGCGTCTGTTGCAAGGCACCGCCTCTCACAGTCTCAAACATTACCAAATCTTCTCCCTCAGCGCCTCGAGCATTATTTCCAATACTTCCCAGGAAGGGGACATTGAGCGCATCGTCATGACTCTGCTATCCGAGGCTGGCCATGCCGGCAATATTATTATTGCCCTCGACGAAGCCCAGCTCTTCTTTGGCCAAGGTACCGGCGCCGTCAATCTCAGTCAGGTTCTGCTACCGCTCATTCAATCCCGCAGCTTCAAGCTGGTTATGGCGCTGTCTCCGGGTGATTGGCAAAAACTCAAGGCCACTAACTCCTCAATGGCCAGCCTCCTTACCCCGCTTGTGCTCGCCGAACCCAATGAGGCCACCGTTTTGCGCGTGCTTGCCGACCGCTCGCTCTATCTGGAGCAGGGCCGGCTCATTACCACTTACGCCGCCCTAACCGAAGCCTACCGCCTCGCCGGCCGCTATTTCCAGGAGGAAGCCTACCCCGGGCGAGCCATCAAGCTGCTCGAAGCGGCGATCACTCATCCCGATGGCAGTTTTGTTTCCGAAGTATCGGTCCAGCAAGCCATAGAAAGCCAGTTCGGCGTTAAAGTTCAGCAAGCTAGTTCCGCGGAATCCGACGTCCTACTCCATCTCGAAGACAAAATCCACAAGCGTATGATCAACCAAACCCGCGCTGTTAGCGTGGTCGCCAACGCTCTGCGACGCGCCCGCGCCGGCGTGTCCAACCCCAAGCGTCCGATTGGCTCGTTCCTATTCCTGGGCCCCACCGGCGTCGGTAAAACTGAGCTTGCCCGCAGCATTGCCGCGCTCTACTTTAACGACGAAGACAGTATTATTCGGCTCGACATGAGTGAATACCAACAAATTGTCGACGTCGATCGCATCCTAGCCGATGCCAGCGTCAACCCCGAGGGCCTCCTTCCTAAAGTCCGCCAAAGACCCTTCAGCGTCGTGCTATTCGACGAAATAGAGAAAGCTCACCCCAATGTCCTCAACCTACTCCTGCAGCTGCTCGACGAAGGCAACCTCACCGACTCTTCCAGCCGCCCCACCTCGTTTAAGGACGCTATCATCATTGCCACTTCCAACGCCGGCTCCGACGACATCCGGGCGCGCATTGAGGCCGGTCAAGCCCTAGAAGACTTCGAGGCCGAATTCACCAACAGCCTCATCGATTCCGGCGCCTTCCGTCCCGAGCTCCTCAACCGTTTCGACGAAATTGTCCTCTTCCGTCCCCTCAACCAAGCCGAACTGGGCCAAGTCGTCAAGCTCATGATCACCGAAGTCAACAAAACTCTGGCCAACCAAAATATTGCCGTCGCCCTCACCGATGCCGCTGCCACTGAGCTTGTAGTTGCCGGCTACGACCCCCGCCTCGGCGCCCGTCCCATGCGCCGGATGGTTCAACGCCGTGTCGAAGACACCGTGGCTGCCATGATTCTGGGCGGCCAGGCCCACCCCGGCGACACCATCACCCTCGATGCCCAGAACCTTGGCAGCGCAGCGGAACCAAATGAAGCTCCTCCGGCAACCGAAGTTCCAGCGCCCGAACCACCCGTCCCGCCCACCTCGCCACCAATCGCCTAAATCTTGCTTATAAAATATAAAGATTCTATAATATGTCAGATTTGACGTCTGTCGGATCGAGCCTCGACATCGCCCGCCCACACCCCGGACTCTCAGCTAGGAGACTCACATGGCAACACGCAGCCTATTTATCGACGAGCTCGAGAAGCTCATAGGAAATGGCCGGCGCATCAAGCTGTATCCGATAACCCCGCACGCGAACCCAACAATCGTGGCTCTCATCGAGGTCCTCGTGGAAGGAGATCACGTCGCAGCACTGCGTGTATTGGACGGCGACACTATTAAAACCGTTCCAATATCAAGCGTCCACCACTACCTTCCGATCGACACCGACTAATTCAACCGAGTGCTGTCGAGGCACCGTCAACAACTCCTTCGTTGTTCTGATGAGTTCCCAATAAGAACGAAACGGAAATACTATACGAACCCGGCATCCATGTACCTGCGACAGTACGCTTTTTTACCCCATATATGATATAAAATATACCTTATATGAGCCAAAATCGCATACACTCTCTCGGATTATTCCATTGTTTCAGCCAATAGCGCCGTAGCATATCTTTCGAAATCTACAGCCCGAGATACTGGATGATGTTCAATAAACTCCCAGTACTCCTTCACCGCACCAGGTGTCCTATTATCAAGCATAACGTGCAACAATTGCTCTTGATAGGCAGGCTCATGATTATCTGATCTTCTCCAGGCCTCTACTATCTTCTTAGCCGTGTCGCCACCCACTCGTGCGTCGTTCGCCGCCAATTGTCGAACAGTCTCGCCAATATATCTGGGAGTCACAAAATCCTTCTCCTCGCGCAGGGCGTCTTCCTGGGCAAGCTGCAATAATAACGAGCCAGCGCGCTGATTACCCTCAGTAGCATCGCCACCCGGACGGAGCCCACTCGTCATGGCTCCAATAATTGCGGCCCTCTTCTTCCGCATCTCCCAATCAGGATCTTCCGGCATCACCGATCGCATATCCAAATGCAATGCTCTATCCGGATTTCCGCTATGCTTAGCAAAATTAACTAGCGCCTCCGTCCAGGTACTAATACCATCAATCCGAGCCACCATATCTGCAGCATCCTCTGTATTGCCCAAACTCGCATATGCCTCCGCCGAGCGACGAAACAAACCGTCGGTCAATTGCGTACGAACGTAGTCGTTGTCTCGAGAAAGTGCCATCTGATTGATACTCCTAACAACATCGCTGGATGACACTTTTTCAAATGCTTGCAGGGTGATTTCGAAACCCAATAAAGCCTCGGGCTTCTGAGCCCCTGAGTCCCACTGTTTGCTATGGGCCGATACATCTTTCGCAAATTCTCGCTTTAACTCATCCGGTAAATCCGAATCACAAATAACATCAGCCCCAAAAGTTGACATACTCTCAATGTAATGTGGCACCTCCTGCGACCCGAAATCCACACCGGCCGCCACGACTCGAGCCGCCCTTCGGTAAGCCGCCACGATAGGCGCTTTCCCCTCGCCAGTGACCTCGAGCTCGAATAACCTCGGAGCGATGGCCATTGCTGTATCCGAGCTAAGATTATCGCCAACCAAATCGTCCAAAACCACCCTCGAACCAGCAAAGGCCTCTTCATTAACCAAGGGTTGCTCGCCTCTCAATTCGGGTATATATTTGGCTCTCAAAACATAAGCTCCCCAGGCATTCGCGCGACGGTCAGGATTCACGTCATCCTCGCCAAGATTCTTCGCAAATCGATTAATCCATCCATCCGGCGGGACCTTTGATTCCGCACAGAGCCTCACTACCCACTCCAATCGCGCACCATCCTCGTCGCTACCCAGCAGCTCACTTAACCGATCCATCGCCTCAGCGTTTCCGCCCATAACGCCCTGGAAATAGACTCCGGCGAGATCAGAATAAAATTGGCCCGGAACGTATATCGACTCCTGATCTAGTTGAAGCCCATCCAACAGGCCGCCTGCATGATCTGCCCACTTCTTATACTCGTCTGAATCTCCGCTCTCCAAGGCAACCCGACCAAACTTTGCAAACGCGCCTAAAACACCCCTAATATCATCGCTCTTCGGGCCCAACTCCGGTTCAAGTAGCGTCGCCTCAAAATCAGCATAGGCATGCGAGTGAAACGTCGGATCGTTTTCCGGGGAGTTATCGGAAAATTCTGGTCCCTGCGGCTGTCCACCGTGCTCTGTATCCATAGAATAGAATATAACATAAGCAAAAACGAAACTCCCCAGATTAGGGGAGTTATCATTCTCTTAATAGTAAAAGATTTTACTTAGCGGCGAGGTCCGCGCGAGCTCATCCCGCGCTCGGCCCGAGAACCCTCGGCAAACGCCGCCGGACCCGTCGATACGAACGTCAACGCCGTTCCACGCTGTCCGGCGCGGCCGGTACGGCCAATCCGGTGGATGTAATCTTCGTACTGCTTAGGAGCATCAAAGTTAATCACGTGCGACACGTTGGGAATGTCCAGGCCGCGAGCGGCCACATCTGTCGCAATCAGAGCCTGCACCCGTTCGGCCTTAAAGTCATTCAGGGCGCGCTGGCGCTGAGGTTGGCTCTTGTTGCCGTGAATGGCAGCCACTTTTAAGCCCCGGCGCTCCAGGCGATCTGCTAGCTTCTGCACGCCCCACTTGGTTTCGCCAAAAATCAGGACTTTGGTAAATTCGGGGCCGGACAGGAGCTCTACGAGCCGCTCTTCCTTGGCCTCTTTGCCACCCTCAACGCGTACCACGTCTTGTTCCACGTGGTCGCTCGTTTCGCCCTTACGGACCGAAATGGTCACCGGGTTCTTCAGGATCGTGCTGAGCAGCTGCTCAATATCGGGAGTAATGGTAGCGCTAAAGAACAGCGTGTGACGGTCTTCGCGAATATGCGACATAATGGCGCGAATATCCTTAATAAAGCCCATGTCGAGCATGCGGTCGGCTTCATCGAGCACGAGTACATCGAAATCATCGATGGTCTGACCGTAGTTTTCAATCAGATCCTTCAGACGCCCCGGAGTTGCCACGATAAACTGCGGCTTGCGCGACAGCTGCGACAGCTGACGGCCCACCGAGGCACCACCAACCACGAGGGTAGAGTAGAGGTTGAGCCCCTTAGCGAAAATCCTAAATTCCTCCTCGATCTGGATAGCCAGTTCGCGGGTTGGAATCAGTACCAAGCAACGCTTGGCCTGCTTGTGCAGCATGCGCTGCAAGATTGGCAGCAGGAAGGCGGCCGTTTTACCGGTACCGGTGTTAGCCAGCCCGATAATGTCTTGGCCCTCGAGCACATGCGGGATCGCCCCATCCTGAATCGGCGTCGGGGTCACATAACCGTGAGCTTCAACGTTAAACTGAATGCGGTCGTCAAATTTGAAATCGACGAACTTGTGCTTCGACTCATAAACCACCTCTTCGAGAGGGGCAACGGCCTTATTAATAAATTTGTTGGGATCTATCGAGCGAACTTTCGGTTGACGAAGATTCTTCGATGAGAACATTGGTCGCCCGCCGCGATTACCGCGACCAGCAGATGATTGTGGATACAATACGAACTCCTAAATTTTATTTACTGGAAAACTGCTTCGCAAATTGGCAGTTCCAGCAAAAGAGAGGTCCGCAATTCACGATCAACAATTATCGCAACATTAGCATAAAAACTGGGCCTTGTCCAGCCCATGCTCCCGTCGGCCCTGTTCAAAAGAACCTTGACTCAGCACCGTCATAGCTGTTAACCTCCACTCCCAGTGACCACCTAGTAAACAGATCTGGGGTTATCCACTAGACCTTAAAGCATAAGAACTGATACCGTATTCACCATGAGCAAAAACCTCGTTATTGTAGAGAGCCCCGCCAAGGGCAAGACCATTGCCAAATTTTTGGGCAAGGACTATCAAGTTGAAGCCTCGTATGGGCACATTCGCGATTTGCCGAAATCCGGCATGTCGATTGACATTGAGCATGGGTTTACTCCCACCTACGAGATCAGCCCGGACAAAAAAAAGCGCATTACCGAGCTCAAGAAGCTCGCCAAGGCCGCCGATACCGTTTGGCTGGCCTCAGATGAAGACCGCGAAGGGGAGGCCATCAGCTGGCACCTCTGCCAGGCTTTGGGGCTCGATCCCAAGACCACCAACCGCATTGTCTTCCACGAAATTACCAAGACCGCTATCGAGAAGGCTATTGCCGGGCCCCGCCATGTGGATCAACATCTGGTAGATGCCCAGCAGGCCCGCCGCGTTCTCGACCGCATTGTGGGTTACGAACTGTCGCCCGTACTCTGGAAAAAAGTCCAACCCAAGCTATCCGCCGGCCGCGTCCAGAGTGTTGCCGTGCGCGTCATCGTGGAGCGTGAGCACGAAATCGAAGCTTTCACGGCCAATTCCAGCTACAAAGTTACTGCTGAATTCAAGGTCGATAAGAGCACCCTCAAAGCCGAACTGCCCCAGCGCTTCAAAACTGAAGCCGAGGCCCGCGCCTTCCTGAATGATGTTATCCCGGCCAACTTTACCGTCGCCGATATCGAGACCAAGCCCGCCAAACGCTCCCCGGCCGCTCCGTTTACCACCAGTACGCTCCAGCAAGAGGCCAGCCGCAAGCTCAGCTTCAGCGTTAAACAAACCATGGTTGTCGCCCAGCGCTTATATGAGGCCGGGAAAATTACCTACATGAGAACCGACTCCGTGCACCTGTCGGATCTGGCCATCTCCGGCTCGTCCGAAATGATTACCCGCGATTTTGGCGCTCAGTACCTGCAAACTCGCCAATTTACCACCAAATCCGCCGGCGCCCAGGAAGCTCACGAGGCTATCCGGCCGACCAATTTCGGCGATTCTACCATCACCGGCGAACGCAACGAAGAGCGCCTCTACGAGCTCATCTGGAAGCGCACCGTGGCCTCGCAGATGGCCGACGCCCGCCTAGAGCGCACCACTGCCCACATTAATATCTCCACCCGCCCCGAGCTACTGACCGCCAAAGGCGAGGTTGTGCTATTTGATGGCTTCCTCAAACTATATCTGGCCCAAGACACCGACGAGGACACGGAAGAGGAGGGGATACTGCCGCCCATTACAGCCGGCCAAGTCCTACCGCTAAACACCATGCTCGCCGCCCAGCTCTACGACCGCCCCAAGCCCCGCTACACCGAAGCCAGCCTCGTGAAGCGCCTCGAAGAAATGGGTATTGGCCGGCCGTCAACCTACGCCCCAACCATCTCCACTATCCAAGACCGCGGCTACATCGAAAAAGGCGACCTGGAGGGCAAGGAGCGCCAATTGCACCGCCTCACGCTCGCTGCCGGTACCATCACCGAAGAAACCGCCACCGAAATGGCCGGCGCCGACCGCAACAAGCTCTTCCCTACGTCTATTGGCATGGTCGTCAATGATTTCCTGGTCAAAAATTTCCCCGAAGTCGTAGATTACCAGTTCACCAAGAAGGTCGAAGAGGAGTTCGACCAAATCGCGGACGGCAAGCAGGCCTGGAACGCTATGATCGCCAAATTCTACGAGCGCTTCCACCCCACCGTCGTTGAAGTCGGCGGCGAAAAAGGCGAACGTCCCGAAGACCGCGAGCTGGGAGCCGACCCAGCTAGCGGCAAGCGCATCATCGCCCGCTTAGGGCGCTTTGGCCCCATGGTCCAAATGGGCGACCGTGACGACGAAGACAAAAAATTTGCCCCTCTCCCCCCCGGTACCATGATCCACAATGTCACCCTCGAACAAGCCCTCGAGATGTTCCGTCTGCCGCGCGTGTTGGGCGAAACTCCAGATGGCAAAGAAATCACCACCAACGCCGGTCGCTTCGGACCTTACATTAAATGGAACGGCCTGTATGCCTCCATCAAGCCCGATGATCCTTTTACTATCACCCTGGAACGCGCTCTCGAACTAGTTATCGATAAAGAATCCGCCGAAGCCAATAAATACATTAAGCAGTTCGAAGGCACCACCGTAGCCATCGTTAACGGACGGTACGGCCCCTATATCACCGATGGCAAGAAGAACGCCAAGATCCCCAAGGACACTGCTCCAGAGTCGATTGATTTAAAACAAGCTCAAGCCCTCATCGATGCCGCGCCTGCCAAATCAAAGCGCCACCGAATTGTAAAATCATAGCTCCCGAACAGATCCCAAAATACAGCTGGCATATTGTAATATCACCCAATACTAGCTACGATGTTTGTCAGAAATGACAACAGTGAGCAGAGTGTGCACCCATGGCTAAATCAAAACGCAAATCCCGCAAATCGCGTCGACCCGTATTTTACGAGGCCATCTCTACCGTATCGATCAACCCTGTAGGGCTTCCTCACATATCCGGGACTTGGCGAGAAAGCCTACTTGTTTTCGCTGAAATTGCCCGAATGATTACTGTTCGGCTCCGTTTAATGGCCGCCCACTCTTTTATGAATCTGCAACACGCCGGACTAGCTACCTACGAAACCGTCGCCCAGTTCATCCACGATGTCACAATCGCCAGCCGCTACGGACTCGACGCATCGCGCACTTATCTCCCTTCAATTGTCATCGATACGGCGGCTTTTGCGACCCGTATCGCCCGACAGCTATCCAATCGTCGCGCCCGCGCGTTCTACCTCATGCTAGCCGCCTCCGCCGCTTTTGCGATGGTCGTCGTTATTGCCGTTACTGCCGCAACCACGCTCAAATCCTATGCCAACGACATTTCGAGCCCCAGCGCGTTAATGGCCAAGAAGAAAATTGGTACAACCATTCTCGACCGTAACGGCCAAGTATTATTCCAAGGCTACGGCGCAGGTTCAACCACTATTCTCGGCCTAAACGATATTTCGAATAATCTCAAAACTGCCACGTTAGTCGCCGAGGACCCCAGCTTCTACGATCATCCTGGCTTCTCAGTTCAAGGCACCGTCCGTGCCGCAGTCACGGATATCACCCATCAAGGCAAAGTCGAAGGCGGCTCCACGCTTACTCAACAGCTTATTAAGAACTCCTTGCTTACTTCAGACAAAAATTTTCAACGTAAATACCAAGAGATATTACTGGCCATCGAACTTGAACGTCATTATTCCAAAGATGAAATCCTGCAGATGTATCTCAACGAAACCTATTACGGCGAGGGTTCGTCCGGCGTGGCGGCGGCCAGCCAAACCTACTTCCACAAAACAGCCAACCAGCTCACGCTAGGTGAAGCCGCACTGTTGGCCGGTCTCCCCCTGGGGCCGAGCCGACTAGATCCAAACTATGACCTCGCTGCAGCTACCGGACGTCGAGATTACGTCTTGGGTCGAATGGCCGAACTCGGCAAAATCACCTCCCAAGAGGCCGCCACTGCCAAAGCCCAACCCCTGGCGCTCGCCTCAAATACTGCCGCCATTCCCGGCAGCCTAACCATATATCCCAAGACCATTACAATTCGCGCACCGCATTTTGTGTTCTATGTTCTCGACCAACTCCGCGCCAAATACGGCGATGACCTCATCCAAAGCGGGGGAATAACCGTCAAAACTACGCTCGATATAACGAAACAAGATCTGGCCCAGCAAACCGTCACCACCCAAATCAACAAACTATCCGACCACCACGTAACCAACGGGGGACTGGTATCAATTAATCCCGGCAATGGGGATATTCTGGCGATGGTTGGCAGCACCGACTACAATGCTCCCGATTTTGGCAATGTCAATGTAATGTTGTCGGATCTCCAGCCTGGCTCCAGCTTCAAGCCCATCGCGTATGCCACAGCCTTCAAAAAGGGCTGGACAGGCGCCACAACGGTCGTAGACTCACCCTTCTACGCCCCCGGCGGCGACGGCACCGTCTTCGCACCCCAAAACTATGACCTCAAATTCCACGGCACCGTTACCCTGCGCACAGCACTAGATAATTCTCTGAATATCCCTGCAGTCAAAGTGCTGCAATTTGCCGGCATCCCCGAAACCCTCCAAACCGCCCACGATCTTGGGATCACTACTCTCAACGACCCCAGCCGCTATGGCCTGTCCTTGGTACTTGGTGGCGGAGAAGTACGACCCATCGATATGGCTACAGTCTATGGCACCATCGCTAACGGTGGCGTCAAAATTGAGCCCCGGTCAATTCTCCAAGTTGCTGATCGTTACGGCAAAGATATAACCAAACCCAACGAGTCCAAGCCTCAGGCCGTGCTCGACCCCCGTATTGCCTACATGATTACCAACATCATTTCCGACGACAAATCCCGCCAACCCGAATTTCCCGCCAACGGCCCGCTTACCCTCGCCGGACGCCCCGTTGCTGCCAAAACCGGTACTACCAACGACTTCCGGGACAACTGGACCGTCGGCTACACACCTCAGCTCGTGACCGCCGTCTGGGTCGGCAACAACGATCACACGCCGATGAACAATGTTGACGGTATCACGGGCGCCGCCCCAATTTGGCACGACTACATGGAGGGGGCCTTAGCCGGCGAGCCGGTCATGAATTTTATTCCCCCAGCCGGAGTCACCGCCGTATCCGTTTGCAAGAGCGATGGCGGACTAGCCAACCCATGGGATAGCGCTTACACCGAGATATTCATGTCCGATGCCGTACCCACCAAGCACTGCGCTGGAGGTGCTCCAAAACCGTCACCAACACCAGACTCCTCAGTAATTGTCGATCCGAACACTCCAAAACCAGGCAACCCCCATAAATTCCAGCTGCCAACTCCTATCACAAATTAGTTCACAACCTGCCAAATTCCTCCCGGCAGTATAGAATAGCAACATGCAAGACCTTATCCGCCAGCTCCAAAGCCTCATCTCCGGGATCAACAGCGCCATCTCCAAGCTCGGCATCGAAGCCGACCGCAAAGCCGCTGCTCAGCTACGCCAGCGTACTCTGGACCCGAACTTTTGGTCCGATACCGCCGCAGCCTCGGATGTATCTCGGCGCTTAGCTGCACTCGACCGCCATGTCGATTTTTGGAACAACCTTCTCGCCGAAGCTACCGAAGCGCTAGAGTTGGCCCGTCTCGAACAAAACGGCACTGATTCAGATCTCATCGACCAAATTCGCAGCCTGTACGAAACCGCCCAAACCGAATACGACCGCCGGCAATTTGAGCTCAAACTCTCCGGCCCGCACGACCGCTCATCGGCCATTGTCGAAATCCACGCCGGCACCGGCGGCACCGACGCTCAGGATTGGGCTGAAATGCTCGAGCGCATGTACTTGCGCTGGGCCGAACGCGAGGGCTTTAGCGCCGAAATTGCCTCCATCTCGGCCGGCGAAGAAGCCGGCATCAAAAGCGCAACCTTCGAGGTCAACGGCCCCTACGCCTACGGCAAACTCAAGGGCGAAGCCGGCGTCCACCGCCTCGTGCGGCTGAGCCCCTACAACTCCGACAACCTCCGCCAAACCTCCTTCGCCCTCGTGGAAGTGTTGCCTCAAATAGAGAACGAAGCCGAGCTCGAAATTGACGCCAAGGATCTGCGCATCGACGTGTACCGCTCGGGCGGCCACGGCGGCCAATCGGTCAACACTACCGACTCTGCCGTGCGCATCACTCATCTGCCCACCGGCCTGGTCGTGGCGATTCAAAACGAGCGTTCGCAACTTCAAAACAAAGAAAAGGCCATGGCCATCCTGCGCTCTCGCCTAGCCACCATGATGGAGGCTCAAGCCAAAGCCAGCCTCACAGAACTGCGCGCCAGTGACAAGTCGGCCGAATGGGGGAGCCAGATCCGCAATTACGTCCTCCACCCCTACACCAAGGTCAAAGATGTCCGTACCGGCGCCGAAACCAACCAAGCCCAAGACGTCCTCGATGGCGACCTTGAACTCTTCATGGAAGCCTACCTGCAGAGTCAGATCGGTCCCCAAAAATAAACCCGCCGTATGATACACTAACTACAAATGATTCTCTTCGACCGTGTCACCAAAGTCTACCCCAACCAGATGGTTGCGCTTAGTGGCCTCAACCTCCATATTAAGCCCAAGGAATTTGTCACCATCGTCGGCGCTAGCGGCGCAGGTAAATCAACGCTCATCAAGCTGCTCACCCGCGAAGAAACCCATTCCTCAGGCAAAATCATCGTCGGCGGGCTCGATTACGACACCATTACCAGCCGCGACGTACCACTCGTCCGCCGCCGTATCGGCGTGGTTTTCCAGGACTTCAAACTACTTCCGGGGCGCCGCGTTGGCGAAAACGTCGCTTTTGCGCTCGAAGTTTCCGGCGCCCGCAGCCGTGAGATCAAACGTGCCGTTCCCAAAATGCTCAAGCTAGTGGGCCTCTCCACCAAGGAGAATGCTTACCCCCATGAGCTATCTGGTGGCGAACGTCAACGCGTTGCCATCGCTCGCGCCCTCATTCGCCAGCCCAAAATCCTCATCGCCGATGAGCCCACCGGCAACCTCGACCCCAAAAACGCTTGGGAAATCATCGAATTATTGCTCAAAATTAACCGTTTCGGAACCACTGTGCTACTGACCACCCACAACAAAGAGATCGTCAACGCCCTCAAGCGCCGTGTTATCACCATCAACCGCGGCCGCATTGTCAAAGACGAAGAGCAGGGCCGCTACACTCTCGAAGGCGGCAAGTAATGATTCAGTTCTGGCGAGTCCTAACGGCTGGATTACGCAACTTTATGCGCAATATGTGGCTATCAACCGCCGCCACGGCGGTGATGACAGTCACCCTTACTCTCATAATGGTGTCGTTCATCTCCAACATGGCGTTAACCGCCACCATCAAAGGTGTCACCGACAAAATCGATGTGTCGATCTTTCTCAAAAATAACCTGACTCCAGATCAGATCAACGGCTTCAAGAAGAGCCTGACTGATTCCGGCAACGTCATAAGCCTCACTTACGTGAGCCCCCAGCAAGCTGTACTCAACTACAAAGAGCAAAACAAGAATAATCCGCAACTCATCGCTGCCCTCGATCAAGCCGGCGATGCCTTGCCATCCTCAGTCCAGGTCAAAGCCAAAGATCCCAAGCATCTCGACGTTATCGAGGCCGTCGTTAACCAGGCAGCTAACAAACCGCTCCTCGACCCCACCGCCCCGCCCAGCTATACTGGCAGCCGCAAGGCCACCATCGACCGCATCGTGCGCTTCGCCGGCTTCTTTAAGACTGCGGGGCTCGCCGCCAGCGCCATGTTCTTGGTAATATCCACCCTCATAATCTTCAACACCATCCGCATGGCCATCTTTACCCGCCGCGACGAAATCGAGATCATGAAGCTCGTGGGCGCCACCAAATGGTTCATCCGCGGCCCATTTATCTTTGAGGCCACACTTTATGGCATCATCGCCGCCATAATTGCAACGATCTTATCTTGTCTCCTGCTGTTTGGCGGCGCCACCAAAGTTGCCAGTTACATTGATTTCTCTACCACCGTCAGTTTCTTCCAGTCCTACATCCTCTTAATTATCGTGGCCGAATTTGTTCTCGGCGTTATCATCGGCGCGGTCTCATCGCTGCTCGCCATGAGCCGCTATCTCAAGCTGTAAATGTTTTTTCATCCAAACTTCAGACTAACTTAAGAAATATTATTAGTTAATATATCCACAAATGCGTCAATAGGCATAACCAGTTTGACAATAATAGCACTTACGACTTACGATATGTCTACCTTGGAGGGGCAAGACTATTCGTAATAAGTTCAACAATCTCAGCCAGACCATCACCCGCACTTTGCTGGCGGTAGCGGTCGGTTTTTCAATTAGCGGCGCCGCGTACGCGGACCAGTTCGACGCTCAAATTGCGGCCTTAAAAGCCCAGGCTAGTGCCCAACAAGCCACGGCGGCCGGATTCGCCGCCCAGGCCAACGACTACCAAACTCGTGTCAATCAGCTCAACGCGCAAATTAGTGCTTTGCAATCACAAATTAACTTGAACCAAGCACAATACGACCAAGTTACGGCACAAATTGCCGCTAATGAGGCCAATCTTGCAGAAAAAAAGGCCACCCTTGGGGCCAACCTCAAGAGCATGTATTTGGATTCTTCCGTGACCCCGCTCGAGATGATCGCCTCGAGCAACAATCTCAGCGACTACTTTAATCAGCAGCAATACCAGGACAGCATCAAAGATAAGATTCAAGCTGCCATGGCCGATATCCTAGCCACCCAAAAACAACTTGCTATCCAGAAAACCCAAGTTGAAGCCCTCCTGAATTTGCAAAACGGACAAAAACAACAATTAGCGAGCGCGCGTGCCGAGGCTAACCAGCTTCTCGCTACAGCGTCTCAAAGTGCAGCCGCGGCAAATGCACAGGTTGCAGCCAGTAACTCTCAGATCTCCAGCGTCAAGGCTCAGCAACAAGCCGCTCTTATCGCTCGATTCGGCAACGGCATTACCAGTGGCGGCGGCGCAGCTTGCGGCGGCGGCTACCCAGGCTATCTCTGCAATGCCCCCCAAGACTCGCTAGCCGACCCCTGGGGTATGTACAACCGCGAATGCGTCAGCTACACCGCGTTTAAAGTAGCTGCCTCTGGCCGACATATGCCCTACTGGGGTGGACACGGCAACGCCAACCAGTGGCCCGATAGTGCCCGTGCTGACGGTATTGCCGTCGACGGCAACCCTCAGGTCGGCGATGTTGCCATATCTTATGCTGGACCGGTTGGTCATGCCATGTACGTCGAGGGTGTAGCCAATGGCCGGATCCATGTTAGCCAATACAATTTTGGAGCCCCTGGAACTTATAGCGAAATGACCATTTCGGCCAGCGGTCTATACTTCATTCACTTCCGTTAAAATGCCTCAATTATCCATAAAAGAAAGGTCTTTAAGTTTGAAAAAAATTGAGCTCAACCCGCTGGTACTCAGTGCCTCTGTCATAGTCTTATCCTTGGGCTCGTTCTACGCCGGGAATGCCTACACCAGCGCACTACCAAACCCCTTCGTAAAACCGGTAAATAAGGCCGACTTTTCGAGCTTAAACTCCGTCTATGCCCTAATGCAGCGCAACTTCGACGGCCAGATTGACGACCAAAAGGCCCTGGATGGCGCCAAGGCCGGCCTCGTCGCCGCCGGCGGCGACCCCTACACCGTATTTATGGATGCCAAATCAGCCAAAAAGCTGTCTGATGATCTCACCGGTAAACTCTCCGGTATCGGTGCCGAAATCGGCATTAAGAATAATATCCTCACCGTCATTGCGCCCCTTGATGGCACCCCAGCTGCTGCTGCCGGGCTTAAATCTGGCGACCTCATAGCTAAAATCAACAACGAAGACACCACCAATATGAGCGTAGATATGGCCGTGTCCAAGATCCGCGGTGACGCCGGTACCAAGGTTACCCTCAAGCTCGTTCGCAGCGGCACGCCCGACCCGTTCGATGTCACCATTACCCGTGCGGATATAACAGTACCTAGCGTCAAGTCCAGCCTCAAGAACGGGAATGTAGCTTACATCAACATTACACGCTTTGGTCCGGACACCGCCGACCTCATCAGCCAAGCCGCCACCACCCTCAAGGCCCAAGGTGCCACCAAAGTCATTCTCGACCTACGTAACGACCCGGGCGGTTATTTGGACGCCGGAGTAGCTGTATCCAGCCAATTCCTCGACAGCGGCAAGCTAGTGGTCGAAGAGCGCACCAATGGCAAAAGCACCAACAAGCTCACCGCCACCGGCGGGGGACTGCTCAAAGGGATGCCCACGATCGTGCTGATCAACGGAGGATCGGCCAGCGCCTCGGAAATTGTCGCCGGAGCCTTGCACGACAACAAAGTCGCTCAATTGCTCGGAGAAAAAAGCTTCGGTAAAGGCAGCGTTCAAGAGATCAAAGATCTACCTGATGGCGCCCAGCTCAAAGTTACCGTAGCGCACTGGTACACTCCGGGCGGTGTCAACATCAACAAAGAGGGGATTAAGCCCGATGTTGAAGTCAAGCTGACCACCGAAGACTTTAACGCCAGCCGCGACCCCCAGCTCGATAAAGCCCTGGATATGCTCAAGTAGCAGTTGTGGTTGCTTTTACCCAAAATTATTGTAAGATATTATTGTCTGTATCAAGAAACCGTTCCGCATAAAAGGATGAAAGGGAGAGGTTGCGCGACCGATATACCCAAAAATCGTCTAGAGTCAAAGGGGAGAATGACATGGACTCAAACAAGGCCGATCTTTGGCTCTGGCTGTTCGACTTCGATAGCTCACTCCTCGACCTCCCAGGCTTCGTACTAGCCCTACCGGAGGCGGTCGACCGAGCTTTCACGATACCCAAGCTTGAGTTCGCAAACCACATCTCCAGGCGTTACGACAAGACTAAATCCGGGCGGTCCATCGGCTACAACATCTTTAGACATCTGAAGGAGTACGGCTTGGATTTGGCTATTGCCGAAAACAAGGCAATCTTCCTCAAGACGATGTTCGAGGTGCACCAAGAGTTCACCAATGGCCAGCCCGATTTTCTCTACCCGGATGTACGCGAACCACTCAGGGAGCTCAGATCCAGGACAAACTGCGACATCCAGATTGCTTCGGTCAACGTGCCGTCCTGCTTGGCGATCAAGGTACTCCTGGGCGGGCCGCTGCTCGAGGGCATCTCTGCCAAGGCCTTCTCGGGCAACAAGGGCGACTACTACGCCAGACAATTGCGTACGGGTCGACTCGTGTATTACGGGATGGAATACGACCAGATCGTGATTGTGGACGACAACGCCGACCAGTTGAGGCCCATCCCTCAGCCTCCCGGCGTAGCAATCTATCAAATCGTCCGCCCAGGGCAAAAATACCCGCCCAATGATACTGGCACTCCCTGCATCAAATCATTTGCAGAACTGCCGACTCTGTAACCACTCAGTCGGTCCCCCTCAGAGGTACCCAGGTTTTACCTGGGTACCTCGATACTTTTTAACCAACATTAATGTTTTGCTTGCCCTCGTGCGCAGTCTCAGGTATCATCAAAACCAATTGTTGTAATGCCGATCAACCGTGTGTTGGGAAGGATGCGTGTGGCCATCAAGAGCCAGACAAAGTTTATTTTTGTAACTGGGGGCGTCCTTTCCGGACTCGGGAAAGGCATCACCGCAGCTTCTATAGGGACAATCCTTAAAGCTCGCGGTTTTTCTGTAAATATCCAAAAATGCGACCCCTATCTCAATACCGACGCCGGTACCATGAATCCCGCCGAACACGGCGAAGTCTTTGTTACCAAAGACGGTGCCGAAACCGATCTGGACCTTGGCCACTACGAGCGTTTCCTAGATGAAGAAGTGGGCCGCTCCAGCTCGCTGATGAACGGCCGCATCTACGCTAACGTTTTAGCCGACGAACGAGCCGGAAAATACCTCGGCAAAACCGTTCAGATCATTCCCCACATCACTGGCGAGATAGTCAAACGAATAATGGAGGCGGGCGATGGGTTCGACTTCCACATCGTTGAAATTGGCGGAACGGTGGGGGATATTGAATCCTTGGCATTCCTAGAAGCCATCCGTCAACTGCGCCACAAAGTGGGTCCTGAGCACACAATGTACGTCCACGTGGTATATCTGCCATATCTCGAAGCTTCGCACGAAATCAAGACCAAGCCGGCTCAAAACGCCGTCCGCGACCTGCGTGAGGCCGGTATCCGACCCGACATTATCGTTGCCCGAGCCGAGCGGCCGGTAAATCACAATATTTTGCAAAAACTCAGCTCATTTTGTGATGTTGAGCTAGCCGGTATCGTGCCGATGCAGACAGTTAAAACCGTCTATGAAGTCCCGCTGCTCCTTGAGGAGGCCGGCATTGGCAACTACATCACCAAGCGCCTTGGTCTTAAATCTCGTCGAGCCAAGCTAGCCGACTGGAACCGCCTAGTCAATCTCATCAAGCACCCCGACCACCGCTCCATCAAAATCGGCGTCGTGGCCAAGTACATGGAAAATGAAGATACCTATTTGAGCGTCTTTGAGGCCATCAGGTCGGCCGGCTGGGCCAACCGAATTCGCCCGGAAATTTGCTGGATTAATGCCGAAAAGATTGAAGGCGATCCGAGTCTCCTCGACGGCTACGACGGTCTCGTTGTGCCCGGCGGTTTTGGCAGCCGTGGCGTCGAAGGCAAAATTATCGCCGGCCGCTACGCTATGGATCACAACATCCCATACCTCGGACTTTGCCTTGGTATGCAAACCGCCGTCATCGCCCTAGCCCGCAAAGCCGGCCTCGAAGGTGCCAACAGCACCGAAGTAAACCCGGACACCCTCTATCCCGTCATCGACATCATGGCCGACCAAAAAGACGTTATCGATAAAGGTGGCACCATGCGGCTCGGCAATTACCCCTGCGTGCTTGCTAAAAATACTCATTCCGCCGCTGCTTACGGCGTAAAACAGATCCAGGAGCGACACCGCCACCGCTATGAATTCAATAACAGTTACCGCGAACGTCTCCAAGCTGCCGGGCTGATTATTGCCGGGCAGTCACCAGACAAACATCTTGTTGAAATCATCGAGATATCAGGCCACCCGTACTTCGTTGCCAGCCAGTTCCACCCCGAATTTAAATCCCGACCCAGCCGACCTCATCCATTGTTTGACGGCTTTATCAAAGCTGCTGCCGGCGAAATCAGCAAACCCGCTACCCATACTGCAAGCAAACGTAGTATAGTCGAGTTATGAACAATACCAAGGCACGAATTCTGCTCGTAGAAGATGATTTAGCGCTTGCCACCGCCTATCTAGTACGCATGGAAGCCGAAGGCTTCGACGTTCGTCACTGTCCTGATGGTGAACTTGCGCTGCAGGAGGCCACCGAGTATCACCCCGATCTTATTCTCCTGGACATCATGATGCCAAAGATATCCGGATTTGATGTTCTCGACATTCTGCGCAATACCAAAGAGACCTCCCACACCAAGATCATCATCCTCACCGCTCTATCGCAACCCGCCGACCGCCAACGAGCGAAAGATCTGGGGGCAGATGAATACCTGGTAAAATCCCAAGCGGTTGTAGCCGACGTCATGAAGCGCATTCGCTTTCACCTCGGTATCAAAGAGCCTCAACCCGCCGAATAACTGAAATACTAAAAAGCCCCTCAATCGTGAGGGGCTTTTTATTTATTCAGAATATGCTCGAGTTAAGACGATTTTTGGTCGACTACCGAAACGTAAGTCCGCCGCACCCTGGCACCGGTAAACTTCTGAATTTTCTTAGTTGAGAACTGAACGAATCCATCAACCAGGGCAAACAAAGTATGGTCGCGACCAACTCCCACGCCGACACCGGCTTCCATGCGGGTACCGCGCTGTCGAACCAGCACACCGCCCGAACGGACGAACTGATCGCCAAAGAGCTTTACGCCGAGTCGCTTTGATTCACTATCGCGGCCAGTCTTGACTGAACCGCCAGCTTTTGTATGTGACATAGTTTATATCTTCCTCAATAACAATAATTGCCGTCCGACGACTTGATCCGCACGAGCATAAAGTGGTGGGCCGGATAACCCACGAAAACTCTTAAGAGTGTAGCCTAAACGAGCCAGTTCGTCAATCATCCCCAGATAGTGCCAATCGTTACCGATGCGCCAGGCAGGTACGCACAAACTAACCTCGCCGCCAGAGGCAAGTTGAGTCGCCCAGTTCGCCAAAGCGGCCTCATAGAGCGCCCGTAGTTCAGTCCGAACCTCCTTGAGCTCACCCGGGCTCGGTGAACGCATAAGATTGGGGCCCAAATAACCCTCACTCACGACCGCGCATCCATCCGGCAGCGCCACCTCTCGAGCGTCCGCCAACTCCGCCTTCCATTTCGGCAGCTGCTGCGAAACTTGCTGCTGTAGCCAAGTCAGATTAGTGCGAGTTGCCGCCACCATCTCCTCTGAGAGATCGGACCCCTGCGCAACGCGTCCCAACAGTAACGCTTCCTGAGGTATTACCCCCGTCCCGCAAAATGGGTCGTAAACTAACGATGCCTGCACCGAGTTCACCAGTATCTGTGCCAACTTCGGCGGCAGCATACCAACCCTCGCACTTCTAGCTGGGCGATCATAGTCGCGGCGCGAGTACCAATCTATATCCTGCACGCCCAATGTCCGTGCTACGACCATCTCAGCTCCACTGGCGATCACCAACAGCTCAAACCCATCCTCAATCACCCGGTTATAGTGCAGCTCAGCCGCCGACACTACCAGTCCCTTAGACGCCATTACGAATCGTACCGAACCGCCGGCCCGCTCACGCAAAGTATTTTTTAGCTCAAGCCCAGCAGCCATCAGCATCTTCGGCGTATCTTTAAACCCGTAGGCGCTAATCGAAAACGGTGTTTTACCCTCTGCTTGTACCGGCAGCTGCTCCACATTCACCGGCAGGGCGCGCAAGGCTGTCACCGGACCGCGATATAGAACTTCTGCAACCTTAACGGTTCCCCCCAGCCGATCCGTGTGTACGGCTTCGCTAATCAACGCTGCCTGCCGACCAAACGACTGCACCTGCTCACGACCCAGCACGCACTCCAGCTCCACGAGCCCAAGCTCCGGCTGCCGACCCAATATTGTAATGTAATTTAGTGACGACATAATCTAACAATTATAGCAAGTTTACCGAATTAATACTACCAGACCAAAACCACCTGCGGGTAATCAGCCGCATACCGGTGCAAAAAAATACTCTTGAAAAGTTTTTGGGGGGCGGGGATTAACCCCGCCCCCCTCAACCCTTGCTATGTAGCTACTACGGCATCATGAGCGCTTCGAAGCCGCCCTTGCACTTGGCGAATTTGCCGCTGTACCGTGGCCTTACCGGCAAGTCGTCCCGCAGGATGCTCGCAGCCGAAGCTGCAATCCTCGACCTTACGGCATCCACCAGCTCGACATGGCCAAACAAGGGGTTGCCACGGTACTCCTCGATGATGGCGGCAATGCCATCATGCCTGCCAACGCGAGGGTTGTCGCGCTGATCGACATCGTGGGTTAATATGACTCTCGATCCCTCACCGATCCTTTCGATCAAGTTCAGTAGCGCAATGCGCTCGAAGGATTGGGCTTCGTCCACGATCACAAAGCAGTTGTGGAATGTTCGCCCTCTGATGTGTGTCACCGGAATAATCTCCAGGCTACCACTATTGAACACACCGTCGATCTGCGCGACATTTTCGACACTGTCGAATATCGCTTGGGTCCACGGCTCCATCTTCTCCGCCTGAGTTCCAGGCAAATAGCCGAGGTCAGCTCCTGCCACCTCATCGATGGGACGAATCACGATGATCTTCTTGGCTTGACCGCTGTTAATGGCGTGAAGACCTGCAACTACTGCGATAACGGTCTTGCCCGTACCCGCCCTTCCACCGAGCGAGACAATTCCGATATCCGGATCACGCAAAAGGTCGAACGCCAACAGCTGCTCAGGATTGCGCGCCGTCAGTGAATCCTTGCCCAAGGGCAGTTTTTCCACTCGCCGTACGACACCGTCCTTACAAAGCCGTGTCAACACCGTCTGTCCGCTAGGTATGACCATCTTGAAGCCGGTGTTCACGGGTACCTCATCGGTGGTAGCTAGCCGGCAACGCCCTTCCTCAACCGCCGCCAGAGTTTCGTTCGCTACATGGACCGTTTCGATACCAGTCCACGCGGTATCCGCCTGGACCCGTCGGTAGTCCTCCACCCTGATTCCAAGGGAGGAGGCCATAAGACGCGTTGCCATATCCTTTGAGACCAGAGTGACGTTTTCGCCTTTTTCCATAAGGTTGTATGCCACCAACAAGATGCGCGACATGTCGTCAGTCTGGAATCCAGCCGGCAACTTGCCGGGTCCTACGTGGTTGACCTCCACCCTGAGCGTCCCACCTTTGTCATTCAGTGGAATGTCGACGTCTAGACGCCCGTGGTCCTCGCGCAAGCTGTCGATCTGGGCCAAAGCCGCAAGCGCCCGCCCGCCAACCTCAGGGTCACGGCGCTTGGCCTGGAGCTGAGGTATGACGACCAGTGGCACTACCACTGGATGCTCATCGAACCGGTCGAACGCTCGAGGGTCCGCGAGCAGAACCGACGCATCAATCACATAGGTCCTGCGGGCTCCGTTACTCATGATGTACCTCTCCAAACGGGGTGCGAGGGTTGTTTTGTCGATGATCACGGCCATATTGGCCGCATAAGATATACGATATAATATTCTACAGTATCAGTCAAAGATCTGAATCTGATGGCAACTCAGAGTTGTTGACAAACAATTCAACGATTCCATAAGATATAGCCATGGGTAGCATAAGCACAAATCTTAGACGTGCAGAGATATGGCTCACATCCCATGTATACCGTTCTCAGCACTGAACCGCCCATTTCCGGGCGGTTCTTTTGAAATCCAGAGTGAAAGGCGCGTAACAACTTCTAAGTTCTACCTGAGCCAACCAGGCACAGGAAGCTCGCGGAGGTTCCGCGATGATCGGAGGGGTAACCCATGAAGTACAAGGCGACCATCGGCAGCGATATCCAGCGGCCAATGAAAGGAGGTAGGGCCTAGCCAGCCCTGCTGTACCTATCTCGCTGCCCAGCGCATGGGTTTCCGGCGGGGGAAATGAACCGCTGGTAAGTATCACTTACCTTCTCGCACCCTGGAGGCCACCCTAGCGGGTGTGGGGCGCATGCTGCGCCCCACACCCGCTAAAGCAATTACTTGCATGCCACCGTCCGCCAGTACTCAAGCTATAATACTTATATGTCACCGCAAATTATATCTGTCAGTGAATTTCTGGCCATCATCAACGAAACCCTCAACTTCGCCTACCCCCAGGTGGTCGTAGAAGGGGAGGTCTCGGGCTTCAAAATTAGCCAGGGCAAATTTGCCTTTTTTGACCTCAAAGACGACAAAAGTCTACTTGGTTGTTTTATGATGGCCCGGGATATCAAACTGCCCATCGAAGACGGTATGAAAATCCGCGTCACCGGTGCACCAAAAGTATTTCCGAAATCCAGCCGCTTTAGCCTCACCGTGCGCGATATCGAGCTCGCCGGAGAGGGGGAGTTGCGCCGCGCCATGGAGCTGCTCAAGAAAAAACTCACTGCCGAAGGCTTGTTTGATCCCGCCCGCAAACGGCCGATTCCTAAGTTTCCTGCTCGAATTGGCCTCATCACCTCAGGAACTTCGGCGGCCTACGGTGACTTCATCAAAATTCTCGGGACGCGTTGGAGTGGGGTAGAAGTGCTGCTGGCCGACGTCAGCGTGCAAGGCCTGCAGGCGCCCGATCAGATTATTGGCGCCCTGGAATACTTCAATCATCTTAGCCCGCCGGTCGACGTCGTGGTACTCATTAGAGGCGGCGGCTCGCTCGAAGACCTCATCGCTTTCTCCACGGAACCTGTAGCGCGCGCCGTAGCTGCCAGCCGCACGCCAATAATCGTCGGCGTCGGGCATGAAATCGACGTATCACTGTCCGACTACGCCGCCGACCTGCGCGCCGCCACCCCTACCGATGCCGCCCGCCTGGTAGTACCCGACCGCAACGAAGTTCTCGCCCACATCAAACACCTCAGCTCGCGCCAAAGCACCTCCCTCGCATCCAGAGTCGCCCAGTACCACCTGCGCACCGACCGGGCGCTGAGCCGCCTCGAAGCAGCCCTGCGCTACCCTCGCGAACGTGTAGCCGCCCACGAAGCCAAACTCGAACGCGGCCTCGACCGTTTATTGTCCGCCGTACAATCAAGTACCCAAAATACCATTGCCTTACAGCAGCGGCTCACCGACCGCACCAATGCACTGCTAAACCAACGCCACCAACAAATACTGAGTCTTAACCGAATTCTGCGCGGCTTCGATCCCCAGGCAGTCCTGGCTCGCGGCTACTCGATAGTTCGGGTCAACAATAAAATCCTCCGCCAAGCCAACCAAGCAGCGCCAGGAATGGGTCTCATGATACAATTGGCCAAAGGTCATATTGCTGCGGAGGTTAAAAATATCGATGACAACTAAGCCATTTGAATTCGAAAAAGCCCTACAAGAACTCGAGGCCATCACCGCGTGGTTCGAGCAAACCGATGTTGACCTCGACATGGGTCTGGCCAAATTTGAACGCGGCATGGAGCTCGCAGGTGAACTAAAAACCCATTTAGCCACGGTCGAAAACCGTGTCGAAAAAATCCGCCAGCGCTTCTCGGCCGCCAAATCCAGCCCAGAATTAACGAATTCCGAACCGACCGACTCTGAAGCGAACGATGTTTCCCTAGAATCCCAAGACCAAACCGACCTCTTCGGAGCGTAAAAATTGTTAATCTATATCCTCCTTGCACTTGTGATACCCTTTGGTATCGGCGCCATCATTGGGGCGCCCTATGTACCTATTCTTCGGCGAGATAGCGAACGCATTCTCAAATTGGCCGCCCTCAAGCCCGGCCAAACTCTCGTTGACCTCGGATCAGGCGACGGCCGACTCCTGCGCGCTGCCGCTGCCCAAGGCATTAACTGCATTGGCTACGAAATTAATCCTTATCTCGTCTGGATATCTCGCCTAGTATGTTGGCGCTACCGCAAGCTCGTCACCATCCACGCTGCCGATATTTGGCGTACCGAACTACCTCGGGCTGACGTAATCTACGTCTTTGGTCTCGAACGGTACATGGAACGCTTAGAGCGCAAATTCAATACCGAGATCACCCAACCAACCACAGTTATCTCCTACATTTTTCGGTTGCCTTCCGCCTCACCAACCCACCAAACACACAATACCTATACCTACGAATTTGGCTTCGTTAATACGGCCGCTTGAAACTCAGCTCCACCCGTTGTAGCATAAGTATTAACGATGGATAACCAACCAATCATCCCAACCAGTTCCGGGCCGTTCAGCTCGGCTCCCTCAGGCTCAGGTCGAGGTCCTTTGTTTATAGCACTGATTGTAGTGCTAGGTCTTGGCACAATCATATTCGGAGTACTCACAGTCACCTTCTCAAACAAAGCCGCAGCCACGGAAAAATCAACCACCCAGCAAAAGGCGGCGGCAGCAGCGGCGGCCCGCGATGAGCAAAAAAGCCTCGATCATATCGAGTTCACCAAGATCAACGAGACGCCCTACCGTGCCTACAACGCACCCCAACAATTTGGCTCCTTCGTAATAAATTTCCCTAAAAACTGGAGCAGCTCGGTTCGAGAACAGAACTCAGGCACACAGGTGAGCCTGGCTCTCAACCCTGAATTTATTCGCAATTCCAACGGTCAAGACGAAATTACGGCCATTCGGGTACTATTCATGACAACCCCACAGTCCCAATATATGGCCCAATACGCCGGCAACATCAAGAACGGAAAAATGAAACAAGCCAAAACTACCGTATCCGGTCAACCAGCCTATGATGTCACCGGAACATTCAGCGGCCGCAAAACCATCCGTGAAGTAATCGTTCCGGTTCGCGATAAAGTATTGGTATTTAGCTCTGAGTCACCTCAATACGCCGCGGAATTTAATGCCGTTCTTAGCCAAGCCAAGATCATACCCTAATAATCCATCCGTCTAATGCTTGAGTGATGCAACTCCTAGATGCTACCGTTAGAGCTAGAAAGGTGGCACAGTGCGAGTAGAGCCCGCCCAACAACCTCCCGCAACCGCCCCGGCCCTCCAGGTCGCCGAGCTGAACCAACTCATACTCGAGCTTGGCTCGTCTAAAACTTCGGCCAATTATCTCGAACATGCCTGCAAAGCCATCCATCAGGCGCTCGATACACCAGTAACCGGTTTTTTGCTCGCCTCCGCTAGCACTCCACGAATTTTCGTCGAGCAGACTCTACCGGTCGAGTTGCGCGGCACCATCGAATACCCCGACAAACTAAGCCCGACTACAAAATCATCCAGATGGGACCACACTGCCTCGGTACTCGCTGCTACCAGATTAATCCCCGGGCAGCCGCAGCTGCACCTACTGGAATGGCACGGGGACGCTCTTGGAGCCCTGGTGATTTGGGGACAACCGGCTTATACGGCCGAGTTTAAAGCCAACCAAACATTCTTGCTCGAGCGAATAGCTGTCAGCATAAAATCGCTCTCTCTAGCCGAATCTGCCAATATCAATCTCTCCAAGGTTATTGCGCTAGAAAAGATCACTCAAGAGATCACTCGAACCCTAGATTTTGACAAGATATCGTCCACAGTGCTCAAACAAGCTCAGAAGTTTTTTAAAGTCGATGCCAGTGCTTTGGCCCTTGCTTCCGAAAACAATCACGAATATTACTTCGATCAATCGATAGGCCTATCCCCGGAATACTCGTCTAAACTCCGAATTCAACCGGGTTCCAAACTTTTTAAACGCCTAATTGATGCCGACGGTCCGATTGAAATTATTTCTAACGGCAAAGCCATCCTATCGGGCGATCCCGATCTTGTCCTGCAAGAGGGCGTCAAGACCAGCCTGCTAGCGCCAATATTTTCCGAAGACAAGCTGGTTGGCGCGCTCGTACTAATCTCCAAAACCCCACGAGACTTTACCCCCGCCGAATTCGGCTTCTGCCAGACTCTCGCCAAATACGCCGCCATCGCTTTAACCAACTCAAAACTCCATGCGAACTTGCGCAGGGCATCAAAGGAGATTGAGCAAACGCGCAACCTTATGCGCGACGGACTACTGGTCTTTGACCTTGAGCGGCGCCTGAATTATTTCAATGCCGCTGCGGGTTCTGTGCTCGGGCTCAAAGAAGAACACCTCATGAATCCGTTTCCCTCTGAGTCTGTTCAGGGAATCCCAGGGTTAAAGCTAGATACCCAAGAACTTGAGCATACTATCGAAACCGCCATGGGAGGCCTCGTAAGCCGCACCCAGTTTTCGGTCGAGAATCATGACATTTATTACTACGAGGCTATCTATTCGCCGTACCGAGACGAAAACGGCGTCTTGACGGGGGTATTAATGAATATTCGCGACATCACCGCCATCTACCTCGAAAGAGAAAAACTTCAAGCCATCCAGAATGGCATTTCAGACGGCATCATTATCGTCGGACGAGACGGCAATACCATTGAGCACAACAATGAATGGATGCAGCTATTTAACCAGCAAGAAGAAATTATCGACCAGCCATTCTTCGAACAACTTGCCACCCGCAAAAATTTTACTTTCGACCATGATCCTATCGAACTCATCCAAGATGCCCTTAGAGGCCGCAGTTTACCGTGCTACGCGCACGACATCGAACACGGACGCCACATCCAAATCTCCGTGAACCCAATTATGGTTGGCGGGCATGTCACCGGCGCGGTCGCCACGGCCAAAGACATTACATCGCTGGTAGAAAAAACCGTCGAATCCAACGAGATGGCCGCCAAGGCCCACCGCCACCTCAGGGAGCTCTCTCAGCTCGCCGAACTCTCCGGAATAGTCGGCTTCAATGTTGCCAGCATTTATCAAAAATATCTCTCCAAAACCTCATCCTTGCTGGAATCAGCCTCAGTTAGTCTGTACCTGTATAACCCCGTCAAGCAGCTCCTCGTCCAGGATCAAGCGACCAATCCCGACCCCAGCGACACGGCTACGCTCGAACTTGGCTCAAAACATCTTGTCGCCAGAGCGTTTACTACTCGCCAATCCATATCCATCCAGGGACAAAATAATCAGAAGCAATATCGACTTGCACTGCCTATCACCCACCACTCCAAAACCCTAGGCGTATTGCTCGTTGGACGAACCAGTGGTGCCTACGGCGAACACGAAGCCCAACTCTTGCGCATGGTCGCCACCAGGCTAGCCGTCCTCGTTGAAAATGCCAGCCTCTACCACGACGTTAACGCCCGCCGTGAGCGTTGGGAAGCGGTCTTTAGGTTTACCGAAGAGGGGATTGTGGTGTTCGATCGCTCAGGTACCATCGTTGGGTTCAATCCTGCCTGTATCCAAATTACTCAATACAATCCCTCCGAAGCCATCGGTGAGCCCTTCAACCGCATCATCAAAACCATTGGTCCCGATACCATTAGCGGTAATAATATTGGTCCCATCGAACGCGTTCTCGAAGAAGGCGTCACCATCGCCAAGAGCGAACAGCTCATCGAGAACCGCGGCGGTACCAGAGTTTGGACCGAAATCAGCTACTCTCCGATATTCAATGATGCCGGCCGCGTAACCTCAGGTATCGCTATTATCCGCAATACGACCAAAGACCGCGAAGTCGAAGAAATCAAAAGCGACTTCATTTCGATTGTCTCCCATGAGCTGCGAACCCCCCTTACCGCCATCAAGGGCTTCCTTTCGATGACTCTCAAACACGATTTTGGTGCCCTCAATGAAAAACAATTCCACTACCTCAGTCGAGTGTACCAGTCAAACCAACGTATGATCGACCTCGTTGAAGACCTCATGGATGCAACCTACATTGAATCCGGCAAAATTACCCTCACAATTGCTCCCGTCGCCCTCGACAGTGTGGTGTCTAACGTTATTGCCGAAGTTGCCGCCAAAGGTGCTGCCAGCCAAATACTCATCAAGGTCCGCCGCCGACAACGTCTTCCGCTGGTGCTTGCCGACGAAACCCGGCTGCATCAGATAATTCTCAACCTCATCGATAACGCCATCAAATACTCCATGCCGGGAACCGAAGTTATCGTGAGCTTCCGAACGCAAAACGACGAGCTCATTACAACCATTTCGGATCACGGTGTTGGCATTGGTAAAAGTCAGATCGAACGCCTGTTCACCAAGTTCGGGCGCATCTTCAACCCGCTCAGTGTTCAGGCGGGCGGTACCGGCCTTGGACTCTACATCGTCAAGAACCTAGTGGAGGCGCACGACGGCCGCATTTGGGTTACCAGCCAAGAGGGCAAGGGCAGTAAATTCAACTTCAGTCTACCCATTGCTAAGCAATTACCACTTATCGAGTAGCCTCATGGCCACAGTTTTGCTAAACTAACTAAATAGAGGAACCCAATATGGCAAAAATATTACTGGTCGAAGACGACACTATCCTGGTTGAGATGTATCAAGCCAAATTTGAGCTCGAAGGCCATCAGGTTTCCGTGGCTACCAATGGCGAAGAATGCCTCAACTTGCTCAAAGATTTCCAGCCCGAACTAATTCTGCTCGATATTCTAATGCCCAAACTCAACGGCTTTCACGTCCTAAAGGAAATTAAGAAACAACCCGAGCTCCGCCAAATTCCGGTAATTCTACTAACCAATCTAGGCCAAGCCGAGGTTGATATGAATCAAGAACTGGCTAAAGCCCTGGGTGTGAGCGATTATCTCATTAAGAGCCACCACACCCCCGACGAAGTTGTCCAAAAGGCCGTTAAGGTCCTTGGTACCTCGGGCCACAAACCCGCACCCACCGAAAAATAACCGTCCGTCTAAGCGAGAGCTGACAAAGAATCGATTATGATAATTGATCCTCGCCTCAATGAGATCAGAGACTGCCTTTACCGGGTATCCATAAACGCTGTTATAGTAATCGACAAGAAAATCCTGTTAGTCCGGGAGCATAATGACAGATGGTGGGGATTACCCGGCGGAGGGATTGAGCATGGCGAAAATATTTCTCAAGCGTTAATCCGTGAACTTACTGAAGAGCTGGGCGCAGATTCCGAGTTTATTCGAGCGGATGAAGACGTCCTGTTCGTCACAATAGGTGAGATAGCCGCTGGAATCCCAATAGCCAACCTTTTTTCTCGCGCCTATGTTCGCGCCGACAAAATAACAGCCACCCGGCACGTAGTTGAATCGCGCTGGTTCGGTGCTTACGAGCTCAATGAGCTAAAAATGAGCCCGACCGGAAACAGCATAAAAACGCGCCTCTCCGAAATCATCCTGGCTTAACCGCACCAAACGGCAGATTAAATAGGGGTCCAAGTGCCCAGCAAACCCTCGTATAAAACCAATGCCATCGTCATCGGCCGCGTCAACTTTGGCGAAGCCGATAGGGTAGTGCGATTTCTGACCCCAGAACACGGCAAACTCGCCGCTGTCGCCAAAGGCGTAAGACGCATCAAATCCCGCTTCGGCGGCCACCTAGAGCTATTCGGCGAGGTCGAGCTCATGCTCACAAAGGGCCGCAACCTCGATACTATTACTTCGGCCCGCCTCATCTGGTACCCAAATAGTATCGCCAGCAATTATGACCACCTGGGCCTGGCCTTTCTAATCGCCAAGGCCGTTGATAGGCTCACCGAGCCAGACCATCCCGCCGCCGCGCTCTACGCCATGGTCCGTGAAGCCTTTGGTGCTCTCGATGCCGGCGCCGGCGGAGTACTCTTTGAACTGTGGTTCAAACTCCGCCTCCTCGAAACCCTTGGCTACCGACCCGAGCTTGGCAGTTGCATGAATTGCGGCCAAAACTCAGCGGATTGCGCCTATCTCTTCAGCGCCGAACGCGGTGGCATCGTCTGTGCCGCCGATTCTCGCCCCTTGGACGCCCCAATATCTGCCCTTCAGATCAAGTTCTGGCGCTTGCTTTGTGATTACCCTTATGTCACAATATCCCACATTGCCGACGCCATCACCTTGGCCAAAGAGACCCTCCCATTGTGCGATGGTTTTTACGAACACCACCTCGGCAGCCAATTCAGACCAACCCTTACCGGAGACTCAGCGTGAACCCCGCCTCTGAACTCAGCTGGAAGCTCGAAGACTACGTTGCTGCCGGCAGCGAACCGCCTGCGCGCATCACCGATAACCCCGGTCAGACCGAGGGCGAAATGATGACCGACGACGAGCTCGAACAGTACCTCAAAGATTCAATTGCAACCTGCCGGATATTACTCGATAAACGCTCCCCACGCTACGAATTGATTGTTGCAGGGTACGTAGCCGACCTCACATACCTATTAAGCCTTGGACGAATTACCGAGGACGATTATAATGAGCTCACCGAGCCGGATAACATCAGGTTCTAGAAAGAATATATGGCAACTTCGCCCTCAGCTTCGACTTCACCATCAATGGAAACCCTAGTATCGCTCGCTAAGCGGC
The DNA here is from genome assembly GCA_038245115.1 of Candidatus Saccharimonadia bacterium. Classification (GTDB taxonomy): domain Bacteria; phylum Patescibacteriota; class Saccharimonadia; order UBA4664; family UBA4664; genus UBA5169. The sequence continues at coordinate 49,228 of JBBRSS010000001.1, forward strand.
GCGGTTTTGTGTTCCAATCTTCCGAAATCTACGGCGGCCTCGCCGGTTTCTGGGATTACGGCCCTTACGGAACCGAAATGGCCAAGAACATCAGAGACGCCTGGTGGAAGCATTTTGTGTACCAGCACCCAAACATCGTGGGCCTCGACAGCACGATTATCCAAAATCCCAAGCTCTGGAAAGCCAGCGGTCACGTCGATACTTTCGTGGACCCAATGGTTGACTGTAAATTCTGCCAGCATCGTTTCCGCGCCGATCATCTCACCGACTTCGAAACCAAAGATCTCACCGAATATGACGCCGCCCTAATCAAGGTTAAATGTCCCCACTGTGGCAAAACTGGCGGCTTCACCGAGGCCAAACAATTCAATATGATGTTCAAAACCTATGTTGGCCCTGTGACCACCGAGGACAACGTCGCATATCTGCGGCCCGAAACTGCCGGCGGCATCTTCGCCCAGTTCCAGAATGTCCTCGAAACATCCCGCCAACGTATTCCCTTTGGTATCGCCCAGATCGGCAAAGCCTTCCGCAACGAGATTACTCCCGGCGATTTCATTTTCCGCGTGCGAGAACTCGAACAAATGGAGCTCGAGTATTTCGTTAGCCCGGATGACGGCCACACCCAACACCAAACCTGGATCAAAATCTGCCACAATTGGCTGCAAAGTATCGGCCTACCCAAGGACAAGCTCAAACTCTACGAGCACGGTCCCGACGAACGCGCCCACTACGCCGCCGCCAGTATCGATATCCAATACGACTACCCCATGGGCTTCAAGGAGCTCTATGGCGTGGCTTACCGCACCGACTACGACCTAACCGTCCAAAGCAAGGGTAGCGGCAAAGATCTCAGCTACTTTGACGAACCCACCAAATCACGCTTCATGCCCCATGTTATTGAGCCCTCGGTTGGCGTCGGCCGACTGCTGCTAGCCCTCATGCACGCCGCCTATCACGAAGAAGACGTCGCCGGAGAAAAGCGGGTAGTCCTCAAGTTCCGTCCAGAAATTGCCCCTGTTAAGGTCGCCATTTTGCCGCTCTCGAAAAACGAAAAACTAGCCCCGATTGCCCGCTCAATATTCGATCAACTGGCCGGGTCTTACCGCGTAGAATACGACGAGACTCAATCCATCGGCCGTCGCTACCGCCGCCAAGATGAAATCGGCACCCCGCTATGCGTCACCATCGACTTCGACACCCTCGAGGACAAAGCCGTTACCATTCGACATCGCGACACCATGAAGCAGACCCGTGTCGCCATCACCGACCTATCAACCGAAATCGATAAGCTTCTTAAGGCATTCTAAACTCATGCCAACTGTTACCGGACCAAAAGTTGTTGTCATCGGCGGAGGAACAGGCACGTTTACCATCCTCACCGCGCTCAAATTCTATGCTCGAGACATCACCGCCATCGTCAATATGTCTGACGACGGCGGCTCCACCGGCATCCTGCGCGACGAACTGGGCGCCCTGCCGCCCGGAGACGTTCGGCAGTGCCTTGTAGCGTTGAGTGAATCAGACCAAAAAATGCGCGACCTCTTCAACTACCGCTTCGACGAAGGCACGCTCGCCGGCCACTCATTTGGCAATATCTTTCTCACCGCTCTCGAAAAAACCACCGGCAGTTTCGCTGATGCCGTTAAAACCGCCGGCGATATTCTCAATATCTCCGGACACGTCGTACCAGTAACACTCACGGACAGCAAACTAATCCACACTCACACCGATGGCACTACTACCACCGGCCAACACGCCATCGAAACCAGTCGGTTCAAGACCAAAGACCGTCCGGCTCTTTCACTCGAGCCCCATGCCGAACTCAACCCCGAAGCCAAGTCCGCCATCGAAAACGCCGATATCGTCGTCATCGCTCCGGGAAACCTCTACGCGTCGCTCGCGCCCACATTACTCGTCGGCGGCATGAGCGAGGCTTTAGCTGCCGCCAAAGCCAAAGTCATCTATGTCTGTAATCTCGTCACCAAACCCGGCCAAACCGACGGTTTCAAGGTGCACGATTACGTCAGCGAAATCGAACGTTTCATGGGCACGAAACTGGTCGATTACGTTATTTACAACCAGCGCCAACCTACCAAAGCGCTGCTCAAGAAATATGCCCAAGCAGGGGAGTACGCCGTCGAATTCGACTCCAGCGCTGCTGCTGCCGCCCACTACGAAACCATCGGTGAAAGCCTGCTGTCAGATACCATCCCCAAGCTCAAACCCTCCGAGAGGCTCATTCCACGCACCCTGATTCGCCACGATTCTGACACCGTTGCCCGATTAATAATGAGGATATACTTCAGCTAATGAAACCTACTACTGCCGTCATTTTTGCCGCCGGCACCGGCACCCGCATGCTCCCAATTACCGCTGTCATCCAAAAAGAAATGCTGCCCATCTTAAATCGACCCGTAATTGACTACATTGTCTCGGACCTTGTTACTGCCGGCATTAAGCGCATTATCTTCGTGATTCGGCCCGGCCAACTCTCGCTCCGGCAGTTCTACCAGGGCAACCCCGGCTTCGAGCTAGCCCTCCAGCGCCAAAACAAGGTCAAATCACTCGAGCTCCTCGATTCAGTCCACCATCAAGCGGTTTTTGAATTCGTCGAGCAACCACCGGACGCCGGTTATGGCACAGCTATCCCTTTGATTACCGCGCTTCCGCTGCTTGACCCCGCGGAACCGGTAATAGTGTGTGGTGGCGACGATTTCGTCTGGCGCGCCGATGGTGGCTCGGAGTTCGCAGATTTCATCGATACCTTCCAGGCGAGCGGGGGAGAGAGCGCTATTATGTCGCTTGAACTCCCAACCGATCAACTCTCCCAATATGGTGTCATGTCGATCGAAAACCGAGGCGCCTATCAATACTTGACGGATATCATCGAAAAACCCGCCGCAGGGTCTGCCCCCACTAACCTTGTTAATATCTCAAAATATATCTTAAGTGGAACTCTAAGAGAGTACGTCAAAGATGTAAAACCCCAGCCCGACTCCAAAGAGTACTACATATTAGACGCCATATTGGCCGGCGCCAAAGCCCATGGCGTAGTAGTCCACACCGTCTCTGGCGAGTATTTAGATACCGGCAACCCGGCCAACTGGCTCAAAGCCAACCAGGTCGTAGCCGATACAATTAATCGTAAATTATCGAAATAGAATTATTACCCTTTACAACAGCGTAATAATGTTATAATATAATGCGACATGTTAACTAGCAGCATCAAACCTCTCGGTAGGAGATTGTGCGTTGACACTCCAGATGAGATGTTTTATAATTTTTAACAATGATTAACGCTATGACAGCCAAAACCCCCACAACCTACAATTACAAATCCGCCGTCGAACAAATCCTTAAGGAATTGCGACGCGATCGTGATCGCCAAATTATCGCTCGGCGGTTTGGCTTTGGCATGCCGCGCCGCCAAACTCTCGAAAAGATCGGTAACGATTTCGAAATTACGCGCGAACGTGTCCGCCAAATCGAAAAAGCTGCCATCGCCAAAATGCGCGCCAGCAACTCCGCCGACATCGTAACCGGCGGAGAAACTTTGCGAGCTATTGCCGCTGATCAAGGGGGGATTCTGCCAATTGCCGATGTCGCAGAAATGCTAAGTGCTCCCGAGGCCGACATTCCCTATCTTGTATTTCTAGCCCGACTTGCCGGCAGCGTTGAGTTAATTGAAGACGACGATGATGTGCGCCAAGCCATTGGCCTCGCCGGTATTTTTTCTCGCCCCCAAGTCAACCTACTGCTCGCCGAAATCATTAAATCCGTCAAAGACTACTCCAAGCCCATCACTCTCGCCAAGCTCAAGGTCAAGCTGCCGTCCGAACTGGATGTTATTACCCTTGAGCAACTTATGCGTATTTCAAAAAAATTAGCCTACTTTGACGGCAAATGGGGTCTTATCACCTGGCCCGAGGTCAACCCCAAGAGCATCCGCGACAAAACTTATCTGGTACTATCACGCCACGGGCGCCCGCTGCACTTTTCCGAAATCGCCAAGCACGTTCGAAGCCTCGGCGCTACCAAACGCAACGTCACCATTCAAGCCGTCCACAATGAGCTCATCAAAGACCAGCGTTTCATCCTTATCGGTCGCGGCATCTACGCTCTCGCCGAATGGGGTTATACCCCCGGTACAGTTGCCGAAATTATCGCCAGTGTCTTGCGCGAAGAGCAGCCGTTGCACAAGGATGAAATCGTTCGTCGCGTGCTTATGAAGCGCCAAGTTAAAACAACCACCATCATTTTGAATCTCCAAGAAAAAGACCAATTCCAGCGTACCGCCAAAGCCACTTACAAGCTTAAGGATTAAGGCATAAAATAGGGACAGAACGCGCGCGGGGGTAGTTCAAGGAGGGCTTGAAACATTCAGACAATTACAACTATTTTGACACCGATCACGGCCATCTTTCAGATTATTGGCCTGATCTTATTTAAGTTTTACGGCTGGGTCGTTGTGGTAGCCGTACTCGGTTATTTGTTTTATCAAAACCAGCGCAAGGTCAAATGGATCGGATCCACCGAGAACATCCTCCTGCTCATCGAAGTCCCCAAAGACAACGAAAAGAAGGAGTTGTCCGCCGAACAAATGTTTGCCTCGCTCCACGGCATCCTGCGTCCCAAATCCGAACTCCAGCGCGACGGGTCGATCCAGGAACACATCTCGTTCGAAATTGTCTCACGTCTTAATTCAATCCAGTTTTATGTCTGGACCCCCAAACATCTCAAGGACTTCGTCGAGAGCCAAGTCTACGCCCAATACCCGACCGTCCAGATCAAAGAAGGGCCGTCTGACTACTCCGCCATCGACATCGCTGGCCGAACCATCTACGGAACCGAACTCGGGCTCACCAAAAATTCGATGATGCCCATCAAAACCTTCGCCTCATTCGAGGTCGACCCCCTCGCCGGCATCACGGGCGTTTTAGCGAAACTCGAACAAACCGGCGAAGAAGTCTGGATTCAAATTCTAGCCCGGCCCATCGATGATTCCTGGCAAAACTTGGGCAAATCCTATATCGACGGCATCAAAGGGGGGAGTAAGGGACCTCTGGACATTTTCAGCCTCGATGGGCTACTCCAATTGCCGATTTATATTATCACCACCTTCTTCACAGCCCTATTTACCCCGCCCAGCGCAACCGCCGGCAAAACCCCGGATAAAAAAGAGATCAGTACTGGCGACCAAACCGTCATAAAGGCCGTTGAAGAGAAAATCGTCAAGCTCGGCTATGAAGTCAAAATACGCATCGCCTATTTGGGGCCCGATGAAGCCTCGGGTAGACAACGGCTCCAAGCTATCGTGGGCGGGTTCAAACAATTCAATACAACCAACCTTAATGGCTTCACCAACGCCAAAATGTACAATTCAGCTGAGTTTATCGGCGACTACCAGGCCCGGTTGTTCTTCGACTCCGGCTACATCCTCAATATCGAAGAGCTGGCGTCGCTATACCATCTGCCCCATAAGTCCGTTGAAACCCCCAACATGGTCTGGACGACGGCCAAAACCAGCGAGCCGCCCTCTAACATCCCCGTCGAAGGAATAGGGGAGCCTGGCGAACTCAGCCTCTTCGGCCTCACCAACTTCCGCGGCCGCCACCTCAAGTTTGGTATCAACCGCCGCGATCGAGGGCGCCACATGTACATCATTGGCCAGACCGGCGCCGGCAAATCATTCCTCTTGCAGCTGCTCACTTTGTCCGACATCTATCATGACCAAGGCTTCGCCATTGTCGACCCCCACGGCGACTTCGCCACCGACATCATGAAATACATCCCCGAGCACCGCCTCAACGATGTCGTCTATCTCAACCCGGCCGACCGTGACTTCCCGATGGCCTTTAACCCCATGGAAATCACCGACCCGGCCATGAAAGACCACATCAGCTCCGAACTCGTGGGTGTACTCAAGCGCATGTTCGAATCCTGGGGGCCGCGTTTGGAATACATTCTGCGCTATACCATTTTGGCCCTCCTCGACCACCCCGATTCGACCATGCTCGACATTACCCGCATGCTCAACGAAAAAGACTTCCGCAAGCAGGTCATCAATAGCATTCAGGACCCGGTTGTTAAAAGCTTCTGGATTACAGAATTCGCCTCCTGGAACGAAAAATTTGCTTCCGAGGCTGTCGCGCCTGTGCTCAACAAGGTCGGAGCATTCGTGGCCAACCCGCTGGTGCGTAACATCATCGGGCAAAAAAAGAGCGCCTTCAATATTCGCGAAATCATGGACGAAGGCAAAATCCTCCTCGTAAACCTCAGCCGCGGTCAGGTCGGTGAAGATAACGCCGCCATCCTAGGCGCCCTAATGGTTACCAAGATTCAGCTGGCCGCTATGAGCCGAGCCGACATGCCGCTCGAACAACGCCGCCCCTTCTATCTCTACGTCGACGAATTCCAGAACTTCGCCACCGACTCGTTCGCGGTTATTCTCTCAGAAGCCCGCAAGTACGGCCTCAACCTCACCGTGGCCAACCAGTACGTCTCCCAAATGCCCGAGGTCGTGCGCGACGCCGTCTTTGGTAACGTTGGTACTATGGTAAGTTTCCGCATTGGACCGGGCGATTCTACCGTGCTCGGCCGCTACTTTGAGCCCGTCTTTGAAGCCATTGACCTCACCAAACTCCACAACCAAAATATCTTCATCTCCATGATTATCGACGGCGAAAAAGCCGCCCCATTCTCGGCCTCAACCCTACGTATGCCCGATCCGGAAAACGATCAAACCGCCCGCATTATTTCGATATCCCGCGAACGCTTTGCCTCTCACCGAGAAGAAGTCGAGGTTGATATTCGTTCTCGTACAGCCGGTGGCAATGATCAAGGCGCTCGCGCCGTCAATACTTCCGCCGGTGATCAAAAACCGAACAAAGAACTACTTAACGTCCTCAAGAACCCCGACCGTCCCCGCAACGAGCCCAGGCGCGACGACCGTCGAGCAGGGGAGTCGGGGGGCGGGGGACGCGGCCCTGGGCGCGACGATAACCGCCGCCCACACGAATCGCAGGGCGCCAGCGCACCATACAGCGGGGGAGGCGACCGCCGCGAGCGTTCAAACTCGAGCAGGGGAGCGAGCGCACCGTATCGGCCCAGTGCGGGAGCCAGTGCCCCCTACAAGCCTCGTCCCGAGAACCAGCAGCCGGCACCAGTCCAGCAGGCCCCTGCCAGCACCCCATATCGTCCCGAGGAGCACCGTGACGCCGCTCCAACCCCAACTCACATGCAAACCCCTCACCACCAAACGCAAACGCAACCGCCCGCCACACCAGCCACTCGCGCCCCGGAGCCAACTGCACCCACCCCAGCCGCCTCTACCAGCCACCCGTCCACCCAAGCATCCCATGCTGTTGAACCAGGCGAAGCTATCAGCCTGCGCTAAGCTGCGCTGTTATCGTCGAGGATTAACGATTGATAGTTAGCAGGATCTGGATACCTGCTATAATGAGCCAAAATGTTCCTGAATTCGACGAGACCCGTAACTCTTAGTCGTGGGATAAGTCTCATCTTACCCATATGCATTGCTGCATATTCAATATCATCTTCAGATAGCTCCAAGTTCGCGCATACGAAATAAAGGGGGACTGATTTTGGAAAATCCAGGTATTTTGGAATTTTGATATTTACGTTGCTTTGTAGGGTACGAATGGTATTGGGGTAAAAGATATCAATACCGATATTACCTTCCGGCGTGAACACCATAAAATCAAGCCTACTGCCTTGTCGCCCGTAGCGCTTCTCCGTATGAACATACAGCTCCCCAAACTGATGGATGAGTTCAATCTCAAGCTCTTGTTCGCTTTTTAGCCCCCGGATTGAGCTCTTGGTTGCACTAGCCGACCTATTTTCGCCACTGCCGAAATCAATATCCTCGTAGCCAAGGTCCTGACGAAGCCTTTTTAGCCCACCAAATCCCCGTTGAATCTGTCGCGATGAAGGCAAAAAATTTGTATTGTCAATTTCGTGGGCAGTAGGAAGTCTCCCCTCTTCTAAAATAAATTTATCAAAGCCAGCCTTAATGTTCGCTAACGTCCAAATTGTTTCGAAAGTCATATAACTCCTTCTTGTAAGGGGACACTAGGCTATGTAAATTAGGGCAAGAGCGTATGGGCAATCTGAGCATAAAAAGTATACACGATTTCAAGGGTTAACGAAAGGAAGAAAAGGGTACAAACATACTACTTGAAGCAAAAGCAGTTAACGTCGCACATTGTAGATTTTGCGGCCTAAATAAGCCAAAGCACTGTTTTAGAACCAAATACACCAAATATCAGGTTTTCAAATAATTTATATAATTTTCTTTCTTTACGCTTTACTTGCTACCCCAACAAACTGCAATTCCCGAAAAACCCCTTATTCTTACCACCCCAAACAACTGCCTGACCAGGGCAGACAAAAACCGAACTTACAAATAGGGAACCGCTATTTATAATATGCCTTACCGGCAATGCGCAGGTCGATGTATTCCGCCGGAGTGCGCTTCTGAGCCACTAGCAGCCGCTGTACGGCCTTCAAGTCCGCTATCTCCTCGCTGGTACTTCTATTGGTATCAAACAGCAACCGATACCCCTTGTTAGTCTGAGCCGACAGATCAAAGGTTGTATCTTTAATGTCTAATCGTGTCACTCCAATACCGCTTTGCGCCAACTCCGCCACAATCTGACTCGCAAATTCTACGAAGTGGACCGAAGCTACCCGTTGCCCAACCTGAACCGGCAAATTACTGCCATCATAAACCACCGGGAATATCACTGGCCCCGCTGCCACACCAATGACGGTGCCGTCCTTATCGAGGACGTAAGTTTGATTACCGGTACTCCAACCCAAGCTAGCCTGCTTGAGTGTAGAAGTTACAACAATAGTATGAAACCACTTACGCTTCACTGTCACTGTTCGTAATGACGGATCGGTTTGTTTTAATTTTGCAATAAAATCATCCGAACTAAAAGTTACCAGATTCCCCCACCACAGATTGCCCGCCACCAATTTTCTGGATGCGGACTCTATTTCTGCCATGCGCGCCGGGGCGCTTACCGTTACCGTACGTAAGGCAAACAACTGCACTATCCCCCACCCCGCCAATAGTAGTAATACGAAAATTATCAGCCCTCTTCGCTGCAGGACACTCAGCCGCGGACGCCTTGGTCCCCTCCTTGGTCCCCTGCTCAATGGCTGTACCCGGCCGTACACCGGACGGCCAGCCGACCTGACTATCCGCTGACTCACTCAGTCTCCTCCGTGTTCGGTTTTTGTACAGGTTCACCCAATGCCAAGATAATTTTTCCTAAATCTTCGGCTGCATTGGGCCGACCGAACACTTTTATAGCCGCCACCATATCCGCCTGTACAGTCTCATCACCCAGGACATAATCTATCTCGTCCGCAAATGAATCAGCCGTTAGCTTGGCTCCGTCCAACACCCGTACCGCACCCTGGCGCGACAACACGCGCGCATTCTCAACTTGATGCCCAGCCATCTCGTAATTGGGTATCAAAATCGTTGGCTTACCTAGTACGGCACTGTCATTAATAGTATTTACCCCTGCCCGACCGATCACCAAATCTGCCGCCGCCAGTGCCAACCCCATGTCGCCCATCAAGAACCCATACGGATGATAGCGGTCCGCCAACTTATATTTTGGCCGTCGGCTCAACTCAAACATTATTCGCGCAATTTCACCTTCGCCGGTCTGGTGAATAATCTGATACTTCTTTATCAACCGATCGAGACTTCCCAGAACAACGTTATTGATTTGTGCCGCCCCCTGTGAGCCGCCGGTAATCAAAATTACCGGCACCGCCTCGTCTAGCCCAAAATGCGCAATTCCCTCCAGTCGATGTGCAGTCAAAATATCGGCCCGCACCGGGCTGCCAACATATACCAATTTGGATGGGTCGAACATGCGATAGCTCTTCACCGGAAAGCCCACGGCAATCTTATTTGCCCACCGACTCAGAATTTTATTAGTCAGCCCGGGCGTTGCATCAGACTCGTGAATCACAAAAGGAATATTGAGCATTTTAGCCGCAATACCAACCGGTAGACACACATATCCGCCCTTCAAAAACACCACATCAGGCTTAAAGGTCCGCAGTATCCGCATTGCCTGCCCCACGCCCTGAACGGTTCGTAAGGTATCGCGCGCATTTGGCCCCAAGGTCGACAAATTGAAGATTTTGGCGAAGCCGGAGTCAAAGTGGTTTCGGCGAAATTTCCCCGCCGAAATTGGCGCGAACGTAAGTCCCGCACCCGCCACAATCTTTGCCTCCATACCGCCGGCCTGCCCTATATAGAGCAGTTCGCCAGTACTATCGAGCAACTTTAACGCGTCGCTGGTTGCCAGCGTTGGCAAAATATGCCCCGCTGTTCCCCCGCCGCTCACGACTACTCGCATCGCTGACCTCTCTTACCGTGTACTTCGATATGTTAAGCAAAATTCCGACTCCGAATAGCGATACTAGCAGACTGGTGCCTCCGTATGATATAAACGGCAGCGGAATGCCCGTGAGTGGAACTAGCGACAGCATTGCTCCAATATTAATCATAGCCTGAAACAGCAGCCATAGGGATATCCCGGTAGCCACCAGTCGCGAAAACATATCCGGTGCGGCTTTTGCCACCTTCAATCCGCGATATACCAGTATTCCAAATAATCCGATAATTGCCAGCGACCCAACGATACCGAACTCCTCGGCAATAATCGCGTAAATTGAATCATTAGCGGCCTCGGGCAAGTACCCGTACACCTGGATACTATGCCCCAAACCCAACCCCAGTATTCCTCCCGACCCAACGCCCAACAGTGCCTGGCACACATGCAGCGACGCATCCAGCGCATACTTAGGATCATTACACCTAGGGTCAAAAAACGTCGTTAGCCTGCTCAAACGATGTGGAAATAGCGCAATCGCCGCCCATCCTGCCATGGCGCTTCCGGCGAACAATAAGCCCAAGTGGCTCAGCTTCATCCCGGCAGCATAGAACATCCCCATCGTGGCCAGGGCCAGCACCATCATCGTGCCCATATCTCGCTGCAGCACCACAATCACGAAACACGCCGTACCTACCATTATCGCAAACGGCACAAAACCATCCCAAAACGACCGGACATCACTCTGACGTTTCTCGAACCACAACGCCAAATACAAAATAAGCGTAATCTTGAGTATCTCAGCGGGCTGGACTGATATTGGGCCTACTTGAATCCAGCGAGTTGCCCCATGGGAGCTCTGCGCCAGTCCGGGTATCAATAAAGCCACCAGGCAAAGCACTGCTACTATCAACAACCGAGGCGCCCATTTACGCCAAGCTGTATACGGTATAGCAGTCGCAACCACCCATCCCACCACACCGAGCGCCACATACAATATTTGATTCATAAAATAATAGTTACGATCCGCACTTCCGGTCAATTTGTGGCTCAGGATAGGGCTGATTGAATACATCATTACTAGCCCCACAGCCAACAATATTGTCACGGCCAGCGCAATCATATAATCAATGCGATGAGCGCGAACCGGACTCTCTCCAGCGTTTTTCATCAGAGCTTGTTACCTAATAGGGCCAAAACCAATCCCAAGGCTCCCACTACCTGGCCGATCACCCACAACCGCATCGTCACTTTGGTCTCCGGCCAACCGATGGCCTCGAGGTGATGGTGCAATGGCGCCGACAAAAATATTTTGCGGTGCCAAAATTTCTTCGAAATAATCTGCACCACGCTCGATCCGGCCTCCACCACAAACACCGCCGCAATAATCGGCAAAACAAAGACAGTATTCGTCAACATTGCTATCACCCCAAGCGTCGTGCCAAAGGCGAATGAGCCACTATCACCCATGAAAAACCGCGCCGGATAGATCGAGAACCAAGTATAAGTCAGCATGGCGCCCACAATGGTGGCGCAGAACCCGGCAATACCAAAGTTTCCCTGGAAGTAGCCAATTACTGCGTAGACCGCAAAGGCCGTCGAAAGCAGTCCCCCACTCAACCCATCGAGGCCGTCGGTAATGTTTACCGCGTTAGCCGTACTCACTACCACCGCAATAAACAACGGCACAATCAACCACCCAATACTAAAATCACCCACTGCCGGCACGTGAATCAAGCTGTAGCCCAATTTGAGCGAGAAATACATCCCCCCCACTACTGCAATACCAAAGATGAGCGCAAATTTAATCTTCCCGCGCATTCCGGCGATGCCCAGTCCGTCGCTGCGAATATTCAGATAATCATCGAATAAGCCCACCAGCCCTGCCGCAATCAAAGAAAATAATGGCAGATAAGTCTGACTGCGCGACAGGTTAAATAGCAATGTCACCGTTGCCACGGCAATTATCAGCACTGCACCGCCCATCGTGGGAATATTGCGCTTATGCTTGGCCGCGTGCAATTTGGTATATATTGCGGCCTTTTCGCCCGTAATTGCATCCTCGCGCGGCTGCTTCCACAGCCTGTACTTAAAGCCCAACCGCGTATAAACCGGAACCAACAGCATCGATACTATAAAGGCCCCAAAGGCCAACGAGCCAATCCGAGACAGGGAAGTAATTTCCTGCGCGTGTATAAAGTTAATTGTTGGTATAAATGCCATAATTTTGCTTATTTAAGTTTAACATATCTGGTAATTTTAACCGTTTACTAAAAAAATCTCATGATGACGGAGGTATCCCATAATATTTAAACAGCCACCGGCAGACATCACCAAACACTGGTACTGTTGTGGTCTCGGCATACCCCGACACGCCTGGCTCATTAATCCGCACCATCACCACAAATTTTGGGTTTTCCGCCGGCGCGAAACCCACGAATGATCCGATATTCGCACCGTCAATATAGCCCTTGCCGTCTGGTCTAGGTATCTGCGCCGTTCCGGTTTTACCGGCAATCTTATATCCCGGGTTCATCCCCCCGGCAATATAGCCAGACCCGTGCTGGACCACCACCTGAAGCATAGCGTTAAGATCTTTGGCCGCCGCGGGGCTAATTACATGATCAGCCAAAATCTTCGACTGCTTTTGTTGCACCGTACCGTCAGGCATCATCGTCCCGTCAACCATCCGAGCCTGATACAGCCTTCCCCCATTTGCCACCGCGGCCATAGCCGCCACCATTTGAATCATCGTCACGCTCATACCCTGGCCAAAAGCCATGTTCGCATAAGTGACATTATTTCCAGCATTATTGCTTGGCTGAATTATTGAGCCCGCCGCTTCGTTAGACTGCTCAATTCCCGTCGGCACGCCAAACCCGAAGTGCTTAAGAAAGTACCCGTATAGCGTCTGTTTACCCGCCAGGTTAAACCCGTTAGGGTCTCCGCCCAGCATCCGCAAAACGTACATTATCCCCGTATTGAGTGAATCGCGCAGCACGACCGTCATCGTCTTGCCCTTGCCCGACTTATCGCCCGCCGCATTGCACACCTGACGGTCATCAACCTTGTAGCAACCAGGGTCGTCATATGTGGAGTCGGGCTTAACCTTTCCCTGATCCAGACCGGCGGCCATTGTAAACGCCTTCATGCCCGACCCAGGCTCGAATTGGCTCGACACTGCCTCATTCACAAACACACTAAAATCCGTAACCGACCCATAGTTACCTGGATCGAATGTTGGATAATTCGCCATCGCCCGCACAGCCCCATTAACGGGATCCATTACCACGATACTGCCAGATTTAGCCTTAACCTTCTTAATCTGATCGGCTAACTCTTGCTCCGCCATTGCCTGAACATTTCGATCTATCGTCAGTACATAACTCAACCCATCTACCGGCGGTTTCACCACATTTTTGGCAGTGGCTATCGGGATGCCATAAGCGTCCGTTTTAGCCGCAAACTGCCCCGAAACGCCGGCCAAAGCTTTGTCCAAATAGCCCTCAATACCATACTGACCTTGACCATCGAAGTTAACGAACCCCACTGCCTGCGCCGCCAACTGACCTTCCGGATAACTACGATAATCCCGGTCGACCAAAGCCACTCCAGCCAACTTCAAAGCCTTAACTTTATCAGCCGTAACCGTTGGCACCCTCTCGGCCAATACGGCATATTCAATCCCTTTAGTCAGCTTGGACAAATATATCTTCGGATCCCCGCCCAGTACACCGGCCAACTTTGCCGCCGCATCATTTTTATCCGCAATATACCTAGGGTCCGCATACACCAGCTTTAATGTTTGGTTGAGAGCTATCGGCGAAGTCCCGTCACCATCATGCACATACAATTCTCCGCGTTTTGCGGGCATCTCGTATTTTCGGGTATGTTCATTTGACGCCTGCACAATATACCGGCCATGCTGAAAAATCTGCAGATAAACCAATCTTCCGGCCAAAATAAATCCCGACAATACCAAAATCGCCGTAAACGCGCTTATGCGTCGGCGCTGCCGTATTGCGTCATTGGAAAAACCCATTACCCTATTCCTACTGTCCCCTCTTGAGCATCCGACCATAGCTCCTGCAAATGGTGCAGCGATATATCGCAACACAATACACACGACCTACCGGCCAATGTAGCCAAAATAATTAGAGATGGAACGTGCATTATCTTGTACGCTACTTAGCAAACGATACTTGACCGGATGGTACCATACCAGCCACGCCAGCAGCAGTCTTGGTAGCGCTGATTGACTGCAACCGAGCGGCTTCAACACTCAGCTCCTGCTTTTGAGCCAGAACCTGATTGCGTTGGACCGTCAGATCGGTGACCGTATATCCGAGCCTACCCGTCTTGGTTATTTGATGCAAATATAACAAAGCCATCACACTGATTAGTGCAATAACTACAAATGTCGCCGAGGTCGGTCCCAGTACCATACTGGCCGGCTGGCGGTACAAATTCTGATTACGGCGCGCCGTAAGTGTCGCGGTAGTCATGGCGCCTTATTCTCCTATTTTTGTTTTTTACTTTTTGTCGGACTTTTTGTTGAACACGTATTTATTGGAAGCTATGCGCGGCCCGAACATTTTTGACCGCGCATAGCCAACCGGGTGGCGTTATTTCTTAACGCGGATACGCTTGGTGAGGTTCACTTTGCGTGAACTACCTTGTACTTTGATGGACATTTAGTCCCTCCTTTTGTTTTTGTTTATTTTTTCGGCGGCTCGGAGTTTTGCACTCCTTGCGCGCGGATTGATAGCAATTTCAGTGGAATCCCCTACGACGGGTTTCGCGGTAAGCTTCCTTAGGCTAGCTTCGTGCTTACAGGTACACACGGGCTGCTTTGGGGGGCAGATGCAATCGCGGGATTCTTGGTCAAAGAACTGTTTAACAATGCGGTCTTCCAACGAATGGAAACTGATGACAGCCAGTCTTCCGCCGGGGCTCAATAGTTTTATGAGCTTTGGCAGAGCTGCTGCGAGTTGATCTAGTTCTGAGTTAACTTCAATGCGAATCGCCTGGAATGTCCGGGTTGCCGCATCAATATCGCCTTTGAGCGCTACAGTGCGAATAACCTTGGCAAGTTCGCCGGTAGTGGCAAACGGCCTGGCTGCGACAATCATTCTGGCGACAGCCCGAGCTTTTGGCTCTTCACCGTATGTCCGAATGATGTACTCCAGGTTCTTTTCGCTCATACGGTTGACAACATCCGCTGCCGTATACGATTGCGATTGGTCCATCCGCATGTCCAAAGTGGCGTCAGCTTTGAAGCTAAATCCTCTCCCTGCATTGTCAATTTGTGGTGACGACACTCCCAGATCCAGCAAAATCATGTCAACCAGCTGACCTTCGTCTAGGAGCCGCTGAGCGCCTTCAAGGTAATCTGAGTGCATAACATCTGCTTGATCTCCGAACCGCTCGTACAAAGCTCGTGTAGCTTGTGCGTCGCGGTCTACCAGTATCGCCTGCCCAGTCGGGCCCAGCAACTCAATTATTGGCGCCGCGTGGCCGCCATAACCGGCCGTGCCATCAAGATACGTCTCACCCTTTTGAGGGTTAAGAAGCTCTAAGACTTGGTCGAGCAATACAGGTTGGTGTGTTGGAGTGTTCATTTTCAAGGTCACCTATTCAGCAGCCAGCTTTTTATTTAAGCGTTTTTGTTTTTTGATTCGCTTTTTTTGACTCTAGCGAACAAGAGTGGAGTTTGCCAGGTCTCACTTGGAGTCCCGGCTAGTGTGGTAAGGAATTATCATTCAGTTCGAATTGATAATTCCTAAAAAAGAGTGTGTTGTGAGGTGGAGTTTACGATCGGAAGTACGAGGCTGATTTTTGTAGCAGGAGCCTAAGGGCTGCCGTGCTGACTGCCGAATAGCTGCCTTTAAAATGTTTGTATTGGTTTTTGAAGGTTCTTTTTTTTGGTAAAAAACTAAATTTAAGGTTTTGCGGTGAGGCGCCAGTATTTGCCTGCCCTTACCGCGGTCACTTCTTTGCCGATTCCTGCGTACTCAAGGAAGTGTTGCTCGATGGTAATCCGACCTTGCTTGGCATCCATGCCACTGATCGTCTTACCGCTTCTAAATTGAACGTTGAGATCGGCTGTACGCTCATCTAGGATATCACCTTTTAAGGCAAATTCCATCTCTTCGTTCCAGATTTTTTCAGTGTACAGATGCAGGTATTTAGCGAACCCCCTGGTAATAACCACTCGGCCACCTTCGAATTCATGACGTAACTCTGACGGAATCGTCAGGCGGTTCTTGTCATCAAGTTTTCTTTCGAAGAAGTCCATATTGTGATTCCTACCGTGGTGTGTGCTACCCACTGCAACCCACTGAAGCCAGTATAATCCCCTATTCTACCCACTGTCTATAGTAATGTTATCCACACATTAATCGAACGCTATTTGTCGTATTTTGGACACAAATATACCCTCCCGAAATGGAAGGGTATATTTGTGCTTATGCTCAGGCTAGCTGAGCCAAGGGCGCCAATTACACGTTACGGGGCCGAGACCCCGCAAGTGCAATTATCCAGGGCGATTAGTCTTGGTCGGTCGGCTGACCCTTACCACGCAGGGCATCCAGTACAGACTTGCGCGAGCGCAGGTAAGCACGTGAGGCGTATCCAATAGCGGTCAATCCGGCTACGCCGCCGAATACGGTCTCGGGACCGGTAGCGGGCAGGCTAGCACTCAATACTTGACCGGTAGGCGTAGGCGTAGGTACGGGAGTCGGCGTTGAAGTCGGCCCGGTCACTATCACTTTGGCACTGCAAGCTTCGCTAACGGCAGTGATGCCGGCAGTCGTCTTAACTTGTGCGTGAACATTCCACGTGCCTTCACCAAGCGTATACTCGGTGAAATTCTGACTAGCGTTAATGTCCTTAACGTCTGGAGTCGTACTACCTCCCCCGCTCAGCTCACGGCTGACGGAGAAGCGATAACCCGAAATTTCAACATTCTCAACCTGGCTCTTGACCGTAAATCTAAACACATCAGGGTGGTTTACCTTATCGGTTTGGCTTGGGGTAAGCAGTACGCAAGCGAACGAATGTTCGGGTGCGGGCGTAGGCTTAGGGGTTGGAGTCGGAGTAGGCGTAGGCTTAGGGGTTGGAGTCGGTGCGGGTGTAGGCGTAGGTGTAGGTGTAGGTGTAGGCGTGGGTGTAGGCGTGGGCTTAGGGGTCGGAACTGGCGTCGGTGTCGGCGTCGGCTTAGGCGTAGGCTTAGGAGTAGGCTTAGGGGTCGGGGCTGGGGTCGGAGTTGGGTGAATTGTCGAATTTGCCCGTACCGGGTTACCGCACGACTTAATGATCGCGTAGTGGAAAGTCCCACCCTCTATATCCACGTAGGCCGGAATAGAATTTGAGGCAAACGACACTGATGTCGCCCGCTCCCAAACGGTTCCGCTCTTAGTTGATCCGGCCATATAACTGCGACCGACGCTCTTTGCGCCAGTAGCTACGGTTTTACCGTTAACCTCAATGTGACCATCTTTAAAGACAGTCCCATCTACGGTGGAGCTAGACAGAAAGTTAGCCTGGGTAATCCCGCGGCCTTCATTATAATAAATGTGCTTCAGGCTGGCAGACGAGTTCTTGGTATCGCCGTTCGTAACCTTGTTGAGCCATTCGGTTTTCGAATAAGCCCCGTTAAACATGACGGCATTAGCGTCCCTGTCGCGCGGCTGAGAGACGGCTGCGGCAATACCCGGAGCCACCAAACCCGCTACGATCAGCGTTAAAGCGAACAAGCGCGAAGCTTTTGTTCCTAATTTAGTAAAGATAGACATTATTTTGGCTCCTTATTATAAGTGACATGAATTGAAAAACCGATGAGTTTATCGCGGGTTCCCAGATCACAACATCTAGATGAAACACTGTAGCACAATATATCAATCATGTCAATACTTAACGGCTATGGTTACTTAAGCGGCGCCATTGTTTATAGAGCTCTAATTAAAATTCAGCTGTTTCGCATAAACGCCTACCGCGTCATCATTTAAGCGACCAAGTAAACTCAAACCCGTGCTATTCGTATCGACTATCATTTGGGCGACCCGAGCAACATCATCAAGACTTACCGTACGCAACCGAGCCAATTCAACATCGAAATCCCTGATCTCGTCCGTATCGTCATATCTGTCGATATACCAATTTAATACATCGCCCGCAGTTTGCGTCGACCTGGTAATTGAGCCCACGAGCAAGTTCTGAGCCGCTTCAAGCTCGCCGGCAGTAGCCTCGCCCGAACCAACTTCACGCATATTCCGGTTAATAACCTCATACAACGCCTTAGCATTTGGCTCTGTAACATATCCGGTGAATCCAAAAGTACTATTACCCGGCTCACTATAAGCCATCGCACCTACCGAATACGCCAGACCGCGCCTTCTGGCCTCGCCAAGCACCCTGGAACCCATTCCTCCGACCAACAACATCCGCAACAATGCCAATGCCGCCTGTTGACCAATATTAAGCTCACCAAAATACATCCCGGTCCGATAATATATCTGCTCAATATCGCGCTTAGTCACAATTGGCTCCTCCACCCTCAATCCCCTGTCACGGATCAGTTCCAATCGCTTGCCACGTGGCAACCGCGCAAATATCTGCTCAAATCGATCCGCCACCGCCCGACCGCCATCAGCAAAACCGCCCGAAACATAAAACCTGGCATTACGCGCCGTATGAGTGGCATAATAGTGACCTTCCAGCTGCTCCAGCTTAATAGCGTCCAACTGGGCAATCCGCTCTTCGTAGCCCTTCCACTGCTTC
The DNA here is from genome assembly GCA_038245115.1 of Candidatus Saccharimonadia bacterium. Lineage (GTDB taxonomy): Bacteria > Patescibacteriota > Saccharimonadia > UBA4664 > UBA4664 > UBA5169. Next base: position 68,397 of record JBBRSS010000001.1, read on the forward strand.
GGAAAAGCTTGCTCAGACAACTTAATTGCACAGACCGACATGTGCTGGGTGGTATTGCGGGTCAGCTCCTCCCGTACATTGCTTTTTTCGGCCACAAACGGCTCGTCGGCAAATAATGGCTCAGTTACCTGCTCCTCGATCAAATCCATGATTCGGTCCAACTCAAAGTTAGCGAATTCATAAATATAATCATTCGTATCGGCGCTGGTTGACGCATTACCATAAGCACCGTTCTTCTGCACGTCAATCATGAATGCATTGGGCTCAGCATGCCGCTTCGTCACGGTAGCCAACAAGTGTTCCATAATGTGCGCGACCTCATATGCACCAGGCTCGCAAAACTGGAAACCTGAACGAAATGACACCCGCACGTTCACCACTGTACTCCCGGGCACATCGACCACCAGCCCCTTGGCCCCGCTCGCTAATTTGTGCTCATGCACGGTATGTTTCATATATTTTCCTCGCGCTACTTACTTACCCGTTACTATTCCACCCAATAATCGCAACCATAAAGCTTCCGGCAGCCAGCGCCGAGCATATCCGAGGTATCGGGCCTGGCCTAAAGGATATCGCAACTTGAACGACCTCCCCGTTGCAGCTCTAAATATTGTTGTCGCCACGATATCAACTGACAACCCGTGATTTGCCAAATTTACTCCATAAACTTCATCTGTCGGCTGCCCCTTTGCTGACGATGACAACCCGCGCACCGCTCCAAACCTTAAGCTTGACCAAAATCCCGTGTTTACACCGCTAGGTTCAACTAATTTTACCTTAATGTTACTAGGTGCTAGCTCCATAGCCAATGACTCGAACATCCCCTCGAGGGCAAACTTTGACGCCGCATATAGGCTGTACCCCGAAAATCCCATTATTCCCGACAAGCTCGAAACGCCAACAATTGCCCCGTAACCCTGCTGCTTCATCAATGGCACTGTATGCCGAACAAGCTCGGCCGGAGCCAGAGTATTAACTATCATTTGTTCGTTCATTTGAGCATAATCCAACGTTTCTATTCGACCCACAAGCCCATAGCCGGCATTACATACGAGCACATCCAGTCGACCATATGTTCGCCACGCGGTTCCTACTACCCGCGCAAGATCCCTAGGCTTGAGCATATCCGCGATTTGAAAATCAAACTGCATCCCCCTGAGGGAGGCCGAACGCACCCTTCCCCGCACCGTTCCAACAACAATCCAGCCATCCGCGGCAAACCGTTTTGCCGTAGCCAAACCAATGCCACCCGATACACCCGTTATTAGCACCACCGGCTTGGATGCACGTTTCATCTTTTAAACCTCAGCCAAAACCGTAGCCTTAAATTGATCGCCTCGGTCCTTATAATTTCTAAATAATCCAAACGACGCACAGGCCGGGGACAACAATACGACGTCACCAGGCCTGGCCGCCTTCCGCGCCGCTCCGACAATCGCCGCCATCGTTACGCCGCCGTCTCTCACTCGAGTGTACCCTGCTTCTGCCAACTCGGCTCGCAACACCCCCGCCATCTCGCCGATCAAGATGACCTCACGAACATCCCCTTGCGCAACGCCCTTAATCAATTCCCTATAATCAGATTTTTTATCCGAGCCACCAAGTATCAATACCTTAGGGCCGTCAAACGATGCCACTGCCGCCATTGCCGTTTCGGGCGTAGTCGAAAACGAATCATCATAGTATTGAACGTCATCTATTTCTCGAACAAATTCTAAGCGATGTTCTAGCCCCTTAAAGCCACTGATTGCGCGTCGTATCGCCACCGTTTCAACCCCGCCAACTTCATGAGCCGCCGTTACCGCCGCACAAATATTCTCCAGATTATGCCGCCCGATCAGCCCCGTATCGCAAGTTGCACAAATAGCGTCTTCGCCCAGCATCACGTTACCGTCCTTCACATATGCCCCCGGAGGGCTCATGTACGGAATTTTTCTTCCCGGCGACAACAGAGCTATTTGAGTAGAAAAATCATTACCGACATTAAAGACCGCTATATCCGTTGGCCGTTGATGCCAAAATAAATTGCCCTTAGCTGCCACGTACTCACGAATGCCGCTATGCCAATCCATGTGCTCCGCCACCACCATCAAACAAACCGCAATATGCGGGCTGGCATCTAAGTCCATGAGCTGAAAACTTGATAATTCGAGCACCACAATATCACTGGCCTTCACTTTGGCCAAAAAATCCAATGGCGAACGGCCAATATTGCCGCCCAGCCAAACACGCTTGCCCGCCTCCTCCAGAATTCTGACTATCAAACTTGCGGTAGTCCCCTTCCCTTTCGTACCCGTCACCCCAATAATTCTAGCTGGGCACTTCTGAAAAAACTCATTTGTACCAGTAGTAACGGTCGTCTTGGTCTTGATGTCGTTCGGATTTACTCCTGGAGAACGCACAACCAAATCGTATTCATTCAAACCCTTTAAATAATCGGCGCCGAGCACAGTCTGAACTCCCTTTGGAGCCGATATATCCGTCGACTTATCACGAATAGTCACGCTCGAGCCAAGCTCACTCCAATATCGAGCGGCAGCCATTCCCTCGATGCCGCCGCCAATAATGGCTACATTCATCTTCATCGGCGCTTTTTGTGCTTTTTTGTCGCCGAAGGCTGCCCAATCGGCCGCGTTTTAGCGCGGCGCTCCGAACGCGACACACCCTGAGTTGGAGGCGAAATTCCATCCATTGCCGCATTGGTTTGGGCTTGCTCGGCCGCCCGCGTTAGCGCGGTCTCCACCGGAGCCGACTCGGGCGGTAGTTCTTGTTGCACTGTCACCTTAAAGATAGTTGTAGCTACGTCAGCGTCCAACAGCGAAATCAGATGCTTAAAGACCCTGAACCCCTCCCGCTTGTACTCCACCAACGGATCGCGTTGGCCAATAGCGCGCAGCCCAATCCCATTCCTGAGACTATCCATGGCCTCCAAGTGTTCTATCCACAGCCGATCAAGAGCATTAATGTAGGTATAACGCTCAACCATCCGCATTGCTCCTGGAGGGAACTCGTTTGTCCGAGCCTCGTATAGGGCATTTGCCTCAGCCATCACCAAATCAGTCACTTCCGTATCATGAGCCCGCCGTAGCGTATCCGCCATTTCGTCGGAAACGGGCAAAATACTTCCGATCGCTTCCCGCAAGGCATCATGGTCGCGCTCACTAGTGCGGCTATCAGTATGGGCCTGCAGCATAGCCGCAACTTCTCCCTGGATCATCTCAAGAATATCGTCCTTAAGGCTTTCGGCGGCCAGCGCCTTACGGCGACGAGCATAAATCACTTCACGGTGCCGGTTCATTACATCATCGTATTCAACCAATTGTTTACGGGTATCAAAGTTGTGGCCTTCCACCTTCTTCTGAGCGCTCTCTAGTGATCTGGAAACCAGCTTATTTTCAATGGGAGTCTCGTCGTCAAGACCGAGCGAATCCATAATTGACGCTATCTTATCCGACCCGAAAATTCGCATCAAATCATCTTCGAGCGAAACGTAAAACTGACTCGAACCAGGATCGCCCTGACGACCACTACGGCCGCGTAGCTGGTTATCGATCCGCCTCGATTCATGCCGCTCCGTACCCAGCACATGCAGCCCGCCTAGCTCGGCCACACCCTCTTCGAGCACGATGTCCGTACCGCGACCGGCGATGTTCGTCGCCAGCGTCACAGCGCCGCGCCGACCGGCTCCGGAGATGATCTCGGCCTCAGCCTCGTTATTCTTGGCATTCAAAATCTGGTGAGTCACCCCGAGTTCGTTCAAATATTGGCTCAGTAGCTCGTTCTTGGCGATCGAAACCGTACCAATCAGCACCGGCTGTCCCTTGGCGTGCATCTGCGCCACCTCTTTGGCCACCGACCGAAATTTGCCGTCTTCGGTCTTATAGATGCGGTCCGGGTGGTCCTTACGAACCATCTTTTGATGCGTCGGAATTGTTACCACATCCAGATTATAAATTTTACTAAATTCTTCGACCTCAGTTGCGGCCGTTCCTGTCATACCCGACAGTTTCTTGTATAGACGAAAATAATTCTGGAACGTAATAGTCGCCAACGTCAAAGATTCTTGCTGAATCTTCACCCCTTCCTTGGCCTCAACTGCCTGGTGCAGCCCCTCGCTCCACCGTCGACCCGGCATCAACCGGCCCGTAAACTCATCAACAATAATAATTTCGCCGTCACGTACCACATAGTCGCGGTCCCGCAGATATAACGCCCGCGCTCGAACCGATTGCTCAATATGATGCACATCGTCAATTCGCCCCGCCTCATACACGTTTTCCACCCCCAACGCTCGTTCCACTGCTTCAATACCGTTGTCGCTCAACGATACAGCTTTGAGCTTTTCATCAAGTGTGTAGTCCGTCTCAGGATCCAGCGTTCCAGCCAACCTGGCAAATTCGTAATATTTATCGGTCGCCTCATTGGCCGGTGCCGAAATAATTAACGGCGTCCTGGCCTCATCTATCAAGATTGAGTCGACCTCGTCAACAATGGCATAATGCAGCGGCCGCTGAACCATCCGGGTTAGATCATCCACCATATTATCTCGCAGGTAGTCGAACCCAAACTCGTTATTTGTCCCGTACGTTATATCGGCTGCGTAAGCCTCGCCTCTCGTAACCGGCCGCAAATGATTCAACCTTTCATCGCCATGCTCTTCGCTGTTGTACTCGGGATCGTAAATATACGCCGCGTCATGCACAATTACGCCGGTCGACATACCGAGCGCCAAGTATACCCGCCCCATCCATCCGCTATGAAGGCTAGCCAAATAATCGTTAACCGTCACCACGTGAGCTCCCTTGCCAGCCAAAGCGTTGAGGTACGTCGGTGCGGTTGCCACCAGCGTCTTACCTTCACCCGTGCGCATCTCCGCTATCCGGCCGCTATGCAGCACAATTCCACCAACCATTTGTACGTCAAAATGACGCATCCCCACCACGCGCACTGCCGCTTCGCGCACCGCCGCAAATGCTTCCGGCAATATATGCTCAAGGGTTTCGCCTTTCTCTAGACGTCCCTTCAGCTTTACCGTCACATCCTTAAGCTGCTCGTCGGAGAGCTTTTTCATATCATCTTCGTGGGCGTTTACGCGCACCACAATCACCTGCGCACGCTTAACTTCGCGCACATGTGGGTCACCCAATATTTTCGTCAATAGTTTATATGCCATAGTTCTTGTCAATCAAAGCCAATACTTAAAGTGAACGCTTCTTAGTGTACCACTGTGCTGCGCCCAACAAGCAGTATTTACTCTACGGATGCGTCCGGGCTTGCCTCCGACTCAACCGTTGGTGCCGTCCGTCGGCCCAACCACTGCGACAACATCCTCCCGCGCCTCGGCTCCAGCGCCTTTTTGTTTTTATAGGTTGCCAGCTGCGACCTCAACTTGGCCGCCACAATATCTATGGCGGCGTAAATATTCACGGTCCCCTCTCGGCTCACCATCGTAGTGCCCTGAACCTTTATCACCACTTCGCAGACGTAGCGGTTATCTTCGCGCCCGCTAACATCATCCTCCAGCACCACCGCGCAACTCACTGTCTCACGGACCTTACGCGGCAAGTATTTGCCCAACCCGCCGATTTTTTCGTCAACATAATCCCGCATTTTAGCTTCAACTTCAAAGTTCCTGCTGGTAACATCGCACTTCATCATAAAAACTCCCCTCCATAATATTTCACCAATGCTTTTGGCACTTTAACCCGGCCATCGGGTTGCTGATAATTCTCAATAATGGCTATCAACGGACGTTGCGAGAGAGCCGTAGCGTCGTTGGTATGCGCCAGCTCCACCTCACCGCCAGCCCGCCTCACCCGCAGCTGCAAACGCCGGGTTTGGTAGTCTGTCATATAATCAGCCGTGTGCGTTTCGCGATACTTATCCTGACCCGGCAGCCATGTATCAATATCTACCCCTCGAGCATTCGGCTTGCCAATATCGGCCGTGCATTTCATTACCACCCGATATGGCAGCCCCAGCTCACTCATGAGGTACTCTTGGATCGCAATCAGAAAAAGATGCTCATCAAGTGACGTTTCGGGCGTCGTAATACTTTCCATCTCGAGCTTATCGAACTGATGCATGCGCAAAATCCCCTCCATGTCTTTGCCATACGTTCCAGCCTCTTTGCGAAAACTCGTCGCGAACCCCGCGTAACGAATGGGTAGGTCTGACTCGGGGATAATCTCGCCCGCGTGCATCGAACCCAGTACGTGCTCGGCGCTGCCTTGCAGCCACAGCTCCTCGCCCTCAATTTTGTACCGATCTTCCCGTGGTTCCAACCGGTCCATCGCATCGTAAGGCTCAGTCCGTATCATTAGTGGCGGCAACACCGGAACAAACGGCTTAGTACTCACCTTATTAAGCCCGGCCTCTTCGGCAATGCGGGCCAGCGTAGCCTCGTTACCCAATATATCGAGGGCAAAGTTAATCATTGCCATATTCAGCCGAACCAGCTCACCTTTTAGGTAGGCAAACCGCGACCCGGACACTTTGGCCGCCCGCTCCTTATCTATCCAGCCGCGCGCCTCACCGATTTCCCAGTGATTCTTAAAATCGAAATCAAATTTGGTTGGCTCACCCACGATTTTAGCTACGACGTTTTCATCCTCAGTCTTACCAATTGGCACGTCGTCTGTCGGAATATTTGGGACTTGCTTCAGTAGTTTCTTGTAGCTATCGTCAACCTCTGCGTATTCGGATTCTAGCTTAGCCAGGACCTCTTTGAGCTTCTTTCCGGCTTCGATCTGTTCCGGACCGGGCTTACCTGCCTTTAGGCTATCCGACAGCTCATTGCGCTCCCGACGAACATCCTCCGTCTTCGTAGTCAATTCGCGCCGTTTAGTGTCGAAGGTTATGAGCTGATCAATCTCATCCGCCGAAATGGAAGCATTCTTGTTCTTCGCTGCTGCTTTTACTAGGTCTGGGTGCTCGCGCAAAATCCGAATGTCTATCATATTGCCTCCGTATGGCTCAATTATACTCGTGCCAGCCTCAACCAACAAACTCGAGCATTAAAGCCCAAAAGAGCTCGGAGTAGGCAAATATAGCCTACTCTGCTCCCCTTAGTCGCTCCACGAGCCACTCCTGGTCCAACGAAGCCAAAAACCAGCCGGCCTTCGGGCCCGAATCTTGTCCCAGAATCACTCGATACAGAGCCACAAACGCCTGACCCGGCTTCAATCCCGCAACCTCAGCCGACGCATAAATAGCATCATGCATCCCTTGCCCATTCAGATTATGTTCAGCCTCAACAACCTCAGCCAGTTTAGTCAAAAACCCGTGCTGCTCCTCGCTCAACTCAACCCCAGGCATCGTCTCTTGCACCGTAAACTTCACACTCGGCGGCGCATACTTCTCCAGCCAATTCGCAACAAACACCAGTTCGCGCTCAATAACCGTCCAGTGCTGCTGCACTTCTTGCTCGTACCCGGTTCGTTCCAAAATCTCCTTAACTACTTCACCCTTGCCTCGAGCAGCCTGATATACCGCCACCAAATGGCTAAACGCAATCCGCGAGATCGTTCGCTCACCACCAATAGCAGTAGCCACCAGATAAGCCTGCTCAAATTCCGGATGGTTCCCTTTGAGTACCTCGTCTTCAAGCTTCGAAAACTCATCAATCAAATTAAATAACCCCAACCCCGAATCAAAATAAAGTATCCGTTTTGGCATCGATTTGAAAACAAAATAACGCAGAATTTCCGGTGGCATTACCTCTAGCGCCTCGGCCGGCGTTACCAAATTGCCCAAAGACGAACTCATTTTTTTATTGTCGCCCAACAAATTGATCGTATCGTAGGTCAACGGCAGTGGCGGCTCGGCGTGGAATATCTGCCGAATAAACGCTGCCCCCGTATCGTACGACCCGCCCTTTGTCCCGTGCTCTTTTCCGAATGGCTCTACGCGTACGTTATGCAGCGCCCATCTAGCCGGCCAATCCAGCCGCCAATTCAGCTTAACCTGACCATCGGCATACGACATCTCCCCCTCAGTACCGTCGGCTCGACGGTACGTCAGTGTCTTAGTCCCAACGTCGTGCTTCACGTAACGCCAATCATTCAAACTCTTTGAATCACTAATAATCTGGATTGGTGCCCAATCCTCGGGCAAATCTCGGTGTGAAACTTCTTTGAGTATTACTTTAATGGCCCCAATACTGGCCAGCGCCTGCTCGATATACGGCACCATTTTCCCCGTCTGGTATTGATCTTCATACGAATAAATCACGTCCATCACTACGCCCATTTGAACCGCCGCCGATTTAAACTCCTCCGTAAAATGCACCACATACGAAGCATGGCAGCCCCACGGATCCGGCACCAGGCAAATTGGCCAACCCACATACTGCTCAAACTCCTCCGGCAAAAAACTGTAGCGCCGGCGTAACGGATCAAAGTTATCCACCACATGAAGATGCCGAGCGTTCCGACCCTTCTGCCTCAGTCCCCAGGCGATCGCGTCAGCCGTTAACGCTTCACGAAAATGCCCAATGTGATATGAAGCCGATGGCGAAATGCCGCTCGACACCACAATCTCCCCCTCAGGGTATTTTTCAATTGCTTGATCAACAACCATATCCAGCCAATATTTGCTTTGCGGTTCACTCATGTCGCCTATTTTAACCGAAAAACCGCTCTCGAGCGAGAGCGGCAATTCAAAATCAGCAAATACTTGTGTTTAGGAAATCTTCTTAATACGATAAACCATCGTCCCCGACGGTACCTCTACGTGCACTTCGTCGCCAGGCTTCTTACCCAATAGCGCCTTGCCGATCGGCGATTGATCAGAGATATAACCCTTGTCCGGATTGGCCTCGGTTGATCCCACGATCACGTAGTGCTGCTCACCCTCTTCCAGCTCCACGTGGACCGTCGATCCAAGAGATACCGCCCCTGTCGGTTTGTTTGAAATCACTGCGGCGTGCTTCAGAATATTTTCAATCTCCGCGATGCGACCTTCTACAAAACTCTGCTCATCACGAGCGGCATCATACATGGCATTTTCGCTCAAATCCCCGTCAGCCTTTGCCTCCTTGAGCCGCTGGGCAATCTCGCCGCGCTTCGAGGTAGTGAGCTCCAATAGCTCATCTTTGAGTGCCTGTAAACCATCGGCTGTCAGGTAAAATTCGTTCTTTGTTGCATTCATAATTGGACTCCTATTCGTCTAGCTAAACCTTCAAAAGGGTGAAAAAAATCCCCGGGAACAACCCCGAGCCTGAAAGTTCAGCACGATAAGTTTTACTTTCACTTACTGAAATATTTAATTTTGTCTGCTAATACTGGCTCAACCTTGTCGCTCAGTCAATAGCATAAATTAACAAAATCTGTGGATAACTCTAGTGCTTTGCGCCGGCTCCTTGGGTGAAATACCATTGCAAAGTTTCCCTTGTTGCAGGTACGGCATATTCCGCGCCCTCCCCAGCTTTTTCCAACAGAACTACAGTCACGATCTGAGGATTATTAGCCGGCGCATACGCCTCGAACCACGAATGTGGCAGCACATTATTATTTGGATCCGTTTCGGCGGAACCGGTTTTACCTGCTACCGGCACCGGCACGTCACGCTCCATAAAACAACAAGCTGTCCCCTGCGGGCTGGACACTGTATCACGCATCGCCTGTCGAATCAACTCTAAGTTTGATCCCGAGATAAAATCTTGACGTACCACCGCCGGTTTTATTGTTTCAACAGTCTTCCCGTTTGCATCCTGTATTTGCGCCACAAAGTGCGGCACAAATAATGTCCCGCCATTCGCAATCGAGCCCAACGCCATCGCCATCTGCAAGGGTGAAGCCAAAATATCCCCCTGTCCGACGGCAATATTATAAGTGTCCCCCGTATACCAAGGCTGACCCGAAAACTTCTTCTTCCAATCTGGCGTCGGCACCCTCCCGGCAGTTTCGCCCGGGATATCAACTCCCGTGCGACTCCCCAGACCAAATTTCTGATAATACGCCGTTAATTTTTCAACCCCCAAGTACCGCGTAAAATTCGTAAATCCACCCGCTATGGTATAAAAGTAGATATCCGACGACCGTGCAATCGCTGAAAATAAGTTCACCACCCCCAGCCCGCTATGCTCCCACCCCTTGTAGATATAATGAATCGACTTGTCATAAGGATTTACAACGTCTAACTGCCCTGTGTCGTTTATGGTAGTGTCTTTGGTTATAATCCCCTCCTGCAACGCTGCTGAAGCCGCCAACGGCTTAATGATCGACCCGGTCGGATACGCCCCGGAGAGCACTTTATTGAACAATGGCTGACCGGAATCGTTCACCAATTTCTGATAGTCTACCTGCGATATTCCTCGGCTAAATTGATTGTTGTCGTAAGACGGTAACGACACCGCTGCCAGCACTTCGCCCGTTTTGGGGTTGATTGCCACACCCGCGGCGCGCTTTGCTCCCGCGAGCACCATTTGCTTGCTTATCGACTCGGCAAACTTACGTTCCAACGCCATATCAATCGACAAGACAACATTATTTCCCGCTACCGGCTCCCTGCTTGCCAAAACTTTAATCGGTCGGCCCATGGCATCCACTTCGGTGCGCTCACCGCCGTTAACGCCGCGCAACTGGTCCTCATACTTCTTTTCCAGCCCAAGCTTGCCTATAAGGTCCGTAGGGCCGTACGTAGCGTCTGAGACCGCCTCCTCGCCATTAACGCGGCCCGTATACCCCAGAAAAGCTGACAGCAAATTATCGTCGCTATATTCCCTGATAGGGTTAACGTCCAATGCAAAGCCGGGCAGAGTATTGGCCGATTGCTCCACTAACAGTGCCATGTCTCGCGGCACCCCGCTCATCACCAGCTGCGACACCGGGCTGGTCATACAGCCGGGCTCGTGTGTCTTGCAGCTCACTTCTGCCTTGGCTTGAACGTCCGCCGGACTCATCCCGATCATCACACCAATCCGGGCATATTCCGCCGTGCGCTCGGTCTCGGTAGCAGGCAACAGCTGCGGTACTGCCGTCACATCGTAGCTGGCCTGATTCCGCGCCAGGACTACCTTGTTTCGATCATATATTACACCCCTTGGCGCCCTAGCCACCCGCTCCCGCACCCGATTTCCATTCGCCAAAGCCAAGTTACCGTTACCGCCCAGCACTTGCAAGCTAAACAACCTCAAAGCCAATATCCCTATTGCCAGCATGCCAACCAGGCCAAATATCATCAGCGGACGCCGATTGGTCTCCCCCTCCGGTGTCTCAATTTGTACATCGGCTGGCAATATTGCCTCAGACCACTCTTCGTGCTTGGCGGTCTCGCGACCCAACTTCAAATCGCGATGAGCTCCACCATTTTCCAGATAACCAAATATCGACTTACGCACCTAAACCCCCGACTCAGCCTGCGGTCCACTCCTGCCAAGCAACAGGCGAACCGGCGGCCGCAACATCATCGTTAACAGCAAGTTTATCACAAGCTCAATTATCAATTGCTGAGTCAAATACGCTGCCGGCCAATGCCCGACACTCGGCACCAACGCAACCAATATCACCAAGCTAATCACCAGCGTTCCGGATGCAACCAACACCAACGGGATGAGCAGCCGATCGAGCTCCAGGCCCGCCCGATGCACAATCCCAACTACCAATGCAATCAATACCATTCCCCCCGTCCATAAACCAAAATTCGACCCACCGGCCAAATCGAGAACCAATCCGCTCAAAGCCGCTAATATCAGAGCTTCGCTGGTGGCCACACCCAGCGCCACCAGTACCATCATGACCAGCGCCAAATTCGGCACTATCCCAAACAATCTAACTGCCGGCAAAAAACTCACCTGCAAAATGACCGCCATACCCATCAGCAAGATTGCGGCCAGTCGCCTCATTGGCCCAGCACCACATACACAAATCTCAGCCCACTTACCCTAAATTCGGTCGCAATTTGGGCCGATTGGAATACAACGTTAGAGTGCGTATTCACCGACTGGACCTTGCCAATCAACAAGCCTGCGGGAACTTGACCGCCCAGCCCGGCGGTGGTTACGCTATCGCCGGGTTTAATACTGTCAGTCTGACCAATCTCATCGAGCACCAACCCATTACCCAATTGCCCGCGCAAAATCCCCATTGCCTGCGTATCCTGATCTTTGGCTGCTAGCTTAAACTCCGGGTCAGTTACCAGCATTATTCGCGATGAAGTTGGCTGTACATCGACGATTGTTCCGATCAAGACGCCGCCGGCAGTTACGCCCATGCCAGGCACAATTCCTGCCTTTGAACCCTTATTAATAATCACGAATTGTCGATATGAATCCGGCGCATACATCACCACCTCAGCTGCCGCTTGCCGCAACGTTCCAGCCACATCCAGGCCCAACTGCTTACGCAATAAGTCATTATCGCTACGTGTCTCAGCATCAGCCGCCAACCGTTGACGTAAGTCGGCATTTTCATGCTCAAGCCTGACGTTCTCACGAGCCAGAGCACTCACCCGCGTCAAGTTTGACAACGCATCACCAGCCGTCACTCCAGCCGAGCTAAACCCCCGTGACACCGGAGCAATCGTATGCTCAAACACCCATAGCACCGGCCCCAACCGACCAACACCCCCTGCCACCACCAACGCAGCCCCTAGTGCCACCACAACAATTATTCGGCGATTAGCTTTCGACCGATTCATTTATGCGCCCCTAGGCAGGTGCATACGAGAATGGAGTACAAGGAGCCATCGAGCAACGCCAGCAAGCGGTACTCAAACGTACGATGAGCGCGTAGCGCAGATTGTGACGCCGTAGTCCGTCGCGTATGCGCCTGCCCCATCATGCTCGGGGAATTTTCCCGTACTGAGTGGGCACCAGAACTTCCTTCAAAGCATCGATATCCTCCAGCACCAAACCCGTACCGCGCACCACTGCCGTCAATGGATCTTCGGCAATATGCACCGGCATCTTCGTTTCGCGCACCAATACCGCATCGAGTCCCTTTAGCAGCGCACCGCCGCCCGCCAGGATAATTCCGCGATCCATAATGTCCGCCACCAGCTCCGGCGGCGTCTCTTCGATTGTCAATTTTACCGCTTCAATAATTTCTCGAACACTCTTTGCCAGCGCCGACCGAATTTGATCCCCGGTCACCATAATCTCTTTCGGCAGGCCCGTAACCAAATCGCGCCCGCGCATTGGCATCTCTTTTAACCCCGCGATCGGATAGGCCGATCCGATGGCAATTTTGATGTTCTCCGCTGTACGTTCACCAATTTGCAGGTTAAATTGCTCCCGGGCGTACAGAATAATGTCCTCAGACAATTCATCACCGGCTATCCTGAGGCTTCTCGAAGCCACTATTCCGCCCAACGAAATAATTGCCACCTCCGTGGTGCCCCCGCCAATATCCACGATCATGCTGCCAGCCGCATCCTGAATTGGCAACCGACTCCCAATAGCCGCCGCCATCGGCTCCTCTATCAAAAACGTCTGCCGAGCACCGGCATTAGTCGCCGCATCCTCCACGGCGCGTTTCTCCACCTCGGTAACCCCGCTCGGAATGCCCACCACCACCCGCGGCCGCGGGAAGATTGCATACGTTTCTTTGTGAACCTTATTAATGAAATACTTCAACATCTGCTCAGTCACTTCAAAATCACTCACCACCCCATCCACCAACGGCCGCGTTGCCACAATCGAAGCCGGCGTTTTGCCCACCATCTTCTTGGCCTCGTCACCAATCGCCAATACCTGACGGGTTTTCACGTTAATCGCCACCACGCTAGGTTCGTTTATCACTATCCCCTTGCCGCGCACATACACCAAGGTATTGGCCGTACCAAGGTCAATACCAATGTCATGCGACAACAGTCCGAGCAACCGGTTTATCATATAGCGTTCAAATTCATCTTCCTAAGTGTACCAGTGCCACCAGATAGGCGACAAGCCGATTGTGCTTTTGTACTCGAAGAACTATTTCTAACTCTGCTGACGACTCATCATCTCAATATGACTGAGCAAATATCCAGCGATGTTTTGCGGGCATATTACAGCGCACACATTCGCCTTCTTCAATCTCAGCACCAAGCGGCAAACAACGTGTCGTCGCTGTTGTATCGTTTTTTATTACCGCCTCGCAGTCGTCTTCTTCGCACCACAATGCCCGAATAAAACCCTTCGGGCCATCCATAATTTGCTTGAATTCGTCGTACGAATCTACGCTGTGGGTTGAATTGGCAAGATAGTCCTCAGCTTGTTTCAATAGATTTAACTGAATATCTTCAAGCGCGGCCAACACTACCTTTGGGGTATCCTCAATTGAGTTTGCAGCCATTTTTTCACGACCGCGGCGGACACCGGCCAGACTATTTTCACTGACTTCGCGCGGGCCTACTTCATACCGGATTGGTACACCCTTGAGTTCCCATTTGTTAATCTTAAAACCAAAGGATTCGCCCTCTCTTGAGTCGATCTTCGCGCGTACACCGGCTTTTCGCAGCAATTGGGCCAACTTCTCGCAAAACTCTAACACGTCAGGCGCAATACGCACCGGCAGAATAACAACCTGAACCGGCGCCAGTTTTGGCGGCAGCACCAAACCAGCATCGTCCCCGTGCGCCATAAACAAGCCCCCTAGCGACCTAGTAGAGAAGCCCCAACTCGTCTGCCAAACGTATTCCTCAGTACCCTCTTTCGACTGGTATTTAATATCAAACGGCTTTGCGAAATTCTGCCCCAAGTCGTGCGAGGTACAAGCCTGCAATGCCTTGCCCTCAGGCATGAGGATTTCATAGGTCAGAGTATCAGCCGCGCCGGCAAATTTTTCGGATTCCGATTTATGGCCGACATAGCCCGGCAGCGCAAAATACTCGCGATAAACCTCAACATACGAATCCATAGCCCACAATTGCAATTCTTTTGCCTCCGCATGCTCGGCATGCGCAGTATGACCCTCCTGCCACAAAAATTCCGAAGTGCGCATAAAGGGGTAGGTTCGTTTCTCCCATCGAACCACATTATTCCACTGGTTAATCAATAGCGGCAGATCGCGCCATGACTGCACCCAGCGGCTGTAGGAGTCGTACATTATCGTTTCGCTGGTCGGACGCACCACCAGCTTCTCCTCCAACTCTTCACCTCCGCCAATCGTAACTACTGCCAGCTCAGGGGCAAAACCCTCTATGTGTTGACTCTCTTTTTGCAGTAAAGATTCGGGAATAAACAGCGGGAAATAGGCATTGTCGACGCCGCGAGCCTTAATCTTGGCATCTAATGCGGCCTGGACCAGCTCCCATATACGGTAACCGTATGGGCGGATAATCATCGTGCCCTTTGCTGGGCCGTAGTCGGCCAGCTCAGCTTCCTGAATTAATTTTACGTACCAATCAGATAAATTCTCGGTTTTCTTTGGAAGTTGTCTATCATATGCCATGGGTGGTATTTTAGCCTATTTCCCCGTCAACGCCAAAAACGCCAAATAATTATTGGCCATATGCAGCAATACACCCGGCACAATGCTGCGCGTCTTCACGTACATAAAGCACAGCAACAGCCCCAAAATCGAGGTGTAAACAAACAGGTTAGGCTGCCCGTGCGCCGCACCGAATAGCATAGAAGATAACACTGCGCCCCAGATCAAACCGGCCCGTTTCGTCAACGCCGGAAAAATAAAACCCCGAAAAATTGTTTCCTCAAAAATCGGGGGTATTAACACTAGGGCAATCAGGGCCAAGCTACGATGTGAACCTGCAGCCTTCGTAAAGTCATTCGTCTGAGCTTGGTTAGCGTCGAATGACGGATCCAATAGCTTCACTACTATCAGCGCCACATTTGCGAGCACTACAAATACAATCAACATCACAAACAGATATTTAATCAGCTTTAAAACGTTCACTCGCCGCCAACCCACCATCGACCACGTCGCGTGGTACTTGCGGAGGTACAAGGCAACCAACCCCAGCCCAATCGCAACCCCCACCAAATTCAACGCAAATGATGCCTCAATGTTTTCATGACGCACCGCGTTCATAAAGTCATTGACTGCCGGCACCGCCGGAGACAACATCACCAATCCAAACCCCAATATCAGCTGCAAGCCAAACCACGCCGCCACCAATACCAAGGCATCCCTAACCCCCCACGGTACTTTGAGAAACTCTGGCACTTCCGACCAGCGCTTCACTTAGAAATACTTCCGAAGATCGTAGACGCTTATAACCAACATCAGCGCAATCAGCGCCATAAAGCCAATAGCATGAATTTTGGCTTCGGTATCTGAAGAAATCGTCCGTTTAAAGACTTTCTGGGCAGTAATAATCGCCAGCCGCCCGCCATCAAGCGCCGGCAATGGCAGTACATTAAACGCCGCCAGAGCCACCGCAATATTGGCCATAAACACGAGAATATAGGCAAATCCCAGCGACGATAGGCTCTTGAGAATAAACACGATTCCTAACGGCCCGGAAGCGGCTTGAGCAGCCTGAGGCACCGACTGCGAGAACAGTCCCACAATTAAGGCCGGGATGTGAATGAGCAGCTGGAATACTCCCACGATAGTCGCCACAAATAAGGCACCGGTTATATATATCGCCGCCACCAAGGCACTCAAGGGATCGTAGCGCAATTTATACACCTGTTGGCTGCCTACGCCCAAAAAGCCATCCTTGCTGCCAGCGTCGCGCAGCTTCACACTGACATCCCGCTCGTCACCTTTAGAGCGGACATGCAATGTTATTTTTTGCCCCGCATGTGACTTTGTGTACTCGCGAAGTGCCGCTTCATCCTCGAGCTTCGTATTACCTGCGCGCAGTAGAAAATCACCTTTCACCAAACCCGCTTGCGCTGCCGGAGAACCCGATACTACCTCTGCTAATATAAGCTGTTTTGGCTGAGCGTATGTTGAATTTAAGAATTTAGGCTCAAAACTGCCGCCCAACGCCGGCAAGCCTGTCACGCACAACGCATACAGAATAACCACCGCTGTCACCAAGTTCATGCCCACGCCGGCCAACAAAATCTTAGCTTTCACCGAATATTTTGCGCCGCCGAATGTTCCAGGACCTTTATCGGCCGCATCCTCGCCCTTGAGGCGCACAAAACCGCCCAACGGCAAAAGATTTACCGTATAGAGTGTTCCCCTGACCTGCTTGCCCCATAGCTTCGGCGGGAAGCCGATCCCGAATTCTTCCACCTCCACTCCCCCACGGCGAGCAGCAATAAAATGACCCCACTCATGAAGAATCACGAGCATAGAAAATAAGAAAATGACTAAAATAATTATCAACATTGATACCAACTATACCCGATTACGAAGCCCAACGGAACCCAATTTCCAAATATAATGCTAGGCTCCAAACCGTCGTTGTCGCCGCGCGTATTCCGCCAAGGCCACATCGAGGTCATCAGGCTTAAATGCCGGCCACGACAACGGCGTAAAATACAACTCGGCGTAACTGGCCCGCCACAGCATAAAACCGCTCAGCCGCTGCTCGCCGGATGTACGGATTAACAAGTCAATCGCCGGCACTTCCGGGTGGTACAAATATTGTTCCAGCCGTCCTACCGTCACATCCGCCGCTGGCACGCCATCGGCTACCAATCGGGCCACCCCCTCCGCCAATTCGGTCTGGCCGCCATAGTTAAAGCACAATGCCAATACCGTGCCTGAGCTGTCTTTTGTCTTGGCCTCGGCATTTTCAATGGCACGCAACACCTTTGGACTCAAACGTTTACGCGACCCCATAAACACCACTTTAATGCCTTCTTTGGCATATTTTTTGATTTCCTTGGTGGCCACCCAAACCATCAGATCCATCAAATAATCAACCTCTTCCTGGGCACGATCCCAGTTTTCGGTCGACCATACGTAGGCCGAAACATATTTCACGCCCGCATCAGATGCGGCTCGAGTAATCTCCAGTAAATTATCCGCCCCGCGGCGATGCCCCTCGAGCTTCGGCAGCCCCTGAGCCTTTGCCCACCGCCGATTGCCATCCAAAATCAGCCCGACATGCACGGGAATGGACTCCCCTACTACTGGGGGGGTCTCCATTAGACTTCCATTATCTCCCTAGCCTTGGCGGCTTCAAGCTCATCTATGCGTTTCTGAAATTGATCAATTTTTTTATTCAATTCGGTTTCGGCAAATTTAACGTCATCAGATGTCGCTTCTTTTGCCTTCTCCATCCGCTTCACATCATTTAGCACGTCGTGACGAATGTTTCGCAGGGCAATTCGACAATCTTCCACTTTACTGCCCAAGCTCTTCACAATCTCCTTCCGACGCTCTTCTGTGAGCGGCGGTATGCTCATTCGGATGGTGCTGCCATCGCTCGATGGGTTAAGCCCCAACGCCTGATTGTCGCGAATAGCCTTCTCGATCGAAGCCATCGCCGACTTATCCCACGGCGACACGGCTATAGTACGGGCATCGGGTGTGTTTATGGACGCCACTGCTTTCAGCGGCTGCACCACCCCATAAACTTCCACCACTATGCCGTCAAGCAACGACACCGACGCTCGGCCGGTGCGCAAACTGTTAAGATCTTCGCCAAAATGTACCACAGCCTTTTCCATCTTGGGGCCGGCTGCTTCAACTAATGTTCTGATCATACGCCTCCTAGTTCCATTCGCTGGTAACGGCGAATGACTATATTCTCTCCCAATTTGGCCACTAAGTCAGTAGTTAGTTTGCCCACGGTAACGTCAGGGTCCTTCACGAAGGGCTGATTCACTAGGCAAACCTGCTCGTAATACTTGGCGAGCTTGCCTTCGATAATCTTCTCCACGATCTCCGCCGGCTTACCAGCAACTTCTTTGCGGTAAATCGACTTCTCGTTCTCGATTACGTCCGCCGGGACGGCGTCGACATTCAGGTACTCTGGGCTCGCTGCTGCCACATGCATCGCAATGTCGCGCACGAAAGTCTTAAAGTCGTCGGTGCGTGCTACAAAGTCAGTCTCACAATTAACCTCTACCAGCACACCAATGCGACCGCTGTGTACGTAGCTCTCGATCAAACCCGCCCGAGCTTCACGGTCGGACTTCTTGGCGGCCGTAGCCTCACCTTTTTCGCGCAAATACTTCACGGCTTTGTCAAAATCACCCTCAGAGTGCTCGAGCGCCTCCTTAGCTTTCATCATGCCCGCGCCGGTCTGGTCGCGGAGTTTTTTCACATCTTCTACCGAAATTGCCATGGGATTTGTGTTCCTTTACAAAAAAATAACTTAAGCGGTCGGAGCTTCGGCGGCCTTATCAGCTCTGTCAGCCATTTTACTGGCGTGGAGCTTAGAGCCCTCAGAAGCAGCATCGGCAATTGCCTGCGTAATCAAACGAACTGCCTTAATGGCGTCGTCGTTGGCCGGAATCTTGTAATCTACCAGATCCGGGTTGGCGTTGGTGTCGACGATCGCAATCACCGGAATGCCCAGCTTGCGCGATTCTGCCACCGCAATCATCTCGTTGGGTACGTCCACCACGAACACCGCGCCCGGCAGGCCGTCCATGTGCTTAATGCCGCCAAAAATACGTGTCAGCGCTGCTACTTCGTTAGAAAAGTCGAGCAGCTCCTTCTTATTGTACTTGGAGGCGTAGTCGCCGCTTTCCATGCCGGCTTCGAGCTTCTTGAGGCGTTGTACCTGCAGACGGATCGTGCGGAAGTTAGTGAGCATACCGCCCAACCAACGCTCGGTCACAAACGGCAGCTCAGCCGCTTCGGCAATCTCTTTGACCACTGGGGCTGCCTGGCGCTTTGTGCCCACGAGCAGCACCTTGCCGCCGTTAGCCGCTGTCTCGCGAGCGAAATCAGTTGCCTCCTTGAGCAATACACCAGTCTTGGTTAGGTCAAGAATGTGTACCCCGCCGCGTGCGCCAAATATGTACTCGCGCATTTTCGGATTCCAACGGCGAGTCTGATGTCCAAAGTGAGCACCAGCCTCCAATAATTCTTTTAAACTAACATCTGCCATCTTTAGTTGTGTCCTTTCATCTACATACGACCACCCGAGCGGGAGGATTACGGCCGTATTGATTCATTAATTACTTTATAGGCCAAGCGAGTGTACCAAATTATTACGCCCAGAACAAGCCTATAGACAGGGCAGATAATGCATCCACCCGACCCGTGTTGACCTAAAATCAATTATCAGGTACAATCTTCAAGTTATGAAAACTGGTATCCACCCCGAAATCTTTGAGACAACCGTTCACTGCAACGGCTGCAACACCACGTTCACGAGTCACACGACCGTGAGCAAAATTGACGTTGAAATTTGCTCCAACTGCCACCCGTTCTACACGGGCAAGCAGAAGCTCATCGACACCGCCGGCCGCGTCGACAAGTTCAAGGCTCGCCAAGCAGAAGCCACCAAGCGCGCCGAGAAGAAGGCCGCTGCCGAGAACAAAAACGACCCTGAAGTTAGCAAAATCCAGGAAGAACTTCAGACTGAGACCGTCGACAGCCAGCCTTCCGCGCAGGCCTAAGTTTCCCCGAAAAGCGCGCTGAACAATTCCTGTACAGTTGCGCTTTTTGTTTACCCTAACCCGGAAGAACCCATGGACTCGACTGAACAAAAAATTCGCTCAGAGCACGAAGAGAATGCCGACCGTATGACGCATTCGGAGCTTTTTGGTACACCGGAAATGGTCGCCCTTGCTAAGCGCCAAGCGGAGCTGGGCCCCGTAGTAACCCTATATGACCAACGCCAAAAACTCATCGACGACCTCGTCGCCAACCGCAAATTGCTCAGTGACCCCGATTATGCCGAACTGGCCGCCGAAGAAATCACCGGCCTAGAAACTCAACTCGAGCAAACCAACGACGACCTGCGGCTCGCTCTGGTACCCAAAGACCCGGCCGACGCCAAGAACGCCATTATCGAAATTCGCGCCGGCGCCGGCGGCGATGAGGCCAGCCTATTTGCCGGCGAACTCTACCGCATGTATGCGCGTTTTATAGAGACCCAACCCGGCTGGCGCATCGAGCTCATCAGTGAATCACCTTCCGACGTGGGCGGCTACAAGGAAATCATCTTCCAGCTCAAAGGCTCAGATGCCTACGGCTGGCTCAAATACGAGTCCGGCGTCCACCGCGTGCAGCGCGTGCCCGAGACTGAATCCAGCGGCCGCATTCACACCTCCACCGTAACAGTAGCTGTGCTGCCCGAGGCCGAGGAAACCGACCTCGAAATCAAAGACAACGATCTTCGCATCGACGTCTACCGCTCCGGCGGCAATGGCGGCCAATCGGTTAACACTACCGACTCAGCTGTACGCATCACCCACTTGCCCTCGGGCTTGGTGGTGACGTGCCAGGACGAAAAATCTCAGCTCAAAAACAAACTTAAAGCCATGGGCGTTTTGCGCTCACGGTTATTGGCTCAAAAGCTCGAAACCGAACAGCGCGAAAACCGCGAGGCTCGGCTGAGCCAAATTGGCACGGGCGACCGTTCCGAAAAGATCCGCACATATAATTTCCCGCAAGATCGCGTGACGGACCACCGCATTGGGCGGACCCAACACGGGTTACCGGGCTTCATGATTGGCGCCATTGGCGACATGCTCGAAGCCCTGCGTACCGAAGATCTACGATTAAAATTGGAGCAAGCAGCAGTATGAACAAACACACTTATCTTATTACCGGCCCGTCCGGTTCTGGCAAAACCGCCGTCGCCGAGTCGCTCGACTCAAAGGGCATTATCGCCATCGACGCCGACAGCACACCTGGCCTGTGCTACTTTGTAAACAAAAATAATAAACCGGTACCCTATCCGCCACACGCCGACGGCGGCTGGTGGGCAACCCACAACTACATTTTCGAGCTCGACCGCCTCGCCAAGCTCATCGCCACGCACGACACCGGCGCCCCGGTATTTGTCAGCGGCAACGCCGGCAACATTGCCAAGGCCGGCGACATGTTTACGACTATTTTCTATCTGGATGTCCCGGCCGATGTCATGCTCAAACGCAACAAAGGCGTTACTGGCGGAGAAAACTTTGGCCAGCGCATCGACGACAAAGACCAGCTCGTAGCCTGGGCCGAGCCGTTCAAGGAGCAAATGCTCGCCCTCGGCGCCGTCACCATTGACGCCACGAAGCCCCTCGAGCAGGTTGTAGCCGACATTTTGGCCCACGTCAAAAAGACCGCCACCGCGTGAGCACCGTTCGCGAAGCCCTGACCGCCGCCATATCGTTCCTCGACTCCGTACAAATCGCCGGAGCGCGTCTCGACGCTGAGCTGCTGCTGGCTCACGTGCTACGCCGCGACCGGGCCTGGCTGCTGGCCCACGACGACGACGAGCTCACGTCGCACCAAACTGCCGACTTTGAGGCCTTCATTTCCCGCCGCTCCGAACATGTTCCGGTTGTCCACCTCACCGGGCATCGTGAATTTTACGGCCTCGAGTTTGCCATCACCCCCGATGTGCTCACCCCACGCGTGGAAACAGAGCAAATGGCTGAGTGGGCCATTAAATACGCTCCCAAGAATTCCCGCCTCATCGACATCGGCACGGGCTCCGGCGCCATCGCCATCGCCATCGCTGCCCACCGACCAGATTTGCACATCACCGGCACCGAAATCACCGACGAAGCCCTAGCTGTTGCCAAAATCAACGCCAAAACCCACGGCACCAGCATTGAACTCATCAAGGCCGATCTCTGGGACGGCGTATCCGGCACCTTCGCCACCATCGTCACGAATCTGCCCTACCTCCGCGACGATGCCGACCTCATGCCCGAAGTGCGCCAAGAGCCCGCCATCGCCCTCTTTGGCGGTACCGACGGTCTCGCCCTCTATCGCCGCTTCCTCGCCGGCATCTCCGGGCACCTCACCGCCGGCGGCTTACTATTTACCGAATGCGACCCCTGGCAGCACGCCGGCCTCATCGCCGAAGCCGCCAAAGTCGGCCTCAAACCAATTGAGCAGGGCTATTTTATCCTCGGTTTCCGGGCCCAATAACTAGTCTAGCTCGCCGGCGCTGCCTCCAACGTGGTGCTCAACGTCAACGTTTTACCGTCGCGCAGCAACACTATCGCCACTTTATCGCCGACCTTGTGTTTGCTCACCAATGACTGCAGGCTATGCGTTGCATTAACGGTATCGCCACCGACCTTCGTGATAATATCGCCGTCTTTCACTCCCGCTTTGTCGGCCGGCGAACCCGCCACAACCCCGGGATTTTGCGCGTCCGAAGACTGTACCCAGGCTCCATCCGAGACGGGCAAGCTATTTTGTGCCGCCACCGACTTGTCTAAAGCCACATACCTCACCCCCAGATACGGGCGTACAATCTGCCCCACACTCTCCACACTTGAAATAAGCGGTTTGGCCTCATTGATTGGTATGGCAAAACCAATATTTTGCGCTTGGCCAGCCACCGCCGTATTAATGCCGACCACCTGGCCATCCAGATTCACCAATGGCCCACCCGAATTTCCCGGGTTGATCGCCGCATCGGTTTGCAACAAATTCTGCAGATTCTCCGAACCGCCGGTACCGGACCCATTCGAATCCCCAGCCGTCACCCCGCGCGACAGCCCCGAAATAATCCCGTCCGTCACAGTATTTTGAAACTGTCCCAATGCATTACCAATGGCCACCACTCGTTGGCCCACCTGCACCGAGCCCGAATCCCCCAGCTTCACCACCGGCAAACCGGTCGCCGTAATCCGCACAAACGCCACATCGTTCACCGTATCCTTAGACACCACCTTAGCCGGATACGTTTTACCGTCGGTCGTGATCACGGTGTAATTTGCCGCCGTATCGTCCACTACATGCTTATTGGTCAAAATCAACCCGTCGCTCGTGACAATCATGCCCGTACCAGCGCCCTCGGCTTGCTGCATTTGACCGAAAAAACCGCGCGTGACGGTTTTTGAAGTTATCGATACCACTGCCGGACTAACCTTTTTGGCAACGTCAATTACGGCCGAATTTTCTTGAACAATTAATTGTTTGCGATCAGTCGGAATTGCCATAGGGAAAAATCGCACCACTGCCACGGTGCCGATCATTCCTCCGACAATTCCAAACAGCAAACCAGCCGCCAGCAGCTTTGAGTTTATATTATCCATCCACCCCCGCCTTGCAGGTGGTACCGGTACAATCAACTGCTCTTCGCTGTCTTTGGCCATAGCTTTTCCCTCTAAACTTTGTAAATATAATAATCCCACATTCAGTTTGCGCTAGGCAACTGAGAATATCCTGAAAGCTCGCCCTCAGGAGCTAGGTATTACCCCCCACGACGTGCCACCCACCACAATCATTACCAATAACAATGCAATCACCATGTATTCACCCAATCGCCCACGGCTCAAATTGCCTTGCCGCGAGGACACCAAAATACTGCCGAATATATATGCCAAAGCCGTCAAAATGAGCGTCGGCTGCGGCACGAGTACATAGCCACCCTTCATAGTGTATGTAATCAACCACAACTGCAGCACCCAGGCCACCTCCGTGGCAATAACGCCCCATGTTGCCGCCAACACTCCGGCCGATTGATCCCCGCGCCTCTTCAGAACACCGTAGACAGAATAATATGCCCCCGCCCATACAAATATCAGAACTATCCAAGCCGACACAGTACCCCCGTCCGGACCTCGCCACACGGCCGCCACCAAAAAAATAGCCTCAAACATTACGGCCTGCACGATAAGTAACGGCGCCAGCTTGATCGATAAACCATCCGGATCACGTTCCCGCCAAACCAACCACGCCGCGTACAACAACGCCACAACTACCTGCGTAGCATGCCTAGGCACCATTGCTACAATCAACGTTACGCTCAGGCCCATAATCAGCCCCGGCAGGCACCGCCACAACACCATAACCGCACCGACGCCCGATGACCTCAGCGCCGGCAACATGCCCCGAAGCTCAATTGCTACTATTACGGCTGCGGCCAGTATCATCCAGCCGCCCCGCCAAGCCAGGCCGTATACCATCAAGAGTTCAAAGCCCGCCAGCAACCACGCCATCTTCGGACGGCCAGGTAAATTACTGCGTCGGACTAGTTGCTGTATAGCTGCTGCCAAGAATTATCCTTATCTGAGGAGCCGGTACCGCCACGCCGCTTGCATCCACCGCAGGCGTAGGAGGGCTCATCCGTTGCGCCTTAACTTTAAACCGTTGCTCCAGGTAGTTTAGCGTGTATGGCTTCTTCCCGCCAGTATAGTCATAAATCACCGTATCTGTATAGTGGTCCAGCGCATTCACCGGATCTCCCACATTATAATGAGCCGCCTGTAAGCTCTTCACTACACTACTCGCAATCCCCGCGATACCCGAGCCGTTCTGAACTTCCAGCTTAGCATTCTCGTCAATCAAATAGTGGTCGGCAAAAATATTCTTCACGAAATCCTGGATGTCAGAGTAATTAAAATTGCCAATTTTCGGTACTTCGATATAACCCGCAGCTGGAATAATATTTATTCCACCCACCAATAATGCATCCTTAGTGTCGGTATCAATTACCTTCTGCACCATTTTGGCCGGGTCAATATCTTTTACGATCCCCGCCATCTTCTTTAGCTCGTTTGCCTGAATGTCCGTTTTGATATGGCTGCCCACGGCATCAATCAGTTGTGACAGTTTCACCGGGTTAGTCAGGGTCGAAAGCTGCAACGCTTTCTGCCGCAACGCCGCAATTACCATCTGTTGGCGTGCCGCCCGGTCAAAATCGCTGGTGCTATGGCGCGACCGCGAATACCGCAGCGCCACCGCGCCGTCCATGTGCTGCTGCCCGGCCGCTATCTTGAGCGGGCAGTACCCCCCACGTTCGTTGTCGCACGGATAACTCGGGTCATTTATCGCCGTCGGCACATTGATATCAATCCCACCAACCGCATCAATCGCTTGCTTAAATCCGGAAAAATCAATCAAAACGTAATAATGAATCGGGACGCCAATCACATTAGCGACGGTCTTTGCCGCCAACTCCGGGCCGCCATAGGCATTCGCGGCATTAATCTTACCGTATTGCTCCCGGGTATTCGTACCCGCCGGAATCTTAACGTATAAATCCCGCGGTATCGAAAGCATTGCCGCGTCTTTTGTCTTCGGGTCAAAACTAATTACCATCAACGTATCGGACAGATTCGGCGCCTCGTGACCTTGACCGCCTATACCAAGAACCAACACATTTACGCGCCCGTCACCTTCACCTTTAAGCTTAGTTACGTCGAGCAAGCCGGCCAAACCCGGAGCCCCGCCGTTAGATTTCGCAAAAATACTATGGGCCGCACTGACCGCCTTGTAACCGAACCAACCAACCGTACTCACTACCAATATGAGTACCGCCAGTGCCAACCAACGCACCGCACGCAAGAATCCGCCGTGCACACGCTTGGGCTTGTGATAGACAAATATCGGCTCATCGAATCCGGCATTAACAATTGGGGGCGTCAAATCGGCCGATTGCTCCTGAGGAGCAATCGCACCAGATGGCTTAGAATCAGCCTGATCTTGAACTGGTAAAATTATCGGGCGACGAACCGGTCCATCAAGTGAACGCCGCCTTCCCGGATTTAAACTTGTCATTGTGATCAAGTATAACCAGTATCGCACCATCGACACAACCACAAACACTTACCGTACACTCCAAACAAAGCTTGTCGCATCCGCCTCCGGGCAGGTATACTTATTTTCAATGGATAATCAAAACCCAACACCAACGCCAACCCCGCCATCCGGCCCCAGACTAGACGGGCCCACGCCCAACCTACCGACCTCCCCGCTCGGAGAAACCCCTCCCCGAGCAGTCGCGGAGCCCTTGCCGGAATCGGCCCAATTGCAACCGGAGGCCCCTGTCTCAAGCCCCACCGACACCGAGTCCACCGAAAGCGCCGGTACCGCAATATCATCGATCGCCCGAGGATTCTCAACTATCTTTGGCGCCATTTTTTCATGGATCATCTTCCCGATTGCGGTCGTACTAATACTGCACAACTTTGTCTTTCAGGCCTACCACGTCATCGGTACCAGCATGGTACCCTCATTGCACGATGCTGATTATCTGATCGTATCAAAACTCGGCTACACCCAGAGTCTTGTCGAACGCATGCTCGGCCAAGACAAAAAATACATTCCCGCCCGAAGCCAAGTTATAGTTTTTCGCTTTCCCAAAGACACTACAAGAGTCTTTGTAAAACGCGTTATCGGCCTCCCTGGTGACCGCGTTGTTGTCAAAAATGGCGGCGTCTCGGTGTATAACAAAGAACACCCGAACGGTTTTAACCCCGATGCCACCTATGAATCCGACGGTACTACAACGCTTGTCGACACCGATGAGGTCGTCCAAGAAGGCAACGTTTTTGTAATGGGCGACAACCGTACCCCCAATGGCTCCTACGACTCCCGAGAATGGGGCGAGTTGCCTTCGAGCTACATCATCGGCAATGCCGTCCTACGCCTCCTGCCCCTCGACCAAGTCAAAGTTCTCTAAGAACCAACGGGCCTAAAACATCACGGGGCAAAACTAGTGTTCGTCAGCGTTGATTGAATATGGCCCACATTAGTGGCTCCGCCGCCAAGACTATCAAATCCATAGCTCACCACCACCGTTACGCTCTGGAGCGGCAATACGACATCAGGCGAAGCTGATACTTCAATGTAAGACGTCGGCACCGAACCCGGCATTGAGCCTCCTGCGGGGATCATCCCGCCCGGGGCGCCCCCTGACGTAACCATGTGGAAACATGGACTCGTTACTCTGCAGACACCAACGAACGAACTCAAAACACCCGAATACGGCGTTCCCGTAGACGACCCGTGCAAAAACTGATCCCAAGAGTGATTATCTCGAAACGCCCGCAATGCCTCCATTTGAGCCTGCGCCACCGTAGAAATAACCGTCCGTTCTTTAGCCGTTTGGCCCTGACTAAACGCCCGCGTCGCCACCACCATACTGCCAGTGAGCACCATCGACAAAATCGTTAACGCAATCGTCACCTCAATCAGCGTGTCGCCACGTTGATTAATATCTGGAAAAAACTTAGTAAGCATTAGCATTAATTTAGAGTTTAGCTAAAGTAAGCTCTTATAGCTAGGCCATATCGTATAGGTTCAATCCAGCTCTTCCAAACCGCGACCAACAATTTGGCATTTGGACCTGCAAAACAGCTTAATTCGATAAACTGACATTCGGCAGCACAACACTAAAACTAACCGTATAGTTTTGCAGAATAACCCCGCGTGGAGCCAGGCAATCCGTTAGGCTAGTAACATTTTGGCGCTATCGGAGTAATCTTTTTTACGGGCGATGTACCGTTAGACAGTTTAACCGTCAGAGTCAGAGTAAACGGGTCCATTCCACATGCAGCGGGGTACGGCGGTAAACCAGGCATTGAATAACCGTGGGTGTTTATATCACCAGGGTTACACGAGATAGTATCAGGTATTGTGCCGTCTCCCCAGTCCCAAGTGCAACCAAGGACGGCCAGGCCGCCAGTATCAGAAGTATTCGTGTATGTTTGGTCGAAATAGTACTGTGGCGGATTAGGATTAACGTATGGCGGGCACACACCCGTAATGGGATCTACTACACAGGACAGCGACGTAGCATCGGCAAGACCACTACCGCCCCCTGATGGAGGAGGTGTCGGTACAGGCGTCGCCACTGCAAACGCAACATTAGTCAAAGTGGTCTTAATATGACCCACGTTGGTGGCCCCGCCACCAAGGTTGTCAAACCCGTAACTCACCACTACATCCACGCTCTGGGGTGGCGTGCTAGCATCTGGGGTTACCGAAATTTCAATCCATGACGTCGGCACCTCACCCGTCATTGAGCCGCCTGCCGGCAACATTGCGCCCGGGCCACCCCCGGGAACTGCCATATGCAAACAAGGCGTTGTCGCCTGGCATGTCGGTCCAACGAATGAACCCAAAACACCCGAATACGGAGTCCCTGCGGTAGACCCATGCAAAAATTGATCCCAGGAGTGATTGTCTCGAAACGCCCGCAATGCCTCCATTTGAGCCTGCGCCGCCGTAGAAATAACCGTCCGTTCTTTAGCCGTTTGGCCCTGACTAAATGCCCGCGTCGCCACCACGGTACTACCGGTGAGCACCATCGACAAAATCGTTAACGCAATCGTCACTTCAATCAGAGTGTCGCCGCGTTGGTTAAGACCACGAAATAGTCGGGTAAGCATTAACATTATTAACAATTTTAACTATTTTCGCTAAGTTTAGCTAGGCAAAAGAAATCTGCGTACCAAAAAAAGATGTGTTTTACGATTCGCGCTCTGCCTTGATAGCTCGATAAATCCGCTCGAGTTCTTCTTCGGAATAATATTCAATCACCAGCTTACCGCCCTTAGCCGTACGCACCTGCGTTACCTTGGCCCCGAGGTAGTCACCCAGATCCATCGTTAGCTGGTTCACGGCCGCAATACGCGCCGCCGCCTTAGCTTTGCTGCCGGTTGCGCCCTTGTATCCCCGCGCGTATTCTTCGGTCTGGCGGATAGTCCAGTGATTTTTGAGTACCATGGCCAGCAGTTCCAGCCGCTTAGCCAGCTCCATCTCTTTGTCTTCCTCGACCACCGAAAGCAGCACCCTGGCATGGCCTTCATTGATCAAGCCCTCGATCAGCGCCCGCTTGGCCTCTGGGGGCAAATTGAGAAGCCGCGTAGTATTCGAAATAGTCGACACATCTTTACCTATGCGCTTACTCAAGTCTTCCAGCCGCAGATTAAATTGATCAAGCAACTTACGATAAGCCGTGGCCACTTCCATAGGGTTCAGCTCCGCCCGCTGCAAGTTTTCAATTAATGCCAACTCCAACTTTTGCTGCTCGTCAAAGCTACGGATAATTACCGGCACCACTTCCAGCCCGGCTATCTTGGCCGCCCGCAATCTCCGTTCTCCCGCAATCAGCTCGTAGCGCTCGCCAACTCTCGTTACCACCAGTGGCTGCAAAATACCGTGAACGCGAATGCTAGCCGCCAGCGCTTCCAGCGCCGGCACATCAAAGTTTTGGCGCGGTTGATGCGGGTTTGGATCCACCAACGCTGGCGCCACCTCGCGCACCAAATCGGCCGAGCTACGGTTGCCCGACGAGTCGACCGGCGCGGTCACGTCAAATTCATCCTCTACCATTTGCGTCGGAATTAAGGCATCAAAACCCCGTCCCAGTCCCCTTTTGCGTTCAAACTTTACTTCATCGCTCATTTCTTCTTCGCTCCTGCTCGTTTTTCTACTTCCTTGGCCAGCGCCTTGTAGCTGCGGGCGCCCTTGCTCCATCCATCATAATGCATAATTGATTTGCCAAAACTCGGCGCCTCGGCCAATCGTACATTACGGGGAATCACCGTATCAAACACCTTATCCGGAAAATGCCGCTTCACCTCTTCGTGCACTTGCATGCTCAGCGTCGTACGCCCATTATGCATTGTCACCAAGACGCCCATTAAACCCAACTTCGGGTTCAACGCCTTGCGTATTCGCTGCACCGTTTGCACCAGCTGCCCCAGACCTTCCATGGCATAAAATTCCGCTTGCACCGGGATTATCAAGTCATGAGCCGCCACCAAACCATTCACCGTCAATATCCCCAAGCTCGGCGGACAGTCTATCAGCACGTAATCATAATCCACGTTCGCGAGCGCATCACGCAGCTTAAACTCCCGCTGCGGCACCGCCACCAGCTCTACCTCAGCCGCCGCCAGCACCGCACTCGCCGGCAGCACATGCAAACCGTCTACCGCCGTCTGCCGAGCCACCGCCGTTGCCGCCACCCCGTCCATCAGTACGTCATACAGGTCTCCAGACAGCTTATCGGGGGTAATCCCCAGGCCACTCGAAGTATTGCCTTGCGGATCAAGATCAACAATTAGCACCGACTTCTTGGCGGCAGCCAAATACGCCCCCAAGTTAATCGTGGTGGTTGTCTTACCGACGCCGCCTTTTTGGTTCGCAATGGCGATAATGTGTGCCATAGGGCGTAAACTTGCCTCGCTTCTATAACCATTATAGCAAATATCGCTTGTGGTTGGCTATGGAGTGGCCACCGTCTAACTAAAGTTACTACCCAATGGCATCCCGTACCAGTTAGCCCCAGAATCAAAGGTTTGAAGCGCAACCAAATCAAGCGCTCCCGCAGCAGTACTAAGCACAGTTGGTGTTCCGGCCGCCCACTTCACATTTCCCGGCCAAGTCACGGTGCGGTTGCCCGTGGCATCCTGCAGTAAATATAGAATAATCTTATAATCCGAGCCCGGGGTCACAGCGCTAAGATCAAATGTCACCGTTCCGCTCAGAGTAACCTGAAAAGACGTATTGTTGGTTAGATCTAACACGACCGTTCCCGCTCCACTCCCAAGAGCTAGGGAACTTTTTTGCTTATTGAATGACATACGTTTCCTCCCTGGCTAGATTCGGTACCACTTAGTACCGTCGCTTAGATAATCCTGGCTTTGCCATTGGATAGCCACCTTGGAAACCGTGCCGTCAAGCGCAACCCCCCAGCCCGAGCTGGACAGGATCTGGTTGCTGCTGATGATCCAGTTGGCGCAACCGGAAACGATATTCATCCCGTTCGACGCCGACCGCAGGACAGTGTTCCCGGTGAAGGTGATGAAGTTGCACGTCGGAGAGCCATAGGCCCCGACACCGTGAGAACCGCTGTCGATGATGACGTTGCCGGTGATCGTCACGTAGTTGCAGTTGTCGACCTGCAGCCCTTGGAGATAGCTATCAGAGATCGTGTTTCCGCTGATGAGCGTCTCGGACGTGAGCCCTCCGCTCGGGAGGTCTGTCAGGCCGATGCCACAGGAGTTCCTAGCGAGCATGTTGCCGATGACCGACGTGCCGACCGCCTGGATTTTGATCCCTCGTCGGGCGTTGTAGCTGCACTGATTGCCCGAGATGAGGTTGTGCGTGACGACCGAGGACGGCGTGAAGTCCTGGATGCCGTTGCCGTCGTAGGCCGGCTCATTGGTGCCACCACCGAGGCCGTTGTACTCGCACCGGTTATTGGTCACACGGGCATAGGTGGCCGAGGTGAGCACGATCCCGTCTGCGGCATTGGTGGCCTTGCCGTTGTCATGGCAGTAGTTCCGAGTGATGAGGTTGCCCACACACGCGGGACCTGATGTGCCGTCCAGCTGGATCCCCGACGCGAAACAGTTGGTTACCTCAACATCGGAAACGACCACCTTGGAGCCTTGCACCTGAATCCCGCCAGACCATGTGTAGGTCTGGTTGGCCATGTTCCCGTCGATCTTCCCGCCGCTGAATACGATCCCGTCGGCGCTGATGATGACAGCGCCAGAGGTGGTCGTCGCCGCCTTCTGCTTAATCACCGCTCCCTGATCGAGCAGCCACACCTGCCCCGCTACGTCGAGCGTCAGGCTCGAAACCACATAAGTACCCTTCGGCAAAAACACGGGGACACCAAGAGTGTTAGCGCTAGTCTTGGCCGACACCAGCGCTGCCGTGTCGTCAGTAGAACCATTACCCGTGGCGGTGCCATCCGTGCGCACATTAAAGACATTGGCACCACTACCCGACCCATTAAAAGTTACTGTTCCCCCACCGGTTTGATTCTGCCACTTGGCTAGCGAAGAGTTATATCCCAGCACCTGATTGTTTACCGGACTGCTGAGTACAACGTCCGTACTGCCGGCAATACTACTACTTCCTGATCCGCCTCCGAATGACATATTTGGCTCCCGACATTCACACTTATCATATTAAGTTAAGCATATGAATTATGGTGGCGCAATTAATTCAAAGTGTTATGGCGTTTGGAGTGTGGAGCTGTTCCCGTACAGGGTGCCGGATACACCGATTCCGTTGAATTTGGCGACAGCTGGATTGGGATAGGTGCCAGCTAGATCGCCGATGGCAGCACCTGATAGTGCTGTGCTCCTTTTCATAATTATCATGTCATGTTCGCAGTCTGGAGGACGCCGGTTGCTCCACCGGTGCTTAAGCTCCCGCTGGTATTGCCAATCCACATATTGCCGGTCAGGTTGACCTTTGAAACGGTGCCATCTAGCGACACGCCCCACTGGCCGTTGGTTAGGATGGAGTTGCTGCTGATGACCCAGGCGGTGCTGCCAACTATGTGGACGCCATCTAAGGCTGACCTCAGGACTGTATTACCGGTGAAGGTGATGTAGTTGGTCGAGCTGGAGGCCCCCACGCCGTGGGAGCCGCTGTCGACAATTTGGTTACCGGTGATTGTCAGGAAGGCGCACCGGTCGAGCTGAAGGCCCTGCAAGGTGCTGTCTTTGATGGTGTTACCGCTGATAACTGTAGGGCTGTCGGTTGGGTTGATGGATACCGTGACTCCGATGCCACAGGAGTTCAGGACACAGACGTTACCGGAGACCGTCGCGCCGCCTTCCTGAACTTTGATGCCGCGCCGAGCGTTGTAGCTGCATTGATTACCGGCAATCAAGTTGTGGGTATTCGCCACACCGCCAGTGAGGTAGATCCCGTTGCCATCGTAAAGGGCTTCATTGCCTGCCGTACCGTTATTCTCGCAGCGGTTTCCGATGACCCGGGTGCGGGTTGCGCCGTCTAGAAGGATGCCGTTGGCGGCGTTGGCGGCGTTGCCGTTGTTGTGGCAGTAGTTGCCTGTGATCAGACATCCGATGGCCGCAGCGCTCAGGCTGATGCCACCCGCGAGGCAGTTGATGCATTCCACGCCACTGACAGTGACGTTAGCGGCTTGGACATTGAAGCAGTACCCCCACAGGTATGAAGTGTTCGCCATATTCCCGTCAACCGTGCCGCCGCGAACAGTGACCCCAGCAGCGGTAATCAGGACAATGCCGAGAGTAGTGTTTGCGGCCTTCTGTTTAATGACCGCACCCGGGTTGAGTAGCCAGCTTTGGTTGGCCACGTTGAGGGCCAGGCTACTAACCAGGTAGGTACCACTGGGTAAAAAGACTGTCCCTCCGGTTCCCGCAGCGTTGCGGGCCGCATGAATGGCGCCCGTATCATCAGAGCTACCATTACCGGTCGCACCGTAGTCTTTGACGTTGAAAGGCACTGAATCGGTGCGGATAGAGCCGCCGCCGGTAGGCGGAAGTTGCCAGGTAGCGGCTGAGGAACTTGTGGCCACAGGTACCATGCCGGTGGCAGGCGTACCGGAAACAGCCACGCCGTTAACCTTGGCGACGGCTGGGTTCGGGTACGTGCCGGATAGGTCGCCACCGGCGGTTCCTGAGGGCGAGCCTCCGGAGGCAGGTGGTTGGTAGCTCATGCGACAGTGCTCCTACAGAGATCTCTTAATTGGTTAAGCTTACTATAATTGGTAGCTGGGGGCAATTGACAGGGGGGGCTATTACCCTGGAGGAAGATGATTTGTAACCAATGATGCGTTCAGCGATACTCCGGACCCCAGCCATTGGCGGGTTTGCAATTCTGCATCGTCGATAACGACGTTCAGGCCATTTCCGGTGCCCGACATGAGGAGGTCCCCGGTGGTCATCCCGTCATGGACACAGCCGACCATACGGAATAGCCCGGTTATCCCTCCGCCGTCGCCTCTGGCGATAATGTTCGGCCACGCCCCAAGCTGGTTGACCATCGAGACGCCCTCAAGGTTCACTTGCCCACCGCCGGTGATCTGCGGATGGTTAAGAAACACATTCCCGGTCATTGAAGCTACGCCACCGAACGTCCAGTGACCACCAAAAACGTTGAGTGCGACTAAGGAACCTGTGGCGTCAAATATGCGGCGGGAACGTTCGGAGTACCAGCCGTGCACGTTGATCCTTGCCGTGCTAGCGCCCTGGATGTCCACCTGGCAGTCGTCAAACTGGAGATTAGTAGCGTTGAACCCGGCGCTAGCTCGGATGCCGGCCGTGGTACAACTCCCGAACTGTGTGTCGGTGATGTTGCCCCAGATTGACTGCGTGTTCGGTAGGTCAATACCAACCGGGCAGCCCTGGATAATACAGTCTTTGATGTGAAACTGATCATTGTTGCCGTTATCGCCGGTAAAACCGATCCCGACAGCAGCCCGGCCTGCGAGAACTCCCTGTGATGACCAAGCCCAGGTGCCCAGAACGCATCTATTGACCATCAGCTGGGCGGCGGTTCCATTCTGATCCGCCGAGGCCACCCAGCGCGACTCGATCAGATACGACGGGACGGCTGCGTCGCGGCCCTCCAGCTTCAGGTCAGAGAATTCAACCATCGCGTAGTCGCGCAGTAGGAACATGGGGCTGCCAGCAGCGCCCACCCATCGCAGGGTAGTTCCCTGTCCAGGACTGGCGCTATAGGCGGGTGGATTACTGATTCCGCACCCGACAAGTTTGCCTGAGAACCGAAACAGGTTGATAGTTAAGTTGATGAGGTACTCACCCGGTGGAAAGTAGAGGTGACCGCCGGTAATCCCAGCCGTGATCGACGACCCCTGCACGGCGACAATCGCCGCCCTGATCCCCGCAGTATCGGCGGCAGCCGAAGCTCCGTCGCCAACTGCACCATAGGCCTTGACGTTGAAGGGTACTGAATCGGCCCGGATCCCGCCTCCGCCGCTCACCGTTTGATTCTGCCACTTGGCTAGCGAAGAGTTATATCCTAGCACCTGATTGTTTACCGGACTGCTGAGCACAACGTCCGTGCTGCCGGCAATACTACTACTTCCTGATCCGCCTCCGAACGACATACCTAGCTCCTATGGCAACATTTTATTATATTAAGTTAAGCATATGAATTATGGTGGCGCAATTAATTCAAAGTGATATGGCGTTTGGAGCGTGGAGCTGTTCCCGTACAGGGTGCCGCCAGTCCGGCCGCAAAGTAACGAGCGCCTATGCCCGTCAAGCCAGGGTGAGATACATCTGCATATTGACCTGGTACGGGTCGTAATACCCGCGCGCCCAGTTTGTGCCAGTCGTGGCGTACTCAAACACGCCGTCAGTGAAAGAGAACGACTGGTAACTCTGAGGGTTACCCCTCGCCCGAATCGGCCAAGTGGTGTACGTCGAATCCGCCGCCGTGGACAGTTCCAGGAAATACCTACTCCCGCTCGCCAGTGTGTATGTCGCACCAAATGATGCTCCGACCCATACCGCCCCGGGTGCGTCCACGCCACCAGCACTAACGGGAATACTGGAGTAAGGAATGCTCACAGAGTCGATGGCAGTGCCCGCTGAGTTTTTGAGCGTGAGGATGAGCGGTGATGTCCCGCTCGTGCGTCGCACCCTAGCATAGACGCCCGTAACGGATTGGTCCCCGCCACTTACCAGCATGTTCTCTCGAATCCTGCTGTTCGTGCCGCTGATGTCTTGGGACTGCGGGTTCATGGACTCGTAGTAACACTGTCCATCAATGACTCCGTTGGCATACACGAGGTCGACAACAGGCATGTAATAGTTAAGCGTGTGAAAGGACCATGCGTTGCTGTACGACTCCATAATGGCAAAATCAGTGTCCGCGAATCTCGGCTGGCGTGGAGTGTTGGGATTGTAGTTATAGATGTTGTTCACGGAGATGAAGTTGTTGGTGTCCGGGTTCGAGAATACGATGTAGTAGATATTTCCAGCGGTCAGGTTCGCAGGAGAAGAGAATGTCTTGAGATCGTAAATCTCAGTATTATCCGCGTAGGCGACCGGGTTGAAACTCATCGTTGAGAGCACAGTACTCGCGTGTGGCTGGCCACTGCCGTTGTCAGGACGAACCTGCACGGTCATCGTCCCACCGTTACCACCCGAATACCCGGGGCCTGAACGCTGAGTGAACCTGACCGCGTTCAGCGCCGAGGTGGTGCTGGCTTTGAACTTGATCGCCATTATTCCAGCGCCCTCAGAGGTACTGTACCTAATCTGCTCGTTACCTTTGGCGTCATAGCCCATTCCTGCGCCGTAGACAAGGCCGCCAGCGACAGGAACTGCGGTGATTGCGATCGTGCGTTCACGAATAATGTCCGGCAAGACACCATTTGACGCAGTGACCGTGAAAGTATAGCTGCCGGCAGTTGTCGGAGTCCCGGAGAGTACGCCTGCCGACGTGAGGGAGAGGCCGGGCGGAAGGCTGCCTGCTGTCACCGCGTAGGTCGGAGTGGGCGACCCAGTGGCGATATAAGTGAAGGTGTAATACGTGCCAACTTCGCCCGGGCCCACCTGGGACGCCCACCACGACGGGGCAACACTAGGGCCCGGGGTGACGACTGTAGCGGTCGTGTTATCGACAATGAGGTTGCGGGCGACGAGCGCGGCGAGCAGCGACGCAAAAGCCGTGCCGTCGTCGCGTGCGCCGGTTACAGAGGTAGGCGCTGCCCCGCCGCTCGCCGTTTGATTCTGCCACTTGGCTAGCGAAGAGTTATATCCCAGCACCTGATTGTTTGCCGGACTGTTCAATACAACGTCCGTGCTGCCGGCAATACTGCTACTTCCTGATCCGCCTCCAAAAGACATATTTCGCTTCCGAGTCTACCTTACAATTAGATCAATTTAAGCATATGAGGAATGAATATACAAACAACCATCGCCTAGTGCTCGACTGCCCCCATGTCCGGAGCCGAGCCGCAGTAATGGAGAGGCGCTCCGTCACAGGCAGGGCTAAAAGTAGTGACCGAAACCGACGTAGTACCTCGGTCGATCGCCGGCGATCCGGCGCCAAGAGACAACACCGGTGCGCTCGACAGCAGCGGATTAGCGGTGATGTCGTGCGCGCCATGACCGCCTCCGTTGGTGGCGGAAAAGTCGTTGTAGTCCTCCGTGTAATTGGCCGGGGGCGACGTGACCTCGAGTTGCCCAAACCCCCAGGATCCGGCGAACACGTTGTTCTGGATGGCAAGCATCGTTGCCACTCCGCCCCTGTATGCGATGGCGATACCCCGTGCATTCGGGCTCATAAAGGTATTGTTATGGATGATCCAGTTGTCGGGGTTAGGCCTACTTCCGGCGTTTGCCTCAGCGCTCACTGATATTCCGTAGCCCGACGCACACGGAGCAACCGGTCGACACATGTTATAGAAGCGGTTGTAGCGAACTATCGTAGTGTACTGGCCGGCGCCTGTGGATGCGCTGTAGTTGAAGTAGGAGATGCCGGTTGGGCCGTCGTGCAGGTAGTTGCCCTCTATGAGCGCACCGGGACTGCGGTTGCTCACGGCCTGACCCCCTTCGCAGGAGTAGAAGCCGATGTCATTGCGCAAGATCTTTGGCTGCATGGTCTGTAGGTAAATGCCGTGCGCACCGTAGCCGAGTCCGGGAACGCCACAGCCGCCGTCGTCTGCCTTACCAACGCGTTGGATCGAGTTGTCCTTGACGACCCAACCCGGGCCCAGCGTCAGATGACCAGCACCCCCCGACTGTCCGACCAGAATTAGGCCGCTTTCGACGGTGTCATGGATATAAGAACTCATGATTGTGTTGTAAGCATCGCCAAGATTGATCATCTGGAATCCGATATAACAGTTGCGCACCTCCAACGAATCCCAGATCACGTACTGGTTACCCGCTCCGGACGCAGTGTCCGAGACACAGGTTGACCCGGCGCCGTCGATGATAAGATTACTGATCGTCACGTGGTGAATCGCCGTGAGCTGCATCGGCTTGTTCCCAGTGATGGTCGCTTTGCCGGTGCCATACGAGCTATAGAGCGTCGAGTTCGAAGAGTTTCCCGAGCCACGTGGAGTCAGAACACCGCTGAAGGTCTGACCGCCCTGGAAAAGAACGGCTTCACCCGGGTTCAGCACCGTGGAATTGACCTTGCCCAATGTCCGCCATGGAGAGGATGTGGACGTGCCCGAATTTGTGTCGCTGCCCGAGGGACTGATGTAGTACACCTTGCCGGTTGGCGCTGGAGTAGGAGCCGGCGTGGCCGCTCCCCCAAACGCCAACACTCGACCGCCCGAGGCGTTGGCATTGGCTACACTGGTGGCTCCGGCAGCCAGAGTGCCCGTCTCCGGCTCAAAGGCCATGAAAGAGGTGGCGGCACGGCTAATCACCAATAGACTAGCCCCTACCACGGCGAACATAGCAATAAATATGAGCCCATTACGCTTATTAAGAACGAGTTTGTTGGTTAACAATGATTTACCTCCAGTATGGGCGGGCTTGATGGTAGTTTTGGGTCGGAATTTATCTAACATTGCTAATATTTACTCCATTTCGGTCATTTGAGATAGAACTGCAGATCCCAGTTCTCCCCGACCATCCAATCTCTGGCAGTCTTGGACCACGTGGAGCCGTTCGTTGTGTAATACGGAATACCGTCTGTAAAATCGTAGGAATGGAACTGGTAGTACTGCTCTGTCGCGTTCCTGAGAGGGTCAACGGAGTATGTCGTTCCGGCTGCGGTAGAGAAACGCAGATTGTAGGAAGACCCATTAGCCAAGGTTCTGGCCGCGGCAAAGTTGCCGGATGCCCATACGGCTCCGCCGCCACCGGAGAGCGAATATGCCATATTAGGAGGGATCTGAATGCTTGCTGCCGGGATCGTCGCGGAGTCAATGAAGGTGCCTGCTGAGGTTTCCAGAGTAATGACGAGAGGACTTGTCCCGCTGTGACGACGTACCCTAATACCCGCACTGTTCACACTCCGGGTGCCTCCGCTCACAGTGAACGTCTCGCGAGCCATATTCGCTGTCCCGCTAATGGTGGCGGAGTAGCCGCCCGCCCCGATGTTCTCATAGTATGCCTGGCCGTCGTGGTGGCCATTGGCGTAAATGATATCAACGACCGGTGTGTAACCTTGCGCATCGCTGACCGTGTCGGACCAGGCGCCACCGTAGGCCGTTGTCAGCAGGACGCCGAAGTCGGAGTCGGCAAACCTGGGCTGCTTGGGGTTCACGGAACGAACGGCGTTCGCAGCTCCGCCGGAGTAGGTGTAACCCGCATTGACACTGATATAGTTTGAGGCCGACGGGTTCTCAAATACGATGTAGTAGATTTTCCCAGCGGTCAGCGATGGCGGCGACGAGAATCTGCTGATATCGTACCTCTCCTCCCCGGCAGAGTTGTTTCCGCCCGCCCAGGTAGTCGTCGCCAGTTTGGTTCCATTCGGTTTGCCGGCACCGTTATCGGCTTGGACGCTCACCGTAGTAGTGCCACCATTACCGGCCGAGTACCCGGTACCACCCATGCGCTGCGTCCACTGGACGCCGGTAACTGTAGACGTAGTGCCAGCCTTGAACCGCATAGCCATCGATTCTTGGTTGTAGATTACCACGTTCCCTTTGCAGTCGAAGCCTATACCAGGGCCGTAGACGCCCGCGGTCGCATTAGGTGTGGGGGCCGGCGTGGCCGCTCCCCCGAAAGCCACCACTCGGCCGCCCGAAGCGTTGGCGTTGGCTACACTGGTGGCTCCGGCAGCCAGAGTGCCGGTTTCCGGCTCAAAGGCTACGGGCGAAGTAGCGGCACGGCTAATCACCAATAGACTAGCCCCTACCACGGCGAACATAGCAATAAATATGAGCCCATTGCGCTTGTTAAGAACCAGTTTGTTAGTTACCAATGATTTACCCCCGGTATGGACGGGCTTGCTGGTAGTCTTGGACCGGAATTTATCTAACATTGCTAATAGTTACTCCTTATATATCTTAGGTAAGGTAGAACGGAAGATCCCACATCTCGCCCACCATCCAGTCCCGTGCCATCACGGCCCAAGTAGAACCATCCGTAGTGTAGTACGAAACCCCGTCCTTGAAGTCATAAGATTGGAAAGCGTAATACTGCTCGCTTGCATTCCTCATGGGGTCAATGGAGTACGTCGTGCCGGCTGCGGTGGACAGGCGGAGGTGATAAGCGGTCCCGTTGGTCAAAGTTCTGGCCTGGCTGAAGTTACCCGACGCCCACACAGCCCCGCCGTCGCCGGTCAACGACACCGCTAAATTACCAGGGATCTGAATATTTGCTGCTGGAATACTTACCGAGTCGATGATGGTTCCCGCTGAGTTCTGGAGTGTAAGAACGAGGGGGCTTGTCCCGCTATGACGGCGCACCCGCACCCCGACACTGCTCACGCTACGATTGCCGCCACTGACCGTGAACGACTCGCGGACCATGTTCGTTGTCCCGCTGATAACCCCGTAATAGCCCCCAGCACCGATGTTTTCGTAATAAGCCTGACCGTCGTGCCACCCGTCGGCGTAAATCATGTCCATGACAGCGTTGTACCCCTGGGCGTCGTTGACCGTCTCAGACCACGCGCCACCGTAGGAGGTGCTCAGCAGCACGGCGTAGTCAGAGTCGGCGAACTTCGGCTGCTTGGGGTTCACGGAACGGACAGCGTTCGCGGCTCCACCGGAGTAAGTATAGCCGCAGTTGGCGCTGATGTAGTTCGTGTTTGACGGGTTCTCGAACACGGCGTAGTAGATTGTTCCGGCAGTCAACGACGGTGGCGACGAGAACGAACAGATGTCGTACCGCTCTTCACCAGCAGGGTTGTTTCCACCCGCCCAAGAGGTAGTCGCCAGTACCGTCCCACTTGGCTTACCGGCGTTATTCGTCTGGATAGTGATAGTGGTCGTACCGCCAGTTCCGAGCGAATACCCGGTGCCACCCATGCGCTGGGTCCACTGGATGCCGGTGAGAGTAGAGGTGGTGCCGGCCTTAAACCGGACGGCCATCGACTCCTGGCCGTAGATGACGACGTTGCCCTTACAGTCGAATGCCACCCCGCTGCCGTAGATCGCCGAGTTATACATGGTCATACCGCCGCCGCCACCCCCAGATGCTGCGATCACTATCGTCTTGACTCTGATAATATCGGGAGCGATGCCGTTGGAAGCCGTAATGGTGTAATTATAGGTGTTTGCGGTGGTTGGAGTGCCGCTAAGAACCCCTCCGGTAGTAAGCGTTAAACCCGGGGGGAGCGAACCGGCAGTAATCGCGAAAGTCGGCGCGGGGGTTCCGGTGGCAACAAAGGTAAATGAGTACGCAACACCAACTGTCCCGTCGGGTGCCAGCGATGAGTACCACGAGGGTGCGACGCCACCGAGTTGCGTCTGAATCGCGGCGACCGCCGCAGAGAGGTCATTAAACGCTACGAGGCTGACTGCTGTTTGGTTCTGCCACTTGGCTAGCGAAGTGTTGTACCCCAGGACTTGATTATTAGCCGGGCTATTGAGCACAACGTCCGTACTGCCGGCGATACTACTGCTTCCTGATCCGCCTCCGAATGACATACTTGGCTCCTATTACAACACTCATTAAATTCAGTTAAGCATATGCGGTATTAAACCGCAAATTATCCAGCTGCAGAGCAACTCCTGCTAGACGTTGCCTGTTTGAGTGATGTTCGTACCAGCGGTCGTGTAACCGATGGCTACCCCCACCCCCGCCATTTTACCCACCGTGTCCGACGTGGGGGTTGAGATAGCGGCAGCCCATAATGTTCCCGGCTTAGGCAAAATCACGGGCTATCGTACCTACGGTGCGATCAATGATCAGACCCGAACCAAACCCCCAGTCACATCGCATCCCAGTATCCGAGACCCGTGGCGCCGGATTGGGGCCAAAAGGTCGAGTCCCAATCCTGTTAGTTCCGGGTCATGGATTAGCCCCCATCCGGGGAAGACTCCGGTGGCACATGTCTAAGGCCTCATAGACGGGGTCATCCGGTGATCAGGCCGAGGTTGACCAAAGCGGCGTGAACACCTGCAGCGGTTACCGGAACCCCAGTCTGCTTCGCTACACCCGGCACAGGAAACGCAACCGTCGACGTCGAGTTATTCACCCAGTCGGCCCCACCATTACCGCGTGCGTGGCAGGCAGTCACATGAGTACCTACCGCATCAGCGGCGACGATGATACCGCCCGCCTCATTGTTCGAGGCGACACAGCTGATCAGTTCTGTCGTGTTACCCACCCCAACAACCCACAGACCAGGCAGACCGTGTCCGATGCCATTACCAGCTGTCAGACAGGCGGTAATCGTCGCGGTAATTACTGCTCCCGTCTGACCGGCTGTCATAATCCCTGCGCCGCCATTACCGGACGCCGTCACTCCTGAGATCAAGGCGTCTCTAACATTGCGCCCCGACCCCGCATCAGGTTCAATATCAATTCCTGCACCGGGTCCGGTGTACTTGGTCATACCTGTATTAATGTAGGCGCCGCCTGCGACACGGGGACGCAGGGCATCAATAATAGATAGCCCTTGGCGGCGGTTATTATCGGCAATGCAATTGACGAGCGACACGTCGCTAGGATACTCCCAGATAAAGAAACCATCGCCCCAACAGTATTTGGCATACACATTCTCGGCAGTAAAGCGGTGCGCTCCAGCACCAATGCTGATGCCGTAGCCCCACTCGCCTGCACTGCCG
This sequence comes from Candidatus Saccharimonadia bacterium, assembly GCA_038245115.1. Lineage (GTDB taxonomy): Bacteria > Patescibacteriota > Saccharimonadia > UBA4664 > UBA4664 > UBA5169. Next base: position 111,579 of record JBBRSS010000001.1, read on the forward strand.
GTGTGCGCAACGAGGTCACCGATGAACCGGCCCCCAAGGACGGCACAGTCGGCGGCTGTCACGTCGACCATCTGATAATGCTGATAAGGGGATATGTCCATGACGAACGTCGCACCGTAGCAAAAAAGGGTGGTGCCGGGCTGGTTGAGTTTAATCCCGCCCGAGTGGTCGGCGTCCCCGCTCTGGCCCGTAATGATGCGGTAGGTGTGACCTGCCGGGAATTGGATGACCTTACCGGGGTTGGCCGTGATCGCAGCGTTAATAGCGGCAGTGTCATCGGTGCCATTCCCTGCGGTCCCGTTACTGTTACCCACCGCACCGTAGCTCAGTACACTAACAAAACTTGCACCACCGCTCACCGTCTGGTTCTGCCATTTGGCCAGCGAGGTGTTGTAGCCCAGGACTTGGCTGTTTGTCGGGCTACTTAGGACTACATCCGTACTACCCGATATACTACTGCTTCCTGATCCGCCTCCGAATGACATATTTAGCTCCCATAACCACAATCTTGTTGTATTTAGTTAAGCATATGCGGTATATAACCGCAAGTAACCTTCCTCTACACCTATATATTACCGATATTGCGGCATTGTGGGCTTACCGCTGAATACGCTAGTTGATCTCAACTTGAGCTCAACTAGAAGAGCCCGAGACGCACTCTAAGGGACTACTTTAGGTAAAATTGCAGGTCTATGTCCTCGGCTGCCCATTGCGTTCCATTGAGCAGTCGGAGCCAGGTGGAGCCACCGTTTGTCGTTTTTTCTCCATATCCGGCAAAGGCGTAGGACTTGAAACCATAGTAATTCTCAGCAGCGTTCCTAATCCCGTGCATACTATATGTCGTCCCAGCTGCGCTGGACAGACGAATTCGGTAATTGGCCCCATTGGTAAGGTTTACGGATGTACCAAAGTTGGCAGTCGCCCACACCGACCCGCCATTGTCCAGATAGGGCTGGCTGATGGGGACACTCGATGCCGGAATTGTCCCAGAAGCAAGGACAGCCCCTGCGCCTGTTTCCAAAGTTACGTTGAGGTTACCAGTTCCGCTGTTGCGGCGCGTCCTCACGCCCGCGCTACTCACGCTGCGGTTGCCACCGCTGATGGTAAATCCCTGACGTAGCATACTCGATGTGCCGGTGACGAAGCCGGGGTAGTCAATCATGGCCTCGTAATATGCGTTACCATCGTGATACCCATTGGCGTAAATAATATCAACTACAGGGGTGTAGGCCTGCGCGCTATTGGCCGTATCAGACCATGCACCGCCGTAAGAAGTCGCTATCAAAATACCGAAGTCGGCGTCACTAAAGTGTGGCTGTCTTGGGCCGGCGTGTCCGTCGTAGGATAGAATCTCATTGCCACTAATGTAGTTCGATGCGGATGGGTTCTCGAACACGACGTAGTAAATCTTCCCGGCTGTGATGGAAGGGTGCGGAGACATCGACGTTATTTCGTGCCGTTCTTCGCCCGCTGGGTTGTTTCCCCCGGACCAAGTGCCCTGCCCCAGTTTTGTGCCGTTCGGTTTGCCAGAGCCGTTGTCTGCCTGGATGCTTACCGTGGTGGTGCCGCCTGTGCCGAGCGAGTACCCGGTTCCTCCCATGCGCTGTGTCCACTGGATACCGGTAATAGTAGACGTGGCGCCCGCCTTGAACTTCATTGCAAAGGATTCTTCGGCGTTGACAACGATATTTGCTTTGGTGTCGAATCCCATCCCGGCGCCATAGATGCCAGCGACCGGAGGTGGCGTTGGAACTGGGGTAGCCGCTCCGGCAAATGCCAAAGCCCGGCCACCCGAAGCGTTGGCGTTGGCTACACTGGTGGCTCCGGCAGCGAGGACACCGGTCTCCGGCTCAAAGGCTACGGGGGCAGTCGCCGCCCGGGTTGCTATTAGTAGGCTTATGCCCACTAGAGCGAATATAGCAATAAACATCACGCCTTGACGCTTATTTAGAACTTGTTTAGCTGCCAATAACGAAGTATTCCCTGCGCCTGTAAAATTGGCCGAAGCCTTTCGCCAGATTGTTGTTAGCTTTGCCAAAACGGTTCTCCGATAAACAAATATAATCATAGGTTAGCATAAGCATTAATAACGGGTCAAAGATAAGCAACCTCGCTGAGGTATCTGCATCAGAAGCTGGCCTTAGTGGTACCGCGTCGAACTGGTACAAGTCCGTCCAGATCGGAGTCGGAGATGGTGTTGGGTAGCCCTAATTTTAGCGGTAGTGACTTCCCTTTGGTAATCTACCAAAAAAGCGTGCTCTTCATTGTTAGTCCCATCTCCGCAGATGATATTAGCTCAACAAGATATGGTGCGAGATTTCGAGATCTGATATTGCTGAACCGGTAAGCGGCATTAAGTGGAGGCTTCTTTGTGTGGCATGTTACTGACTCAAGTAGAACTGTAAATCCTGGGGAGCATACGCGTACAAGGCTGACCAGCCTGAGCCGGTAGTGTACTGGCCGCCTCCGCCGCTACCCGATCCATCCCGGAATGAGTAAGAATTGAAATCCTGCCCCGTCAAGAATCCCGGTGGTGTGCCGGAGCGAATCGGATGAGAGTAGTAGGTTGTACCAGATGCCGCAGATGCGCGCAGACTATAACTGGTGCCATTAGTGAGGGTAATAGGTGCTGAGAAAGTCACGGTCGCCCAGACGGATCCGCCATTGTCCCCGCCAGGGGAGGTTGCCGAAATCGATGTAGAATTTGAACTGCTGGCTGTGGCAAGCACGCTCCCCCCTGACGTCTCGAGAGTTAGAACTAGTGGGCTAGAACCGCTGCCCCTGCGAACTCGCAGGCCGGCTTTTTGTATCGTACGGTTGCCCCCCGAGACAGTGAAGACCTCGCGGACCATGCCGCCACCGGAAATTGTGCCGAATTTATCGATCATAGCCTCATAGTACGCCTGGCCGGCATGAGTACCGTTAGCATAGGCCAGGTCAACTACCGGTGTATATCCTTGGTTGATCCCGCCCCATGCGCCAGTGGTATACATGACGCCGAACTCAGCGTCAGAGAAAATTGGCTGACGTGGCGTAACACTATTGTAGGCATAGACGCTATTTACCGAAATCCAGTTTGAGGTACTAGGATTCGTGAAAACTATATAGTAGATCTTGCCAGCTGTCAGAGTCGCCGGGCTCGAGAACGCCGGCGCAGCATAGGTCTCCCAGTTCGAGCTGGGGTTACTAGGGCAGGTATAGCTGGTGGTGGCCAGCGCAGTGCCATTCGGGTGCCCGCTGCCGTCGTCGGCCTGAACGGTGAGTGTAGTCGTACCACCCGAGCCCAATGAGTAATAGTTGCCATTATTACCTCGTTGTACGAATTTCACACTGTTGAGCGCCGAGGTAGTGGTAGATTTGAATCTGATGGCCATTTTCTGACCGGACTCCCCGATTGGGATGTTAGCTTTGGTGTCGTAGCCAATACCGGTGCCGTAAATTAGAGGGTTCAGCATGGATATGGATGCGGGTGCGGGTGTCGGCGTCGGCGTAGCCGCTCCGGCAAACGCCAACACTCGGCCGCCCGAGGCGTTGGCGTTGGCTACACTGGTGGCTCCGGCAGCGAGGACACCGGTCTCCGGCTCAAAGGCTACGGGGAGGGTTGCTGCCCTGGTTGCAATTAGTAGGCTGATACCGCCAATGGCGAATATAGCAATAAACATCAAGCCTTGACGCTTATTTAGAACTTGTTTAGTTGCCAATAACGAAGTACGTTCCCTACCCGGAAGGTTGGCGGAAGCCTTTCGCCAGATTGTTGTTAGCTTTGCCAAAACGCTTCTCCGATCAACAAATATAATCATAGGTTAGCATAAGCATTAA
>JBBRSS010000002.1:0-88859 GCA_038245115.1 Candidatus Saccharimonadia bacterium
AATAATTTCAGTTTGCGCAAGCCATACCGATAGGCTAAAATCTATCCTTGGTACTACACAAATAATGGGGCGTGGCCAAGCGGTAAGGCAACGGTTTTTGGTGCCGTCATTCGCAGGTTCGAATCCTGCCGCCCCAGCCAAAGAACTTATGTCTAAAAGAAGCTCGGTTGAGCTACTTTTTTGTTACACTAAGCCCATGGATATAAATCCCTTAAACTCCCTCAAGAGCCGCTGGCCTGACGACCAGTCAATTTTTTCTTCAACGCTTGGTAGATTACGGAGCGTCGCTGAAAATCTCCGCATTAATGAGGAAGACAGCCGCGCAATTGCCCACTTTGCGGAACTAAATAATTTTACCTATAGTCAGCGCCCTCTTGATCCTCCAATTGGCACTAAAGATTATGCCCCAGCCTGGCTAAGAATCCCGACGCTTCTTAATGAACCGGCATTTATCCATGAGATAAAGGGAAGAATTAACAGCTACCCAGTCACTATATGCATGGAGTATGTCCCGGCATCGACAGGACAGCCTGAAAGTATGATCCAAAATCTCGCCAAGCGTAGCATTATTCGCATACAGCTTCCTAAAATTTTTCCACAGATAGTCTTAGATTCCAACAAGAACGATCAAGGGCCTACGAGTTCAATTCCCAACTCGATTAAGCACGAGCAAACCGTCAAACTTGAAGGCGACTTTGCCGCATATTTTGATTTATTTGTCCCGGTAGGACTGCAGCTAGACGCGCTAACGGTACTGGCACCCAATTTTATGGAATTGCTAAAAGGCTCTTCCGCACACTTTGATGTTGAGTTCTATGGATCCGAGGTAACGTTTATAACGCGCGAATCAATATACTCCCCAGAAATTATGGAGCAAGCTCTTCAAATACTCCATGCGGAACTAGGATATCTCACGCACCTTTTGTTGTCTTGGAATTACCAGCCAGTACGGTTGCCTTTCGATACGCTTACATATACTACCTGGAATGGAGAAGTCGTGAAATTGGGGCGCCTCCGCCTTAGACCGGGCGCTTTCTTGGTTCTTATTCTGATTGGCTTCGTAGTGTTTGGCATAATGATCGCGTTATTGAATAAATCAGCGCATTAAATCGCTACAGAGCCGCGAGTTCGAAGTACGTCAACTAGGGGCAGCCAATGCACTTATGCTTAAAATAACGGCTTTAGCGAGTCGTTATTTTTGTTATAATCATACCAACCATGAAAATAATGCAGCTGAACATCTGGTTTGGACACCTTCTGAGTCCAGCGCTCGACTTAATTGACCAAGAGGCCCCGGATATTCTGTGCGTGCAAGAAGTAGTCAGTAGTCCAAATGGCTACCCGTTGTTCGATACATATCAAACGCACGAGCGATTGTCCGAAAAATTCTCACATCAGTTCTTGGCCCCAACCTTCTCGTTCGAGGCATTGGGAGAAACATGTGACTATGGGAACGCAATATATTCAAAATATCCTATTAGCGAAGAACACGTCGAATTTACCCACGGCGCATATGACCGAAATCTCACGATTAAAACTGCCGGATCGAATATACGCAATATTCAGCACTGCAAAATCACACTCAGCGACGGGAAGACGGTTACGATAGCCAATCATCATGGGTTCCACAATCGAAACGCCGACGGCAGCGACGAGTCCGCCGCATCAATGCGCAAAGCAGCGGCCATTCTTCAAGGCGTAGGTGAACCGCTCATACTTTGCGGCGACTTAAACGTGAATCCAAACAGCGATACCATCCGCGAACTCGACCCACTGCAGCTCAGAAACCTATCCTCTGAGTCCAAGCTAAAAACAACCCTCAGCAGCGCCCACCGCTTCACTTACGACCTCGTATCGGACTATATTCTCGTCAGCCCAACCTTGGATGTCGAGAGCTTCCACCTACCCGATGCGGTTGTCTCAGACCATAAGGCGCTCATCGCAACTATCAATGTTTGAGTCCTGAAATAATCCGTTCTTCGCCACACAGCAGGTGTCTAACCTCGGCGATAATGGCCAGCCATAGCACTTATGCTTAAAAAGACTTAACAGGAAGTCTTTGATTTTGCTACACTCTAAAGATGAAAGACTACACCATCACTGAGCTTAGCCAGGCCGTTAAAAATAGTTTTGCAAAATACGATAAGCAAGGCACGGAACATTGGACTTGGGAAGTTGCGGCCCAAGACTTGGCTTACCAAATCGGAAGCCTTAATAAGGTTATGCTGCAACTTTCAAATCATCGTTGGGCAGACGGCAAAAATAAAGAAGCATTGGAAGCTGATTTCCGTAATGAACTTGCGGATATATTAGCCGAAGTTCTCTACATTGCAAGCGAACGAGGCATAAATATGAATGCTGCAATGGATGAGATGGTCGTAGACGACCAAAGAAAGGTTACTGAACGGACAGAATAATTGTTTTAACCTCGGCCATAATGGCCAGCCAAGGAATTATGCATAAATGACCGAGAGGTCGTTTATTTGATAGTCCAATATGAGGTTTCGTGAGATTGCTTATGCAAGTCCCTTGTTATAAAGTTGAGATCAATTTAACTCTGAGGTAAATCATGCCTGAACAATCTGAGTATGGCCCAATCGATAGAATGATCGAAACAAGCGGGGACGATATTGGACGCGTAAAAGACATTGATTTTGCGAAAGATATAGCAAAAAAAAGCGATAGTTCGAGGGACAATTTTTCAAACTGGCATCCAGGAGAAGACCCAGCTAAAGCAGGGATCGAAGAACATCATACTAGAGATGCGATCATCGAAAGGCAAATGGGTTACGACTTAGGAGCAACTAAAGCAGCTGCGCACGGAGAAGCAGCTGGTGGAAATCATGAGTATAGTGAACCCGGTGAAGCGGCAAAGCTTCTCTCGCAAGCAATTGAACAGGGGACGCTAGCAGCAGCTTCGTATGACCGACTCCAAAAAGACGCGGAGCTGGCTAATACTAAGCGTCAACTTGAGGACGCTCGAAAAACTATTGCAGAGCACGAGAGCGAGCGTTAGGCCGGTACTTGCCAAAATGATTGACATGGGCTGAGGTATTCGAAAATGACTGGCGCAAGACTAAGCAGTGGCAGGCAGGCTGTGGGACTACACCCTGAATTGATCAATAAGTGTTTAACCCCGGTAATAATGGCCAGCCAGCAATTATATCGGTTAAAATGTTACGACTCATGACATTTGTAATGTAGTGATATTGCATCAGTATTATAATATTGTTATAATGAACACATGATTCAGAGCATCCAAAAAATTATCAAAATTGGCTCGAGTGGGGGAGTAACAATCCCGGCTAAGGAGCTTAAACGGCAAAATATCAACTTCGGCGACGAGGTTGAAGTGATTGTGCGTCCGCTTCATAGTACATCTAATGAAGACCGCCAGGTCTTAACTGTGGCAAAGCAGGTGATCGATGACTATAAGCAGGATTTTGAAAACCTGGCTGGCAGATGATCGTACTGACGCTCGAACAACTACTCGAACTTCACGCCCTAGTAATTGAATCCACGGGTGGCAGTGCCGGTCTCCGGGATTTAGGCAGACTTGAGGCTGCTGTGGCTACGCAGACCCAGAACGTCTTTGGGGAAGAATTGTATCCCACAATAACCGACAAGGCCTCTGCCTTAATTAGGGGTGTGATAGCCGACCACGCCTTTGTAGATGGTAATAAACGAACTGCTATGCTGGCAGGCTTAACTTTGTTGCGCATAAATGAGCTGCCATTCAAAGCCGAACAAGGTGAAATCGAAGATTTTGCAGTAGCGATAGCCACTAATAACCTAGACGTACCCGCTATCTCGGCCTGGCTTCATGATCATGCTTCGTAGAGGTTAGATACCTGCCTCCCCAGCCATTGCACTTATGTTTGCAGATAACTACAATTCAACAATGAAAATACGACGTAATTGGTTTATCGTTTCAGGGATTCTAAGCTTAATTGCCTTAGTACCAGGCGCATTGATACTATATGTAATACATCAATCGTCTAGCGCGACAGATTCCGGGTTTATTACTGGCCCTCTCTTCTTAATCTATCTCCCTTTATTTGGCATAAGTTCACTTGTTAACTTTATAGCCTTAATTAGATGGGCGCGCTCCTCGAACCGAACGTTAAACAATTTGAGCCGCGTCGGCCTTATGCTGGTGGGGCTAGAGATAGTGTTGCTTATTGCCTATAACCTTTATTGGATGCTCGCAGCCTAGATTAGCAGTTTAGCTTAGCATGAACTTGAGTCTGGATCTGGTACCGTATCATTAGTCTGGAAATGCGGGCGAACCCCCAGCCATTGCACTTATGCTTTAGCCAAAGTAAAGTAACGCTATTATTCAAACAGGCTGTATTGTTTTATGAGAATTGTCGCCCGCGTATTATATTCAATTACCGGAGCTCTTGTTGCGGCATTAATACTCATTATTGTGCTGGGTATTATCTTTCACCCCACAGTTGGGGCTGGCAGCAGCCAGGTTGTTGTATGGCTGATAGTCATCGGTGAGACCATCGGTGCGTTCTTGTCGCCCATTCTAATTATCGGCGGATTGTCGGCTGCATACCTGGCCATCACATCCAAGGCGACTAGGTTTAAAATAGTTAATGGCATGTGCGGGTTGTTAATGCTTGGGTTGGGTCTCTTGACGCTAATCTTCTCGGGTGGGCACTTGCCGCTGAGTTAGGCTCACCTCGCTGCGCCAAATTGCAAAAGCAAGACACGATAATTTCGTCAGCATGATCCGCGTGTTATGGAAACCCCGAAGCGACGCACAAGATAACAGAACATCAATAACGCACCAATTTAGCGCCGCTTTGAAAGTTCTTATGATAAGCTAAGAACCATAACAGCGTTATGAGGAAATTGTTGATGCCGCGTTCCCGCTCTCGAGTGTCGCCCTTCCTGCGTCGCGTCCATCACGATGCCCGTCGGGTCCGAGTCGCACTGGACCTTGTTGTCGTATCGATAGGCCAACAGAGCCGGCTGCTCGTAAAGGTCGCACAACCGAGTGCGAAGCAAGGCTTGGCTGTGGGGCTTCGCGGCCTGAGGATATTGTATAAAATCGGCCTCGCCAGGGCACAGCAGGTCAAAAGAGCCCATTATCACCTAGCCACTCGGCCGCACCAGCATTTACGAACCCGCTATATCTGGTACGACCGTTGGCACAGCAACCGCCACCACCACTATGTGCATGGGGCCACCCTTGCCGGCTATATTGCTGTGCTCGTATTTACCACCGGTTTTTGGCAGGCCGTATTTGCCTCCGGTTCGGCGCAAACCTGGGACTTTTCCACTCCGGCGAATTTTTCCATTGACGCCGCACTGGAAAACAGCGGCACCAGCGTGCGCCACAAAGCCCAAAATTACACCACCGATGCCGACACGGTCGCGCTCTATCACCTTGATGAAAACTCCGGTACCAGTGCCGCCGATAGTTCTTCAAACGGCAACACTGGCAGCGTCACCAGCGGTATCTTCGGTGTCGGCAATTTAAATAATGCCCTCGCGTTTAATGGCACGAACACCCAAATTAGTGCCCCCGATTCGGCCTCACTCTCGCTTAGCCAAAACAACAGCCTCGAGGCTTGGACCAAATTCTCCAGTACCTTTGGCGCAGGTACACACGACAATAAGCAAGGCGTAATCGACAAAGGCGCCTACAAGCTCTACTACGACAAAGAAACCGGCAAGGTCACCTATGAGCTCGCCAGTGCCAGTGCCACCACCTGGACACAGCAGGCCGGTAACGACATTAAGGGCAGCTGGGATCTAAACGGCAAGTTTGCCGTCAACGCCCAAGTCGCCATTGGCGGCAATGTCTACGCCGGTCTCGGGAACGCCATCGGTGACGCCGAGGTCTGGAAGTGGGATGGCACCAACTGGAGTATGGTAGGTGGCGACGGCAAGAATTCATCGTGGCCAGACCAAACCTACGAAAACGTAGTGTCAATGGCCGCAAGCGGCACGACCCTGTATGCCGGCCTTGGGTCAACCGCCGGCGACGCCGAAGTCTGGAGTTGCGACACAGCTACCGGTTGCACCAACTGGACCAAAATAGGTGGCGACGCCATCAACTCATCATGGCCCGTAAACGCCGCCGAAGAAGTCGACGCCATGACCGTTATGGGCGGCAATCTGTACGTGGGCCTCGGTCTCACTGCCACCACCGACTCGCGCATCTACAAATGGAATGGTACTACCTGGACCTGGGTCGGCGGCAACGGTGTCGGCGCGCCCTACAACAGTGCAGCGCTGCCCGCCGGTTATGAAGCCGTCTACAGTCTCACTAACGACGGCACTAACCTCTACGCTGGCTATGGCGCCACCGCTGGCGACGCCGATGTTTGGAAGCTATCCGGCACCACCTGGAGCCAGATTGGCGGCGACGGCCTTAACTCCAGCTGGGCCGCTGCCACATACGAGACGGTAGTCTCTATGCGTTGGTTTAATGGCAATCTCTACGCTGGTCTCGGACTCACCGCCGGCGACGCCGAAGTCTGGAAGTGGAACGGCACCGCGTGGTCACAAATCGGGGGCGACGCTGTCAACTCCAGCTGGGCCGCCGCCACCTACGAGGGCGTTTACAGCTTCTCCGATGACGGCACCAATCTCTACGCCGGCCTCGGTACTACCGCCGGCGACAACGAGGTTTGGAAATGGAACGGCACCGCCTGGAGCCAGATCGGTGGCGACGGGTTGAATAGTGGCTTTACTAATACGCACACTCAGGTCAACTCTCTACTCTACACGGGCGGCCTGCTGTATGCCGGCCTTGTTAGCACCGCGAACAACGCCGAAGTCTGGTCGTTCAATGGTACAAGTTGGACGCGCATCGGCGGTGGATACATTAATAAGAGCTGGGGCTACTTCAATATTCAAGACGTCGAATCTATGACCGTCTCCGGTGATTATCTCTACGCCGGTACTGGCAACACGGTGGCAGGCAACGCTCAAGTCTGGCGCTTCGACGGCAACACCTGGGCTATGGTGGGCGGCCAGGGTATTAATAGCAGCTGGCCAGCTACAACGTATGAAAACGCCATGAGTATGATCAGTTACGCCGGTAACCTTTATGTTGGGCTCGGCACTACCGCCAATGACGCCGAAGTCTGGAAATGGAACGGCTCCACCTGGAGCCAAATCGGCGGCGACAGCCTCAATAGTGGTTGGGGAGCCGGATTCGAGGAAGTTTTTACCATGGCCACCTACAACGGCAAGCTCGAGGTTGGCCTCGGCAACTCAGCCAACGACGCTGAAGTCTGGCAGTGGAACGCAACGGCGTGGACCAGAATCGGCGGTGACAGCATAAATTCCGGCTGGACCGCTAACTACGAACGTGTCAGTTCATTGGCAGTCTATGGTGGCAACCTCTATGCCGGTCTCGGACTTACCGCCGGCGACGCTGAAGTCTGGAAGTGGAATGGCACCGCCTGGAGCAAGGTAGGTGGCGACGGCCTCAACGCCAGCTGGAACCTCAACTACGAGCAAGTCGAATCTATGATTCCCTACAATGGTAAGCTTTATGCCGGTTTGGGTAACAGCACCGGCGACGCTGAGCTGTGGGAATACGACGGTACCAGCTGGACCCAGATAGGTGGCGACGGACTGGCTTCCAGTTGGGTTGACGGCCAGTACGAACAAGTCAAAAGTCTGGCCGTCTATAACGGGAAGCTCTATGCTGGCCTGGGCAACACAGCGGGCGACGGGGAAGTCTGGGAATACGACAACGGCGCCTGGGCAAAAGTGGCCGGCAACAGCCTAAATAGCAGCTGGGGTAACGCCATCGAAACCGTTCAGAGTTTTGCCGTCTACCATGGCAAGCTCTATGCCGGCCTCGGCAACACCGCCAATGCCGATGCTCAGATTTGGTCCTATGGCGGTAACGGGTTCCTCCAATCCGCCACCGTCGGTCAAGACACCAATTGGCACCACATTGCCGCCACCTACGACGGTACTACTATGAAAGTCTATGTCGATGGCACCCTCGACGCCTCCAGCGCCGTCTCGCTCTCACTGCCCGACTCCGACCAACCGTTGCTCGTCGGTGCCACCTTTGGCGGATTCTCCTCCGAATCCGGCTGGGCCCAAGGCTACTTTGCCGGCCAGCTCGATGAAGTGCGCATTAGCAACATTGCCCGTTCTGGTGCCGGCTTCATCGACAAACCGTATTCTACCAACCAACTCCTCGTAAGCCCCTTAGGAGCCGTACTCTCAAGCGGCATTGCCAGCTGGAGCGCCTTTAGCGACAGTTCCACTTTAAACGGCGGCACTATTAACTACCGCCTCACCACCGACAACGGCGGAATTTGGAAATACTGGAACGGTAGCGCCTGGGTAGTCTCCGCCAGTATCGCCCAGTCCAACACCGCCAGTGTCATTAACAGCCATATCAGTACCTTCCCCGTCGTCCTCGGCGGCGGCATTAAATGGCAAGCCGGCGTTCAGGGCGATGGCACTCAGCGAGTTACCCTAGATTCTGTTACGGTCACCGGCATAGCCGATACCACCCCACCGGAAGTCAACGCTACGAATGTAGTCATGTCCAAAACTAATGGGGGACCAGCCGTCGCCTCAAACAACTGGACCAATGGCGCCTCACCGTACTTCAGCTGGACCGCCGGCACCGACGCCGGAGCGGGGATCTACGGCTACTGCCTCTACCTGGGCCAGACCGCCGCTTCCGACCCCATCAGCACCAAAGGCCAACTCGGCGCCTCACCGCTCGACACCACCGGCACCCCGTGCTCGTTCATTGTACCCAGCACTAATGTCGACCTGGCCACCGCCGGGTACCTGGCTAGCCCCCTTGCCTCATCCAATAGCCCCTATTACCTGTATGCCACCGCCATCGACCGCGCCGGTAACGCCGTCGCCAACACCACCACCGACTTCCAATTCCGTTTCGACAACACCGCCCCCTCCAATCCCGCCTTCATTACGGCCCCGTCAAACTTCATCTCCACCAAATCAGCCACTCTCACCTGGCAAACCTCCGGCGCCGACTCAGCCAGTGACGCCAACGCCGGCCTCGCCGGCCTCCAGTACCGCATCGGCGCGTCCAGCCCCTGGTACGGCGTCAGCCATAATGGTGCCCAAGACGCCACCGACCTCCTCCCCAACAATGGCAGCTACACCACCCAAAGCACCCCCGACTTCGCCAACCTCATCGAGGGCAACAACACCATCTACTTCCGTACTTGGGACGCGGCCGGCAATGTCAGTCCCGTGTACGTCACCACTGCCCTCAAAATCAACTCCAGCTCACCATCCTCACCCCAAAACCTCACCGCTACTCCCGCTTCTAACTCAACCAATTATTTCGGCTTCTCATGGGTGGCGCCAACCAGCTTTGCCGGCCAAGCCAGCAACATCACCTACTGCTACACCGTCAACACCACGCCTACAGTAGCCAACTGTAGCTATACCGCCGCCGGCGTTACCAACATTACCGCCGGCGCCTATGCCACCCAACCCGGTGATAACACCTTCTATACCGTCGCCAAAGACGAAGCCGGCAACATCAACTACGCCACTGCCGCCAGCACCATCTTTACCGCCAACACCTCCGCCCCGGGGGTACCCCTCAACCCCGACGTTGTCGACGCCAGTATCAAATCCACCAGCACCTGGCGCCTCGCCCTCACCTGGAATCCCCCCGCCAGCCTCGGTGCCGGCATTGCCGCCTACCGCATCTATCGCTCCACCGACAACACCACTTTCTCCGTTGTGGCTACCACTTCCTCTACCAGCCTCGTCGACACCGGTCTCAGCCAAGTCACCTATTTCTACAAGATCAAAGCTTGCGACTCCACCAATAATTGTGGTGCGTCTAGCCCAGCTGTTTCCAAGCTCCCCACCGGCCGCTTCAGCGAGTCTGCCAATTTGCTTAGCCAACCCGAAGTCAGTAACGTCACCACGCGTCGCGCCACCATTCAATGGGTCACCGATCGCACCAGTGACTCACGCATCGCCCTCGGTACCAAATCTGGCAGCTACTCCAGCGACGAAGTCTCCAACTCGGATCAAGTCACCGCCCACAGTATCAACCTCACAAATCTTGCCGCCGGCACAACCTATTTCGCCGAAGCTAAATGGACCGACGAAGACGGCAACCTTGGCTCCTCCGACGAATTTAGCTTCACCACTGCCCCAGCCCCCAGCGTAAAAGAAGTCTCCAATATCACCATCGGCCTCAATAGTACCTCCATCAAGTTCACCTCCAAGGGTGCTGTGAGTGTCAAAATCTACTTTGGCAAAACCGACAGCTTCGGCGGTACGCACGTGCTCAACACCTCGACCGCCGAATCTGCCTACACAACCCAGCTCACCGGCCTCGACGACGGCACCAAATATTTTTACAAGGTCAACACCTTTGACGCTGACGGCAATGAATATGACTCCAGCGTCTTTAGCTTCACCACGCCCTCACGCCCGCACATCTCCGATCTCCGCTTCCAGCCCGTGGCCGGCGAACCCACCAGTACCCAGCTCATATCCTGGACCACCAACGTACCAACCACCTCCGGTATCCAATACGGGCCCCGCGGTACTAACCAGCAGGAAGTCAGCGACTCCAAACTCACAACCGATCACCAAATTACTATCTCCAACCTCACTGACAATACCGATTATGTACTGGTTGCCACCTCACGCGACACCTCCGGGAATCAAGCTGTCAGCGACCAGCAATCCTTCCGCACCGCCCTCGACACTCGTCCGCCCAAAGTAAGCGCCGTTACTATTGAACCCAGTATCAAAGGCACTGGTTCTGATGCACACGGCCAAATTGTAATCTCCTGGAAAACCGACGAACCCGGTACCAGCCAAGTCGAATTTGGCCCTGGCTCCTCCGGTAACACGTACGCTTCTAAGAGCGCCGAAGACCAAAACTACACCCGCGACCATGTCGTTATCGTCTCGGACCTGCCAACCTCTACCGTTTTCCACTTCCGCGCCGTCTCACATGACCGTGCCGCGAATCAAGCCACATCCGACGACCAATCAACCATCATCGGCCGCGCTACCGATAGCGTACTCAGCATTATCTTCAACGCCCTATCAAATATCTTTGGATTCCTCAAATAATGGCTACCCAACGCTCGTCAAAAGCCATTGTCAAAGTAACGGGACTCAGCAAGCAGTTCAAACTGGCCACCGAAACCGTCAGCGCCCTGACCGATATCAACTTCGAGATTAAACAAGGCTCGTTCACTATCATTTACGGCCCGTCCGGTTCCGGCAAATCAACCTTGCTCAATATCCTTGTGGGGCTTGAGCCGCCCACCAGTGGCACAGTTGAGCTCCTCGGCCAGAATCTGTACGATCTGACGTCCGATGATCGTGCCCGCTTCCGCCAGCTCACCCTCGGCATGGTATTTCAAACCAATTACTGGGTTAACAGCTTGAGCGTGGTCGAAAACGTGGCCTTCCCGCTCTACTTGGCCGGCTACGACGCCAAACAGGCCGCCGAACTCGCGCAACTCAGTCTGGAGGCCGTCGGTCTCAACGATGTCGTCAAGCATTATCCAACGCAACTCTCGGGCGGCCAACAGCAGCGGGTGTCCATGGCCCGCGCCCTCATTGCCAACCCTAGCCTTATCGTAGCCGATGAACCGACCGGCAATCTCGACTCTCACAACGGCGAGCTCATCATGAGCTTGCTCGACAGCAGCGTTAAGGACATGGGAAAAACCGTCATCCTCGTTACCCACAACCTCGAATACCTCCGCTACAGCACTCAACAGCTCGAGATCAAAGACGGCGTCCTCACCGATACCACTCGCCAAGCTGCCGTCAAAACCATCCGCCCCGAAAAAGCGATTAAGCCAGCCCAGACGATACCCGCCGTTGCCATCAAAACCAAAGGAGCACCCCGTGGCTAAATCAATCAAATCCGGCGCCTATCTGGATCTCGAATCTCACTATGGCCAACACCACTTGCGGCTTCGCATCATCGCCTATATGGTCTACCGCAACCTGGTATCGCGCAAACTTCGCACATTTCTTACCGCCGCGGGTGTCCTCATTGGCATTGGCTCTATCACTTTCCTAGTTTCGCTCGGACTCGGGCTACAGAACCTAGTCTCAAAGCAAGTCATAGGCTCGAAATCCGTAACCGCTATCGACGTCACCCCACCCGCCTCGGGGATTGTCAAACTCGACTCCACTAATATCAGCAAGATCCACAGCATCGCCCATGTCAAAGATATCGCGAAAGATTTCACGCAAGCCGGCAAAGCCACGCTCGGTGGCTCAAGCACCGATGTTGTTATCTACGGCGGCGATCAAAACTATCTCGACCTCAGCTCGCTCCACCTTGTGACCAGCGGGGGACTGACTCTCGGCCAAAACCAGATTCTTGTGAATGCCTCGCTCCTCAAGCTCATCGGCCTAGGCGACCCAGCCGGAGCTATCGGTAAAGCCCTCAAGCTAGACATACTTGTCACCAACCCCGACGGCACCAAACGCCACCTACCGGCCGACGTCACCATCAAAGGCGTAGTTGACACTGGTAGCGGCTCCGAAGTCTATATGGCCGACAGCTTTTTCAGCGCTGCCGGGCTCACCACATATGCCCAGCTCAAAGTGGTAGCCGACGATCGTGCCAACGTACCCGCCATTCGTCAACATATCGAAGCCCTCGGCTTCAGTACAGCCTCGCCTCTAGATACCTTGGCCCAGATCGACCAAGTCTTTGTGTTCTTCAATTTCATCTTGGCCGGCTTTGGCGGCATTGGCATGCTCATTGCCGTGCTCGGTATGTTTAACACTCTCACCATTTCGCTCCTCGAACGAACTCGCGAAATCGCTCTTATGATCTCGCTTGGCGCTCGGAGGAAAGATATCCAGCGGCTATTTATCGCCGAGGCCATTGGCCTGGCTATTCTTGGCGGGGTGGCAGGACTGGTCGCATCATGGCTGCTCGGACTAGCCATCAACATTGCTCTCACCCAGCTGGCCCATGGCCGCGGCGTCAACGATACCGTTACCATCTTCAGCCTGCCCTGGTGGCTCGTGCTCGACACCCTTGGCCTTGTTATTGTGCTAGCGCTTATCGTGGTGGCATACCCGGCCTGGCGTGCTGTCCGCGTCAACCCGATTGACGCCCTGCGCCACGAATAGCCTAACTAGCTCCGAATCACCCTTGATGTCGCGATCATAGGTTTAGATGCCGATACAACGAACAACAAGATAAGGATATGAACGAGCCTTAACGATCGCATGATGCCTGCAAAGCCGAGGCTATATTCTTTATGCGACGGCTTCGCAAACCCCCATATACATAGTCGGCAGACGCAATGAGTCATTGCCGTTGGCGTCCAAAGGGTCGACACTGGTGCTGAACTCACGAACTTGTGCCAAAGGTACAACCACTCGTCCGGCCGAGGAGGTTTGAACGCGTTGCCGTAAAGTTGGTAAATCCGGTGATGTATTATGCTCGACCCAATTTAGGTCGATGCCGCAATCTATCAAATACGTCTGCAGTATCGTTTCAGGATGATAATTCGCCGCGCGAAACTCCGGCCACGTACCCATGTCTTTACCTTTGTACGCCAGCTGGACTTTAGTCAGTTCCGCGCGAGCAAGGTCCGCGAACTTCATCGGATTAGTATTGGAGTTACTATCGCGCTCAACGGTCGTAAACGACAGCGAACCGAGGCTGAACCTGGCATCATCTCCATCATGCTGGCTTAGGACGAGGTCTTCGGGTCGGGTCTGCCCCTCCACGCTTGCTAGAGAGGTATGTACTCGGTCCAGCCCGCCCCTTATAGCATCTGCCAGACCGATGGTGAATATACCCGGAAAATGCTCTATTTTCGGGTTATTCCGCAACGTGTGACCGGTATTGCCCCCGGTATGCGTCGCGTAGGTGCGGTAATCGAGGGCCTTCCCCGATGGAAGCTCGGCATAGGTCGTGAAGTGAATCTGATTACTAGCATCAAGATCATTAGTCGAAGTCAGGCCGTGGTCATACTTGGGTTTTAGACCGCCGTTTTTCATGACCTCAAGCGAGAACGGGGTTGTATGCTCGAGGACAATGTCACCGGCCAAGGTAGCACGGGCAAAATTCTCGTCACTCGCCTGCCCCAGTTCGGTTAACCGTCTTAACGAATGGGCTGACCACAAGGTTGCCCGGGTATCAGGTGTTCCCCGCGCTTGCAGCAACCACTTATAAGCTGCAATTAAGCTGGTATCTAAGCCGTGCTGTTTAATCTCAGTTCTTGCTCGATTGCCTGCCAGCGTAGCATCTGAATAGAGCCCGCTACTCAACCGCGCCACGGCTTCTGCAGTATCAAGGCTATCGGTCGGGCGCGGAAGTTGACTAATTATTTCGATCCGCAACTGTTGAGCACAAAATTCATAATCAATTTTATCAATACCACCGATTCGAAGCAGCTCATTAACGGCCTGACTGTGCGGCGTCACCAACCGCATCTCCTGGTCGATATCACCGTCAGCACTGATAAGCATATGGGCTAAACTACGCAGTGAAGAATGATTTTCGGCCGTAAAGTTATCCTCATTTAAGGGTTTCTCGCCGCCGGCCAATAGCGCCTCATCTTCGGCTGCATCCAGGCGCTCAGCTAACTTGGCTTCAAGAAAAGCGAATTTAGTTTTACTGCGGGCAATATTTGGAGTGCCGCTCACGATTTGCTTCGCCTGTGCCATGGCGGCCTTATCTCCGCCCCTGAGACCAACCAATATAGCCTTAGTACTAATCGCCGTGTCATATGCACGTCGCGCGGCATCGCTACTAAAGATCTCGCCACCCAAATTACCGCTATCACTTTCGTGCCGAAGCCAGCTTATCGCCCCGTCAGTGAGCTCGCCGGCCAGCGTTTCGGCGGTAAGGTTACTTTGTTCAATCGTTCGCAAAGATCCCTCTGCCTCAGCAATCTGGCTCATTATTGCCTGCATGTAATAATCAACACCTTGCTCAACTGTTTCCTTGTCGCGTTCCCCTAAACGATCTAGGTAGGTCTCAGGTGGTACGGGCGGCAGATCGGCGACATCTGGAGTCGACTGTAAATCAACGGCGGCTGGATGCCTCTCTTGAGATTCGGTTGGCCGTTCATTGCTTTCAGATTCAGGCATCATGGGTTTCATTATTCAATCCTACCAGATTGTATGCCCGTATTCTGAGGTCTAATCCAAAACGCAACACTTAGTAGTGGCGGCAGGCGATACAATATCTAAACTAGCTATGAACAATAATACGTTTCAGTCTTAGTTAACAGCAACGAATCGAGCCAAGTCTATCAATTGTATTTCGTGCCAGCACACGTTGTACGGCCTGCTCTCTGACCTAAGTGTCACGGCTAAAACGCATACGTTTGTCGCCAAACATCGAGCAACTGGCAAATCTGTTCTTCGCCTACCACGCTCGCTCCGCAGAAATTGCGCTATTATACCGCATATGGTTAACTTGATAAGATAATTGTGTTTAGAGGAGCCAACTATGTCCTTCGGAGGTGGATCAGGAAGCGGCAGTATAGTTGGCAGCTCAGATGTTGTAATAAACACGCCGGCGAATAATGAAGTGCTGGGTTACAACTCCGGTACCGCCAAGTGGCAAAATCAGGCTAAAACGACAGGTCCATGTATTACGTGCGATCCGCGGACGCTGAAGGCGGCCGTAACGATGTTCCCGGCCGCCAACTGCACCTACTACATGAGAGTGCAAGGTGAGGTGGTCGGGGCGACCGCTTACCGTATTTGGGTTGGCACGGCATCGGGTAACATCAGTATTGCCAACTACGCCAATACTGGCGTGGGGATTAACGCCGCACCAACTGGCGCTCCGAGGGGAGCCACAGGATCCGTAGCTTGCCCGGCAACCGGTGCCCAGCTGGTCTTCGCCAGCGGTGGTGCCTTCAACGTCGCGGAAGGGGACTGGATCGGACTATCCTGCGATAACGCAACGGCCTCGTTTGGTTCCGGTACGGATGGTGCTCCGACGGCGCTATATGCGGGAGTATGCGCGGCGAACGACGTTTTTCCGGCCGGGACTCCTAGTGCTCCCTACACGGCCACAACCCCATTCTTTTTAGCGGCCGAGGTTGCGGTGGCGGGCAGCGGCACCGCCCCCCTCTTCACCGCGGCGATACCACCCGACGGAACCGTGGGTGTGGCGTACTCCTACCAGTTCGCCGCGTCTGGCACTACCCCGATCGCATTCACTCTCAACAGTGGGACGATCCCGGCAGGGCTAACTCTGACTTCGGCTGGTCTGCTGTCTGGGACCCCAACGACTGCGGCCACAAGCCTCTTCACCGTGCTCGCGTCCAACGGTGTGAGCCCAGACAGGGTAAGCACAGAAAAGACCGTCATCATAGCCGCATCCGGCGGTGGTGGTGGCGGCGGTGGCAACCCGCAGTGGCTGGGTGACTACCAGACTGGCGACTTCTCGCAATGGCCAGTGCAGGAGTTCAAGGACGGCGCGACCGGCGCTGACATGGCCCGGCAGCAACAGATAGTCACCAGCCCCGCCAGAGCCGGATACCCGTACACTGCGCAGTTCAACGTCATCTCTACCGACCAGACCAGCGGCGACCCCGATCGTAACCGCTCTGAGGTGACCGATTATTCCGATGTTGCCACGCTGAACGGCGGAACCTCATGGTGGGCATGGTCGATGTATCTCCCCACCGGGTTCCATGTCGATACGGATGTGGTATCCCCTGTGGGCAACGGGTGGGTAGTCTGCACCCAGTGGCACGGCGTGAATGGCCTGCCCCTGGTTTTCGGACTCGACAAGTCTGCCGTCCCTCACGTCATTGTCAGCACACTAGACGCCGAATGGGTAACGCCCAGCGCGCTACCTCTAGGCCAGTGGAACGACTTTGTCGTGGGCGTCACATGGTCGAATACGGCGGGACGCCTGACGGTGAGAATCAACGGCACCACCTTCATCGACAATGCCGCCACTTCCACTCTGGAGTCTGGAGCCGACGGGATCGCCTACTTCAAGCAGGGCATCTATCGTGCCCGCTCCAACCAGGACCAGAGCATTTACTACACTGGGACCCGCCGCGGAGCAACTGAGGCCGACGTCGCTCTCTAGCTGCAGTATCAAGCTAACAAACGCCGCTCACGTATGCGGTTTTTGTTACAATCATCCCCATGCAGCTCCGCACTGAAATTATTGCAACTTTCTTGCCATATATTTTGCTGGGCATGTCCTTATCACTCGTTGCTCCATATAAAATGACGAAATATTGTCACCGCTATTGAAAAATCATAAGGGTGATCAATAATAGGTGTGTGAACATTTCAAAATACCGCCAAAAATGACGGTTATACGCGAATTGCGAGTTTCCAGGAGGAAACATGGCGCTTTTCTTCGATTATGAAGGCAAAATACTCCACGATGGGCCACCGATCATCGTGCCGAGCACACCGCTGCAAGTTCCTTTCGAGCAGCATGTTGAGGCTGGCAACCTGACCCGCGTGGATCCAGTATTCCACGATCGCAGGGACGCCGGCAACTGGGACAATATAGGCACACACATCGGTGGCCCATACTGCCTCCTCACCATGCCCCACGACAAGTACTCCGAGGCTGGCGTGCTCGACCAACTGACCACGGAGGCAGGCCCCAGCTGGCGGCTTGAACTTTCCACCGCTGCTAGCCTGGTGCACTTCGCCCAGTATTGGAGATTCTCGCTCGGGCAGGTAGTTGCCTTTGGTTCATCCTTCCACGGGCCAAACAATTGCCTGTATAAGCCCTGCCTATGGGGCTACGGCAAGGAGCGCATACTGGGCACAACGTGGACCAAGCTGTGGAGCTGGGACAACCGGGTTCTATGCAACGTTGTTGAGATTTGACCCACCCTCACCCAAATACCCTCTCAGGTTGAGTAAACTACTCTTCCTAGGAGGGTAGTTTACGTATATTTGATGGTTTTGGCGGCCGCAGAGCTGTTACAGTACAATCATGAAATCCCCATATTTTGCCATACCAGATCGCAACCCGCATTCCGTCAACGACGCCGTTGTGTACGATTCAAATCGCGGCCCTTGGCCTACCCGATCCGACGGTCTGTTGAGTGTAATGTTTGCTCTGGATCAAGATACTCTTACGCACATAATGCAGCCTGACCCGCACGAACTTAGCCTAGTCCCTAACCTCAGGCTAGGAGTTCGTATTTTTCATTTATCAAACTTGGCCCCAGGCCGCATTGGTGGCCAACACTTTCATCGGGTCAAAGAAGAAATTATCGTGCTGACCGAAGGAAGTGTCGAGTATCTTCTCGAAGATGTTTACGGGGGGCAGCGCGTCGTATTAATGGACGGTTTAACGCGAGGGTTATATATCCCCTCATTTATCCGCCACACCTACACCGTTCGAGATTCAGCGAAACTACTCGGTGTATCCAATACCCTTTATGACCCCGAAGATAAATCAACCTACGACACCTTTGGCGATGAAACCTTCCAGATGTTGCGACGCCATTACATCAAATGAACATAATTGCATCCAGCTAATTGCATTTTTGGCAGCCTGTCCAAGCTATGTCGCCCCATTTTATCTATCATCAGCCCGGAAATTGGAGGGGTTGATATGGGCAGAATGGTGAACATCAAGCCGCAAGCGATAGATAATGAATTCTAGCGCCGCGACCATAAAAGTTCTGATGTTTTTCGGCTTTCTTTAGCAAATCTAACAATGCCCGGACAAACAATGCGGGCTTACAATTTCATTGTGCAAGAGCTAAGAAAGGGACGACGATGAACAGGTGGCGAGCCGTAATTATCCTCTCATGTGCCCAATTTGTAATGCTACTAGATAGTTCGGTTATGAATGTATCGATCTCGAATATTGTGGCCGATCTCGGTACGACTGTCGCCGGTATCCAGCTAGCAATTACGTTATATACGCTCGTAATGGCTGCGCTTATGCTCACGGGCGGTAAACTCGGTGATATCTGGGGGCGAAGGAAAACCTTTAAATATGGCCTGGTCATATACGGCATCGGATCATTAATTACCGCGTTTTCGCTTAACTTGCCGATGCTCTTGGTTGGCTGGTCAATTATTGAAGGCCTCGGAGCAGTATTGGTAATACCCGCCATTGCAGCCTTGATTGCGGCCAACTATAAAGGCAAAGACCGAGCTGTTGTCTATGGAATCCTTGGTGCCGTGTCGGGAGCAGCCGTTGCGCTAGGTCCGCTTATTGGTGGAGCAGTCACAACTTATGCCTCGTGGCGTTACGTTTTTGCCGCCGAAACCGTTGCAGTACTAGCAATATTCTTCTTCTTTGCCAATAAAATTACCGACATCGTAACTGCCAAAAACACCAAGCTCGATATGCCTAGTGTCGGCCTGTCGGCGCTAGGTCTATTTCTTGTAGTCTTGGCCATCTTACAGTCCAAAGTCTGGGGATGGGTCAAGCCGATGTCTGCGCCGGAAATTAACGGCCAAGCCATCACCCCGTTTGGGTTTTCGATAGTTCCCTTCATGATTGCCCTGGGAGTACTCGTACTATGGTACTTTATTGGGCGGCAGCAAAAGCTCAAAAGCGTACATAAAGACCCCTTGCTAGATCCTGATTCTCTCAAAATTCCTCACATGCAATCTGGTTTATCAAACATTACTATTCAATACCTACTAACAGCAGGGCTGTTCTTTGTTCTGCCAATATATCTTCAGATGGTCCTAGGTCTGGATGCGCTCCAGACTGGGCTAAAAATTCTACCGCTATCTCTAGCGCTAGTGCTATTTTCGATTGTCGGATCACGAATGGTTAGCAGATTTCCGCCCAAGAAAATTATCGTCTGGGGCAAGTTCCTCATTGCCGCCGGGATGTTTATTATTCTCATTGCAATTGATCCTCAGCTCAGTAA
Source organism: Candidatus Saccharimonadia bacterium (assembly GCA_038245115.1). Lineage (GTDB taxonomy): Bacteria > Patescibacteriota > Saccharimonadia > UBA4664 > UBA4664 > UBA5169. The sequence goes on from JBBRSS010000002.1 coordinate 19,848, forward strand.
CTTCATGTTCATTATCGGCATGCTAACGGTTGGCGCCGGCGTTGGCTTAATGGCCTCGCAAATCGGAAATGTCATATTGTCGTCGGTCGACGATACCAGATCATCCGAAGCTGGCGGCCTCCAAGGAACTTTCCAGAATCTCGGGATGTCGGTTGGTACCGCACTCATAGGATCCGTGTTAATTGCCTCGCTAACGACCAGCTTTGTAAATGCAGCATCTGGTCCATCGAGTACTTTGCCGGCTAGCGTGCAATCCTACATCACCGATAATTCGCAGGCGGGGATTGCCGTTGTTACCAACAAACAAGTCTACGATTATTCAATATCAAAGGGCTTAACCGCGTCGGAATCCAGCAGCATCTCCGACTATTACCTTGATGCTCAAATGTCTTCTCTAAAAACTTCGATGTTAGCCCTAACTTTCCTCGCGCTTTTAGGATTGATGTTCTCAAAGCAACTACCAAATGAGCTAATCAAGAATTAATTATTCAGTCGAAATTGAATAGTTCACGCCCGAATAGGCACTAAATTATTGTGACGACCATCAAAGAGGTTTGCATGATGTCAACTTTGAAAATATTTCTTGCCAAATTTCGATTAAATAAGAAAATTGCACGAATAATCCGACGAATCCTCTGCCAAAATGCTATAGTTTGTAAAACCTCTACTAGAAAGGGTGAATTGTGAAAATCAATGCTAAATCTGGCAGAATCCTAATATCCGGCCTGCTCGGCGTTATTGTTTTCGTAATTGGACTTGGCGGCTGGTTTGCCCTCAACAAATCTCATCCTGCCCCGACCCAAACCCCATCCTCAAACCAAACAGCCACGCCAATCCCCGGCCAAGTAAGCTTCAAGTTTACCGAGCTCGGCGTACAAATACCGGTACCAGATTCAATCAAGGACTTAACTTACTCCTTGAAATCTGGCAAAACGACCGAAGGCAAAACCATCCAATCCGTCAATCTATCTACGCAGTCTCTGGCGCAATTAGACCCCAACTGCAGCAATGCCGGGCTCGGGACGCTTTCAAAAGTCGACGGTCAATATCCGCAAGATTCTAAAACCATCGCCAATGAAGCCGGCTTACTTTCGAAACAATTTCCAGCATTCTATATTAGCTACTCTATGCCACAGTCATATTGCTCGAAAAACCAAACTGCCATACTACTATTTCGCGATCAATACACTGTGCTGGCTAACGCGCTTGATTCTATCCAACAAATCCAATAACCAACTTTTCTTTAACATTTTGCCAAATGCCAAATATTGCGACAGCCAGGCGACAATATTGCAGGCCGGAATATCCACTAGTGACCATAAACAATGACATTGCTTGTCGGACATGGTAAGGTCGCCTTCGATCAAACAATATATGTACAAAATCCCCGCCACAATTCAGCCCACCAAGATCACCGCCTTAGACGAGATACTAAAGGGCGGTATACCATATGGCTCCCTAGTATTAACCACTGGTCCCGCTGGTGGCGGCAAGACAACCTTGGCCCAACAGTGGCTCTTCGAAGGCGCCAGACACCTAGAAGAAGTTGGTCTCTACATTTCGTTCACCGAAGAAATCGATAAAGCCATTCGTAATATCGAACAATTTGAATTTTTTGATAAATCCTACATAAAAACTGGCAAGATCTGCTTTATAGATGGCCGCACGCTACTAATGGGCATGCCCTTTAAGCAAAAACCATCGTTTGATCTCATCGAAATGGACCAGCTACTGACCGTCATTATGAATTTGGTCGATCAAACTCAGGCCAAACGCGTAGTGATAGATTCTATTACGGCCTTAATCTATAAGCTCGAAGGCGTCGACGCCGTCCGGAGCTTCATTTTTCGCCTTGGCTACGCTCTTTCCCGGCCCGGCGCCACCGTAATGCTCATTGGCGAGGCCGACCTCAACGCCGGCTATCAGTCGCCAGTAGAAGAGTATATTTCCGACGCCATCATCTATGTGGATAGTGGGTCTGGGCGCAACCAACAAATGCGCAAGCTCGAAGTCAAAAAAATGCGCGGCGTAAACTATCGCTCCGGCCCGGCCTATTTCGAAATCACCAATAAAGGTATCACCCTATACCCCAAAATTCCCACCTATGGACTAACCGCTTTAACCGACTTCAAAACCCGCCGCAAAACTGGCATCAAAAAGCTCGACGAAATGATGGGCGGCGGGATCCCTCAAGGTCACATCCTACTAGTCGCTGGCAACACCGGCTCCGGCCGAACAACACTCGGCATGCACTTTCTGGAAGCCGGTATCCTTCAGGGTGAAGCCGGATTATTTGTATCTATCGACGAATCTATGACCCAAATCATCAAAACTGCCAAAGAACACGACTGGGACTTCGACAGGCACCTCAAAGATAAAATGCTGATCAACGTTCCCAGCGACCAAATTGATATTTATCCCGACAAGCTGCTTTATCAAATTGTCCGCGCTGTCGAAGACAACAACATCAAGCGAGTCGTAATAGACTCAATTTCCTCTATGGAGTCAAGCGAGTTTGCACGAGATTACGTGCGTGACTTCCTGCTGCAGTTAACAGCCTTCTTTAAAAGCCGCGGCATCAACTGCTTGGCAACCTACCTGACCACCGAGATGTTCGGCGCGCCCAACAAACAGTTGATGGGCGGCACCGTATCATCGGAACTGCAACTCAGCTCAATTGTCGACGGCATTATCCTCACTCGTTACGTGGAGCGCGACCAAGAAGTTCGCAAACTGGTCAGTATTCTCAAAATGCGCGGCTCAAACCACGATAAGGGGATATATGAGTTCAGCATTGGTAAGGCGGGACTGATTTTGGGTAACCAGTTTAAAGATGACTTATGAGCATAAACCAGCCTCCAGAGCCCCCGAAGCAAGAAGATGATCAACTCGCAGTGATCCGCCGTGAAATCAATATTCGCAGTTACGGCATTATCAAAGGGATCATGGGCGGCCGCATTGTTGATTCGTTACCACTCAGACTAAGGTGCGAATGCACTATGCCTATCTGTGAAGAAAACATTGAGGTTAGCCTAGCTAAGCGTCGCGAGCTGCGGCGAAATTATCCACACGGATTTATTGTTGTACCACTACACGCCAAATCCGCCCAAGATACTACGTTGTGCAAGACAAATGAATTCAAGGTAATAGAAAAACTAAATTTTACCGATGCGGTCACCGATCTGTAATCAATAATTGCATTTTCTCCACCGCCCCAGCCGAATAAACGGCCGAGGCGGTGGTGTTGTGACTACTCCGCGGGTATGTACCTAGCAGGGCAGTCTGGACGGAAGCCGAACAGGGGTTACACCCGGGTAACGACGGCAAACCGTGCGATGCTGCACCGCCAATCCGTGTTGGGCTTGCCCCAGGAAAGTTGGGTTGAACCCATTCCAGCCCATGTGCATCAACACCGTGTCGCCTGCGCGCGCATACCTGAGTACGTAGGCGACAAGCTGAGCGGTTGTCTTGCCAAGATAGTCGCTAGTATCGACACTCGCGTCCCACTCCAGAATATGAGCTGCCGCGAATGCCCGCCGCGCGGTTGCGTTCATCTCCAGATAGGGCGGCCGGGCAAAGTTAGTTACTACGCCCGGAGCCCTAAGCTCGCGCAGAACCTGCGCATAAGTCAGCCGCGGGTAGTGAGGATGCGTGACCGAATGGTTGATCACGTACTGTCCGTGCGACCGGGCCAGAGCCGGCAAGTCGACGCCGTAGCGCGCCCTGAAACTGGTGATGCAGTTGCCCGTCGGCGCCAACACCATCCCGATGTTATGTGCTCTGGCGCTAACCAAAGCGCTCCTCAGGGACGTCAGCGACCTCGGGCAGTCGTCGTACGTGAAGATCACCCGGCTGGTGTAATTGGGCCCCTTGAGCCTGTTGTACCCGGAGGGGACAGGAGCGGCCGAGCCCCGAAGGCGCGACCATGTGAGGGCACCGATAATGCCATCGGCTACCAACACGCGAGACGCCTGGAAGCGCTTCGTCGCGGCCAGCGTGCCAGCTCCGTACTGGCCGTCTGCGCCAGCCGGACCAACACCAAAACCGTGAGCAATGAGCGCTCGTTGAGCCACCGCCACGCAGCTACCCCTGTCACCGGGGCGAATCGTTGGCAACTTGGCCGTTGGCGTCGACACACTGCACGCCACGGTTGCCGCTTGGGCGGGAGTTGCTGCCAATGCTACTGGCGCGACCAGAGTTGCCGCAGTAGCAGATATCACCAACAAGCGTCGCATCATGATATTCATGAGCATCCTTCCGATCGTGGGCAATTGTCTCTATACAAAAAACAATCGCCCGAAATATTGGACCACTCAAGTTTGTACCCTAGAAACAGCCGATTCATTGTAAGAACTTTCAAATATGACCGGACTCAAAATAAAATGCTTTACATTGGCCTTTGAATATATATACTGCTATTACGTTAACAACTTGAGCCCCTCGTACTTGGAAGCCGGTGAGATACCGGCGCTGTGCCGCAACTGTAATGTTACCATTGAGTAATAAGCCAGGTCGTCGTACGAGATTAATCCCGAGCAGGAGTAATATTTACTTAATCGTCACCGGGTGACGATTTTTTATCTTCAATCCTCGCTTGACCAGTGAGGATTTATTGTTTAAAAGATTTGCCACATTTGTGAAGCAGCAAGTACGCCCATTCGGGATACTTGGTCTTGGGCTAATCCTGATCGGCACGATAAGTGCCCTTGGCGGAGTCTGGCAATATCGGACCAACCTTGCCCAGGTTTCAACCTCGTCCAGTCCAAAAGTCGCTGGCACGCCCACAAAATCATTCGGCCCCGCCCCCTCCGGCACCCCAGCGCCAAATCAGCCCCCACCCAGCGTAAACCTCGCCAACTCAAATATAAAAACTTCAACCTCTAGCTCCAGTTCGATCGTGGCATCATCAACCCCGGCGCAAAGCGCCCCGCCCGCCCAAGCCCCAGTTATGGTTACCGTATCACTGCGCATCAACGGCACCAACAAAGGCAACGTAATACTACCCAGCACCAGCAAACAATGTGAAGTATTAACTCGGGCGCTTAATGACGGACTCATCAGCAGCCTTTTCATGCCATATGACGCGGCGCAACACACCTATGGCGTCTACCAGATTAACGGCCTTGGCGACCCTACCATTGTGTGGTGGACATATACCGTCAACGGCAGCCCTCCGCCATTAGGGTGTAGTTATTTAACGGTTCACAACGGCGATTCAGTTAATTGGCAATATATAAAATCCTAAGGAGTATTCGGATGTCTCGGTTTTCAGTTAAGCAAGCAATCTCAAGCACATTAGTCTCAGTTCTAATCCTGGCGCCCATACCGTCAATGGTATCGGCCGCCGCCAACACCGACCCGGCCACCGCCGCACTCGCGGGCACCAAATATCTGGCCGCTAACCAAACCAGTACCGGCTCCATTGGCAGTAATCCGGGTGATACCGACTGGTCAATCATTGCCATCCAAGCAGCCGGCCAAAACGCCGCAACCTTCAAGACTGGCAGCGGCGCCTCAGCCTTAGACTTTATGGCCGCCGATACCCTCCCGTCCACCGCACCCGCCACATCGGTGGAACGCCGCATTCTGGCCATTGCTGCAGCCGGCCAAGACACCACCCAGTTCGGCGGGGTCGACTACAATACCCGCCTCAGAAGCCTCTACACTGCTAATCAAATCGGCAGTGCGACTCTACTCAACGACGACATCTTTGGCCTCATTGCGATAAACGCTACGCACGATAGCACACTCAAGGTTATGGCTCAGGACAGCCTGAACTTCCTACTCGCACATCAGCAAGCCGACGGGGGATTTAGCTATACCGCCGACACCTGCGCCCTATACTGTGGCAGCGACAGTAATGATACTGCAGCGGCCATTATCGCCCTTGGTGCCGCCCAAGATATGTCGCTCACCAATGCCGGTCTGGCCACCGCCCAAACCAAAGCTCTGGCCTACCTACTAAGCACCCAGCAAACCGATGGAGGGTTTGGCTACGACGCCCTTAGCTCATCCGACGGCAGCTCAACTTCCTGGGGCTTAATGGCGCTCAATCTAGTCGGACCCACCGCCCAGGCCCAAGCCGGCTCTGCCCGCACTTGGCTGCTCAAAGACCAAAACACCGATGGAGGGTTCAGCTACGCCGCCTATGGCATGACCGCCAGTGACGCTTCAACTACCGCACCATCCGTTCTGGCTTTGCTAGGCACTACCTGGCTATTAACTCCCGCACCGCTTAAACCCGCGCCTACCCCAACAGCAACGCCAGCACCCACACCTTCGGCCGCTGTCACTCCAGCCACAACCCTAAACTCAGCAGCCTCGTCCCGGTCAGCGGCTGTAACAAAAGTTGCGACATCTGGCATTCAGCCCCAGGCGGACTTAATCGCCGCAGCCGCCATCCCAACCGCAGCCCCCACCGGATCGGTCCAGGGAGCCTCGCAAACCAAACCGACCCAGGTCCAAGACACAGCCGCGGACTCAACCCCCAATTTACCCCTCTATGGAGCCATCTCTCTGCTAGCTATAGCCGCAATCTGGTACGTGATACAATCAATCCTAAGAAAGAAGGTTTAATATGTCGGTTACTCGCAAACAAAGCGCCATTATGGTTGGTACAGTAATAATCAGCGCCATCATCATGCGTCTCGTCCCTCATATTCCCAACTTTGCTCCAATAACCGCGGCCGCTCTATTTGCCGCTGCTTATTTGCCCAAAAAATACGCCCTACTTGTGCCGCTAGCTGCCATCGCGGTCAGCGATTATCTACTGCTGTATATCAGTCCGTTTAGTGCCCAGGTTTTCAACTTCAGCCGCATTCAGCCTTTAAGCGCCATCGTCAACGACACCACGCTCTGGGTCTGGGGTAGCTTCATGATCAGTGGCTTGCTCGGGTTAGTCTTACGCCGCCGCCGCAGCGCCATTCGGGTAGGCGCCATCACCATTGCAGCCTCCCTACAGTTCTTCGTTATCACCAACTTTGGCGTCTGGGCCGCCGGTGCCTACGCCCGCGACCTGTCCGGCCTGGCGACTAGCTACATTGCCGGCCTGCCCTTCCTCCGCGCCACTTTACTCGGCGATTTATTCTACGCCGCCAGTTTCTTCGGTATCTACGCCCTAGCTACTCACTCGGCCAAATCCGAAGCCAAAAAACCGAATAATCTGCCCTCTACGGCCACACTTTAGCCAAATAACTGCCTCAGGGCTCGACAGCCTTGGTATAATAGACGTTGGTTATAATTAGCTATCGCTACGGAGGAAAGTTTGGTTGCCCCTAGCCTCATCGTTGTTTCGAACAGGCTGCCTATTAGCGTGTCCAAAGATAATGGCAAACTTGTTTACAAGTCGAGCCAGGGCGGGCTAGCTACCGCTATGTCTTCTCTCGGTAAATCACAGGAGTATATCTGGATCGGCTGGCCCGGCATCGCCTCCGATCAGCTCACGGTCGAAGACAAAAAGAATATTCGCAAAGAGCTCACCAAACACAAATGCTACCCCGTATTTCTATCCGCGAAACAGATCGAAAATTTCTATAATGGCTACTCCAACGGCACTATCTGGCCGTTATTTCATTATTTCCAATCCCTCACCCAACATCGAGCCGAGTATTGGGAAGAATACAAGAAAGTAAATAAGCTCTACGAAGCGGTCGTCTTAAAGTACGCCACCAATAAGTCGACCATCTGGATCCACGATTATCATCTGATGGTGCTGCCGCAGATGTTGCGTACCGAATTGCCCGAAAGCTCCATTGGCTTCTTCCTACACACACCGTTTCCGTCCTACGAAATTTACCGGCTCTTGCCCGACCGCAAAGAAGTTGTCGAGGGACTCATCGGCGCAGATCTGGTAGGGTTCCATACCTACGACTACGCCCGCCATTTTCTCAGCGGCGTTTTGCGCACCCTAGGCTATGACAACAAAATGTCGTCAATTATTGTGGGTGATCGTTTAGTGCGGGCCGATGTTTTTCCGATCGGCATAGATTATGAGAAATTTGCACTTGCAGCCAAATCAGCCCCGGTTAAAACCGAAATTGCTGCCCTCAAGAAGCACTTTAACGACCAAAAGATTGTGCTATCAGTCGACCGCTTGGATTATTCCAAGGGTATTCTTGAGCGTCTCGAGGCTTTTGACGCTTTCCTGGAGAAAAATCCCCGCTGGCACAAAAAAATTGTGCTCGTAGTTGTTGCCGTGCCGTCGCGAATTACCGTTGGCGCCTATCAGCAAATGCGCGAAGACATTGAGCGCGCCGTCAGCCGGGTCAATGGCAAGTACGCTACCGTCGACTGGTCGCCCATCTCATACCAATACAAAAACCTGCCCTTCGATGAACTAATGGCGCTCTACAGCCGGTCCGATGTCGCCCTGGTGACGCCTCTGCGCGACGGCATGAATTTAGTTGCCAAGGAATATATCGCCAGCAAACAAGGCCGCAATGGGGTACTAATTATTAGCGAAATGGCCGGCGTCGCCGATGAACTGCCCGAAGCCACCAAAGTCAACCCAAATGACCGCGCAGGAATTGTACGGGCGCTCGAAAACGCGCTCAAAATGACCCCCACCGAACAGAGGCGACGCCTGGTTGCGATGCAGAATCGGCTGTCGATGTACACCGTGGAACGCTGGGCCGAAGATTTTATCGAACAACTCACTCTGGCCAAAGCACAACGCGCAGCCCACGACCTCAACTTCCTAACCTCTCCGGTTATGGACGAAATTGTAAAAAAATATCAGCAGGCCAAAAAACGCTTACTAATGCTCGATTACGATGGCACCCTAACCAAATTTGTCTCCGACATCCGACCCATTTCTTCCAAACCCACCAGCAAACTTATGCGTATACTCAAGAAACTAAGTCATACTCAGGGCAACGAAGTCATGATCGTAAGCGGTCGCCCCAAGCGGGCGCTTGAGTCTTGGTTTAGCAAGCTACCGGTAGCCCTAGTTGCCGAGCATGGCGCCTGGATCAAAGATCATGGCAAATGGGTCGCACGGTCGAACTTTCCCGCCGACTGGAAAGATCCGGTATTACCGCTTCTCGAAGCCATTACTGAGCGCACTCCCGGCGCAATAATTGAAAATAAAAACTTTTCACTAGTCTGGCACTACCGCAATGTCGGTCCCGAGCTAGCCTATGTTCGCAAAGCCAACCTAAAGCATGACGTCGAGAAAAAGCTTCGTGATTCCGATATTGAAGTCTTCCAGGGCAATAAGATTCTCGAATTTAAGCCTCGGTTTATCACTAAAGGCGCCATGGTAAAACAAAAATTATCCGAAGGCGCCTATGACTTTATCCTGGCAATCGGCGACGACTATACCGACGAAGATATGTTCGCCGCCCTGCCTGTCGGCGCCTACACCATCAAAGTTGGCATCGGCAGCTCAATTGCGCGCTACCACCTCAGCTCGGTCGAACAGGTCCACGCCTTTATTGCCAGGCTAGCCGCCTCCATTGAATAGGAGAGATCAAGTCCGAGCCAATCCAATGGCTACTGCCGTTGGCGCCGATACAGCCAGTACAGCGCCACAACCATAAAGGCCAGCGTGCTGATTGTGATAAACGCGAACGCATGTGAACTCTGCTGGTCGGGTATGGGAACGTTGATTCCAAACAAGCTAAATATAATGGTTGGTATGGTCAACACGACAGTCAAGGAAGTTAGCAGCTCAACTCGCCGGTTCAAGTTGTTGGTCATTATGTTGGAATACGCTTCACGAATATTCATGGCCGTACGCAAGCTCGATTGGCTCGTTTCACTAAGCTGCCGCGTAGCCTGCACCAAGTCTTCAATAAGATCGCGGTCTTCCTCGTGAAAGCTCAGACCGTGCCGCCCGCCGAGCAGACTCGACAGTAGCAGGTTTGCCGGGATTAATTCTGCCAAAAATGAACTCAAAGCATCTTCGATCACCACGAACTGCACGAAGTCCCGGTTATTAATATTCGACACGTTTAATCTCGCCCGCACGCCCCGAATCTGACGATCCAGATAATTAATGTTAACCTCGTAACTCAACACTAGGTGACGCAGCAGCAATAATAATAACTTAGCGCGTTGAGTTGTATACAGCGTCGCGATGTTCATCAATCTATCGAGCCCGGAAAGCGGTTGTCGGGAAATAGTTGCCACAAAATTTGGGCCCACCACTAGCAGCACCGGATCGGTGTCCACCACTTCGCCTTTGCGGAATGAGTAGCGCATATACACGTACAGATTGCCTTCGTCTTCATCAATTCGCGGAATTTCATCTGGATCCAGCGCATCCGCGAGCAAGCCGGGATCCAGCCGATATTTTGTCTCAAGGAGCTTAAGCTCGTCCGCAGTTGGTGCCTCAACCACTATCAGGGAACCCGTCTTAAAAGCCTCAGCTTCTGTCGCCTTCCCATCCCGAAGGCTGCGATACAAATATTTGATCATGACGTTTTTCCTTTGAGTTATTTTCCGCTAGATCAAGTGATCCCGGAAGCCGCTAGGTGTATTATAGATCGAAAGAGTAAACATAAGGAGAGTTGCCCATGTCAATAGCCGAGATTCCTCTACGCCATATTCTCTCTGCCGATCAATTCGATACCGAATTAATCGGCCGTATTTTTGAATACGCCGACCGAGCATCAGTCGCCGTCGAGGACCAGCGCCGCTATCATCAATTGGGCAACCGGTTGTCTGGTCATATTTTATACAGACTTTTCTACAAAGAGTCAACTCGTACCTATGAATCATTCGGCTTTGCAGCGACCCATATGGGCATGGCCGTACTTGGCACCCAGAGCGTTCAATTCTCCTCGGTCGCCAAAGGTGAAACCCTCGAGGATACCATTCGCACCATTTGCAGCTATCGTCCGAGCATGATTGTTTTGCGCAGCGCCAAAGACGGCGAGGCTGCCCAGGCCGCCGCCGTTTCATCCGTGCCCATCATTAATGCCGGCGACGGCAGCGGCGAACACCCGACCCAGGCCCTGCTCGACCTCTACACCATCCAGCGCGAGCTGGGTCGCACCAGCGGCCTGCATATCGTCATGGGTGGCGACCTGGCCAACGGCCGCACCACGCGCAGCCTCGTCAAACTCGCCGCCAAGTTCCCCAACAACACTTTTACCTTTATTGCCCCGCCCACCTTCGAGATGAAAGACGACATCCTCGCCGAACTACGGGCCAACAAGATTACCTACAACGAAACCGCCGAGGTCAAACCAGCCCTGGCCGCCGCCGATATCGTATATTGGACACGCATCCAGAAAGAGCGCATTAACGCCGCTCAGTCCGAATACCTCGATGCTCACCCGACCACCGGCACCGACTACAGCCTGGGCCTAGCCGAAGTCTCTCTTATGCCGGCTCACTCCAGGCTCATGCACCCGCTGCCGCGAGTAGGGGAGATCAAACCCGAAGTCGATTCCGACCCCAGGGCGATCTATTTCAAGCAAATGCACTACGGTCTGCTTATCCGCATGGGGCTCATTGAATGGGCACTAGGGTATTTATAATGATGGCCGGTAAACTTATCCTCTCAAGACACGGCGAATCCGAATTTAACGCCAAAAGCCTCTGGACGGGAATTTGGGATATTCCGCTAACCGATAAGGGCCGACATGAAGCCACGCTAATGGGCGAAGCTCTGGCAGATCTAAAGCCCGACATAGCCTACACCTCCGCACTCATTCGAGCGCAAGATACGCTTCGCATAATCCTGCGAACCAATAGCTGGGACATTCCGGTTCACCAAGTTCATCAACTCAACGAGCGCGACTATGGTGAGCTCACTGGCCTCAACAAATGGGAGGTCCAGGAAAAATACGGCGATGACCAATTTACCCTCTGGCGACGCGGCTGGGACGAGCCGGTTCCCGGAGGCGAAACCCTCAAAGACGTATACGCCCGTTCCACAACCTATTTTAATGAACATATTCTGCATCAACTGACAGGCGGAAAAACAGTTCTAGTAACCGCCCATGGCAATACCCTGCGGGCACTCATCAAATATCTCGACCATCTCGATGACAAAGCGGTCGAAAGTTTAGAAATGCCGTTTGGGCAGCTCATTATTTATGAATTTGACGATAATGGAATCGTAAAATCAAAAGTAATTCGCAAAATCGACACCACCCCGCCCCCAGCCTAGCTATACCCCTGGTATTTCCTAGCGTAATGTGCTATACTGAGCACAATCTTGAAGCAGGCCTAGCCTGTCGGTTTTAGTAGAGCGGTTTCGACCGCAATCACGCGAATCTTATTCCGGAGCAAAATATTAAGGGCTCGCGGAATTTTCAAACCTCCCGCATTCCCAAGGAGATCATATTAATGCCTGCTAATAAACTTTTTGTCGGCTCCCTGTCGTTCAACACCACAGACGAAGCTCTGGCTGAGGCTTTTGCCCAAGCCGGTACCGTCGTTAGTGCTAAGGTCATCATGGACCGCGACTCCGGCCGCTCGAAGGGCTTCGGCTTTGTCGAGATGAGCTCGGACGAAGAAGCACAGAACGCTATCCGCCTCTTGGGTGACCAAGAGCTAGATGGCCGCCGCCTCACGGTCAACATCGCCAAGCCGATGCCTGAGCGTGCCCCTCGCCCGAACCGCTACTAATCCTTCTGGATTAACTAGCCAAACATAAAAAATACGCCCCTGAGCAATCTCGGGCGTATTTTTTTGTGTGTTTTTTTAGGACTCACATCAGGAAACTGCCAGAAAAGCATAGACGTATAACGCCATAATCTAGAATAATGTCCATACTATAGCCCTCATGCCTATGACAATATAGGAACGTACCGTACAGCGCCCGCGGGCCTTAGCATCATCACGAGAACCTGGCCAAAGTGATAGAGAGCTTGGATAAGAGAATACAGGTCGGTTTTGGGACTACAGAGAGCCCAAAGCCGACTGTGATACTCAAGAAACCCGACGTTGTCGCGGTTTTTTGTTTTGGGACAACAACTCGGCCGCTAGATACGATCCAGTACCACGAGCGATTCCAGATGCAGTGTTCCCGGGTACAGATCGTAACCAGTAACTCCAGCGGTTCTATAGGCGTCTTTGAGCAACAACACGTCCCGGGCCTGAGTGGCCGGATTACACGACAAATAGATAATCTTGGCCGGGGCTGCGGCAATAAGGGTTTTTACGACCTGTAGCTCAAGACCGGCCCGCGGAGGGTCCACCACCACACAATCCACGCCGGCGAGTAGCTCCGGGCTCAACCTCTGCGCCATCGTCGCCAGCGACCGGTAATTAGTTAGCCCCGCGGCCTCAGCGTTAAGTTTAGCCAATTCTACGCTCGATGCGTTAATCTCTACCCCCAGCACATCCTTCGAAAACTTTGCCGCCGCCAAGCCAATCGTCCCGACTCCACCGTACAAATCCACGATCCGGGCATTGCGCGGCATTGCCGCCAGTATAGACTGCAGCACCACTTCAAACATCTCCACATTAGTCTGAAAAAATGCATTGAACGGATAAGTAAGCTTAACGCCACCAAGGGTGTCCGTCAGCTGAGTCTCGCCGGTGTTCCAAATAAGTTCATGATCAACCCGGCGGCGCACCCTCGACACTACCACCCCGGCCAGTCCCGGAACTGCCAGATCGCTCCAATCGCGCTTCGGCACCTGATGCAGCGCAATATGGCCAAGAATCCGCCCCGTATCCATACTCTGACGCACCGTCAACGTCTCCATGTATCCGTCGAGCTTTAGTTTATGCGCCCGATCAATGAGCTCCACGGCCGCCTCATTCATAGCCTCGGAACCGAGTTTGCACCCGTGAGGCAGCGCCACCAAGCCCTCGTAACTTCCGCGCTCGTGAAATGCCAAATCCAGGCGGTTATCGCCCGGCTTTACCGAAAACTCCAGTTTATTGCGGTAGCCGAAGCGATTTTTGGCGCCAATCATATCAGCCACAGGCACTTCAAGGCCGGGGCGCGCGAACGCATCAGCCAGCACAACTTTCTTAAGCTCAAGTTGGTAGGCGTACTCAACCCCTTGCCAGGGTGAGCACGACAAATAATGATCCTCGGCTGGCTGATTGCGCTGCGGTGCTGGGGTAATAATTTTGGCCACGCTCGCTTCAACGAAGCTAGGCTTATCCTTAATAATTACCACTTCTGCCGTTTCACCCGGCAACGCCCCCGCCGCAAAGCACGGCCGACCGTCCAAATATCCCAAAGCCTTACCGCCGCCAACTATTTTTTCGAATGTAATTGTGTGTGTCATCAGATCACAGTATACCTTGTCCGGTGCGCAATGTTGCTAATCGTGTATGATAATGGCAACAAAGAGGTAATGCTGATGCGAATCGGGTTCGTTGGTCTAGGGAAAATGGGCGCTCAAATAGTCACCAAGCTACTGGCGGACGGTCATGAAGTGGTTGTCACAGATATTAATGCAGCGGCGGTCGCCTCAATGGCCGATGCCGGTGCCACACCCGCCAAGGACCGCGCCGAGCTAGTTTCGCTCCTGCCTGCTCCGGCCATCATCTGGCTAATGATCCCCGCGGATTACGTTGGCGCCGAGCTGGATAGCTTTGCCGAACTGTTGCCGGCAGGATCAATCCTGATTGACGGTGGCAATTCAGATTTTCGCCTCACCCAGGAACGCAGCCACAAGCTCACGCCCAAGAACATTACGCTCGTCGATGTCGGCACCTCGGGCGGAATTCTCGGTCTTGCCAATGGCTTTTCGATGATGGTCGGGGGCCCCGACGAGCAAACCGAGTTAATCGTACCTATTCTGGACACCTTAGCCGCTCCCCGTGGAGCCCATCATCATTTTGGATCCACCGGCGCCGGACACTACGTCAAAATGGTCCACAACGGCATCGAATACAGCCTAATGCAGGCCTACGCCGAGGGCTATCAGCTGCTTGCCGAAGGTCCCATCGAATCGCTCGATTTAGCCGCCGTGGCGAACGTTTGGCAACACGGCAGCATCATTGCCTCGGGCTTAAATGAGCTAATCGCCGGAATTTATGCCAAAAATCCAAAGTTTGACGGCATCGAAGGCTACGTAGCCCAATCTGGCGAGGGGCTATGGACCAGCCAGGTCGCCGCCGCCGCCAAAGTTCCCATGCCGGCCCTCGACGTCGCCCTCAAAGCCCGCGCCGCCAGCGAAGCCGGCCATATCAGCCACGCCACCAAACTGCTCGCCGCTATGCGCAATGCGTTTGGCGGGCACAACCTCAACCGGGGCTCAAAATGACCCGAACACCCACCCAACCCGCCGCGCTAGTCATCTTCGGCGTCACTGGGGACTTGGCTCAACACATGCTGCTACCGGCGCTATATCATCTGGAAAGCGAAGGCCTACTCCCGGAAAAACTCGCCATTGTCGGCATTTTTCGGCGCGAACCCGATGTCACCGAGATCATCCAGGAAGCCGAAATCCAGCTCCTACGATCCCATTCGGAGGTAGACCTCGATGTTCTAGCCAAACTCAAATCCAGAATTCATACCGTCAAAATGGACAGCACCAACCCCGATCATTTCAATCTTCTCGTTGCAAAACTACGTGAGCTCGACAAATCAGCCGGCGTCAAACTAAACCATCTATTTTATCTGGCCATCCCGCCGAACATATTTAAGAAAGTTATTGGTAATTTAGCCGCCTCCGGTCTCAACCGCTCCAAAGATGGCGAACGCGAAAGCCGCATTCTCGTTGAGAAGCCTTTCGGCGACGATTACGACTCCGCCAAAGAACTCATCGCGTTCATGTCGGAGCGCTTCGACGAAAAGCAGATCTTTCGTATCGATCATTATCTTGCCAAAGAAACCGCCCAAAATATTCTCACCTTTCGTTTCAACAATCCGCTCATCGAAGGCATGTGGAGCCGTCAGTTTATCGACCATATCCAGATCACCGCTATAGAGAAGATCGGAATTCAGGGACGGACTGCCTTCTACGAAAACATCGGTGCCCTACGCGACTTTGTCCAAAGCCACTTAATGCAGTTAATGGCCCTCGTGATGATGGAATACCCCGAAAATCTCACCTCAGACGCCATCCACAAAGAAAAACTCTTACTCCTCGAAAGTATCGAGCAAATTGCCGCCAAGCATGTCGAAGATATTGCCGTTCGTGGCCAATACGCTGACTATACCGATGAAGTCGAAAACCCAGACTCCACTGTCGAAACCTTTACCGCTCTCAAGCTCGAGGTTGCCAACTCACGCTGGGGCGGCGTACCTGTGCTGCTGCGAACCGGCAAATCTACGGCCAACAAAGCCACCGAGATCGTGATCGCCTTCAAGGACCGCACCCGCCGCTCAATTTCCGACAATTTGCTAATTATTCGAATTCAACCCAACGAAGGCATAGCGCTCAAGCTGCTGGCCAAAAAACCCGGTTTTACCGCTGAGGTTCAACCGGTCGATATGGAATTTTGTTACTCTGGCACCTTCGACGGCCACCAACCTGATGCCTACCAGCGTGTCCTTGTCGATGCCCTGCGCGGCGATCAATCGTTATTTGCCACCAGTGACGAGGTTTTGGCCAGCTGGCGGCTCCTGCAGCCGGTACTGGACGCCTGGAAGGCCAGTGATGTTCCTCCCGAACGCTATGATGTGGGCAGCTGGGGCCCAGACGGTGCCGACAAACTTGCCCAAAATTTTGGAACCACCTGGGTCAACGAAAATCAGCACGTTTGCCCCAAACACCCAGCCCCCGAAAAATAGTTTCCGCCGCGCCAAGTCGCTAGCGTACTAACCGAGCTACGCGCTCCAAGATCACATCCAGCCACCACAAGCTCACGCGGTAAGTAGTCGCCAATTCCACTAGCACTGCGTTTACTGCCGCGTACTGGTCACCCAACCGCGCCCCGGACTCAAGCTCCGGCATCAATCCCATTCCCGCCAAGGCGCGCTCGGAGTAGTCATTCCACACCCCATATTGCCTCGGATATGTTACCAGTAGCAGGGGAGTCAGCTTAGCTTTGCCCAGATGCGGCACCGCCAGCTCACCGCGACCGGGCTCTAGCTCATTCAGCCTATCTGCAATCGGTCGGGTTTCATCAATCAACACCAACAAAGCCGCCCGCAGCCGCTCCATATCCACCGTCACATCATCGCGGCTAATCTCGCGCCAGCGTTTATTTTGCTTATAGCTCAAAAACCCCGTCATATCCTGCTTAGTGAGGCTAGCGATACCCTTGGGCGAAAATATCACGCCCCAATACTGCGTAACTTCCAGCTCTTGCAGCCTTAAAGCCATTACGCTCGGCGTAGAATCACGAAAAACTGCAATCTGGGTGGTAGGAATGAGTGCGCTCATCGAGCAATCTTACTTGCTACTTATCATACTGGCGAGCCCTATCTGGACAATCATCAGACCCCACAAGCCCCAATACACTCTTTGGGGTAGCGATTTCTTTCGAAACGCTTCGAATAGCCCCAAAATAGCAGCGGCCAACACAATCTTCAGTACCGTCCGCCACAAGTACAAATCGTGATAATCAAGCGCTACAAGCACAAATCCGGTCAAAAACTGCGCCCGCGCGCCCATCACGGCCCAGCGCGTCGCTGTTCGCAGCTTTGAGCGCAACTGAGTCACCAGCCCCCATACAATCGCCGCCACACCCAACAAGTGCAATCCCAGAATCACTGCTCCAAATACTTCCATCTCTGTCTCCTGCTATAGATTGAATATACCGCTCATGCTAACATTTGACCATGAAACAACGCCGACAGCGCCTCACGATCTGGATTGAAATCTTCATGGCCAGCCTTGTCGCCGTCAGTATGACATTCTTAGCCATCGACATCTTCGGCCATCCCAGCCCCGTTGAGAGCTTCTGGATGGAACACATCGACCTCGCAATTGCCTGCATTTTCCTGACTGAATTTATTATCCGCTTTGCCACAGCTCGCAAACCGCTCTATTTCCTCAAGGACAACTGGTATTTATTAGTAGCCTCTATCCCGATTGCCATACCGGGGACGGAAATTTTTCGATTACTCAGGTTAGAACGCGCGCTCCGGATAATTCGCGTTTTCGATCACGCCGCCGAAGTTAGTCGCCGCTGAGCTCATTACGCTCATCGAGATGTATACTACATAAAGATATTATTCTACCAATTCAGACTAAATGGAGATGCCCAAATGAAAATCACTTACGTCCATGCCCGCCAAATCCTCGACTCTCGCGGCAATCCCACCGTTGAAGCTGATGTTGCGCTAGAAGACGGGTCGCTTGGCCGTGCCGCCGTGCCGTCCGGCGCCTCTACGGGCTCTCACGAAGCCCACGAACTTCGCGATAGCGGCCCGGAATATGGCGGCAAAGGCGTCACTCAGGCGGTCAATAACGTTAACTCCGAAATTGCCACCGCTGTCACCGGGCTGGATGCCGATAATCAAGCAGAGCTCGACCAGGTCTTGATTGACCTCGATGGCACCCCCACCAAAAGCCGCCTCGGAGCCAATGCCATTCTGGCCGTGTCTCTGGCCGCCGCCAAGGCCAGCGCCGCCTCCCATAACGAACCTCTCTGGGAACACATCCAGCACCTGGCGCCTGGCGTGCAAGACCCGATTCTGCCCCTACCTATGATGAACATCATTAATGGCGGCCAGCACGCGGCCGGTTCCACCGATATTCAAGAATTTATGATTTTGCCGGTAGGCGCCAAAAACTTTAGTGAAGCCCTACGATGGGGAAGTGAGGTTTTTCATGCTCTCGCCGGTGTCCTCAAAGAGGCCGGTTATGGCACTACCGTCGGTGATGAGGGCGGCTACGCGCCTCACGTGAAACATGGCAACGCCGAAGCCCTCGAGCTAATTACAAAAGCCGTCAAAAAAGCTGGATACAAGCTTGGTACCGATATTGCCCTAGCCATCGATGTGGCTGCCAGCGAACTCTACAAGGATGGTAAATACCACCTGAGCACCGAAAACAAAGCCCTTACAAGCGCCGAAATGATTGAATTCTTGGATGATCTGGCCAACAGATACCCAATTGTGTCTATCGAAGACGGCCTGGCCGAAAGCGACTGGGAAGGCTGGGCCCTCCAGACTGCCAAACTGGGCAGTAAATTCCAGCTCGTCGGTGATGACATATTCGTAACCAATACCGATTTCTTAGCGCGCGGCATCAAAGAGCACTCCGCCAACTCCATCCTGATAAAGCTCAACCAGATTGGCACCCTCAGCGAAACGATCAAAGCCGTAACCATGGCCTACGAGGCCGATTGGACCACCGTAATATCACATCGTTCCGGCGAAACCGAAGATACTACCATTGCCGACCTCGCCGTTGGGCTAGCCACCGGCCAAATCAAAACCGGCTCGCTTTCGCGCACCGAGCGTGTCGCCAAATACAATCAGCTCCTGCGCATCGAGGAGTCATTAGGCGACAGCGCCGTTTTCGCCGGCCGCTCAGCCCTCAAGTAGTCACTGTTTGACAGTGCGCCACAATATGAATAGTATGAATGGTATGCAAGATCAAACGCATTCTTCAAGCATAGACAAGTGCTCCATGGATATCGTCACCGTCGGTGAACGTGGCCAGGTCGTAATTCCTGCTGCCATTCGGGACAGTATTGGCGTCAAATCTGGCGATAAGCTAATGGCCTTTACTAAGCACGACGAGATCATCTGTCTTGCCCCCGCCACCAGCATGCGTAAACTCGTCAGCATCCTCACCGAACAGCTTGCCGATATCGAATCATCCGAACAAAATTAATAAATTCAGAGGGTCAATAAATGCTCCATCATCTTAGCGGCCGCGCCAAGGCCGGTATCCTTATTAGTGTCATCGCGGGTATGCTGCTCTCGGCATTGGATCAAACCATTGTCTCCACCGCCATGCCCAAAATCTTAACCGACCTCAAAGGCTTCACCGAACTTAGCTGGGTCGTTGCAGCGTATCTTATCGCCCAAGCCGTTGCCGTACCTATTACCTCAAAACTGTCCGACATCTACGGCCGCAAAGTTCTATTCTTCTTTAATGTCATCATTTTCCTCATTGGCTCCGTTCTCTGCGGCATCTCGCCCAGCATGACCTGGCTCATAGCTGCCCGCGCCCTTCAGGGCGTCGGGGGAGGAGGCCTAGCCGCCGGTGCCTTTACCATCATTGCCGACATCTTCCCGCCCCGTGAGCGCGGCAAGTGGACCGGCCTCATTGCCGCCACTTTCGGTCTCGCCTCGGTCATCGGGCCGCTCCTCGGCGGCTACCTCACCGACAACCTTAGCTGGCGCTGGGTCTTCTTCGTTAACATTCCGGTAGGTATGCTTGCTCTCACCATTGCCTGGTTCGCCCTACCCAACATCAAACAGGACGCTCGAGGAGTGATCGACTGGCTGGGCTCGTTCACTATGGCCGGCACGGTTATTCCGTTCCTGCTCGCGCTCATCTGGGGCGGCACCAAATACGCCTGGAATTCGCCACAGATAATAACCTTCTTCGCCATCGCAGCCGTCATGCTAGTAGCCTTCATTGCCGTTGAGCGCCACGCCGCCGACCCTATCCTGCCCCTGAGACTCTTCAAAGTTCCCGGGTTTGCCCTGGTTAACTTAGTGATCGTCCTGTCTGCTGCCTTGCTATTCGGCGGCATCGTTTATATTCCGGTCTTCATGCAAACCGTGCTCGGCAAGAGCGCCACCAACTCGGGCCTCCTGCTTCTGCCTCTCATGGCAGGTATCGTCATTGCCAGTATTGTTTCGGGCCAGCTCACCTCCCGCACCGGTAAAACCCGCATCATAGGGATTGTTGGACTGTCCATCGCCACAATTGCTCTCTACCTCCTCTCCAGGCTTACCGCCGATACCTCCAGCACCACCATTAGCTGGGAAATGGTCCTGCTCGGTCTGGGCATCGGACCTAGCCTCCCGTTGATGCCCTTGATTGCTCAGAACCTCTTCAGCCCGGTCGATATCGGCGTAGTCACGGGTGCTACCACCTTCTTCCGCACCGTCGGAGGCGCCATCGGCACCGCTATTCTCGGGACTATCTTCAACAACCACCTTTCGGCCAGTCTGGGTAATTTGCCGACTTTTCAGCTCCCCCCACAGCTCGTCGCCACCCTGTCTGATCCCAATATCATCGCTTCAAATACCGCCACCGCCAACGTACTTAGCCACATTCCGCCGGCCGCCCTCCCGGCACTTCAGCCCCAAATAAATGCCTTCCTGCTTCTCACCAAAAGCTCCATTGCTAGCAGTATCGCCATTGTGTTTACCGCCTGCATGGCCCTCGCCGGTGTCTCGCTCGTGCTGTTCTACCTCATTGAAGAAAAAGAACTCCGCACCTCAAATGCCCCGGTCCATAATGCCGCCGATCCGGCTCTATAAAGCTGCTTGAGCCTGCGCCAAATCGTCGAGAATAATCTTCGCCTCAACCTCATCTATCGGAGTTAGATCTCGGCGTTGCGCCAGCACAATATCATCTTCGCGAATCAAATAGTGTTTAAAGTAATCACCCTCGTCGATATTCGCTGTAATCTCTATGAGCCACTCAAATGGCGGCCTCGCCCCCGGAGCCGTCTTGGCTACCCGCATCCGGCCATCCGGCCATTTCACCTCGAATTCTCTGGTCATCACCGGGTCACCGTCGAGTTCCATCGCAAAATCACTCGCGCGTACATCACGATGCTTCTTGGCGGTTGCCATAAACTTTTCGGCCGCCGTCACAATTTGGTCATAACGCGTTCTATCGACTCCTGGTCCGATTTCTCTCATACTACCTATTTCCTCTTAGCCAAACTATCGCGAATCTGTTCCAACACTTCCAATTGGGGGTCCATCGGCGTCGGCTCCTTTTCCTTGCCGCTATGCATCCGTACCATCAGCGCATTCAGCGGTTTTACCACAAAGAAGAACACTACCGCGGAAATAATCACAAACGAAATTAATGCGTTCAAAAATGAGCCGTACATAATTTTACTGTGGTTAATATTAAAAAATAGCCCACTGAAATCCGGCGTACCGCCAATCGCCGCAATCAGGGGAGTAATCAAATCTTTCACCATCGAAGTCACCACCGACCCAAAAGCCGCCCCAATCACCACGGCCACAGCCAAATCAACCACATTTCCGCGGAGTAAAAACGCTTTAAAATCGTTTAACATGGCCACGTTCCTTCTTTAATAGTTCATGTTAACATATCGCAGGAAATAAATTTGCTCCGACCCTGCGATTGTGCGAGTATAGATACCGTATGGAAACCGAACTGAAGCCCAAAACTCATTCCCGCCGACGGCGTCGGCGCATCACCGTCACCAGCCTCGCAACTCTGATTATTGCCACAATCGGCTTTTTTCAGCTGGCGCCCGCACCCGTTAAGCAAACTGTTCTCGCCGTTCAACCCGGACTCTGGCATGTCACCAGAGTCGTCGACGGTGACACCATTAATGTCACGCTTGGCGACCAAAAAGAAACCGTGCGCCTCCTCGGCCTCGATACCCCCGAAACCCATGATCCCCGCAAACCCGTACAATGTTTCGGCCAGGCAGCATCCGACCACACCAAGGCGCTGCTCGAGGGCAAAGACGTTCGGCTCGAGCCCGATCCTATCAATTCCGACCGCGATAAATACCACCGCCTCCTGCGCTATATCTATCTGCCCGACGGCACGTTAGTAAACGCCGAGCTCATCCGCGACGGCTACGCCTTTGCCTACGTCATTTTCCCCCTTACCAAACTCGACGAATTTCGCGCCCTCGAAGCCGACGCCCGCAACAACAACCGTGGCCTCTGGGCGGGCTGCAACATCAATGAATCCACCGACATCAAACAAACCGCCGGCAACAAATAATTCCGCATTAAACGAAGAACGCTCCGCCAACCTCATGTCAGCGAAACGTTAATCGCCATATGATGTCAGCGGAGCGGCGTTGATTGACCAACGCCCGGGAGGTCCTGAACGGACTCGTCCCCGACTACGCCTGAGTTCCTTCGGCGCAACATGGCAACCATCTCTGCCTGCTTGCGAGCTTCTTCTTGACGCTCCCGCAGCCGATCTAGCTGGTAGCCCCTTTCATACCCAGCCAACCAGCAGGCGAGAAACAACAAGATCAGCACAACAGTTGCACAGGACTGGAAAGCCCCCACCCCCGAAGGCATCGGCGGACTCGACCCGGAATATCCTCTGTCGACATCACCCTCGACCCAGAATTCCCCTTCTCGTGAGCGCCAAACATCCGTTGATGGCCGTACGCTGTCTTGCTGGTACATGACAACGTGAATTGTCGGGGCCGACTCGTACTTGATTCCGACCTCGCGCGCAGGATCGCCGGAGCGTCCTAGACCGAACAGGTTCCCCCGTTCAATGATCGGCGCAACCGTCGGCCGCCCCCATGTCTGGAGGTACAGCTGATCGCTGCTTCGTTCGATGTTTGACAGTAAGGAAGGGTAGACAGCAACGAAGAGGAAAGTCGCCAACACAAGGCCGACAATCATGCCGCATATCCCACCCCGAAACGCCCTAGTAGTCCTGGGTAGTGCTATCTGCTCTGACATCAGTCTCACCTTCCGAAAATTTGACGGTACACCCTAGCGTGTAACGCCTATTGGGAATATATAGAGTAACATAATACACCAGATATGGCAAACTAAAAAGCCGCCGTACCTTATCTACAAAAAAGTAGACGAGAGCAGCTACGCTCTACGCCTACTTACTATCACTATCTAAATTACTTAGTTTGCGACTTCTTTACCCAACTTCGCGCTCACCACCACCTGCAGCGTTTCACCATCCGGCGTCGTCAGCTGAGTTTCGTTGGTCTCAGAAAAGTACGTCACCAAGTGATGGCTCATGATCTCCTGCAGATCCTTGTACTTAAACTTCAGCTCTTCTAGCTCCGAGTTCACTACCTGGTAGTCTTTGTCAGCTTCTAGCAATTTCTTAGCCGTAGCGCGCTTTTCGGACACCTCCTTAAGCTCCTCCTGGAGGTTGCGATACTCCTCGTTTTGCTCAGCAATATCCTTAAGATCGTCCTTGATGGTCTTCATTTTGCCGCGAGTCTCCGCCAACTCGAGCATCAAGCGTCCGACCGCTTCCAACGTTGTTCTATCTTCTTCAACTGCTGCCATGGTGTTCCTATCTGATTAAACGTTAGCGATATCATAGCTAGATGAAGCACAAATGTCACCCCAAAAATTGCACCGTGTATACTTTAGTTATAATAACGGTTAAAGAAGCCCAAAAATGGTCCCTTACACCAAAGACTTAAGTCTCATCAAAGCGGTCGGAATTGCTGTCTCACTGATAGGCGTAATACTTTTGATGCTCACTCTTACCTCAGCTGTTTTGGCATTATTGACCGTCAAACCTACGCTAACGCCTACCTCGACTGCAACACCGGCCTATCTCGGGATAGTCCAGTTTATTCTAGCTTTTGGGATGTCGTTTAGCATGATTGCCTGTGGGGCAGAATTATCACACCCGGAGCCGCTCATCAGCGGCGGACTGGAGACCTTGCGCTTAAACTGGGCAGCCCTGTTTGGGTTTATGATTGCCGGTTGGCTATTGGGCTTTTGGCTGCAGCCAATCCTTGGCGGACTATCAATCGTAATCATTCTCTTGTTGCTACTAATTCGTCCCGCAGTTATCCGCCTGTCGTAGGCTATTCGGCGGGGAGGGGGTTGGGGCCAATCACAGTCAGCTGCAATTCTGCTCGTGTAACGGCCGTATATAGCCAACGGCGCCAATCGGCCTCACTCGACTTCGCAAACCGTTCCTCAAACACTAACACGCTCTGCGCCTGCGACCCCTGGGCTTTGTGAACCGTCAGTGCATAGCCAAAGTCCCACAGGTCGCCCCTCTGCCCGTCCGGCGCCAACGGCACGTCCTTATTCGTCGTCGCAGCCCCAAACTGATCGCGCAAAATATACCCCGTGTAGGCATAATCCTCGCCATCGAGCTCAATTTCCGCCTCGTACCAGGCGCTGCCGTCGTCGCCAATAGTCTCCGCCACGCGCCCAATACGCCCCAGCATGCCGTTAAAAATCCGCTTGGACCGATTATTGCGCAAACACACCACCCGGTCGCCCGACTGCGGCGCCGGGCTGGTCATGTCGCGCAGTTCGCGAATCGCCTGATTGAGCTTAATCCTTGTCGCATTGTAGCCGCACAAAATCAGCAAATCCTCGCGCCAATTCGACAGCAATTCCTCAACTACCAGCCCGGTTTCCGGCAGCGCCCGGTCTAGTTTGCGTACCCCCGGGCCAAACTCCTGCACCGGCAGCACCCCCGTCTCGCGGGCCAGCGTTGCCACTTCAATAATCGCAGAGCCCTCTTCCTGGCGAAAAATCCGCTCCAACCGCAGTTGCGGAACCGCCATCAGATTAAAATCGGATCCCACCGGCGGCAACTGCCCATGATCGCCCACGGCCAATATCGGAATCTCGAAGCTCAACAAATCCTGCCAAATCGCCTCGTCTACCATACTGGCCTCATCGACGATGATCAGGCTCCGCTCCAGCGCGTCCTTACGAATCCAATTTGGCGTCCCTCCGGCCGAATCTTCGGTCGTATAAATAAGACTATGAATAGTCGACACGCTGTCACCTCGCCGCATGGCCCGGCGTTCCTGCAGTTTTTCCTGCAATACCCGCGTCGCCTTACCGGTATAAGCGCAAAATCCCACCGTCGCGTCCTCATCCAATTGCGCCAGAGCCTGCCGCAAATAAGCGATCAAAGTAGTCTTGCCCGTGCCGGCATACCCGCCCAACGTCAAATAGGGCGCAGTTCTCCCTCGGTACCAGACACCGATCTGCTTAAGCGCCACCGCTTGATCTTGGCTCAACACATAACTCATGTCTCAACATTATGACCGCACAAAAGGTCTCTGCCAAATCGACCCTGCGATTGTGTAAACCACCAATGCTTAGAACAAGCCTTCACCGTATGCTGATGTTCAAGTTAAATTGGAGGTGTAAGAAATGAGTAGCCGCGACTACATTCATCAGGAGCAGCGTCTCGATGAGATCCTATTCTCAAATATCGACTCGCTCAGCAAGGTTCAACACATCATTAATCTGGGGTTCGATCCGGAAGTGGCCGACGAAATAGTCGAACGTCACCAAACCGGCTCCAGGGAAGCTGTTTACTATGAGCGCCTCGACTTCGCCGATCTCGACGACGAACCGGATGATTTGCGCAAATAAGCCGCTTCGGTTATGCTGGCTCTAC
Source organism: Candidatus Saccharimonadia bacterium (assembly GCA_038245115.1). GTDB lineage: Bacteria > Patescibacteriota > Saccharimonadia > UBA4664 > UBA4664 > UBA5169. The sequence continues at coordinate 45,950 of JBBRSS010000002.1, forward strand.
AATTCAATAGTCATATCAAGAGTGCAGTTAGGGATCTAGCCCGTTAACCTGCCGGCAACCCCATCCAAGGATGGTAGGTGCTACTTCTAGCCCGCAAGGGAAGATATGTAGGCAAACCGCCTTTCTTCACTTAGCCGGGAGAAAGGTTTTTTTAATGTCCGAATCACTATTTACTTCCGAATCTGTCTGCGCCGGTCACCCCGATAAGGTCTGCGACCAAATCTCCGACTCCATCCTAGATGCCATCCTGGAGGACGACCCCACCGGTCGCGTGGCGGTGGAAACCGCGGTTACCAAGGACCGCATCATATTACTAGGCGAAGTCACGACGACCGCCCAGGTCGATTACAAAGAAATCGCCCGTGAGGTCGCCCGCAAACTCGGCTACACCGACCCCGCCTGGGGTTTCTCGGATCTGTCCGAAGTCCAAATGTATCTGTCGACCCAATCTCCCGAAATTGCCGCGGGAGTAGACTTGGACGGTGCCGGCGATCAAGGCATGATGTTTGGTTACGCTTGCCGCGAAACCCCGGAGCTAATGCCCTTACCAATTACGCTCGCCCACGCCCTCACCAGAGCGCTCGACGAAGCCGCCATTAGCACTTTGCCGTATCTGCGGCCAGACGGCAAAGCCCAGGTCACCGTCCGCTACCAAGACGGCCAGCCAGTCGGCGTCGAACACGTCACCATCGCCAAGCCTCATTCGCCTAAAGTTGAGCTAGATCAAGTCAAACGCGACATCATAAAACACGTTGTCATTCCAGTCCTCGCCAAATACGATTTTTCAATTGATCCCAGCAAGGTAGTAGTCAACGGCACCGGTGTCTGGCACACCCCCGGCCCGTCGATGGATGCGGGCCTCACTGGACGCAAGATTATCGTCGACAGTTACGGCGGCTATGCCAGAGTCGGTGGGGGAGCCTTCAGCGGCAAAGACCCGACCAAAGTCGACCGCTCCGGAGCCTACGCTGCCCGCTACATCGCCAAGAATATCGTTGCTGCCGGGCTTGCCGACCGCGCCGAAGTCAGCCTGGCCTACTTCATTGGCGCCAAGCAGCCCGTCATGAAACATATCGAGACGTTCTCAACTTCAGCCGTTTCAGACCTTAAGCTGAGTAACTTCACCAACGAGCTTATCGACACCAGCGTCAAAGGTATCGTTGAGACACTCGACCTACGCCGCCCGATTTTTGCTCGTACCGCCGCTTACGGTCATTTCGGACAGCCCGGCTACAGCTGGGAGCAAACAATTCGCGTTCCGGCCGCAGTCAGTACGAACTAGATTCATTAGGAGTTTCGAGGATAGATTTGAGGCGCAGCAAATCAGCCCGAAAACGAGCTTCACTCACTTCCCGCAAGGCAACTTCGGCATCACGATACAGCGCCTGGGTGTGAGTATGGTTCCAAAATTTTACTCTCGTACCCTCCGGAATTTCGAGCAGATGATAGCCTGACTCAAATCGCACCAAGCCGCTTCGGCTGCGGGCTTTAATTACTGAGCTGCCATTGTTTTGGATGATTTCCATCTCGACATTCAAGTTTGAGCCCATCCTATCGGATGTCATATGAATCTGACTGCCTTCGTGCAACCCGTTTGACACACTCACGCTCAATATGCCGGACTGCCACCGAGGAATGTTCTTAATCCGGGTAATGAATTCCCAAACCTGCTGTCTCGGTGCATAAATATCAATTTGTAACTCCGAAGTTACCATCTTCTAAGCCCCCGCCTTCAGGACACTAAACGATACTCCGCGCCAAACCGACCCGGCAGGTGCATCGCTCCAAATGCCGCGCCTATAATTGCTACTGAGTATAGTTACTAGCAAAATAACCAGATTTGCCCCCATATTTCCCGTGCCACCAAAACGCTCCCACAGCATCGACACTGACCGAACCGCCGTAAGGAATCCAACCGATAATATTGAGCTTATTACTACTATTGGCGCTGCTGCGCAGCCATAAGCCGCTCTTGGACTTCACCGTCACAGCCTGAGGGTGATCGGTCGTCGGTACCGCGGCTGGGGCCGTCACGTTTACTGCAACTGGAATTGGCGTTGGCGTGGGACTCGGGGTCACTGCCGGCGTCGGCGACGACGTCGGTTCGGGAGAAGGCGTTGGAGTGGGGGAGGGCGCTGCGCTAGGAGTTGGCGTTGCTACGGCCACCGGGGGCTTATTGTTTGACTGGGTAAATAACAGGTAACCCCCGCCGCCAAGAACTATTAACGCCGCTGCTGCGCTTACCAACCACACTTTGTTGCCCGACTTTGCTACCGGCACAGGCACTTGCGCAGCGCCGGACAGCACCGCCGGTGCACCTTCTTTGGGTATCAGTAAATTAAACACCGGCGTCCCAAATTCGCTCCGGCCATCCATTGACACACCAGCCCCCTCGGCCACCACGGACTGCGCACCACCAGTGGCCCCCGCCTCAGCAACCGATACATTAGGGCTTATCGTTTCCGCCACCGACACCACTCCGTCCACCTCAGCGGCCGTGCGATTAATAATCCCGGGATCCGCGGCAATTTTATCCATCAGATTGCCGGCTGGGATTGGCTTAGGTGATTCTGGTTCCATGCCCCAAGTATACCGTTTACGCTTAAGCCCGCCAAGTTAGGCGAATATTTCACGGTTTGGCGCTATTATGAGAACAATGAAAACCAAGCTTATCCTCATCCTCACGTTCTCACTAGCCGTTATCTCCGTGGCGTTTTTGCCGCATCTCGCTCGCGCCGGGGTTAATAACTTCACCTTCACAACTTTCGAGGGCGATTACTACCTGTCGCGCGACGCCAATCACGTTTCCCACCTGCGAGTCCACGAACACTTAGTGGCGCAGTTCCCCGATAGCGATCAAAATCACGGCATTCTGCGAGCCATACCTCGGGCCTATGGCAAACACGACATCAATCTGCGTGTTCAATCTGTTACCAACAATGCCGGCGGCACCCTTAACTACACCTCCAGCACCCAAAACAACAACCTGGTGCTCAAAATTGGCGATGCCAACACCTACGTTCATGGCCAGCAAACCTATAATATCGACTACACCCTCGACAATGCCACTGTAACAAACGCCGGCTACGACGGCCTCTTCTGGGACATTAACGGCGACCAATGGAGTCAACCCTTTGATAGCGTCATCGCCCGCTTCCACCTAGCCGGTGACCTCGCTTCCACGATCAATCCCACCGGCACACGCTGCTTTACCGGTGGTGCCGGCTCGCAAACTCAAAACTGCCTCTCATCCACTACCGCCGCCGATAGTCCCGAAACTCAAATAACCTTCGCCACCACCCGCGGCCTCGAGGCCAACGAGACCCTCACCACTGAACTACGCTTCGCTGCCGGTACCTTCGCTGCCTACAAAATGCCGGCCGCTGAGCTCATTAAGCTCCTGGCCGCCATCTTGTTCTTGTACATTCTGCCCGCTATTGCGAGCCTATGGTTCGTAGTTCGTAGATGGCGCAAATCCGGCCGCGATGCCAAGGGCAGTCCGGTTATTATTGCCCAATATCTCCCGCCCAAAGACCTCAGCGTTTTGGGCTGCAGCGGCCTTTTGCACGAAAAATTCGACCCCAAAGCCATTTCTGCCCAAATTGTCGACCTAGCCGTACGCCATTACTTCAAGATCTACGAAACCACCAAAAAAGTTCTGTTCATCGAAAACTCCAGCTATGAAGTAGAGCTCATCCGCGACACTACCGACCTGCGTGCCGAGGAAAAAGCCGTGGTAACCATGCTTTTTGGCGTCAACTCACCCCTCAATCAACGCGTCAATCTCGACAGTCTCAAAAACAAGCTCTACACCGAAGCCACCACCCTGGGCGAACAAATAATGCAGCGGCTTACCAAAGCCAGCTACTTCCGCGGTAACCCCGTAATGGCCGAAACTCCCTTTGCCATCAGTGGCATAATTTTTGTAGCCGTACTCCTCGGGATAATATACGTCGCCCATCTGTCCTGGTACTTCGCCGGAGCCGCCATAATACCCAGCCTTATACTGCTCATCGGGGCACTCATTATGCCCGCCCGCACTCAGATCGGCGTCGACACCCGTGACTACCTTCTCGGCCTCAAGCTGTACATGAAAATGGCCGAAGCCGACCGCATCAAGATGCTCCAAAGCCCTCATGGTGAGCTAACGGAAAAAGTCGATGTCAATGATACCACCCATCTCGTCAAACTCTACGAACGCCTCCTGCCCTACGCCATGCTGTTTGGCATCGAAAAAGACTGGGCCAAAGAATTTGCTGGACTCTACCAGCAACCTCCCGATTGGTATTCTGGCTCAGCCGCTTTCAACGCCGGCTACTTTGCCGGTGCCATTTCGGGTTTTTCCGCCCAATCCAACTCCAGCTTCACCCCACCATCCAGCTCATCCGGCGGCGGTTTCGCCGGCGGCGGTGGGGGCGGCGGCGGGGGCGGCGGCTGGTAGTCACCCGGATAAGCTCAAGCATCATCCAACATTTCCCCCAATAACAAACCAAAAGTTAGGAACATTGCCATTCCCAACCACGCACAAATCCCATAGTATTATGCTTGTGCTTCTCGCCAAATATGTTCATGTTCCGACCGTTATTTAGCTTACTGATGCGTCAAAACCGCACCAACCGCTAGCACCTTCGCTCTAAATTCTTTTTGCGAGGGGCACAACAACAAAACTTAACGCGGCTGCCTTCTGCGGCCGCGTTCGCGTTGGCGTACCTGTCACCAATCCCTTGCCAAGCCCATCGACAAATGCTACAACCAGATCAGGTAGTTGTGAGCGTGGAGCCTATTTTGAGTACAGCAGGTATCATTAGGTGCGAACACTATCGAACAAACGGGCCTCTGGGCCCGTTTTTCTGATTATTATCCTCGACAAAACCTCCCTCGCTACCAGATATGCCGATGTGCTAATATTTACTCCTGTCAACCTACGTAATTGGTAGCTCTTCGCAGTGCAATATCTTCCCCGGACCAGCTAGCGAATTGGAGATTTCAATGTACCTGCCTCCAAGCCCACGCCCCACCCAAGTTCTTGCCATGGAAATCTACCGCGCATGCGACTTTAGCACCGCGCAGATCGAATCACACTTCGACCTGGAAGATGCGGTCATCACGCAAATTGCCGGCCGCACCAACGCCTTTCTGTGCCAGCTCGCAGAGGCTTACACCGGCAAGCATCTGTTCCCGGGCCCCTCCGTTCGGGACTACTCCGACTGGATTCAGGGCATCATGGCCCAGATCCTGATCACGGAAATGCGTCACATCATCGGGACCGCACCCAGATACGGCAAGCTTTATTCGAGCCCGGCATGGGTATTCCTGGGCGGCGACCTGCGTCACCCCACGGACTGTTCCTTCCCCAACTCGAGATCGGATCCAAAGTCGCGCGACTATGTCGAGTACTGGGGACGCTGCGATGACACCGAAGTCGTAGTGGTCTACGGCCCCGCCAAGTACAACATCATCCCTTGTCACGTCACCGACGACCACCCCGGCATTCACGCTGTTGAAGCATTTCGGCGCCTCCACCAAGTGTGGAATCTCGCCACCGCCCGCACTACCTAGCCGCTCGGAGAACAAACATGACACACAAGAAGACTAAAGCCGGTGTTATTGCGGTTACTGGCTCGCTCGTCCTCCTGGCCGTCTGGAAGACCGACGAGAAATTCAACAAGTCGAAAGGTGGCGCCTGGTTCATCGACGAGCTCATTCAGTTCAAAACCGTCAACACCGAGGTCGCCAAGAAATGGCTGCGTCGCACTCCCTTAGTGGAGCAGCCGGAAGACGCCGACAAACAGATCGACGAAGTAGTCGAGGAAGGCATCGAACGGGGACTCCTGCGCCGCATCAAGCGTATCCGGTCCAGGCAACCTCCCGCCCCTCCGGCGTAAAGCCATTTTCACTTCGGTACCGCGCCCATCCCGGGCGCGGTACCGAGCCGAAACTGAATGCTCAAACCCGCTTGAGCCATCAGCATCGGTAACAACGTCAAAACATGACGAAGCCCCCGTCGCGCACAAAATTTGCACGCGTACGGGGGCATTTCGCCAGATCGTTTAGGCGGGAAAGTCGGGACTCAGACGGTGTAAAGCCGGCGACGAATAAGCTCAGAGGGTTCCTTACCGGGAGCACAAATCCGCGCAATTGCGGCTTCAATTACCCCGTGCAGGCGAGCGACGTTATGAGAATGAGCCCCTAAATAATTCTTAGGGCTTGGCGCCAGCTGGTAGAACACCACACCCGTCAGGACCGTCATCGAAACAATGGTCTTGACGAGTATGAGTTTTTCCGCCAACTTCTCAAGTGCCGTCACCATTTCCGGCGTGAAGCTCTCACCCACAGGTGCTAAGCTCCCGCATGGCGGTTCGCCGTGACCAGACGCCAAAATCTTGTGTTCAAGGCGATCCACCTTCTTCTTCTTCGGTTCGGTGCCGACATTCTCGGCAACCACCGCGGCATCTGCGGTCGCGACGGTCGCGACCTCCCGCGGAGCAGCACCCCGTCGGCGGGACGGGGAAACCAATAGTTCTGTTGCAGTCATCCTGCCTCCTTGTCAAAGTGCCGTCAAACGATCTGACGGTGCCGGTAATGTTACTCTACCAACGCCTCATTATACCGCTAGTGGTTGTTTTAGTCAAGATTCGATTAAGGACGCTGTTGACATAATTACTAAACATAAACTCGCTTGATATTGACAAAACCAAGCACAAGGACTACAATAGCGGATCGTCGCCAAGCGATGATCCTTGAAACAGTGAGATAGCCTAACCGGATTCCGTGCCCGCAAGCAAACTTGTTGACACAAAACCCGGTTAGGGATCAGCCCCGACCCCAAGCGCTGGGAGGCGCAAAATGTCAATTTCAGATGTCACGCGCGATGTCACACCAAGCAGCACTCGGACCAACACCAAGGAGCTTGCGGCCAGTTCGGACTCCCGCCCGGAGGGTGACCTCATCACGCTTCTCCCCGAGCTGATCGCGCGCCTGAATGAGCTCAAGGCCAATGGCATTCCGTATTGGAATGCCGGTATCCCTGGCACTGTGGCCTTCAGGTTTGGGTCGTGGCCACACCACCTGCTGGTCCAGGTTCTCCAACCCGGCGCCACCAACCGTGGAGCTCTGGCCGAATACGTGAGCTATGCGCCAACACCTGCCGGCAAGAACTGGCTGGAAGCCAGTTACCAGGTGGGGTGCTCGATCGCCGTGTAAGGCACACCCCGTCTGAGCTCACATTGTATCCGGCGGACAGACCGCAGGGTCACGTCCGCCGGATACACCTCCAAATCCATCTCACTGTTTCTACTTCAGCCCCATCTACGAGCAATACCGACGATGGGGTTTTTGCTTACCTATTTGAGCGATAATATCGATTCAATACTTGGAAAACGGACAACCAAACCGGCACTTAAGCCGGTCCGGTTGTCTATATTGCCACCGTTCGTTCAGATCCCAAGAGGGGGAGCCGAAGCCAGAGTAAGACATTCGAGTAAATCAACCCAGCAAGCTTACTATTTACAAATAACCATAACCTGTTATAGTACATACATTATGAATCGATATTACCCGAGTCAAATCACGACCTCGACCAGCCGCCTGTATACCGGCGGAGTTGTTATTGCTGGGTTTTCTATGCGAAAGACCAGCTCGGGCGTATCGGATCTACTTATCTAACTAACGATAAAATTTTAGGTCATGGTGCGTCTCCTATACGGAGGCGTTTTTCGTACAACGTACTTCGTATATGAGCCGTACCGGGGCTTTGGAATATTTCCAAGTACCCATAGGTTGTCATATCAATTAATGGAAAGGGACCAGACATGGATAAGCACGTGGATAACGCCAAGTGGCTGATCTGCTTCGCGCCGTTTCGGGCGCTGTCGATCAGCGCGGCCTACCTAACGCCATTCTTTTTGCAAAAAGGCCTCAGCCTGTCCGAGATATTTCTATTGCAATCGATCTTTTCCCTGGCAGTTTTGCTCTGGGAGATCCCTAGCGGATATATCGCCGATAGGATTGGCCGGGCTTTTAGCATTAAGATCAGCGCGCCAGTTGCCGCTGCAGCTATGATTGCCTACGGTCTTAGTGGGCAGTTCTGGCAGTTCATAATCTGCGAGCTGGTACTGGCGCTGGCCTACGGTCTGTATAGCGGCATCGATAAGGCGCTGTTATACGACTCGCTGTTGGCCCAGAACCGCGAAGACGACTACACGAAGCTGCTTCAGCGCATGAAGTCAGCGGAGTTTGCCAGTACCGCCGTGGGCGTGCCGCTAGCGATTGCACTAGTGTACTTTGTGAGTATCAGCGCCACGCTGGTGGCCGACGGTCTGCTCACTTTGGTAGGTATGATCTTCGCGCTTAAGCTGGTGGAAGCGCCCCGCTCCAATGGCAGTACTGAAGCCATGCGGTTAAGTGCCTGGCATGCTGTTCGGCAGCTGGGAGGCAATGCCCATGCAAGGTGGCTGATAGTACTCTTCGCCTCGCTCAATACTGCGACCTACATCGCGGCTTGGCTCTCGGCGCCGTACTACTCAGATATGGGTATTCCGGTTGTGCTGTTTAGTGCGATCCTGGCTATCCGCAGTCTATGGAAGGCCTGGTTGTCGCATAAGTATCACCAGACTCGGCGTATCCAGCGCAATATGATGATGTATGCCGCGTTGGCTGGGCTTGTGTATGTAGGCATGTCCACCGGGCAACTCTGGTTGGCGTGGGTGGTGTTGGGCCACGACATGGTCCAAGCCTTGCAGGAAGCGCCGATAATGGCGCAGCTCAACAGTTACATCGAGCACGAGTACCGGGCCACTATCAACAGCGTGTTCAATCTGGTTAATCGGCTAGCGTTCATGATCGCCGGCCCGCTAGTCGGGTTGGTGGTGGACCGCGGCGGACTCAAGATGGGTTTGGTCAGCACGGGACTAGTTTGCAGCTCACTGGCCTTCGTGGCCGTGGCACGCCTCCACAGCATGCGCACCTTCGAGGATAAAATATGACAGCCGCCCCAGGGATAATAATTATCTCTGGGGCATCCTCGTGTTGCCTCCTATAGCGCTTCCAACTGGCCAACCAAATCGGCGAGCTCAATAACTAACTTATTATCGGGAATCTTTTCCTCCATCAGCGCCAGTGAAGCGCGGTACCACCATTTTTGCTCGTCTTTACCGGCGTTGAAGCGACCCCACAAACTATCACCGATTTCTTGATGATCAGCCAAGGTTGATCTGAGGTTATGAATTTTGTCGGCCGCACACACAATAAATGCTGCCAGATTGTCGGCGCTTTTGAGGTTTTTCAGATAAGCTTCGTTGCGTTTGCGCCAATCGGAAATTGTTTCATCCTTCGACACGGCGCTGACTATGGCTGTGACTTCAGGGCCGAAATCGCCCGTCATTTCCAGCTCGCCGTACAGATCGGTATCGCCGTCTTCCAGCACGTCGTGCAGCAGGCAGGCGCAGAGCGTATCTTCGTCTTGCGTGACCTCGCCGGCAATGAGCATTACCGAAACCGGGTGCACAATGCAGGGAATCGCCGTTCCCTTGCGCTTTTGCGATAAATGGGTGGCTACAGCCACTTCTAGGGCTAACTCGAGTTTGGTCTTGTACATAAAATTCCTTCCTTGGGCATAAATATGGCGGCCAACTCTTTATGTAATAGCCGCATCGGTATTCATATATACGTCGATATTACCCGAACCAAATCACGACTTCAACCAACTCGGGCGTATCGATGTCGAGCCGTTGTTTGCCCGGCTCACCTGGCTAACCGTTCTATTCCTAAAACCTCAAACTGATATTTGAAAACTTGGGACTAGCTCGGAATCCGCGCGAGCGCAGATTCCGAGAGGCAGCAAGGTGCTGCCGTTTGGTTTGATCGAGACCCCTAGGCGTCGCTCTTTACGGACTGGCGCTGATACTGCAGTTCGACCTTACCCGTAGTACCGTCGGGCTGCCAGACCGAGACAATCCGCTTCTCAGCCACAAGCTGTTGCAGAGCCTTGTAGAGATCGGCGGAATGCAGGGCAATGTCGGGCCACCCCAGCACATGGATAAGCTCATTGCCCGAGATCGGCTTTGTGCTTGACGAACTCAGTACCACTTTGCACACGCGCTCCTTGAAGCCCTTGTTGACGGGGCGAACCGCCGCCTCGGGGAACTTGCTTGCCAGCAAATCTTGCTGCCAGTCGGCACTGCGCGGGTCGCAATGACGGCGAAGTCGTACCGGTGCGTCGCACCTAGGGTGAAATTCCCGGATGACAGCGACAATCTTCGGTAGCAAAAACTGCCACTCGAACATCGACGCCACCTCCACCGAGAAGTAGTCTGGACGAACGTCCACGCTGACCACGCCCGGGATTGCGAGAACCCGAGAAATGATATTCGTACCGATCCTGGTGAGCCCCTTGCAGCTTGAGCTGGGTGGATTCAGCGACAAGGGGTAGGCGCCGGGGAGCATGAGCTCTATGTCCGAAAGATGAAACCATAGAGTCTCGCTGCTCCCACCCGTTGAGCGGACCGATATCGCACCCTCCGATCGACGTTCCTCGATAAGTAGACGTACAAAGATAAGTAGACGCACAATGAATCCAAACGGCTGACGAGCCATGGTTTCCCCTCCATTGATGAGCTCACATATTTCAAAGTCCGATTTTGGTATTATAATGCTAAACAAACCTTTTGTCAACATTTGCAGGTCGGTGAATTTATGTCAAAAGATGCTGTGCCGCCCCGAAAAACCGGAGCGGCACATGTGCACGAAGCGAACGGTGAGTCAATCGATCATCACCTCTGCAATAACTTCGACCGTGACCCGAAACTCCATACCCCTCGCCTCAATGATGTAACTGCCATCAGGCAAGATCTGGATTGGGCCCTCGCCCTCGAAGAAGATGTTGTACGCCACGATCCCGACAGAGGAAGCAGCGTTGGTAATGTAGCGCGGACTATCCTCAAACACAACGCGGATGTCTTCGCATTCATTCTCAATAACGTCGCCCACGTTGACTCGGGCTCCGTTAAGCAGGTCCACAAACGGCCACATCGCGCGAACAGGCGGGAACGGACTGTGCACCTGCATATTGCGGATGTTAATGACATACAGGACGTCAATCACCTCGGTCATATCAACTCCAATGTTCGCTTCGGGCTGATCCCAAAGACCGACACGATAGTCCCACATCTGCGCGGTGATTACACTCGTCATTAATCCAATCGACAAATAATTACTGCGTCGCCCCTCAGTCTGCATGATCATCGAGTACAATGGAATATATGGCAAAGTGGCTTACCAAATCCGATTACCTGAAGTTTCTGATTCATTCCGCCTATCTGTGGCTGGCTAAGTATGCCAAAGACGAGCTGCCGGAGTTTAACGAAGTGGCGCAGGCTAATGTTGACCAGGGCAATGCCGTAGAGGCGGTGGCCATAGGCTTGTGGCCGCACGGGCATCTTATCGACGTGTCGATGTTTGACGGCCCCGACGAAAGCGCCCGCCAAATGCGCCCTGGCGGCCCCGAAGTACTGTTTCAACCCAGCGTCCTGACCGACCGCCGCCTGTATGTGCGCTCGGACGTAATGATTCGGCGCGGTACGAGCTGGGATTTGTACGAAATTAAAGGCGCTGCTTCGGCCAAAACCGCGCATCTGCTCGATCTGGCTTTTCAGCGCTATGTCTGGGAGGAAGCCGGCGTTACAATTGGTCGCAGCTTCGTGGTTCACATTAACGCCCAGTATGTGCGCGATGGCGCCATTGATCCCGAGCAACTATTTACCACCGTGGAGGTCACCGACCAGATCCAGCCGCTGGCCGCCAGCACCGCCGACAAGGTAGCTGAGGCCATGGCAGTAATGAAGCTGCCCGACGCCCCGAACGATGCGCCCGAGCTGGCGGGGGATTGGTTTGGCTACCGCGATATCTACCGCCACCTGCATACCGATATTCCCGCCGGCAGCGTGCTCAACCTCACCCGGTTGAATCTGGGCCAGATCAAGGCTCTGGCCCAGCAGGGGATTACCGCCATCGGCGACATCCCGGATGATCTTGACCTCAAACCGCAGCAACAAGCCCAAATAGAAGTAGTTCGCAGTGGCGTGCCCCACATCCATCACGAGAAAATCAAACACTCCCTCAGCGAATTAGTCTACCCCCTGTACTTTCTAGACTACGAGACCTTTGCCAGCGCCATTCCGCTCTACAACGGCGTTCGCCCCTACCAACAATTGCCGTTTCAATATTCGCTGCACATCGTCGAGACCGCCGGCGGACCACTGTTACACAAGGAGTTTTTGGCGCGGGGAGAGGATTATCCCGTACCCGAGCTCCTGGCTCACATGCAGGCCGATTTTGGCCCCGCCGGCAGCGTAATCGTCTGGAACAAGAGCTTCGAAATGGGCTGCAACGATGCCATGGCCGCCCTACACCCCGAATTTGCCGATTTTTTGGCCGACGTCAACACTCGCGTCTATGACCTCATGGAGATTTTTGCCAACGGTTGGTACGCCGACCCTGGTTTTATGGGCAGCGCCAGCATCAAAAAAGTTTTGCCCGTGCTTGTGCCGGAGCTGTCATATAAAGACCTGGGCATCGGCGAGGGTATGACCGCCCAAATTCGCTGGATGCGCGCCGCCCGCGGCGAGCTAACAGCCGAAAAAACCCAACAAGTCTATGACGATCTGGTTGAGTATTGCGGCCAAGATACCCTGGCGATGGTGAAAATCTACGAGGTTATTCAAGAAGTTATATAGGCGATAAAGACTATCTATGGCAGAATGTTCTTATGCTTATAAACTTCTGGCCATCTAGGTAGTATGCAGCCAAACGGCGAACGCAAACTTATTATCAGTTTCCGCCTCGAACACCTGCTGGGGTGGGGGATTACTATTGCGCTGTGTCTCGTCCCGGCCATAATGTGGGCTCAAATCCACCCTCTCAACCAAATTCGCGGCTTTTCCGGCGTCATGCTCAGCCTCGGTCGGGTCACCGGCTTGGTCGGACTTGTCCTATACGCCCTGAATCTGGTGTATTCCACCAGGCTACGCTTTCTCGAACCCTTATTTGGCGGCCTCAACCGCGTCTACATCGCTCACCACATCCTGGGCGGCCTCGCCCTCATTTTGTTGTCATTTCACCCTGTCCTATTATCCCTGCGCTATATCACCAAAATATCCCTATCTTCGCCCTATATTGCCGGCTCATTCCATCAGGCCGCCCTGGTTCTATTGCCCAACGGCCTTACGCCCGTTAATGCCCTATTTAACACTCACCTCGACAACCACGCGATTGTCCTCGAACAATGGGCCCTGCTCTTTGGCATTATCGCCTTCTGGGGCATGGTTGTTCTGTTATTAGTGACGTTCTTCATCAAAATTCCTTACCGCATCTGGATAGTGACTCACCGCTTTTTGGGAGCTGCCTTCTTTTTTGCCGGCCTTCACGTACTATTTATTACCAGCGACGTCAGCACCCACCCGGGGCTCAAATACTACATTCTTGGCTTTACCGCCATCGGCCTGCTGGCATTTACCTACAAAACGTTATCCGGCAAAATTCTCATCCGTAAACACCGCTACGTCGTTAAGTCCGTCCAGGTCAACGGCGGCAATGTCACCCAGATAACCATGTCGCCCGAAAACCGCCCCATGATGTACAAAAGCGGCCAATTTATTTTCATTCACTTCCTTAACGCCCACGCCCTAGGTATTAGTTCCGAGTGGCACCCGTTCTCGATTTCGTCAGGCTCAAACGATGCTAACCTCCAGGTCAGCATTAAGGGGCTCGGGGACTTTACCAACAAGTTGGGTGCGCTCAAACCGGGCATTATTGCCGAAGTTGAAGGCGCTTATGGCAAATTTACTTACTCCAACTATCATAATCTCAACCAAATCTGGATCGCCGGCGGCATCGGGATTGCCCCGTTCGTCTCGATGGCTCGCAGCCTACCGGCCAGCGGATTTCGGATTGACCTCTATTATTCGGTCAAAACCACCAGCGAGATTATCGACTGGCAGACCCTGGTTGATGTCGCCACCGCCACCAAGGGCTACTTTCGAGTCATTCCCTACATTGCCGACCAACAACAAGGCTACCTGACCGCCGACTTCATCGAGGCGACAAGCCATGGCCTCACCGGCAAAGATATTTTCATTTGCGGACCGCCCGCAATGATGAAGTCGATGCACAATCAAATGCGGGCCAAAGCCATCCCTGGAACCAGCATTCATACCGAAGAGTTTGCAATGTCATGACTTACGAGGTGATATATGTGGCTTAAGAAAAGTGTTGGCTTCGCAATGATTATTACCTGCGTTCTGCTAAACACGCTGGTGCTAATGGGCATATTTATTCCCGATAAGCTGCCGCCCGCCATTGCGCTACCGATTGAGGCCCCCGTAGCCGTAGTGGTCCCGCCCCCGACGGTAAACCTAGTTGCCACCCCGAGCAGCATCACGGCGGGCGGCTACAGTGCCCTCAGTTGGACGACTGGCGGCAACGTCTCCGGTTGCACCGCCTCGGGAAATTGGACCGGCTCCAAAACCGCCTTCGGCACCGAAAGCACCGGCCGCATTTCCAAAGCGGGTAACTATACCTACACAATGGAATGCCTCAACAGCGGCGGATCGGTCAAAACCTCAGCCGTTGTTACTGTGGGTAACGCTATTGCTCCGCCCAAAGCTGCCCCCATCACGGTTTCAACCGGCGGGACAGTCTATTGCGGCGGCCGCACCCCATGCTACAGCCCCAGAGAAGTCGCCACTCACACTTCCTCCAGCAATTGTTGGGGCTGGAACCTCGACCGCGTTATTAATCTGTCCGGGTTTGATTCCGGCTTCCACGTTGTTAAAAGTGGCATCAGCTCGATTGCTATTAGTTCGATCTGCGGCAAGGACCTTTCTTCGTCACTATCCGGTCAGGTGGCTGCCGAAGGCCAAACCCGCAATCACAATGCCACCACCAAGCAAAATGCCGATAACAACATGCGCCCGTATTTTGTCGGCTACCTCGACGCCGCTAAACCCTAATCAGGAATCAACATGAAATTTCCTAAGTTCACCCCCCGCAACCGCCCCGCCGCCACCTATACGGCCGGCCTGATTATGCTTGGCTTGGCCGCGATCCTGCTGACGCTCACGCTCTTTACTCAACACCAAAACCGCCGAACCAGCCCACCCCAAACCGCCTATGCCAACGGCCAACTCGTCGCAATGGGCAGTGCTGCCGTCAAAATCAACCGAGTGACCTATAGCGAGGGCAAGGCGACCTTCCCGATTCCGCCGGGCCAACACTACGTCATTGTCGACCTATCCGTCGCCAACACCAGCGACAAACCCATCAACATCTTGCCGGCCAGCGATATCTACCTCAAGACCGCTACTGGTGAAGTATCCTATTTGACCCCCTACGAACTCAACCAACCGTTCCGCGCCGGAGAGCTCTTGCCGGGTGAAACCATTCGCGGACAAATTAGCTATGCCGCGTCAAAAACTGCCCCAACCAAACTTTACGTCGACGGAATCTGGAGCGGGGGAGTTATTCCGTTCTCGCTGCGTTGAACACCTATACCAGTTATGCTAAAATCCTATCAATATCCGTCATAAGAGTGAAGAAATAATCCGATGACCTTGGCCAAACACGATCATCTCTACAAAGCAGCGCACATCAGTGTCGCCTCATCGGTTGGTGTATTAATTGTAGCTACTATCA
The DNA here is from genome assembly GCA_038245115.1 of Candidatus Saccharimonadia bacterium. GTDB lineage: Bacteria > Patescibacteriota > Saccharimonadia > UBA4664 > UBA4664 > UBA5169. The sequence continues at coordinate 61,637 of JBBRSS010000002.1, forward strand.
TGCTCAATTCGTTTACTACGCCGCACCACGGCAACGTGCTAAGTCAAACAACAGCCGCCAATCGAACGGCTCGCACCGCCGCCTATGCTCTGACCATTAAGGACGTCACCCAGGCCCCGACCGACTCGGTATCTGGCCTCAAACGCGTTACCGTAGCCTTAAACATCGATAATTTAACCTCGGATATCATCCAGATCTCCCCCGGACTCCAGATGTTCCTGCGCACCAGCACCGGCCAACAATATAATCTGACCGCCAAATACCTTGCCCCCGGTATCGACATTGGCGGCCCCGTGGCAGCCGGAGCCCAAACATCGCTCAACGTCGACTTTGACCTCCCAGCTAGCTCAACACCTACGACGTTTATATACCAACCAGATGCCGGCAGCACGCCGAGCCAAATCAAACTCTAGGATCGTTATGGACCCCGTTGTTATTACCCTCAATGAACCAAGCTCACCGATACCTCTGCCTGGGCCGCCAAAACTGGGGCCCAAGGGAACGAAATTTTTGCTCGGAATATCTACGGTCATAATTAGCCTCACAATTTTGGCTTTTAGCGTCTACACAGTTCTCGTTAACAACCAGAAATTTCGACAATCCACTGGCCTGGCTGTACCCACCCCCATTCAAACTACCGGCAATACCAAAAGCTCGGCCAGCCTACCTGGCGGTGGTATTGCCGTGGGCACCGGCGGCAATACCGGCACCAATAGTCCTGTTATCACCCTCACGTCTAACCCGGCCTCAGTTGTCGCCGGCGGCAAAGCCACCCTCACCTGGAGCGTTACCAATAATCCAACCTCATGCACGGCCAGCGATGACTGGTCCGGCACTAAGCCGACCAAAGGCTCCGAACCCACTCCATCGTTGACAATCGTTCAGACCTACTTGTTTACTCTGACATGCAAAAACGCCACCGGCACCGGATTTGCCACCGTCGGAGTTGGCGCAACAGATCAAGGCGGTAGCGGTACGGCTTCGCGGCCAATAGTTAGCCTAGCCGCCACCCCTACCTCGCTCTACACCGGCGATAGTTCAACTCTGAGCTGGAGTGTCACCAATAACCCCAGCTCCTGCACCGCTTCCGGCAACTGGAGCGGCATCAAATCCGGCACCGGCACGGCTAGCACCGGAGCCCTGACCGCCGCCAAAACTTATACCTACACCCTGTCTTGTAGCAATTCCGGCGGCAACGGCTATGCTACCGCCACCGTTGCGGTGGTCGACCCGCCGCCCAACTTGCCGATTGTGTCGCTCTCCAGCAACCCGGTAGGACCGGTCACCCCCGGCACGGCTGTTACCCTCACCTGGGCAGTCACCAATACCCCCAGTTCCTGTATCGCTACGGGCGACTGGACAGGCGCCAAAGCCACCGGCGGCGGGTCGCAGGCCATGGGCGCTCTGAACACCATCAAGTCCTACACCTACACAATAAGTTGCAGCAACAGCACCGGCAGCACCATAGACACGGCGGTTATCCAAGTATTACCTAACGCACCCGTAGTCTCACTCTCGGTTAGTCCGAATTCTATATTTGTTGGCGGCACCGCCATTGTCACCTGGAGCGCCACCAATACCCCCACCTCTTGTACCGCTAGCGGCGATTGGACCGGCGCCAAAGCGGCCAGCGGCAGCGCCGGCACCGGCGCTCTTAATACCGCAAAAACCTACCTGTATAGCTTATCCTGCACCAACGCTGGCGGTACGGGCTTTGCCAACAACGTCGCCCTCAGCGTCACTGTCCCGCCCGCACCCGTAGTATCACTCTCGGCTAATCCAATTTCTATTACTACTGGCGGCAGCTCAACGCTCACCTGGAGCGCCACCAATAACCCCACCTCTTGTACCGCTAGCGGCGATTGGACGGGCGCCAAATCGGCCAGCGGCACGCAAAACACCGGGGCACTGACTACGGTCAAAACTTATAGCTACTCCCTAGTTTGTAGCAATGCCGGCGGCAGCAATACCGCCAATACCACCGTAAACGTAGCTTCCGGGACCGCCCCTGCCGTCACGCCGATAGTTACCATCTCGGTATCTCCCGCTAGCATCGGCACCGGCAGCAGTGCCACCTTAAGCTGGAGCGCCACCAACAACCCCAGCTCGTGTACGGCCTCCGGATCCTGGAGCGGGGCCAAGGCCGGCAGCGGCAGCACCAATACCGGCGCCATGCCAACGGCTGGGACTTTCACCTATACGCTGGCCTGTAGCAATACCGCCGGGACCAATACAAAATCAGCCGTTCTCACCGTACTTGCCGTACCTGTGGTCAGCATCTCGGTAGCGCCCGCCTCTATCAACACCGGCAGCGCCGCCACGGTCACCTGGAGCGCCACGGCCAGTCCCACCAGCTGCACCGCCAGCGGTTCGTGGAGCGGTTCAAAAGCTGCTTCCGGCAGCGTTAGCACCGGAGCCATTGCGAGTGCCGGATCTTACACCTACACATTATCTTGCACCAATACCGGCGGCTCCGGCTCCAACTCAGCTACCCTAACCGCCACCAACCCAGCCCCCGTGTACTGTGGCGGCAATACCCCTTGTTACGGCGTCACCGACGTGGCCGGTCATGCATCAGTCGGCAACTGCTGGGGCTGGAATCTCAACCGAGTCATCAATATCACCGGTTTCCGGCCTAAGCACCCTGGCGGCCAGCAAACCGGATCGCTCGAAAGTGCCACCTCCAGCTGCAACCGTGACCTTCACGCCATCCTCGTCGGCAGTGCCGCCATTACCGGCTACAAAGACAGCGGCGGCTCGACCACCCACAACCACACCAAGGGCGGCGCCAACAATACTGCAAGCTCGATTCTTTCCTACCTAGTCGGGTACTGGGACGCAACCAAACCGTAATTTAAGGACATATTATGAACAAAATCCACCATCGACACTTCCAAATACGAGACCATTTTATGAGCTGGGCCGGAGTGCTTACCGCCTTAATAGTTCTGCTCATTATCAACGCCACCTACATTTCAAGCCGCATCACACACGACAATCCGCTGCCCACACCACGCATAATTCCAAACTCAAATTATATACTGACCTCACTTCAGACTGACGAAACCAAGGCATATTCACTCAGCGTTAGCAACGTCACCGAGAATTCCAATTTCGACCCCGCCTTCACAATCGATCCCACCCACACCATGCTGATCATGGATGTTTCAATCACCAACCATTCGGCCGGCAAACAAGATCTCACTCCGACAACGCAATTCTACGTCCGAGACCGCGAAGGTGACACCTTCGTAATGCACCCTTCGATCCGAATAACGAACCCGCTTGCGGCAACATCCATTGGGGCTGGCCAAACGGTTAAGGGGCAAATCTCCTTCGACGTTCCCAAAAAACTAGCCCACCCGCTGCTTTACGTTGATTTTGGCTGGAACGATCTAGCTCCCACCGTTATCGACGTCCTGAAATAGTGACTACTCCCTCGTCATCGACAACCGCCAAGCTAACTGCCCTCCTCGACGAGTTTAACGGGGACGTTGAGGCCGCCGAACAAGCCTTGCGCGACCTCAACAAATTCAATCAACGAGCACAAACTCCCGACATCGACCGATCCGGCGCCGCTGTCGTTGTGGCCCTCAAAAATGTCAATCGGGTATACAAACTGGGCCACAATAAAGTGGGGGCGATAAATGATGCCACTCTCGAAATCCGCCAAGGGGAGTTCGTGGCTATCACCGGCCCCAGCGGTTCCGGCAAAAGCACCCTGCTCAATCTTATCGGCGGACTCGACAAGCCCGACAGCGGATCGGTCCAAGTCGATAACCACGACCTCGCCAAACTCAGCGACCGCAAACTATCCGTCTTCCGCAACACTACCGTCGGTTTTGTCTTCCAGTTTTTCTACCTTCAGCCGTTTTTAAGCGTCCGGACCAACCTGGCCGTACCGGGGATGTTTTCGCACCTACCGCGTGCCCAGCGAGACACTCGCATAACCGAGCTTGCCGAAGCCGTTGGCCTCACCGACCGCCTGGATCACTTGCCCAAAGAACTCTCCGGCGGCCAAATGCAGCGCGCCGCCATAGCCCGCGCCCTGCTCAATCGGCCCAAGATAATTCTGGCCGACGAACCCACCGGCAATGTCGACCGGGCCAACGCCCGAGCCATTATCGACCTCTTCTCCAAGGTCCGTGACACCTACGACACCACTGTCATCATCGTTACGCATGATCCGGAAGTCGCCTCGCAGGCCGACCGCACTATCGCACTAAGAGACGGGAAAATTATCTAATGCTGGGCTTCAAAGACAACCTCACTCTATCCGTCACCAAACTTCGCTCACGCCGAATCCGATTAATCGTGACACTCGTGGTCTCGGGGCTGCTATTCACCGTTCTAGTAACAGGCTCATTGGTGGCTCGCGGCACCTTAGCTAGCCTGACATCCTTTACCAAAGATGGCTTTTCGAGCCGATTTATTGTCACCATCTATGGTAGTCCAACGACCAACTACCTCAATAATCCCGCCATCATCAAACGGGCAGAGGCCATCCAGAAGGAAACTGTGGCCAAAAAGACTGCCGAGGCGAAGCGACTTGGCATCCCATATGACCCAACCACCGAACCCAAACTCACTAGCGAAGGGGGACCGGATGGCCCCAAACAACTCAATCTCGATCTGAGTCAAACCGCCTCCAGGCAGGCAGTCCGTGAGCTGGCACCACAGACGAGCCTCATCGACACCATAACGCCTGTGGCCAAGCCCTACGGCCTCAAAGCTATCTACTCGGGCAGCCGACTGGCAGATTACAACAACAATTCCTTCGAACTCACCCCGATCGTGAGCGGTAAAGAAATCAAGAGGCCTCAAAGCAATAGTCCCACTCCAGATCCGCTCGATTCTTTTGGCGCCAATACCCAAACGCTAGATAATTCGCTGCTGGAACCGTTTTTGCTCGAAGGTTCCACTTTGGTCGCGGCTCCCGGCGACCCTACTCCCGTTTTAGCCCCGGTCGATGCCGTCGAAAAATTGCTTGGGCTTAAAGCCCTTAGCCATAATGCCACCTCACAAGAAAAACTGACTCGCCTCAAAGACTTGCGTCGCCAGGCCCGCAACCTGACATTTGATGTCTGCTACCGTAACCAAGAAGCAATCGACCTACGCAACCTGGTGAAGCAACAAGCCGACGAGATTGCCGCCGGTAAGGGCAAAACCGACTATGTTGCGCCAGCGGTCCAATACGCCTCCGGCTCAACCGTCTGCTCACCGACGACTATCAGCAAAGACACTCGCTCCGCCGAAGACAAAGCCCAGGCCGCCAAAATGGACCAGTTTAAGACTACTTTCGGTGCTGTTGCACCCCAGACTGCCATCGTTAAATTCCGCATCGTCGGTATCCTACCCCAACTAAGCTTCGGCTCATCTGCTTTCGATATTGGAGATATGATATCCAGTCTGGTAACTTCCACACTCGGAACTGGCTGGTTCATCTCCAACCAAGCCGCCTCCAACCAACCCATCCTCGGCAAACTCCTTGGCTCTCAGTCCCAAAATAGCCCCAACAGCGAGTTGGTCTATGCAGAATTCAACGGACGTACCGAACAAAAACGATTTTTGGATGAACGTATGTGCCAGCCCCAAGCCGGAATAACCACCAACTCAACCGACCCCACGGCCGGCTGCGGCAAAGACCATAAGTTTTTCCTGACGCCTTTTGGCAACCCACTGGCCGCCCTCTATGACTCCAAGGCTGGCTTCCTGAACTTTCTCAGCTGGGTACTTCTTGTAATCGCCGCCATCTCCGCCATCATCATGATGGGCACCGTCGGCAAAATTATTGCCGATTCCCGGAAAGAAACCAGCGTATTTCGAGCCGTGGGCGCCAAACGTCTGGATATCGCCCAAATCTACCTCCTTTACGCCGGCCTACTGGCCTCGCTGGCCTTCCTGATATCGTTAGTCATCGGAATGGGGATCGCCATCCTAATCAACTCCAAACTCAGCCCGACCTTATCGATCCAAGCGGTTCTGGCCTTCAATAGCCCTAACGCCGATAAAACCTTCCATCTGTTCGGGCTCAACCTGCTCGATCTCCTGGGTATTTACGTCTTTGCCGTCGTCACCGGCCTTGCGAGCGCCATCCTGCCTCTGCTCACCAATCTTCGCCGCAACCCCATCAAGGACATGCGCGAGGAATAGCACCTACCGCGCCACCTCTACATCGTCGCCAAAATGCTTCTTAAGCCGTGCCGAAATTGAACCCGGTTGACGCCCCAGCGCCGTACTGATGTCGGCCAGCCCGCTCCCGCCCTCAAATAATGTCTTCAATTTATCGTCATCGGCCACCGGCCAGGGCTTAAACGCATTGGGATAAGTCGCCCGCATACCTTCGAGTTTACTGGCCCAATTTGAGGTCTTGGCGGGCTTTTCGGGCGCCAATTTGCGCTTGGCCGCCGCTTCGGCCAGATACCCAAACCGCTGCGCATCCGCCTCACCTTTGACCCCCAACACCCCGTCCATCGCCAGCGCCTCGGGTGAAACCTTCAGCGCCATCTTGTTAATTCCCACCAAACTCAGCGCCGCCAAGCTGCGCACCCGCGATAGCGCCACGTAACCCATCCCCGGCACAAACGCCCGACGCAGATCAATCCGCGCCGCGTCCAACGTCATACCCTGGCTCTTATGCACCGTAATGGCCCAGGCCAGCCGCAGCGGCAACTGCGTCAGCGAAGCCCGCTTTTTGTCACCGTCGCGCAGCTCCCACGAATCCGGCAACATCGTTATAGTCCGCCCGTTGCGCAGCTCCACCGTCGGATATCCGGTGAGCGTTTCAAAATCTGTCACCACCCCCAGAGAACCATTCACGTATTTCTTGTCCTGGGCGTTTTTAATGCACATCACCAAGGCGCCAATTTTCAAGGTTAGAACCTCCGGCGCCAGGCACGAACGCTTCAACGAATCCACGTAATTCGCCTTGCCCGTCGTCGTCATCTGATAGCTCTGTTCCTCACCCTCAATCGTTGCCAGCTGCGCCTCGTTTATCCGATCTACATCTACATTCGTCGTATGCAGCTCGGTTACCGCCCCTTCCAACGGTGCGTCCATCCGATCGAGCAAGGTCTGAGCGTGGCCGCGACGAATATCGCCCCCGCGCAGCGCGTTGAGTACGGTCAAAAACTCCTCGTCATCCTGCCTATGTTGTTCGCTTAGCCTGCAAATCACTGGATCCAACGCTTTCCAAGCATGAGAATCTACCACAAATCCGCCATTACGCTGATCGCCCCGGCTCACCGGCGGCAGCTGAAAAAAGTCGCCGCACAAAATCACCTGAATGCCACCAAACGGCTCGGCACTTTTGCGCACCAACCGCGCCGCCTCATCCACCATATCCAGCCGATAATCGTGCAGCATCGAAATTTCATCAATAATCAACACATCAGTTTTTACCATAATATCGTGCCGCGCTTTCGACAAATTACGCACGAAATCCACCGGCAGCTCATCGGCAATCCCGATCCCGCTCCACGAATGAATCGTCGAGCCACTCAAATGGCTAGCTGCCAGCCCCGTAGTTGCAGTCACCGCCACCGACTTACCATCGCGTTTGGCCAACTTAATATATTCCGCCAACACGTACGTTTTACCCGAGCCGGCTGGCCCCGTCAGCAGCACGCTTTCGCCCGCCATCATTATTTCGAGCGCTAGTGCTTGATCCATAGACATCTAGCATACATGGCTTCTATAAAAAATAATTGCATTAATGACTCCTCACCGGGGCAGCGTGCTGCCCCGGTGAGTCAGTGAATCAGCCAACCTCAACAGAGTCGCCGGCCTCCTCCGAAATCTCAGAATCGGTGAAGTGGGCAAGAGCCACAAAGCTCTCTGCGATTGCGATCGAAAAGGCCACCATACTCCCGACCCTGGAATTCAGCTCAACGGCCGCATCACCATAGGCCTCAATCTCCTCGGCGCCGGCAACCAATGCCTCGTACGCCACTAAAGCCACACTCGGCTGCACCATGAGCGAAGAGTTATAGCCCGCCAGATGATACATCAAGCTCGCGAGCATGATCCAGTTCATCCGGCTGCAGGCCATGGGGTTCGAGCTGTAGTTGCCGGCCACCATGGATTTACTCCTGGTCTTGGTGCTTCCCGCAGCCGGAATTCGAGCCAGACTGGACTGAAGGTTCTCTACGTAACACTCGACGTTATCCGATATCTGCTCCGAATGTGCGCTGAGAGTTATTCCCACTACACGGGCGGCATCCCAGTGCATACTGTAAGACATGTTCACCAACGCCGAGTCGAAATCAGAGGAGGAATATGGTATTCCGAGCATTACAATACACATCCTTAGATCGAGAACACCGAGAGTACATAGACGATAAGGACTTTACTATAAAATCGAGCATTTTGCTATTTACCGGTTTTACGGCAGGGTTACAGATCTGTAGCTCAAGCGTTACAATGATATGGTGCCTATCGACTATCTCACTCACAGCTTTCAGCAATTCTTCGCCCCGCTCGCACCCAATTGGGGCGAGTTTCATATAATTTTGAGCTTCGGGGTCGCGCTACTGATGGCGTACTTCTTCAACAAAATTATGGCCCGCATGGCGCCTGCTCTGGCCGCCAGCATCACCAAAAGCATGGAGTCCACCCCCGCCAGCGAGCGCTTCCTGCGCACCCGCCGACTCGAAACATTTCTGAGTCTTGGCGTCGCCATTGGCCGGGTTGTCGTGGTTATCGGCGCCCTAGTTGCGGCCTGGAAACTCTCCAACCCCACCACCGCCCCGATCGCCATCGTGGGCGCCAGTACCGTCTTTGTCCTCCTCGGCGGGGCAACACTCGTGCCGCTGCTCAAGGACGTCACCTACGGTTTCGTGATGATTGCCGAACATTGGTTCAACGTCGGCGATCACGTTGTTATCGAGCCGTTTCCGCATCTCGGCGGTGTTGTCGAACAAGTCACTTTGCGTGCCACTAAGCTGCGCAGCATGAACGGCGAAGTCATCTGGGTCCACAATCAACACATTCAAGCCGTCCGTGTCTCGGCCGCCGCCTCGCACACGATGGCCATCGAAACCTTCGTGAGCGATCCCGAACTCGGCGAACAGATCATCCGCAAAGCCTTCAAGGTCATTCCCTCTAGCCCCATCACCATCCCTAAGCCCTTAACTATTTCCGAAATCAAGCAAATCGACGACGACATCTGGCGCATCACCGCTATTTGCGAGGTCACACCGTACCGCGAATGGATTATCGAACGTTTCGCTATCGAGGCCATCATCACTACGGATAAGCGCACCGGCCGCGAGCCGGTTATCGTCCATGGACCCGTGGCCTTCTACGCCGATGCCACGGCCGAACGCCGCTACCGCCGGTCCGTCCATGGGCATACCCGACGCTCGACCGCTGCCCCGCGCCCGACCGCCAATGTCTAGCCTGTGCTATGGTGTAGCCATATGAGCCCCGAAACCCCCCAATTTATTCGCCAAACCGATAAACCTCTGTACCCGAAGGTATTGTATAACCGTCCCATCACCCGCAGCGGTGGGGGAAGGCTCTTAATCGTGGGCGGCCATTCGGGCGAATTTAGCCTCCCCACTGCCATTCACCAGTTCGCTGTCGCCGCCGGAGTCGGGGAGGCCGTGGCCGTATTGCCCGACAACCTTGCCAAGTTCCTCGGCGGTTCATCCGGTACCGCCTACGCCGCCTCCAGTACCTCCGGCTCGCTCGGCCGCGACGCCCTAGGCCGCATCCTGGAACTCAGCGAAGAGTCCGACGCCGTCGTCATTGGCGCCAGTATTTCCAACAATTCCAACACGGCTATGCTTATAGAACGCCTCGTTACCGAAGTCGACCGCCCCCTCGTCCTTATCGACGAAGGCCTCACCGCCATGCGCCAAAACATCACCGCCGTCACCGACAACCCCCGCGCGCTCATCATCCTCACTATGGCCGAGGTCTTCAAGCTCTGCGGCGTGCTCGGCATAGCCATCCAAATCCGACAGGGTGCCGGCCTCATCAATAAGCTTGAAATCGTCCAAAACCTCGCCGCCGCCAGCGCCTGCGCCTACGTCGTGTACGGCACCGAAATAATTGTGTCAGCCGGCGCCGAGCTTATTGTGACCCCTGTCAACTACCGGCTCAGCCTCACCCCAGCCCTGTTCTATGGCACCCTTAGCACCTTTTGGCTCCAAAACCGCCCCAATCCCACGGCTGGTCTGGCCACCGGCGCCTATCTGATAGCCCAGGCCGGCTCTACCCTCGGTGATACCGACCGTCCCAGCGCTCCCGGCCTCGCTGCCGCCCTCGCCGAAACCCTCAAGCATTCTGACGACTTCTAGCCTAGAACCAACAAACCCGAAAAATACCAAAAAAGACCGCCAAACGGCGGCCTTTTCCTATTAGGTGCAAACTCATCTATTCCGGGAGTACAACGAGAGTTCGTTCAAACTTAGCTGCCGCTAGGCGCGGTAACTCGAACCAAACATGGCGCCGCACCAACGGTTACCCTGATGTACTGCGTACCCGCAGGATACCTCGTGCACCTTCGAACAGCTTGTTTTGACGACATAAGCCTTATGCACCTGAACTTTTTGGTGATGAACCTTGGCGTAACTCACCCGATGCACCGGATTACAGTAATTGGTCGAATAGCTTACAGTCCAGTACGTTGGGTACCGATACGCAACCGCCCTGTAATTGGCCCAATAATTGTCATTCCTGTTGTTATCGGCACGGTAATTCATATGATCTGAATCGTGCTTCTGGTAGACTACCGGGTGGTAATCCTTCTTTGCATATTTCTGGTAATTCTTATCATAGTCCCGACCGTTATTGCCGTACTGGTGATCGTCGCTTCGACCGACTTTGTCATAGACAACTTTCGCATTTCCGCGGCCGTAATTATCCTTGACGGCATCGTGGTTCGAATAAACCACCGGCCGGTAATCGTTCCCTCGCTCGCCGTTTTTGATATCACGATAATTGTTATCAACCTTCGCCGTATCATACTTCACCACCGGCTTGTAGCTCGTGCGCTCAACCGGCTGCTGATAGTTTTGGTGGCTATCTGCCTGATATACCTTTGCGGGCTGGTAATTTTGCGTCTTATTGTCTTTTTGATTACCCTGATAGTTATCGGTTTTGCCATAATTTGTATCGTGACTGGAGTTTTGCGATTTATAGTTGTCCTGCTTCACCGGCTGCTTGTACTCAACCGGCTTCTGGTAATCCGACTTGCCGCTATAGTTCGGCGCTTTGTCGTTTTGAGATTGATGTTGCGATTGGCTATATCCGCTTGGTGATCCTCGGTCGGACTGCCACGAATTCGACTGCCCGTCGTGACCGGACGCCGAAGCGCCAATCGTCCAAACGGCGCTCATCGCCGCAGCACCAGCCAATTTATATAATATATGACCCATACACGCCCCCTTAGTTTATTAACAACAGAGCAATCCTACACTTTTGACAATGCCTAGTGACTGGGAAAGTTTATCAATTTCGAGAGACTTCTAAGCCACAACCCTCATAAAAACACCCAAATTGTTCCCAAATAGCTAAGGGGCGGCCGGGGAAGTGATCCCCAGCCGCCCATCATTGAGCGTTGCCCCCGTTACCGGAAGCGCTTGTTGTTAGCCCTGAAAGTTCGCCGAGTCCGTACGAACTGGGGCAGCCAGCTGTCCGTCGTGACCGACCTTGAGGCCCAAGCTGCCGACCGTGCGAGCCGCCAGAGTTTCATCGCCACTGCTGGCGATTCTGGTCATCAACACGCTGAGATCAACTGCCTCGTCGGCCTGGAAGACCACCGCCAACAACGCGATAGCCCTCACCATCTCCTCCTTCGCCCGGGTGAAGTTCCGCTTGAAGACGTTGAAGATGTCGGCGGCGATGATGCGCGCGTAGGCCTCACGGCGCGGGTGGTTCAGATCGCCGAATTCACCGGCGATCTTCAGTAGCTCGTTGATCATCTCGTCCGTACTCTGGTTCACCGGCATCGCGCCTTCGAGAAGCAACAGGTAACGCTGCCCCAACAAAGCCAACCGCGCCGACAAGTAGTCCTCGCGGATCTGAGCATCGTGCATGCTGGCCGCAGAATGCGATGCGCTCAGGAGTGATGCCCGAGTCGGACTCTGCATCAGCAGTAGCGTCCGCAGGTTCTGCGCCCGACCGAGGCTCCGGTAGGGCTGGCAGTTTGCCAGGTGGTTGACGAATGCCATGCCGGCCGGCAAGAAGTCAACAATCAGCTTCTCGACACAGTCGAACGCTTCCGCGATCTCGCCCTCGGCAAAATCGATCGGCGGACACTCCGACCCAGGGATCTCCCAGGCCGCCATCTGTGGGGTATTGCCCGACTTACGACGCTGCGTCCCGGTCCGCCCGTTGTTGCGATTGCCCTCGCCACCGCGGCGAGACTGTGTGTTCGCGGAGTTGGCGCCGCTGCGCTTGCCGGATGCCGAAGTCTGCCTCCGCTGGCCAGTCTTCTTCTGCGTGCCGGTCCGCTTCGTGCTTCCGCCCTTGGTCTGCTGCTTCAGATCTCCAGGCGCGATCTTCCCAGCGGTTGCGTTCAGCGCCTCTGAGATGAGTTTCCGAACGGTCGCCGTCGTCTGGCCGATCTCCCGACTGCCCTGTGATGACATCAGTCACCACTCCCTTTCTGTCGTGCCGCTCACCCCTGGTCGTGGTGAGTCAGCCGTTGCCAAGTTTTCGCAACTCAGGCAACTTAACAGACCTACATGAGTATATGTTTAGCTAATCTCACAGATTCAAGCGATAAGCCATAATACTATCGAACGTAACAACTACTGCAGGCCTGAAGCGTATATCCGCTGTCAGTAGTCAAAGCATACACTTCGACCATCTGGCCGACTTTAAACCGAGAATTTCCACCATTTCTACCAAGATTGCCGTAAGTATTCTGTGCTTCGGTAGCCGCCAGACCCCCGCCGGTAATAACAACCTTTTTATCGACCGTGATCGAACAGCTGCCGTCTGACTCGCAACCGTTATTCATACTCGTTATCGTCCCGCTAAAAGTTTTTGCACTAACGGTACTAACTGTGCCAACAGGAGTTGGGGCAGCAGAAGTTGGGGCGGCAGTATTAATTTTTACAGCCACAGATCTATTTAAATATAAATACCAAATTCCGACACCTACTAGACCAATGATCACGATAACCGTTAGTCGTTTTAGCGACCCCAAAGCGTTTTTATGCATCATGCAGCCAGTATATTTGATTGAAAGTTATTATGCTATAGTTTTTATTACTCATTTCGCACAACCACCCATATATTCTCTACTCAACAAGATTGAAGGTGATTCGAGATGAATAAAGTCCCGGAAAGTCCGTTTCAACGATGGATCGCCCTGTCCGCTTATGCCGCCCAAACGGTAGCAAACGCGCAAGGATGGAGCATTGTTGGACCCGGCATAATTGGCACAAACGTCGTGTATCGCGCTCAGGATCACCTTGGATTAAGTTTTGCAATCCGGGTTGGTCAGCCCGCGCAAGCCGAACGAATGGCCAACGAGCTGAGTCTGGCCAAAACGCTCATCGCCCAGTCCGTCCCTGCCTGCCGACCGCTCAGCCTTAACATTACAATAGTGAAGGCTCCGAACGGCGAGCTTGTCCCGGTATCACTCTGGTGCTGGGAAAAAGGGATACATCAACCTCGAGGCCGTAAGTCGCTATTTCGGCTCGGCGTTGCATTACGGAGGCTCCATGATGCAGCCATAGCTGGAGGTCCCGAGCACATCGACCTCAAAGTGGCCCATCGCGATTTGCGGTGGCGCAACATTAGTGAAGCCATTCGTAACGATCCCAGGCATCCTTGGCACGATCGCCCGGATCTCGTCCGGTTAGTAGACGACAGGCTACAAACCACTACTTTGCGATTTCGCCAACTGCTCGATAGCATGACTCCACGGGTGTTCTTGCACGGGGATCTCGGTCCGAGCAACCTGCTCTTTTCACGCAAGCGAATCACTATCCTCGACTTTGATTTTGCAAGTCCGGGACCGCTCCACTGCGATTTTGCCGACCTCGCCCAAACCGCGAGTATAGGCAGCTTTTCCGCTGATGATCTCCGAGAAATCCTCCGCGGCTACGGCGACCGACTACCGAAGCGCAGTGAAATGGTTCAATTCGGCGAAATGTACGGGCTTCTGCTCCTGCTCTGGCGCATCGAGGAGACCTATCGTGGCACCCACCGTCCAATGGAACTCGATGAAGCGCTTTGCGCCGTCATCGACTCCCCACAAGGAAGTCCGAAATGGTTCGCAGCCTGCGAAGTATTTCCAACGTGACAACCACAACGCCCCAATGGGGCGACGCCACCCACTACATGGAAGAGCGTCGCAGCCAGCGGGGCCTTTCATTTACTCGGATCAAAACCAGGCCCCATAGCTGTATCCTTACTATTACTAGTTAGTTGAGAACCCAAAATGCTACCCTATGCATATGAATACTTGGAAACTACTCAATCGAACAAAAGTCTACTCATCTCGTTTTGTAAACGTCTACGAGGATAAAGTGGAGCTCCCAAACGGTAAGATCCTCGATGATTTTACCGTAGTTGAAAAACCGTCAATCGTAATGATCGTGGCCACCGATCAAGATAATAACGTCCTCATATTAAATGAATACAAGCATGGTGCGGGGGCAATATTAAAAACTTTACCCGCCGGTCATAAAAAAGCTACCGAATCGCCCATAGAAGCAGCCAAACGAGAAATTACCGAAGAAACCGGCTACACCGGCGGCGACTTTGAAGATCTCGGAATTTTGTTCGACTACCCCAGCAAAGATATCCACAAGGTATATGTGGTGAGAGCAAAAGACATTGTCCTCACTACTGCGCCTCAACACGAAGACACTGAAACCATCTCGTTCGAGGTGGTCTCAGCAAAAGAACTTAAGCAACAGATCCTCGACCGCCATTGGCAGGCCAGCAGCGCCATTGCTGCCCTTGCCATTTCGGGAATCTTGGCATAACTGCCGGCTAATTCGCAGAGCTGAACTGATAAGGCTAAACTGACCCACTTATCCAGTACAAATGCGGCCACAAACTGCGTTCACACCTATCGGTGCGGAGCGAGCTTCAGGGTCGAACCGCACTCCGGCTTCACAAAGCCGTCAACTAGTTCGATCCAAATCGCACACCACCGTCACGATGCTCGAACTGCCCTCATTAAAGTTAATAGCCAGACAACAGATCAGATATTTCTTTAAAACTGCATACAGCCCCATAGGTTCTTCTTACGAGGTTCAGCGTTCTCTCCTGCGTTTGAGAATCACTAGATGTCGTACCTACAAGATCTTCAGGTACCACGATTTTATAACCAAGATCAAATCCGTTACGTATTGCTGTTTCAACGCATATTTGGGTTGAAACACCTGTAACCATTATCGTCTTAATCCCCGAGTTTGTTAGCCTCTCGACTAAAGCGGGATTTGAAAATATGTTGTAATTATATTTCTGATAAACGTCCTCAGGATTCGGGTCAAGCTTATAAAATTTCCAACCGTCACTATCGATATCGCAGGTAATAAGCTTGCTATCCAAGTCATATTGCTCTTTTTGCAACTCATTCAACTTCGATCGATCATAGATTTGCTGAGTGTAAAGAACAGGCAAATTAGAAGAGGAGCATATTTCTATAAGCTTTTTGATGCCATCAACCAGTTCGTCCATAGCTGATACATCTTTTCCGAGGCCAGACATCAAGCCGGAAGGGGAGCAGAAGTCATTTTGGATATCTATTACGATTAGGGCAGTTGATAAAGGATCTAACTTATCTTTAAGTGTCATGCCTTGATTATACAGCCATGGTTTCAAATCTAACCCCGTACCCTCAATTATCAGAACTAAAATAACGGCTTCACAAAGCCGTCAATTAGCCCGGTCCAAATGTTACCCCTTAACGGAGGCGTTGCGAACCAATGCCCGCGCTCGGATGTAACATCCATGTAGACAAACATTCTGGTTATGATATAATAGTCGCATGAAATTGAGCAGCACAATTCAGCCGACCGCCACCGTGCTTGCTCACCGTGCCTACTATTGGGCCTAAGCGCCTAATTTTATTTTTTACCATTTTTATATTTCGTAAACCAATTCATAGGAGCCACTTATGTCTGCCATCGGCATTCTCGGTGGCATGGGGCCCCAGGCAAGTGCACACTTAGTGCAATTGCTTGTTCGCGATACCGGGCGGTTTATTCGGATCTCTTCTGATACCGATTTCCCCGAGATCGTCTTACATTCAGTACCCGTGCCCAACTTCATCTCAAACAAACACCACCTCGAAGAAGCCAAACAGATCCTCATCCAACACACCCGCCAGCTCGAGCTCGCCGGCAGTTCGATTAATGCAATAGCCTGCAATACCGCCCACCTAATGCTGCCCGCTCTGCAGGCGACCACAACTGTCCCGTTCGTTTCAATCCCGCAACTGGTAGCCCAATCTATCAAAGAACGGGGGAGTCGGCGCGTTGGGCTCTTAGCGACACCCAGTACGTTGTCCTCGACCCTTTACGACGAGGCTGTCGGCGGCACAGCCACTATCATCCGCCCGTCGCATCAGCTTGCCGACCAAGTCGAACAACAGATAATTAAACAACTAAAAGGGAGCTCGACCCCAGCGGACAGTCGGCTTCTTCGCGACGAAGTCGATGCATTCATCTGCAATGAACGACTAGATGCGGTAATACTCGGCTGCACCGAGCTCCCGCTAATCTTTGGTGACTCATCGGGCGACGACCGCATCATCGACACCCTGGAAGTGCTAAGCAATGGCCTGTTAACAGCCTTCTTCGCTCAGCGCGAAGCCGGCAAGGTGCTCGTATGAGTGCACCTAGAATCATCGCCGAACCACTGTTAATCCCAGATATCGAAGAAAAACAGCAGCGCTATGGATTGCAGTTTATCGCCCCGACTATCGCCGAATTCAAGGCCTTCGAGCGCCTGTGCGACCGGCTGATCGCCCAACACCCAGGCACCATAGAACTCGACAAACCGGCCGTTTACTACCAGCCAGTCGCTTTCCTCAAGCACCCCCTCACCGCACAACAAGTAAGCGCGATCAACGATCAAGAGACCGACACGGTCTCAAACTACTGCCTCAAAATCCAAGCTGAGTTGGCCAAAGTCCCGATCCAAGAGTCCTACGAAAAACTGGTGCACCTGCCATCAGCCTTCAATAGTCAGGGGCTTCGAGCATCCTTTAGTAAGCTTCCATACCCAGACGTCGCTGGCGAATGGGCAGGCAGGCCGCAACTTTTCTGGGCTCGCCAAGGCTTCGCTGATCGACTAGTCATATTAGGCCAGCTGCTTAAAACCCTAGACCTACAGCTACATTTTGAGGAAGCATTCCGTCCAGTTGGTGTGCAAGAGAGCATGTTCAGGCGCCGGGTCCATCGTACCCGGACTGTGCACCCTCGCTGGAGCGAATCTCAAATTATGGCAGAATCTAAAAGCAAAACCGCCTATACACCACGCTTGTCTTCCCACAAGGGTGGTGCGGCGGTAGACGTCTTCCTAAGCGATCTGCGCGGCAACCTACTGGACTTTGGCCACGGTTATCCGGACGGCGGAGCCATCGTCTTCCCCCGCACCCCGTTCCTAACAGCCAGCCAATGGTATAACCGCCAGCTCCTGCAAGTTGCCGCTGGCTTGAGTGACCTCACGCTGTATGTAGGCGAGGACTGGCATCTAAGCTACGGCGATAATCTTGCTTCGCTCGACGAATTCGACCGAGTAAAAAGTGGCTATATTGCAAAATACGGCCCGATCAAGGAGTTTGATCCAACCTCCGGCGACATACTGGCCACCTACAACGAAAACGAGCTTGACTCTATGTATGCGTGTTAAATTTGAAGCTTGCTCCGCAGAGCCAAATAATCCATTGGTACCCCTTAGCGGAGGCGTTGCGAACCAAAATCAAGAATCAGGTCGCAAAGACAAGTGCCCTGGGACGTGAAGCGCTAACCGGCTAAAGATATGTCTATGTTTCGTTTATTATCATCGCGGATCTCGTTATGCTTTGCCAAGGAAAAAGTATCAAGTACAGCAATTTCGTCAAATACTGCTTTTTCAAGCATCTCCTTAGCGATCATATATCCTTGATGCGTTAGGTCCTTATAGGCCACCGCTACATGCGGCCGATATGGCCAAGGCATTTCAAAGTAGACGTTTCTGGAAGCCGAAACCGAGCGTAAAACCTCGGCAAGGCGCAACAACTCGGGAGAAACCACAACTTTCAAGTAGACGCCGTATGGTGTGTTACCCGGTAGCTTGGCGCCTGCCCAGTCATCTATAAAACCAAACCCTTGTATCCTCATCGTGATAGGATTTATACCCACGGCGGCACCGCGAAGATCATCAACGTACGACGGCACCTCGGTCTCGCTAAGGCGAACTTCCGACCCCACGGAAATGTGTGGCTCCCATGCTTCAAGGCAGCCTCGCGAGCCGGTCTTCCGGCTCAGGTCCATTTGAATATTTCTAACTTTATCAGTCAGACAATCATCAAGATATGCAATTAGAGGATAACGTTCCATGCTCCTTAAATAATAACCAATTGCCAGCCAAAGTTACACTTAAATAAAACTAAGGGTCCGCAAAACAATAAGCATAGGCTACATGGTACCGCTGGTCACAGATGTTCGAACCGCAACAAGAAAAACCGGTAATTCCATACAGCCTGATATGATAAAAGCATGAGTTTATCAGAAGATGCAATTACATTCGTCAAGGCGAACAGACACAAGCTGATTGAGCAGTTCGCCGACCCACGTGAATTTACCCCTAGCACTAACCCGGAAACCTTCTTCATGGCCGGTTCGCCGGGCGCCGGCAAAACTGAGTGGTCACGCAACTTCCTATATGGATATAGGGAAGTCCATGGCGTAAGTGGGATACTGCGGATTGATCCCGATGACATACGAGCCACCATTCCCGGATATACCGGTAATAATTCTGATGCAGTACAAGGCGCAGCATCATTGGCAGTTCAAAAAATTTTAGATCACGCCTTTGATAAAGACCTTAGTTTTCTGTTTGATGGCACTTTTGCTAAATACGATTTAGCGCGCCAAAATATTGAACGATCTGTAAAGCATCGCCGACAGCCAATAGTTCTATTCTATGTCCACCAAGACCCACTGGTAGCTTGGGACATTGCTAAGGCGCGTGAACTGCGCGAGGGACGAATGGTTCCTAAGGAGACCTTTATAAACGCGTATTTCTCATCCAGAGAAAATGTAAACCGCTGCAAAGCGGAATTTGGCGAAAAGGTACATCTTTATCTAATAAACAAGAACGCCGATACGTTACAATATAAATACGAAATAAATATTACAAACGTTGATCATTACATAAAAGTCCCTTATACTAGGGCACTGCTAGAGGAGAAGCTAATATGAAACGCATGCTGCGCAACTTTATCAAACTGTTCTCTCCCGCCAAAACCGACGATCACTTCTACGAACTGAAAGCTAAGGACCAGAAGCGCCTAATTGAACAGGCCGTAACGCAATCAAATGCGGAGCAGAAAAAATTGCTTGACGACTACGCAGCGCACGGGCATCCGAGAACAAGTTAGAGAATAGAAAAACTCCGCACTGCGGAGTTTTTCTTTAAGTACCGGATATAAGAATAAGTCCATTGGTACAGCGTCATCGACGAGGTTAGAACGCTTTACTTGGCTCATTATAGCTTGGTGGCTTAAGAACCGCCGGAAGGGTAGGGGGGGTAGACTCCCCAACAGGCACGTTCCACCGGCCTATATAGATTGATATTTTGGGAGGTACTCGAAGACAGAGAAATTTTCTTCCCCAAAATTTTTCCTACCATTTTTTGCCCCCAGTGCTCCCCACTGTATGAAATACACTCCACACTGGCAAAAATCCGGGCACCAACAGATCAGCGGGTGTATAATTGGGGCCGACATATGGAGATGGAAACATGGCCGAAATATCACTCGACCCAACGCGACTAGCGCTATGGGACGACAACCCCTCAACCCTAGACTTGCTCGGCTTCAAAACCGTAGCCGACCCAATCACCAAAGCACTGCAACTTGAAAAACTCGACCCGCTGACCATTGGAATCCACTCGCCATGGGGCGGCGGTAAAACTACCATGCTCGGACTACTGGAAGAGGAACTATCGACCAAGCCCGAGTACATTGTCATTCGGGTAAACCCTTGGGAGTTTGATGATTTTGGTGACGTCCGCGGCAGTCTTATTGCCGAGGTGATCAGTACCTTAGAGCACCACTTTGATGGCAATGCCCCGCTCAAAGAAAAGGCGACCGAGCTGATGAATCGCATTAGTTGGGCTCGGGTCGGCACCATGGTCGCCAAGGGCGCGATCACCATGCAATGGAATCCGAAGGAAATCGTCGAAGCATTCACCCCTAAAGCCCGCGAAAAACCCGAATCAATGACGGGTTTCCGGTCGAGCTTTGGTGAATTCCTGGGCATGATGCCTGACATTAAACGCGTAATCGTTCTCGTTGACGATCTCGACCGATGCTTACCCGACGCAGTGATGGCCACACTCGAAGCCATTAAACTGTTCTTGTCGGTACCTAAGATGACTTTCATTTTGGCGGCCGACCGGGACATGGTAAGCGACGCCATTGCAGCCAGTTTGGACGCCACCGGCCGCAGCGACGTCTTCGCCTCTCGTTACCTAGAAAAAATTATCCAGCTACCCGTATCTCTCCCACGCCTGACGCTATCTGAAGCAGAGAATTACATCGCTCTCCTTCTCGTCATTGCCGGCGCCGGCGATAATGATGTCGCTCCCATCTTAGAGCATGCCCAGCAGCGCCGCCTATCTGGTACTTATCCATTGCTTGGCGACCTAGACAGGCTCGAACACAGGCCCCACGAAGGCATTTTGCAATTAGCAGCACGCCTGGCCCAAGGGATGAGCGCCCAAAAGCTCTCGAACCCGCGTTACGTTAAACGCTTCCTCAACGCCTTTGCCATTCGCAATGAGGTGGCACGCGCCCAGGGCATCGAGCTTGAGCCGGGCATACTCGCCAAACTTTACCTCCTGGAAGACCGCTACTCTAAAGACTTTGAAACCTTTGTTGGCACGGCTGCGGCCGACCGAGAAGCACTACTAGCCAACTGGGAGGCATGGGGGCGAGGGGAAAACGAGGACAAGCCAGAAAAGGTGACTGCCGAATCACGAGATTGGGCCGCTACAGAACCCGCACTTGCCGGCAAATCCCTAGACAACTACTTAGCCTTAGCAGCCTCACTCACCGACATCGTATCCGGGGCCGTACTCAACGACCAAAACGCCAAGCACGTCAAAGATCTAGCCAGCACTTCGGAGGCGGTCCGCCGCGGCGCACATCAGCAAATCGCCGGCTTAGCTTCTGCGGAGAAATTGGCGATCATAACGGCGCTCTTTGGATCGGCCCGACGGGCCGATAGTATCGAGGGCATAGTGAGCTCCGCCTTAGGATTAGCTAAAGCCAATCCCGAGCTTGCAAGCAATATTGCCGCCGGTATTCGCGAAAGCTGCTGGAGCCGGCTAGACGCCGGTATGGCTGTGGAGATCGCAAACGCCGAGCAGCCAGAAATCCGGGCGCTAGCAGGAGAGTTGGCGGCGGACACCACAATTGACCCTATGGTGGCCAATGCAGCCAGAATGGACGCACAAGCCTAATGGGTACGTCTTCAGGCTATGGTGGCAGTGGCTCAAAAGAATGGAAGGGAGCGCGAGAACGATTTCTTGAGCTCGTAGGAGAAGGGGGCTCCGGCGACACTCAACCAGCCGCTCCTTCAAACCCCCAAATATCAGTAGATGGCGTCGGCTCAGCCGTTGCGTCTGCTCTTTTGCGGGATGAAGCAGTAAGCCAGCACGCAAACGCCGGGTTTGAATTATCGGACATTCTTGGGTTTGGCAGGGGAGGCCACTCTTCTCACGGTTCTGGTGGCCAGGACGGTGGTAGCGATGGCAGTGGCGGCGGCGAGCGAAGCCAGCGGTCAACACGTCGCCAAGTAGCAGCCGGAGCCGCACGCGCCGGCGCAGCCATAAGCGGCGCATACGCCCTTCGGAGCGGCGACGCTGCCGCTCTTGGCCAACTTGGCCTCAATATGGACGAGCTAAGGGGCTTATCGACAGCCGAGCAATGCGAACGGCTAGCTACAGCTGTTGTGGGCGATGGAGTTCACCCCGATGATCATGCCTTAAAGAAAGTAACTATTGAGCAGCTAAAAGCAATCTTGGCGGCCGAAACACCACCGACAGCAGAACAAACAGTGCAATCGTTCATTGCTAATTGGATTTTCGAGCTTGGCGTAGTCGAGTTATTGACGGTGAAGGTGAAGAAGCAGCTGAGCGCAGACCGGATTATTCAAGCCGAACGCCAGCTCAAACGCTGGCTCAAAAGTAAGGTACGAAATCTTTCGTTCCCAAGCGGCCGGCTAAGCCCCAAAGAATTTGCAAACCACACCGCCCGACTTACCGCGCAGGCCCTAGAGCTCATAAGGTCAGCGTAGTGAAAGAATTCGAGCTGCTTCCCGATTTCTCCACTCCCACAGTTACGGGCGCACACCCACTAAGGTGGTGGTCACACACACCTACGACCGAATCGGTACACACGAGTATAAGCTGGAGCGGCCACGAGTTGGGTCTTACCTCAACGGCTGCGAACGATCTTATGAGAATTGCTTGCGCTGCTTATTTGGCGGATAGACTAACAGCGCGACCTCGCAGCTTCTCCAGAAGAATCAGCATAACCGTGCAAATCGAAGAGCCCGACCGTTGGAGTAGCAGCTTGGTCTCTGAAATGCAGCGCCTACTAACATGGCTAACCGGGGACAACTGGACAGTCAGCTTAGTGCAAGCCCAGAACGTGCCCTCAGTGCCTACAATTCAAACGACCCTGCCCATTGAGCTACCCGCACTCGATGAGGTCGTAATGCTGAGCGGCGGCCTGGACTCATTGGCCGGTGCCGCGCTCGTAGTGAACAATCACCGCCGGCGACTTTTCCTGTCCGTATCGGACGGGACTCGCTCGGTATTAAAGGCGCAGCGCCATGTTAAGGAATGGGTCGAAAGCGTTCTCGACAATGATCGGAGTAGCTTTACGGCCATTACCTTTTATCAGGGGGAGCGAAAAAGGGAGGCCTCATCACGGAGCCGAAGCTTACTATATATGTCCCTCACAATAGCTCATGCCGCCTCGCTCAATGCCAGCCAAGTAATCGTACCCGAAAACGGTTACACCAGCATTAACCCACCTCTCACCCCCAGCCGCGGCGGCGCACTATCTACACGGTCCACTCATCCAACAACCTTTTGGCGGTTAAACAGCATCTTGCGCCAACTCGAACTGCCAATAGCAGTGTCCAATCCACATAGCTCGATCACCAAGGGCAAACTCGTACAACAGGCGATTGCCACGGGACTACCAGGGTTCACTGAGGCCGTAGCGAACTCCATATCATGCGGCAAACCCAGCGCATCAAGATTTATCGGCGGTAACCCAAACTTAAACTGCGGCCTATGCATACCGTGCATAGTACGAAGAGGCTCCATACTCGGAGCTGGCATTTCTGACCCAACCAAATACCTATGCACCACCATGGCAGGCGCAGAGCTCCAGCAGCTCGTAGAATCAAGGAACGACGACACGATGGCTGTACGGCTTGCCATAGCTGACCCACCTCAAGAAGCCGCCATTATTGCTTGTGGTCCATGGCCACTCGATTTCAATATCGACCAAGCACAAGAACTATGCCACGATGGGTTGCAGGAGATAGCCCGTGTCCCATTACCCTGAACTTCCTCGACTTGATTGCCATGCCCACATCGCGCCAGACGCCAACGACCAGCAACTCGCCCTGCTTGGAGATGCGGTGATATTCGCAATGACGGGAACACTTAACGAAGCTTTCAGAGCCGCCCAGCGAAAAGACGCTCGGCTACTATGGGGGTGGGGCGCCCATCCTGGCCTTCACAACTCAACCGAAGAGTATACCGCCGACCTGATGTCAAAAATGATTCACTTTTTCCCGTTGATAGGGGAGGTGGGGCTAGATAGAAGGGGCTCGTTGGTCGAACAAACTAAGCTATTCGAGAAAATATTGCTCGCTGCCAAGGACAAGCCCGTGCTAATTTCCGTCCACAGCACAGGACGCACCACTGCCGTAATTAAGCTTATATCGCAATATCCACGGCAGGGCATAATCTTGCATTGGTTCTTAGGCACTCAATCCGAAATAGAAACAGCAACCAACGCCGGCGCATACTTTTCGGTCAATACCGCCATGCCGATTGAAATTCTGGAACGCATACCCCTTGAACGAATGTTGCCGGAAACAGACTTCCCGTCTACCCGTCGCTCCGCGGGCAACAAGCAGCCCGGCGATACCGCCGCGCTAGAGGAACTCATCGGAAAACTCCATTCTAGAAATGCGTTGGATGTTAGACGCATATTTTGGCTAAACCTTCGGGAGCTTGCGCTAAAAAACCACGCAATAGATAGATTTCCTGCTCCTATAGCCAATCTACTGCTGGCGCTTGAAGCCTAAGTAGATCGCGAGTTGGAATGAGCTTGGGACCACTCAACCGCGTCTTTGCCAACTGCGAATAATTAGAAACTCCACCCAAAAATACTGGCGTCGTCTGGGATGTTTTTGTACTCAATGAATTGATCGCAGTCGCCTTTGCTGGCATACCGCTCGATGACGGAGAGCTTGTTCCTGTTGCCACCGCCGGCTATCACCTGAGCCTCGCAGAGCACGTTGTGATGGCTCTTCACCTCTTCGGCCAGGCTATGTTGATTGGTGAAATAGTAGCCACCAAATCCGCCGGCAGTAAGGGCAATTAGTGCCACAACCCAAAGCCGAGTTTTATCGCTCATTGGATTGCTCCTTCGAGCCACGAGCCCGCCGCCTATGCATGAAGTAGCGCAGGGTTTGAACCAAGAACCCACCTATGCCCGCAAGTATTAGCAGCTGTCCGAGAACAAATAGCAGTGCCATACCTCCGCTTTTGTCGGCTGTGAGGCCGTATATGATGGTACCAACGAGCCAAGTGATGATTGGCGGCCCGGCGTAGTAACGATATTTCACCTTCATTTGGCGCTCTTCCTGAAACCGGCTGCCACCGCCTCGTCTTCAGTGCAGAACATGCGTTCACCGGCATTGGTATCTATAACAGTCTGATCATAGAAATCACCACCGAGCACATGGTAAATCTTCGTACCGGCGGTGTTAATGTTGCCTTTGATTTGAGGGTTTGAGCAGGACAGGGCGAGCTTACGGGGGCTGAAAAGGAACCATCCCGCCACCCCAACACCAACCAGTACTACCAAAGAAACCCCAGCTACGATTACAGCTTTACGACTAAGCGTCATTTATTCTCCTATGACTCAGATACAAGATCTACAAACCGACACGCAACAAGCGTGATTGGCCATAGATTACCTTAAATACGCACAAAATGCTAGTTATTGACTGTAGAGCTATTGTCATCATTTTTCTAGCCTTGAATCAAGATGACAAAAACAACGGCCAGAATTGCATTTGGAAAACGGCTGCGCGAGTTGCGTAAGGAGCAGGGATTCTCCCAAGAATCGCTAGCCGATGACGTCGGCCTCCACCGCACGTATATTGGGGCAGTCGAAAGGGGAGAGCAAAATATTTCGGTAGACAACATCGCGAAGATCGCAAAGGCGTTGCGTGTAAAAGCATCCGCACTCTTTGAAAAGTAGCTGAAAGCTACTTGTTCGCTTACCAGCGCTAATGATAGCTATTGCCATCATCCGTTCAATCCAATTAGAATAAATCACAAGAACTACTGATGTGATGGAGGGATGGAAATGCGGATAAGCAAACGAGTGGTCCGGCGATACGCCGCCAAGGTAAGGGCGGTGTTTAATTTTGCCAAATCAGCGGCCACGAGAATGAGACCTATAAACCGTAAGGCAGTAAACATCGCCCTAGTCGGCATTATTTCGCTCAGCACTCTCGGCATTGGTCTACCCGCTCTAATTGATGCCTATAACAAGCAGCAGTCCCGCACCCTCCACCCCCAAGCCGCAGCAACGCAACCAAACAGCGCGCCTGCTGGCGACGCCTCCGCTCCCGGCGGCAAAGCTACGGCGCTCCCAGATAACCTTCAAACTTCGCTGGCCGCAGACAGAGACGCCGTCACCAAGGGCAAACCGAGAGACCTGCGTCATGTCGAAACCCTCGCCGAAGGCCGCACCGAACACGCCAAAGTCTACAAAAATGCCGACGGTTCAAAAACCCTCGAGGAAAGCCTGCACGCGTCCAGCTACCAAGAGGCGGGTGTCTGGAAAGACGTCGATTCCGCGCTCAGCCAAGACGCTGCCTCTGGAAAATGGCAATCTAGGGCCAACTCCTGGCAGGCCAGGTTTGGCGACCTCACGGACTCGTCTGGGATAGAGCTCGTCCGTGGCGCTCAGACCCTCGGGTTTGCCCCCGTGGGTGGTGCCAAGGTTGCTCCCAGCGTTTCGGGAACAGCTCCCCACCAGATTGTCACCTACCGCAACGTCTGGCAGGGAATTGACCTCCAGTACTCAATTAATGGTGATGAGCTCAAAGAGACAATCATTGTCAAAAGCCGGGCCGCCGCCACATCATTTGCCTTTGATACCAACGGCGCTAACCTCACGCCCGATCCCACTCGCGGCGCCGGTTGGTTCAAGCTCGACGGGCCCCTGAGCGGCTTCGTGGTAGCCGCGCCCACCGTGGCCACTCAAACGGGTGGCGTCATCGGCGCCGACCCTTACGTGACGCAAACACTGTCCGGTAGTCGCCTCACTATTGCCCTCGACCCAGCGTGGCTACAGAAGGTTGCCACGGCTGACTTCCCAGTTATCATTGATCCCACCTTCTACAATCAAAGCGGCCCTTCAAGCTCATATGTCAACTACAAGTCAGACGGCTTTGTTTGCTACCCTGGCCAAGGTTGTGGCAACTCCACAGGCAGTACCGGCGCGGCTTTATGGCGATTTGCCTACCATGTCAACTATGATGGGCTCTCAGGACCGAATAAATACCTCACGAGCGCTACTCTTCACCTAGAAATGCCCAATTGCTCCACCCCCAGCTACGGCAATTGTACGAGCCATGCGGTCGGATCTAGTATTGCCGCTTGTGCCGGGTTCAATTGTATCGATTGGGGTACTCTCCAGCTCGGCACCGCCACTGGTACTGCGGACTTCGACGTCACTGCTGGTTACCGCAATCGTATGGCCGCC
>JBBRSS010000003.1:0-72854 GCA_038245115.1 Candidatus Saccharimonadia bacterium
ATTTTGGTAATAATTGCTTGTTTCTTAGTCGCGTCGATTTGGTTACTCATGGTGGCTCCCTCACTTATTAGCTTAAGTCATGAGGGCTAGCTTCGGTGCGAGCACTCAGACTATGTGCTTAATATATCGGGGACCTGACACGCTGCTTTTGAAGGAATTATGGAAGAGTGGACTACGATTAGCTGCTATCTTATGGATTTTCGTAAATTGATTCAGACAGACTTATTAAAAGGGGTGTTCCAACGCGAGCTGCTCTCTAGAAAGCCATATGATGGCAGCAATATACTCCAGCAGGTGGCTACAAAAGAACGGGTCAAGCAGATGGTAGACGCAAGAGACGCCCAGTATAGAGCATGAAGTTGCTAAATTGTACTTGCAGGACAGTCACGCACTCTACAACAATGCAGCCCTATTTCTCCGTACCAACTGTTACATTCGCACCTGCTAATATAAGTCCATGAGCACCAACCAAATAGTCAAAGACTACGTCGCCACCCTCCACGAGCAAACCGCAAAAGACACCCACGTACTTATTGAAATGATGCAGCGCATCAGCGGGCACGAGCCAAAGCTGTGGAATGTGGGCACTATCGGGTTTGATACCTACCATTACAAATATGATAGCGGGCGCGAAGGCGATGGTAATATTATTGGTTTCTATCCAAGAAAAGGTAAGACTACCATTTACCTCATGGACGGTACGGCGCGCTATTCGCAGTTGCTGGCTCAGCTGGGTAAGCATACTCTTACTGGGTATTGTCTATATATTAAGCGCCTTAGCGATATAGGGCTGCCAATCCTTGAGCAAATCTTGCAAAAGTCATATGAGAATATCAAGTCTCAAGACGGGCATATACACCAAATATTATGGAAAACTGTGTAAATTTTTACCCACTTGCTTAATCAAAAGCGCGCTATCGATTCGGTCAAGACATGAAAACCCCGCTAGCAGCGAGGTGATCATCCTTTCGGATAAAGTCGCAGGAGCGGGGTGGGGGTGCCGTGCGGCTAGTAGTCGTCGTCGCCGAAGTCGGGCTCGGCGGCGAGTGCTTCATCGTTACGCTTGCGACAGGAGCCGCAAACAAAGTAGACGGGGCCAGACATGCCCTCGTCGTAGTCGCGAATAGAGCTGAGACGCACGTGCCTGGTGTGGCACCAGTCGCATGAGCCGACGTTGGCGAGCGCTTTCTCCTTGACGAGGCAGGGCTTGCAGACAGGGTTACGTTCCGACCCCATTGAGTCGGTCTCACCTTGGAGAAGAACCTCGGCGGGATTGTTGCAGGTGGAGCAGCGCGCACCGGCTTCGCTGGCAGGGAGGTCAAAGACAGCGCCGGGCATGCTCGAAGTTGGGCCGGTAACATAAGGGCTGGGTACGGTCACGTAATCCTACTTTCGGATAGAAGGGGGTAGCGTGATTAACATTAATATAGCACAAAATAAACACTATGTCAACAGTTCACAAACGATGTATTCATAATTTGACACAACCCCGTATTCATGCTAAAATATACAAATCTACCTATGGAAATACGACCCTAAGGGAGCAATCATGGCGTGGAAGTCCGGACGGGCGATGGAGCGATTACCCTAAACTGACCATCAACAAACCCGTACTGTGTACAAGGTCAGATACTTCGAAGAGCCGTACGGGTCCAACCCGTACGATCTCAGAGGAGTCATCATGACCAGCAACACCAGCAACAACTCAGCACCACTCGTTCTCATCGCCGACGACCTTCCGGAGGTAATCCGGAATTGGGAGTCGGTGCTTGGCGAGTACGGCATCGAAGTCGTCAAGGCGACAACGATCAGGCAGCTCTGCGAGGTCTTCTTCGCACGCGATCACGAGATCGCCGCCATCATCCTCGATGGCTGCATTCCAGGCGACTCACCGAACACCATCCCGTTCGTGCACATCGCGCGCGACGTCGGCTTCATGAGGCCCATCATCGCGGCTTCGAGCAGCGGGATGTACAGAGAGTGGATGGTCCGTGCTGGCTGCAGCCATCAAGCTCCGAAGGAGCAGGCTGCCGAGCTGGTCGCCGACCTGCTGAGCGCTAGCTGAGTACAGGGGCGGGAGAGAAATCTCCCGCCCCTCTTCAATTTAACCGCGTAACGCCTACGTAATTCCACGGCAAAGAAGCTCTATCAATTCACTCAGTTTATTGATAGTCATCGTTGGCACATAAGTCCTATCAAGCTTTTCGTCATTCTTGTTTAACCAGCAAGAATCAATGCCAGCGTTCAGGCCGAAGCCAACATCAGATTTTAACGAATCGCCAACTATGAGATAGTCACTGCGGTTAAAATCTTTGTAACGCTCTTCTATCGCCTCAAAAAACTCTATCTTTGGCTTCATGTAGCCGAACATGTCCGCCGACAGAATCTCCGCAACATACCCTTCGCAACCAATTTTTTCGAGCTTGTGCTTGGTTGCAACCTTGGGTCCGTTTGTGGCTACTAGGATTTTGTACTTATCTGCCAAGTACTTGAGCGTATCGAGTGCACCATCGATTGCGTGAACCTCTTCTGTTAGGGCGTTCATATAGATGTGGTTAAGTGCAACCGCACGTTCTGCGCTAATTGATTTATTAAAGTAGATGAGTACGCGCTGAGATCGCACCCAATCCAGAAACTCATCGCTTTTCTTGCCAGTCTCATGCTTAAATCTTTCGGGTAACTCTATCAAGCCATCTTGCCAATCGATCCAGAACTGCTTGTCGATTTGATACCAACGTTCGAAAGACTTGTGCGTATAAGCTTGATCCTCTGACTCAATCATCCGTTTAAAGGCCGCTTTTACACTCTCGCGGTTATCAATGAGTGTGTCATCGAGATCGAAGATCAGAATCTTGTATTTCATTGCCTAATCATACCAGCTCGAGTATCGGCTACTGCCTGGCATTAGTGATGGTCAGCCCGTATATGAAAGACTGTCGGGCCTTAAGTTTAGCTCCCAGCGCTTCTTTGGCTAACAAATTTTCCCGGTGGGGGCAGCTAGGATATTTGATATACTTCGCCTATGGAAGATAATCTAGTTGTCACAAAATTCAAACCTCAAGGAGGGGAGTAGCAATTATGAAACTTGTCTTAGCATCCGAAGGCTTCCATACTCCCAATACGGTTCAGGCTTGTGTCGATTTGTGCGGTAAGCCGCAAGACAAAATATCATTTGCCGTTATCAATGAAGCCTACGCCGTTGAGCCGGGCGATAAGCGTTGGGTCCTCGATAACATCAATAGTGTCGCCAAGAATTTCCCCGCAAGGCTGGATATCGTCAACTTGCTTGCGCTCACGATCGAAGAGGTCGAAGAGCGAATTGCGCCACTTGATGCGATTTTTGTTGTGGGCGGTTACACCGACTACCTCATGCACGTATTCAACAAAACCGGCTTCTCGAAGTTGCTTCCAAAATTATTGGAAACCAAGGTGTTTGTCGGCAGTAGCGCAGGCTCGATGGTCGCCGGTAAGCGCATAAGTACTGAGGCCTACCAAAGAATCTACGGTGAACGCGGCGACTACGACATCACAGATTACTTAGGGCTTGTAAATTTGGCCATTAAGCCACATCTGGGCTCGCCTGAATTCCCGAACAATCTGCCCGAAGTACTGGAAGAGGTGGCGAGCGGCGCGGATTTCCCGGTGTATGGCCTGCGAGACGACAGCGCTATAGTGGTCGATGGCAACGAGCAGCGGTTTATCGGTAGCCAACCCTATAAAGTCAAAGGCTAGGGCGGTATCGCTCCGCCGAAGCGCGATAAATCGAATCTCGAGCGTCCGGGAGCAGGAATCTGGGCAAGCCAAACGATATCCTGAATGAAATTCACGGCGTTGGCTTAGCTTGTGCATCCTGAGTATTCATAACCTACGATTACTAATGGGCCAAACAAGCAGCCCCTGCCGTATAATGTAATTATCTAACAGAGTACAACAACAGATATGAAACACGTCCTGCCCTGGCTGAAACAATATTGGGGACTTACGGCGTCCATAAGTGTAACTATCGTCTGTGGGGTACTTTTTTTTGGCTTTGGCCAAACTAAAGCGGCCGATTTACTGACGCTCATATTTTGCGGCATTATGGCTGCATTTTTAACTGCGGGAATAGTAAAAACCCTGCGCGAAGGTAGTATGGGGGTCGACGTTTTGGCCGTCATGGCAATTATTTCCACGCTGGCAGTGGGGGAATATTGGGCCAGTTTGATTATTGTGCTGATGATGACCAGCGGCGAGGCTCTCGAGAATTATGCCGAAAGTCGAGCTCGCAGTGAGCTTACCGCCCTGCTATCGCACGCCCCCCAGATCGCCCACAAAATAACCGGGGATACTGTAACTGACGTGCCCGTGAGCACGGTGGCGGTGGGGGATCTGCTACAGGTTAAGCCCGGCGATGTTGTCCCGGTCGATTCGGTGATTGTGACCGGCCAGTCGGCTTTCGACGAATCTAGTCTAACCGGCGAAAGTTTGCCAGTGGAAAAGAGTGTTAATGATCACCTCCTGAGCGGTTCGCTCAACGGCAACAGCGTGGTCACCGTGCGTGCTCTTTCCACGGCCCACGACAGCCAGTATGAACAGATTATTGAGCTCGTGAAGGCCGCCAGCGGCTCAAAATCGCACATGGTTCGGCTGGCTGATCGTTATGCGGTGCCGTTTACCGGGATCTCGTTATTCATCGCCGGCACGGCTTGGGCGGTGTCGGGCGATCCGCTGCGATTAGCGGAAGTGCTGGTGGTGGCAACCCCTTGCCCATTATTGCTGGGTGCCCCAATTGCGCTCATTTCTGGTATGAGCCGCGCCGCCAAACACGGTATTATTATGAAGAATGGCAGTGCTCTCGAAGCCCTTGCCCGCGTGCGCACAGTGGCCTTTGATAAAACCGGCACTCTCACTCTGGGCAAGCCCACGTTGCATAAGATTCATCCCGAGCCAGGCTATACCCAGCACCAATTGCTGCAGTACTCAGCTAGTCTCGAACAGCACTCTGGGCATGTTTTGGCAAATGCCTTGGTTGAAGCTGCACGTGAGCGGCACATCGAACTTCTCGAGGCTGCGTCGCTGCGCGAGGACACCGGCACGGGGATGTATGCGGTTATTGACGGCCAGAGTGTCTTCGTAGGTAAATTCGCAGCCCTGGCAGTGCTAAACATCAAGCCCGTCTCAGCTGCTCCCGACCACACCGCGGTCGCAGTCGCTATCGATGGTAAATTTGCCGGATCCATCGAATTTGCCGATGAAGCCCGCGCCAACACCCCGGCTACCCTCAAGTATTTGAATCGTCTCGGTATTTCGCACACCCTCATGCTCACCGGCGATAATGAGTTCACCGCTAAGCGTATTGGCGCTAATCTTGGTATTGCCGACGTGCGAGCCAATTGTTTGCCCGCCGACAAGCTGGCTGCCATAAATTCGCTTAGCGCGCAGTTTCTACCGGTGGCCATGGTGGGCGACGGCGTCAACGATGCCCCCGTGCTCGCCGCCGCCAGTGTCGGCATCGCTATGGGCGCCAAGGGGTCCACGGCCGCCAGCGAATCGGCCGACGTGGTTATTATGCTCGACGACATCGCCAAGGTGGCCCACGCCATTGATATCTCCCGGCGAACCATTCATATTGCCCTTCAGAGCATTCTCATTGGCATCGCCATCAGTATCGGCCTCATGCTGCTCGCCAGTACCGGCGTTATACCGGCACCCGTGGGTGCCGGACTGCAAGAGATTGTCGACGTAATCGTAATTATTAACGCTCTGCGCGCCCACCGCGGTACACTAGCTACCGTTAATTGATTAGTGGTCGCCCCCGTTATTAACTAACGGGGGCGACCACATGGGCGATCTGGGTGAGGCGAGTAGCTCAAGCTGGGGCTCCGGACCTCGAGGTGAGATGGCCTGCCTTTATGAGCTGTTCGGCGGTGATTCGCAATTCCTCCACGCCGACGCCGATGCTCTCCAGTATCTTCAGGGCGCCGACATCGGCCTTGTCGATTGCCAGCAGAGCGAGTAGGAGATGCTCTGGCTCGACAGCTTGGCTGCCCATTTCGGCAGCCATGCTGTAGGCCAACTTGAACATCAACATGCAATCGTCGGTGAACCTGATGGTCTTGAAAGCAGCCGCCTCGTAGATGTCGTCGAGCCGTCTGTTCGCCGCAACGACGGGGTCGATGTAGACGTGTCGAGCCGCTAACGCGCGGCCCGCGAGCCCTTCATCGAAGATAAGAGCCAGCAGAATGTGCTTCGTGCCGACCTTTCTGTCGCCGCGTACGCGCGCCCAGCTTTGCGCCAGAGCAATCGTCTTTTCGGTTTCCTCCGACTGACCTTCGTGCATTGGTGCCTCCCTGAGCTAGCAATGGGGGTGTGCAGTCTGCCGGTGGCAGCGCTTGGCATATTATGGCATCGATTATACTCAGAATCAAGAATTATTTGTTTTATAGAGCACAACCCGTATAATTGAGCGGTTACCACGGCACCTTGGCGGAGTGGTTACGTAACGGTCTGCAAAACCGTGTACACGGGTTCGAGTCCCGTAGGTGCCTCCAGTTTTTATATTTTTCGGGCTCCCACGGCCCGACACCCTGGGCGGGTGGTGGAATGGTATACACGGGGGACTTAAAATCCCCTGGCCTCACGGTCTTGCGGGTTCGATCCCCGCCCCGCCTACCAGCAATTATTTATTTGCGCGGCTGTCGCAACTTTCTCAGGCGCCGCACAATACCCCAAACCGCCAATCCCAGCAGCAACACCAGCGTCCCGCATACAATGTAGAACGTTACTCGCGGCATCAGCAGCATCCAGGCCGACACCGTCTCTTCGCGGTCCATATACTTCACGTCGGCCGTCACTTTGTACAGACCAATCGGCGCCGAAGAGGGTAGTTTGAGGTCAAATCGACGCACCGTGCCCGGCAGCACGGCCCCCTTGAAGGGTATTGCCTGGCCAACTTTACCAAACGGGCTCGCTAGCTGCGCTGTGCCTTCGGCGATAAAGTGCGTATTGCCGTCGTTGCGCATCCGCAGAGTGCCTCGTACCGGCGCTACGGCTTGATACCATGGCACTTTCAACGATTCGATGCTGCCTTTGAGCTTGAGGTCACCATTAACCGTCAGGTAAAACAAGGTTCCGATTCGCTCTACTCGCGATACAAACGCCCCGCCCTTGCCTGGCGGTGGGACTGTTTCAATGAATACAGCGCCATAGTGCCCACCCACCGCGGCGGTTGGTGGCACGTTGATGGTGTACGCGAACGAGCCTTGAGTTCGGGATTTGACCGTAAATGTCCCTACCGGCAGCGTAAACCAGGATACCGGCGATACGTCTGCCGCCTTGCGGGCGCTCGAGAAGTCACCGAGGTAAGATTCGTCGCTTACCCGGTAGTCAGAGGCAAATATTTTGTAATGGACATCATTTTCGCCATCATTAATGACGGTAATGTCGCCGTGGTAGGTGCCAGCGGTATCGACTTTCAGATCGAGGCTGGTCGGCGACACCCCGATGCCCTGGACCGCCCCGTGCGCTGCCATCGGTACAGCCAGGGCCAAAGCCAAAACTGCACCAACGCTCAGGCGCCGCCATGCTTGCCATATTCGGCGAAACCCAGGTTTAGTCATAATTAGTTCGTGGTTATGGTGTATGTGACGGTGGTCGAGTACGCACCGATGGGCTGCGAACTGTTCACCCTAGCACTATACCAGATGGTGGTGGAGGCCGAGCCGGTACTGGACGTGGTCTTTACGGTGTAGGGCGAGCCGTTGGCGGGAATTCCCGCGTAAATGATTGCGCTCGGTGCGGCGTTGGAGATTACGGCTCCGGGTCCGGCACCAAAACTGGCCAAACTGTCCACGCGCCAACCCCAACGATTGTTGGGCAGGGTAGCAGGAGCTGCCGGAGTACCGGCACTGGTAGCGATGGTATTTGCACCTGCGACCATGTCGGTCACAGTCGGGCTGGTTTCTTTGAGGGTCACCGTAAAGCCGGCCGTATCGTTAGTGTCGGCCGTCACGGTGTCGCTATTGGTCGATTGCTTACCAGTAGCGTCAGGGGTGATTGCACCCAGGGTTACTGTCGGCCCCGAAGAATACGAAATAATTACCGGGTTCACGGTTAGGTTAATCGTTGTATCGGTGGTTTGAGTATCGGCAGCCACCGCGAACGGCAAAGTTAACGCCACCAGGTTTATACCTAGTATCGAGACCGCCAGCGATTTATTTCGCGTAAGCTTAAGCATTACCACAACAATACCCGTATCAGAAGCAGAATGTCAAATCAGTTATGCCCTTGCACCTTAACCATGCGGATATCCAAGCAATTTGGTATACTAGTTACAACCAACAACAAGGACTATATATATGTCGTCAACAATTATTATTCTTATCGTCATTGCCGTCCTGGCGGGGGCGTTGATTGCGGTCTATAACGGCCTCATAAAATCTCGGGTCCGGGTCGACGAAGCTTGGAGCGATATTACTGTCCAGCTGAAGCGTCGTTACGACCTCATTCCTAACCTAGTTAGCACAGTGAAGGGCTACGCCGCTCACGAGTCCAAGGTGTTCCAGGCGGTCACCGAGGCTCGAACCCAGGCCATGAACGCTACCGGTATCGCCCAGAAGGCCGAGACCGAGAATATGCTGGCTGATACCCTCAAAAGCCTGTTCGCCGTGTCCGAGGCCTACCCCGACCTGAAGGCAAATCAGGGCTTTCAGCAGCTACAAGCCGAAATTACCGATACCGAAGACAAAATCCAAGCTTCGCGCCGGTTCTACAACGGTAACGTACGAGATTACAACATTAAGCTCCAGGTCTTTCCTACCAATCTGTTGGCTGGAATGCTCGGCTTTACTCACCGCGACTTTTTTGAAGTCGGCAATCAAGCCGAAGTTGAAAAGCCTGTCGAAGTTAAATTTTAAGGAGCCAATTCAATGACGCTCTCACAATACAGAAGTAGTAGCAGTTGGTTGGGAGCAATCGAGCTCGGTCCGGAACTGATGACCCTCGCCGAGGAACTTCCCGCCAGCGAAGAAATGGGCCTCAGCCTGCAGCTGCGGCAGTTAATGGTGAAGCTGCCCACGGCTATCGGTGCCGACCTAGTGCTGGGCACTACAACGCGCAAAACCATATGTTTTCGCCTCCAGGCTACACTTGAACTAATCGAGCGTGTCTATCCGGCTCTAGATACCGCCGGCGTGCGGGCCGATGCGGACAACCTAGTTGAACTTATGATGTCCGACGAGCAGTTTGCGGCCGAGCCGGAGCCAGAGCCTGCGGCGCCCGCCCCCGAGGCAGAGCCCCCCGAGGTGCCGACGCTCGAACCTTCCGACACTCAGGTACTCCCAAGTGAACCTCAAATTGCCGCGCCGATTACTCTGCC
Organism: Candidatus Saccharimonadia bacterium; assembly: GCA_038245115.1. Taxonomy (GTDB): domain Bacteria; phylum Patescibacteriota; class Saccharimonadia; order UBA4664; family UBA4664; genus UBA5169. The sequence goes on from JBBRSS010000003.1 coordinate 9,356, forward strand.
GCCAACCGAGGTAGCCCCCTCGCCGGCAGCCGATACAATTCCGGTTCTTCCGACCGTCGATCAGATAGCGCCCACCTCCGTTCCCGTATCCACCGAACCTACCCCATAGGAGAAACATGTACACTCAGATTGCGTCCAATAAGCGCCGCAGCATCTATTTGCTGATATTCTTTGTGCTGTTTGTAGGCGGCCTCGATTATCTGCTATCGCGGGCTTTTCACCAGCCGGCCGCATTTGTCCCCATCCTTATTATCGCGATCATCTACGCCGGCATTTCCTACTTTTTTTCGGCCAAGATCGCTCTTAGTATGAGCGGCGCCAAGGAAATCCAAAAAGCCGATGCCCCGGAGCTGTACCGAATTGTGGAAAACCTCTCGATTGCCGGCGGCCTGCCTATGCCCAAGGTCTATATTGTCGACGATGCTGCCCCTAATGCCTTCGCCACCGGTCGCGACCCTGAGCACGCCGTGGTGGCCGTTACCACCGGCATATTGCCGCTGCTGAGCAAGACCGAGCTTGAGGGCGTACTGGCTCACGAACTCAGCCACGTCGGTAACTATGATATTCGGTTTATGGCCCTGGTAGTCGCGCTTGTTTCGGTGGTCTCGCTGATTGCCGACTTATTGCTCCGGCTATCGTTTTGGGGCGGGGGAGACGATGAAGAGGGCGGTAATAACCAATTATTCCTTATTCTGAGTATTGCCGGCGCTATTTTGGCTCCCCTCGTTGCCGCTATGATTCAGTTTGCCGTTTCCCGCCAACGCGAATACCTGGCCGATTCCTCTGGAGCATTACTCACCCGCTACCCCGAAGGTTTGGCCAGCGCCCTCGAAAAAATTGGCGGCGCTGACCTGCCGATGAAGCACGCCAATTCGGCTACCGCCCCGCTGTATATCTCGAACCCTCTCAAGGGCCGCAGCTTCGCCGGCCTGTTCAACACCCACCCGCCCATGGAAGAACGCATCCGCCGCTTAAGGGAAATGGAGTCCAAACAATGACCAAGCCAACTCACAAACACGACCTGCCCAGCGCCTGGATTCTCTGGCGTGCTTCCTGGAAAAATTTCCGGGTCTATTGGCTGCACTATGTCAAGGTTATGGCTGTGGTTTCCCTACCGATCAACCTCCTTGGTCTCTCTACTAGCCTCGCTACAGACGCCTCACTAAACGCCTACATCTCAATCGCCGCCATCCTCATGAACGTAGCGCTCATCTGGGCCATCTTCCAAATTGAAAAGACCGGCCAGGCCCCAAGGTTATCGTCGAGTTATTATGACGGTTCGGTAGCTATTGTTCGCTATCTTCTGGTCTCCATATCGCTGGTATTGATGCTGGTTCCGGCTGCCTTTGGCGCTGCCATTTATCTTTCCAGCATTCGTGCCATCGACACCGCTAGTTCCACCCCCGAGCAGCTTCTTATAGGCTTAGTTTGCGTCCTTATTGCTTTGCCCAGCGTTTGGTTGATTGTCCGCTTTGGCCTTGCGCCTATTGTTGCTATTGTTTACGGCCTAAGCCCGTTCGCCGCTCTGCGCTACGCCCGCAGTCTCACTCTTGGCCACTTCTGGCAGACCGCTGGTCGTTACGGCATGTTAGGCTTGGGCCTCATCGCCTTGGCCGTTCCCATTGCGCTTGCGACCGCCGGCTTGTCCTTGCTCAAGCTCGGACCCCTTGCCACACTCTTTGGTCAGCTCGCTACCACCTTTACCGCCCTGCCGTTAGCTAACATATATTTGCTTCACCTTTTGCGCGGTCTTGAGCACCAATCTGTCAGTCTTGACAAATAGGCGTAAGTAATACATAATAGTATTCAGTCCTGGAACACTCCGTTCCAGGCCCCGGCCGATAGGGGAAAGTGCCGTGTCCAAACAAACTGTTCCAGCCATCGTTCGCAAGTATGCCGATGATGTTGCGACCTTGATGCCAAGCGATGGCATGGTCGTCAACCGCAAGACCTCCACCGAGCCCACCTTCCGGGCGCTAACCGAACGGGTCATCACCGAAGCCTTCCCGGATCGAGGTGGGGATACCGATGTTACTGAGTGTCTCGTATTCCTCGAGGGGCTTGGCTCCAGCGTAGCTGTCGGTTCCATCTGGGATTGGTTCGGCTTCGTCTATCGTGGTGGAAATACGTACCACGCAATTCGCGCGAACCTCGAGCGGTCTTTCCTCGCGACGACGGTCGAGGCTTTGCTGTATTGCGATCCGCAGTACGCAGATCTCCAAGACGCAAACGCCGAACGCTGTCGCCTCAACGCGAATCGCCTCAGCCTACCCGCGGACGTAGTCTACGCGTAGCTCCGGCGCCGTCCACCCCCAGCCCCCGATCTCACACTCACAGCGTTGTGGGTGTGAGATCGGGCCAAGCCCGAGTTTTCAACTCCCGAGTTGACGCCTCAGGTTAGGTATTTCCGCTATAATAGTAGTTATGAATCACACCGACGCCAACGAGCGCATCCAGAAGCTTCGCACTCAGATCAACGAGTACCGTTATTACTACCATGTACTCGACGAATCCATCATGCCAGAAGCCGCCGCCGACAGCCTCAAACACGAGCTCACCCAGCTCGAAGAGCAATATCCCGACCTCATCACCCCCGACAGTCCCACCCAGCGCGTGGCCGGCGTACCCAGCTCAAAATTCGCCAAAATCACCCACACCCAGCGCATGATTAGCCTCAACGATGTCTTCGACACCGGCGAGGTCGAGGCCTGGGCCGCCCGTATCGCCAAGCTCCTTCCTGGTGAGAACATCGAATACTTTGCCGATACCAAAATGGACGGTCTGGCCTGCGCCATCACCTACCAAGACGGCGTACTCACTCAAGCCGTCACCCGTGGCGACGGTACGGTCGGGGAGGACGTCACCATCAACGTGCGCACCATCAACTCCGTCCCCCTCACGCTGCGCCGCTCCCAAGATCACCCCGAATTTCTCACCGGCCGCACCGAAATCCGCGGCGAAATCGTTATGCACAAATCCGATTTCGCCGCCCTCAACCAGGCCAACGAGGCTGCCGGCAAGCCATTATTCGCCAACCCCCGCAACCTCGCCGCCGGCACCATCCGCCAGCTCGATCCCGCCCTCGTCGCCGCCCGCCCCCTCACTTTCTACGCCTACGACCTCCTGCGCGACGATCCCGCCGACGTGCCCACCTACGATTTCGCCTACGCCACCATCCGCGCCTTCGGCCTGCCCGCCAACCACCGCGCCACCACCTTCGCCACCATCCCCGAAGTCATGAAATTCGTCGACTACTGGGACCAGCAGCGCCAAACCCTGCCCTTCAATACCGACGGCCTCGTCATCAAGGTCAACAACCGCGATCAATACGCCCGCCTCGGCATCGTCGGCAAAGCCCCCCGCGGCGCCGTCGCCTTCAAATACCCCGCCGAAGAAGCCACCACCATCGTCAAAGACATCGTCATCAGCATCGGCCGCACCGGCGCCGCCACCCCCATCGCCACCTTCGATCCGGTAGTAGTCGCCGGCACCACCGTCCAACACGCCAGCCTCCACAACGCCGACGAAATCGCCCGCCTCAACGTGCGCGTCGGTGACACCGTCATCATCTACAAGGCCGGCGACATCATCCCCAAGGTCCAAGAATCCCTGCCCAAACTCCGCCCCACCAACTCCATTCTCTTCAACATGGAGTCAGAACTCGCCCGCCAGTACCCCGAATTAGAATTTGAACGGCCCGAAGGGGAAGTAATCTACCGCGTCAAAGGTGCTACCGGTCCATTATTCCTCAAAAAAGCCCTTGAGCATTACGCCTCCAAATCCGCCCTCGACATCGATACCCTCGGCGAGAAAAACGTCATCGCCCTCGTAGATTCCGGCTTCATCACCGACCCCGCCGACATCTATATCCTCTCCGTCGCCAACCTCCTCGGCCTCGACCGCTTCGCCGCAACATCCGCCCGCAAACTCATCGACGCCATCCACGCCAGCAAAACCCCCACCCTCCCGCGCTTCATCTACGCCCTCGGCATCCGTCACGTCGGCGAACAAACCGCCCTCGATCTGGCCGAGGCCTTCGGCACCCTCGAAAATCTATCCCAAGCCACCCTCGACCAGCTCGAAGCCGTCGAAGGCATCGGCACCGTTGTCGCCGAATCCATCCTGGCCTGGTTATCAGACGACGACAACCAAGACCTCCTCACCAAATTCACCCAACTCGGCGTCCAACCCCAACCCTTCACCAAAGCCACCGGCCCCCTCACCGGCGTCAATTTCGTTATCACCGGCACATTAGAAATGGGTAGCCGCGACCAAGTCGCCGCCAAACTAGTCGCCCTCGGCGCCAAAGAGCAAAACTCCGTCACCAAAGACACCACCTACCTCATCGTCGGCGAAAATCCGGGCGGTTCTAAGTTTACTAAGGCGCAAAAACTCGGCACCAAAACTCTGGACGAGCAAGCTCTTACTGAGCTTCTAGGCTAGGCCACAAGAAGCAATGTGCTACAATACACTCACAATGCCTTCGGGCTCCGAGGACTCCACCCCAGGGGTCCGAAGTTGGTAACGGTCAGTCAGATGACATTATCAGCGCCACAATGCCTTCGGGCTCCGAGGACTCCCCATAAGGGAGTCCGATTTTATTTCCCGGAAGCTATTTCTTTGATCAGCCGCATTTGTATATCTCTGAATGTAACCGGTTCCATGGTGTATAGCTTGCGCACCAGCCTTCGTCCATCGAATGCGCGTAACTGCGAAATAATTGCTGCATACATCTGCCCGTCATGGCGGTACGAAAAATAGTATGGGTTGGCCGCTTTTACCTTGGTCGAAAGCGGGACTCCCCAAAACAGATTTGTGTCAAAGCCTCGCACAATCAGCACTGGACGTTCAAATCGGTCATTGTGGCCATCCTGCTCACGTCCAACATTCACGCCGATCGAACAATGCCAGACTTCGCGTTCGGCAAAAAATGCCCCGGCATCAGCCTCATCCAGCCGCTTCTTTAGCGCATTCCATCCATCGAAATCTTTGCTCCACATAGTGATATTTTATCACAAAACCGAACAAAACAAGAACAAGTATACGTCACCTCCATTATCACCGACACCCTCGCCACGGGCACCCTTGCGGGCCGCCGCCGCACCTAACCTTCCCGATTTCGCGCGGGCCGGGCATGTATAGCTGACTTTACATCCAGTCTGCGCTACAATGCCATCATGACCCACAGCGAAACCGTTCAAAATATAGTGGCTATTCGCCGGCGCGAGTTGGGGCTAACTCAGGAGGAGCTGGCCGAACGGGTGCGGGTGACGCGGCAAACCATTATCTCCATCGAGAAGGGGAATTATGTTCCGTCGGTAATGCTGGCAATTAAATTGGCCCGCGTCTTTGGTGCGGCCGTTGAGGAGGTTTTTACGTATGAAGGCAAATAGGGCCAGGCTGTCTGAGTGGGCGATTGGGGCGGTGAGCGCCGTAGCCTTGCTGTTGCTCGTGGATCCTTGGGGGATGCTCATGCCCCCGGCCGTCGTAATGGCGCTCGGTGTGGCGGTGGCCGTGCTGGTGATTGGTTTTGCCATGTTCTGGTGGCGCGAGCAACCGCGCGACGAACGCGAAAGCCTGTATGCACTGCGCGCCGGCCGTGTATCGTATTTGGCCGGCGGGGCGGTATTGCTGGCCGGAGTGGTCTACCAGGCGTTTATGCACCACATCGATCCGTGGCTCCCGCTGGCGCTCGGTGCGATGATACTTACCAAATTGGTAGTCAGCGCCTGGTGGCAGCAAAAGTAAAGTTGACTTTACATTTTCCACGTCGTACATTGGGAACAATAACGAGGGAATCAATATGCAATCATCAAAAACAATCACAGCGGTCGCGGCAGTCGTAATTGTGCTCGTGCTTGGCGGAGTGGGGCTAGCCTACAAGTCGCATGCTGACCAAGTCAACGCCGACAACGTCAAAATGCAGGCCGACACCAAAATGAAGGCCGACGAGGCCGCCATGAAAGCCAAGGCCACACCTACTCCCACCGCCACCCCCGACGCCATGATGCACGAGACCTCGCCCACCCCCACCCCTGATGCCATGAAGGCCGGAAACTAACCGGTGGGATTGCTGCTGGCGGCCTTTGTCGCCGGCCTGCTCACGGCCCTCGCGCCCTGCGTGTTGCCGCTGCTACCGGTGATTGTCGGCGGCTCGGTGGCCGGCAATGACCGCCGGCGCCCCTACCTCATTGTGGGCGCGCTGACGCTATCCGTCCTGGTGTTCACCCTCGCCCTCAAGGCCACCACGGCCTTGCTGGGCGTGCCGGCCGCCGTTTGGACTAGTCTGTCCGGCGGCATCCTGATCGCGCTGGGCCTGCTTACCATCTGGCCGCATACTTACGAGCGCTTCATGGCCCGCACCGGCTGGTCGAGCTCCAGCGCCCGGCTGCTCGACGCCACCGGCCAGCGTCGCGGCTGGCTCGGCCCGGTGCTCACCGGCGCCGCACTCGGCCCAGTATTCGCCAGCTGCAGCCCCACCTTCGCGCTCATTTTGGTTACCATCTTGCCGGTTAGTTTCGGTACCGGGCTGGTCTATTTGCTGGTCTACTGCGCCGGTCTGGGGCTGTTTTTGCTCGCCCTGGCCCTCATCGGCCGCCGCCTCATCCGTCGCTTGGGCTGGGCCGTCAATCCCACCGGCTGGTTCAAACGCGGGCTGGGCGTATTATTCGTAATCATCGGGCTGGCTGTCATTACCGGCACCGATAAAACGGTTGAAAATTGGCTGCTCAGCCACCAAATTCTAGATACTACTAAGGTCGAACAGCAGCTCCTGCCCGGTCGCACCAAGGCTCCCGCAACCACCTCGGGCGGCGTCAAATTCGCCATCGCCGACCCACAGCCTGCCCCCGAGCTCACCGGCCTCACCAACTGGATCAACTCCAACCCGCTCACCCTGGCCTCCCTCAAGGGCAAAGTGGTGGTCATAGATTTCTGGACGTATTCCTGCATCAATTGTATCCACACGCTGCCCTACGTTCAGGGCTGGTACGACAAATACCAGAAAGACGGATTGGTGGTGCTCGGCATACATGCCCCGGAGTTTGCCTTTGAGCACATTCCGGCCAATGTCGCCAAAGCCGTCAAAGACGATCATCTTACCTACCCGGTAGCGCTCGACAACGACATGGCGACTTGGCAGGCCTACAGCAACCAGTACTGGCCGGCCGAATACTTCATCGACCGCCAAGGTCGGCTGCGCCACTACAAATTCGGTGAGGGCGACTACGATCAAGATGAAAAAGTCATCCGCGCCCTCCTGTCCGAAGATGGGTCGCCGGTGGCAGGCGCTGTGAGCACTCCGGCTCCCCAAAGCCATAGCGGGGCCCAGTCGCCCGAAACCTATCTCGGCTACGAGCGCGCCTCGGGCAATGCCAACTCCGGCGGCCTCACACATAACGCCGCCCATGCCTATGCATTGCCCGGCTCACTCCAGCTCGACCAATGGGGCCTTGGCGGCTCCTGGACTGTGGGCGGCATGGACACCGCCGCCAGCGCTGGCGCCACCTTGCGCTACCGCTTTTCCGCCAAGCAGGTCTACCTGGTGATGGGCTCGGCGACCCCCGCCAAAGTCAAAGTGCTCGTCAATGGCCGCCCAGCCGCCGAGTCCGGCCTGGCCGGCGCCGACGTCTCGCCAGACAGCACCGCCACCATTTCGGGCTCGCGGCTCTACCGGCTCGTCAAATCCAGCGCCATGCTCAACGGCGCCACTCTCGAGCTCCAGTTCGACTCAGGCATCACCGTCAACGCCTTCACTTTCGACTCGTAGGCCGTAAAATTCCCGTATCACCAAATTACCCCACCCAAAAAACCTACCCCCGCCGCTCCACGTCAATCCGGTCAACCAACTCGGTGAGCTTAGTCTTGGTGTCGGCCAGAATCGCCTTCACCTCGGCCCGCTGCTCATCGCTGCCGCCCAGCATTATCCGCTGAAACAACCGCGATATATCGCCCAGCTCCACACTAAACTCCCGCGACCGGGCATGCAGCTGCTTGCGCTTCTCGGACCACAAATTCTTCTCAGTCGCCATATGCGCCTCCTGCCTCTAGTATAATCTCCTCATGACCGCCGACCCCCCCAGATGCGGTTTTCGAAACCGAATTACGTGTTCGCTTTTTGTTCATAATACGATAAAATACAGATATGATTGTCTTCGTAGACGAATCCGGAATTCACCTCAAAACCGGCCACAGCGTGTTTGTGGTTGTCCAAATCGATCGCGCTTCAGGCGCTCGTTGGCTTTAAAACGGCATAAAAAATACCACCCCTTGCGGAGTGGTCAGCTGGTCCGGGTAGCCCGTAGGGCTTTTCCATTCGGAATTTGTCCCCGGTAGCTCGTTACAGGATGATACTATCATAAAACGCCAGTACCAGTAAATAACACTATCAACTAGATATAGTATCCTCATGACCCCCGACCCCCGCATATACGGCCACATCGCGCCCTACCCCCACGGTCTCATCAACCAGGGCTCTGGCAACGCCACCGCCCGCTCCATCCAGCTCCGCCAAGGCGGCACCCTCAACGAGCCCGCCCTCTTCGAACTCTTCCGCGCCGTCATCGCGTATAATTGGGCGGCTGGCGGAAGCTCCGAATGTTCAAATAAAGCATAACCTAGCTTCTAAACCGAAAGACCTTTGAATTATTTACATAACTATACCCTTTAGCCTTGATAAGCCCATGTGATACAACTCTAAAAAAATTAGCATAAGCGTGATAGAAATTATGAGTTTGACTAATTCGCGCCGATCACCCAAACTACAGCCATAATTCCAGGGAATCAGTTATGTCATCTTATCGTCGCGCCTATACATATGCCGCCCTTCAACCTTACTTAAGCAAGCCCATCCCACTCATCCAGCTCAAATACCTCACCCGGCCCTCGCTAGCTGAGCAAAAAGCGATGGTCTTGCCGTCACCCTGCGCATTCTGTGGCCGCACCTGGGGCGGAGTTGGATCCGGGGCGAAAGACGGTAGCTCCATCATCTGCGAGCGGTGCGCCATCAGAAACTTTCAGCTCAACGAGGGCTTCAAAACACTAACTGCCGCCAGAGCCTACCGGCGCCGTCTCTTCGATGTGGGCTACCTGTGGTTAGAAATGCTTCTTGATGAGTACATAGCCCTCCACGAACTCAATAGCTACGAGGACGTCTCGCCGGAAGCCTATGGCCGCATCAGTGACCTTGCCACCTTTGTAATGAATAGTTCCACAACCACCGCCCAAAAAGTTCGACTGCATAACACCCCAGATCAAGCCATGATCGAGCAAAACCTCCGCAAGTTCATCACCCCCGCAGTGGAGCGCTTGCTTCGCCAAGGATAAAACGTACGGCTGGCCTGACATCCCCGGCCGATACAAGGTCAACCATGACGGAAAAATTGTTACCTTGACGCAACCCGCGAAGCTGTCCACGCCAAGCCTATCGCTGCAGAGCCCGCGTTACTACCTGCTCGAAGACATAAAACAGTCAAAGGATCTCGATGAACTTACGCAGCGGGCATTTGGGTGATAGCTCCAAATCTTGCTACAACGAATTATCGCAGTAGAGCGTAGTGTGCAGTTGACAGAGAAACAAGAGCTGATACACTGTATAGGTCATGAAAACCTTGAGCAACATATCGACGATCCAGTCTGGCTTCACATTTCGCGAGGCAGTCTTCCATGACCCGGAAGGTGACGTGAACATCATTCAGGCAAAAGATATCCATGATGGGTCGATACATTTCGCCGAACTGCCAAAAGTCCAGGGTGTATCATTGCGCGCCACACGGCTTACTGGCAACATTGTGCTACTCTCAGCGCGCGGCAGCTTCCGGGCGGCGGCATGTAGCTTCGCTGAGCCAGCCGTGGCAGCATCATCCCTCTATGTTATTTGGCCTGACGATGCTCAGGCAGACCCTGAGTTTCTGTCACTCTATCTGAACAGCCCAGTGGCCCAGGCATACTTCGCTCAGAATTCAACAGGATCATCTATTAAGACACTTCTCATTGGTACGCTCCGTAACCTGCCCGTTCCCGATGTGCCACTCGATCGCCAAGCTAAGATCGTCAGATTGCGGAAGAATCAACAGCAACAGCATACTATCCTCGAGCGCCGCATCGCCATAAACCAAGCCATTCTCACAGAATTAATCACCACCGCATCACAAGGAGCCGCCGCATGACCGCCAAATCCTACACCCAAGAAGAGCTCAACGGAATCCTGTGGAACGCCGCAGATTCATCCCGCACCTCTCTCGATGGCGGGGTCTACAAAGATTACGTGCTTACCATGCTATTCTTCAAGTACCTCAGTGACTTATCGAAAAAGCAGATAGAGGTCTATCGTCAGCGATTCGCAGGTGACGTCGAGCGTATCACCAGCAAAATAAAGGCCGAGCGTTTTTACCTGCCCGTCGAAGCTACCTTCGACTACGTCTACGCCAAGAAGGAAGAAGATAATATCGGCGAGGAGATCAACAAGGCCCTCCACCGCATTGAAGATATCAACAGGTCCAAGCTCGAAGGCGTCTTCAGTGTCGACTTCAACTCAGAATCCACCCTCGGTAAGCTCGAGCAACGCAACAAGATGCTGCGACACCTGCTCGACGACTTCAACGGCATCGACCTGGCACATATAAATGAAGACGTCATCGGTAACTCCTATATGTACCTCATCGAGAAGTTCGGTGCCGACGCCGGCAAGAAAGCCGGAGAATTTTTTACGGTCAAATCCGTCGCCAGCCTCGTCGCCAGGCTCGCCCAACCCAAGCCGGGCGACCGCATTTGCGACCCCGCCGTCGGCAGTGGCGGCCTGCTACTTCTGGCTGGCGCCGAAGTCGAAAAGCAGGGCTCGAACAATTACGCGCTATATGGCCAAGAGTCCACCGGCAGCACCTACCAGCTCGCGCGTATGAACATGTTTTTGCACGGTAAAGACTCCGCCCACCTCGAATGGGGTGATACCTTGAACAACCCATTGTTCGTCGAGAACGACCGCCTCATGAAGTTCGACGTTTGTGTAGCCAATCCGCCCTTCTCACTCAAGAAATGGGGGGCCGAAAACGCCGAGAGTGATCGCTACAAGCGTTTCTGGCGCGGCATCCCGCCCAAAGACAAGGGCGACTACGCCTTCGTCACTCACATGGTAGAAACTGCCAAACCAAAAACTGGCCGCATCGCCGTCATCGTCCCCCACGGCGTTCTTTTCCGCGGTGGTGTCGAAGGCAAAATCCGCGAAGCCTTCCTGCGCGAGAATATCATTGATGCCGTCATTGGCCTGCCCGCCGGGCTCTTCCAGACTACCGGCATCCCCGTCGCCATCCTCGTGATCGACCGTTCCCGCGAAGTTGGCGGCGCCAACCATAGCAAAAAAGACGTACTCTTTATTGAAGCCTCCAAGCAATTCAAGCCCGGCAAGGCCCGCAACAGCCTTAAGCCCGAGCATATCGATACCATTTTCAATACCTTCATCGCGCGCCAAGATGTCGACAAATTTGCCCACGTCGCCACCTTCGCCGAAATCCAGGAAAACGAATTCAACCTTAACATCACCCGCTATGTTGATACCTTCGTCGAAGAGGCGGAAATCGACATCCAGGCTAACCTCAAAGAGCTCGAAGCCCTCAAGCCTGAGTTGGCTCGACTTGAAGCCCAGATGGACGACTACCTAAAGCAGCTGGGGATTAAACCATGAGCGTCCAACCTCACGAAGGCGGCTTCCTTTTTGAGTCGACTAAACTACCAGAAACCAGCAATGTGCAAAAATTGCACGTTGCAGATTTCACCAAACGATTTGCTTACTACTGTCTGGACGCGGTTACTCGGGTTTTCCACAACCATTTCGAGGATGTCCTCGAAATGGTATTTGTCCGCTCCAGTGCTAAAAACACCGTTGTAAGTGGCACGAAATGAAAAAGATCACTGCCAAAGACGTGAGCATTTACGTTACTCAAGCACATAATGCCGACTTCATCTCTCTCACGGATATGGCAAGATACCGGGATGAAGAACGAAGTGATTATATAATCCAAAACTGGATGCGCAATCGCAGTACCATTGAGTTCATTGGCATCTGGGAGACCATTCACAACCCTAGTTTTAAATCCATCGAATTCGATGGATTTAAAAACGAAGCCGGTTCCAATAGCTTCTCACTCACGCCTAAGAAGTGGATCGAGACTACGAACGCAACCGGCCTGATCACCCGAAAGGGCAAGTACGGCGGCGGTACTTTTGCCCACGCCGACATTGCTCTAGAGTTTGCCGGTTGGCTTTCGCCAGAATTCAAACTATACGTAATCAAAGAATTTCAGCGCCTCAAAGATGACGAAAGTACTCGTCAGGCCCTGGGCTGGGATACCAAGCGTACGCTGGCCAAAATCAATTACCGCATCCATACAGACGCCATCAAGCAGCATATTATTCCCGCAAAACTATCTGCCACCCAAGCAGGTATAGTTTATGCAAATGAAGCCGACGTGCTCAACAAGGCCCTATTCGGCATGACGGCCAAAGAATGGCGTACCGCTAATCCCAAACAAACTGGCAACATTCGCGACTACGCCGAAGCCTCACAGCTTGTCTGTCTATCCAACCTTGAAAGCCTCAACGCCGAATTCATCCGCGCCGGCTACTCGCAACCAGACAGGCTCATCAAACTCAACGAAAGCGCGATCATCCAAATGAAATCGTTGGCCCAAAACCGGGCGATCCAAGCGCTGAGTAATCTGACCGCAAAACAGGAAAGGGACAAGTAAATGAGTAGCCGTAAATACGTGCGGTTAAGCAGCATAGCAGATGTCCAAACCGGACCGTTCGGAAGCCTTTTTCATGAGGGTGACTATGTAGAATATGGTATGCCGATGATTACTGTCGAGAATATTAGAGACAGCAGAATTGCTCTTACGCCTGGAACGCCTATGGTTAGTATTCCAGACGCAGAAAGGTTGAAAAAGTTCGCGCTCAGAGAAGGCGATGTCGTATTTAGCCGGGTCGGTTGTGTCGACAGATCTGCACATGCAACGTTAGCGCAGCAGGGGTGGCTGTTTTCGGGTCGTTTGCTAAGGGTCAGAGCGAGACCCGGAACCGACGCCAAATTTCTCCACTATTATTTTTCTTACGAGGCCACTAAAATCCTCATTCGAAATATGGCCGTCGGCGGTACCATGGCATCCCTCAATACGGGCATCCTGAAATCATTGCCAATCCCAGATATTAAACTTGCAGAGCAAAACGGCATCGTGGGGATCCTTGAGATTTGGGATGAGGCGATCGATACTCTGACGGCAGTGATCTATGCGTATACGAGAGCGAAGAATGGCTTAGCGCAAGAATTGCTTTCGGGAGCACGGCGATTGGCCGGCTTTACAAGCAGTTGGCTGCCGGTGCGACTCGGCGAAACCACGAGTTTACTAAAAGACGGAACCCACGGCTCACATATAGACGTAAAGGACGGAATACCCCTTCTGAGCGCGAAAGACATTGGGGACGGGCAGATCGATTTTCAAAACGAACCCCGACTAATTTCTGTTGGCGACTTCAACCACATTCACAATAAGTACAAAATACAAGACGAAGATATCTTACTAAGTCTTGTTGGAAGTATTGGGAAGGTCGCAATTGTCGCCAACTACCATGATAATTTCACACTTCAGAGAAGCGTTGGAATTATACGATTTATCAAGCAAAACAGTCGCTTTATGTTTTATCTCTTCCGGGCTGCTAAATTTCAGAATGAACTCTCAAAAATCCAAAATAAGGGTGCTCAAGGAGGGGTCTACCTCGGGAATCTCTCTAAATTGGTACTAAACTTGCCTACGTTGCCTGAGCAGGCCGCAATCGCCAATATTCTCACTGCCTCCGATGATGAAATTGCGACGCTTATGCGAAAACTTGCACTCTTCAAGGAACAGCGCGAATATCTCCTCAACAACTTAATGAGCGGAAAAATCCGCACGCCCGAAAGCCTCAAAATACCCACCCAGGAGCCTACCCATGCATGACATCGATTTTGACGAGGCCAAACAATCACAGCTTCCGTTTGTAGAGCTGCTGATCAACCTCGGCTATACGTACATACCCGCAAAAGAGGTGCTGCGCCAGCGCGGCGACGATACTTCGAATTTCATCCTCAAGGATGTGGCGGCGCGCGCCCTCATGAACATCAACCAGTATGAGTATGATGACTCGCTGCACAATTTCAGTGACAAAGATGTGCACGACGCCATCGACGAGCTGGAGAACCTTCAGTTTGAAGGCCTCATCGACACGTCCAGAACCGTCTTCAATACCATTATGCCAACGCGCGGCGGCCGAACTATCAAGGTGCTACTCGACGGGAAATATGAATCCAAGAGCTTCAGGTTCATTGATTTTGACGAGCCCACCAATAATGAATTCAACGTTACGGTCGAATATCCCGCCAGCGGGAAGGGCAACATTCGCCCGGATATTGTGTGTTTCGTAAACGGGATACCCTTCGTTGTCATTGAGAACAAGAAATCCAGCGTGGATGTGGACGAGGCAATGAACCAGCTGGTGCGCAATCAGGGCGTGGATCGGTGCCCGAGGCTGTTTATCTATCCGCAGTTGCTCATTGCTACCAATGGCAAAGACATGCGCTACGGCACCACCGGCACGCCGGCTAAGTTTTATGCCAACTGGCGCGAAAAAGATACAGCTGACACGGTTATTGAAGAGCGCGCAAAAGTGCTGATGGCTCAGCCGATCGAGCGGGGTATTTATCGGACCTTGCTATCTGATTTGAACGGCTCCGTTTTTGGGCATGCCCAAAAACTAAGTCGGGAAGTGACCGCTCAGGATCGTGCCGTGGTCGCGATGTTCGACAAAGCCCGTCTGCTTGATCTTACGAAAAACTACATTCTCTATGATGCTGGAACCAAGAAGGTCATGCGCTACCAACAGTATTTTGCCATTCACAAGATTCTAAAGCGCATTCAAAACGTGGAGCCGTCTGATGTCGGCGAACGCCGCAAAGGCGGGATCGTCTGGCACACCCAAGGCTCTGGTAAATCTCTGACGATGGTCATGTTTGTGCGGGCGTTGATCGAGGATGCGAGCATCGTGAACCCG
Source organism: Candidatus Saccharimonadia bacterium (assembly GCA_038245115.1). Classification (GTDB taxonomy): domain Bacteria; phylum Patescibacteriota; class Saccharimonadia; order UBA4664; family UBA4664; genus UBA5169. The sequence goes on from JBBRSS010000003.1 coordinate 24,431, forward strand.
CGAGTGATCATCGTGACCGACCGTAAGGACCTCGATCGGCAGATTAAGGGCACTTTTAACAATGCTGGGCTGAAGAAAAACGTCATTCAGGCTACTAGTGGCGAGCACCTGCTGGAGCTGATCAAGGATCGCGATAAGCGCATCATTACCACGCTCGTGCACAAGTTCCAAAGTGCCGGCCGTAATCGGGCCGACTTTGACGTGGACCACGACGCCAATATCTTTGTGCTCATCGATGAGGCCCACCGCTCGCAGGGCGGTGACGCCAATAGTGAAATGAACCTTATTATTCCCAACGCCTGTTACATCGCCTTTACGGGCACGCCTTTGCTCAAAAATGAGCGTTCGCGCGGCAAGTTTGGTGACTTTATCGACAAGTACACCATTGATGACGCCCTCGCGGATAAGATCATTTTGCCGCTGATTTATGAAGGTCGGTATGTGGACCTCAAGCAAGATAAGGATGAGATTGATCGCCTCATTGAGCGCCTTACCCAGGGCTTAAGTGATGAGCAAAAACGACAGCTCCAAAAGAATGTTCAGCAGGGGATTATTAAAGATAACCCAAAGCGGATCATAGAGATCGCCTACGACATTGAACGACACTATATAGACAAGCTCCAAGGCTCGGGCCTCAAAGCTCAGATTGTAGCGCCCTCAAAGTTCTCGGCCGTCATGATGCAGAAGTTCTTTGCCGATAGCGGCAAGGTCAACACTGCCCTAGTGATCTCCGACGAAAACGGCATCATTGCCGAAGGCGACGACCACAAAAAAGAGGTGGATGATTATCTGAAGGATGTGAAGGAGAAATACCAGAGCCTCCTAACGTATGAAAAAGATGTTGTTTATAGCTTTGTAAATTACGATGACAGCGTCGAGATTTTGATTGTGGTCGATAAACTTTTGACCGGCTTCGATGCGCCTCGCAACACGATCCTTTATCTGGCGCGCGAACTGACTGATCACAACTTACTGCAGGCTATAGCTCGAGTGAACCGGCTCTATGAAAACCCTAGCTTGCCAAAGACTGCCGGGTTTATCATCGATTATTCCGAGAATGCTCAAAATATTCACACCGCCATGCAGTTGTTCGGCAATTACGACGAAGATGACGTAAAGGGCGCGCTTGTAGACGTTAAGGACAAGATCAACGAGCTAGAAGCCGCCTACGCCGCACTCCATGATCTATTTAACGGCGTCGCTCATGATGACGAGGCCTATCTACAATTCTTGGCCGACGAGCCAACTCGCAAACAATTCGTGTTTGCGCTTAACGACTTCGTGCGGCTATTTGGCGAATCGATGACGCTTCAGGACTTCTCACTCAAATTCCCGCAGTTGCACTTGTACCGAGAGGAATGTAAGAAATTCCTAGAGCTCCGAAAATCTGCCAATTTGCGGTACGCTGACCTCACGGATCTGCGGCCGTATAAGCTCGCGCTCATCAAAATCATGGATGACAACATCAAGGCGGACGAAGCCGAGCTGCTGACCGAGCAGATCGATATTACCAATAAAGAATTGTTTGAAAAGGCTATCGAAGAATTGGGCTCTGATAAGTCAAAAGCCGAGGCGATTGCGGCGCAAACCCAGAAAACAATCACCGAGCGACAGTCGTCCGATCCTGAGTTCTACGCACGTTTTTCAAAGCGCATTACCGAGATTATCGATGCCATGCGCGAGAAGAAGCTGGCGGATATTGAAGCGCTTAAGCAGCTAAGACTCATTAGCGACGACGTGTTGGACAAAAAAGACGATGAGCTCCCAGAGGCCGTTGCAAAGAGCCCAGGGGCGGACATTTTATATCGTAACCTGGCTGGGAGCGTGGCGGGTATTGATGGAAATGAGTATGAACGGGCAGTGCTCGGGATGAATGAGGTTCTGCGGCAGGCAGCTACGGTCGACTGGTGGCGCAGCCACGAAACCAAACGGCAGATGCGCAGCAAGCTCGATGACTACCTGTACGACGTCGTTAAAACAGAGCTGGGTGCCCAGCTTACCTATGAGCGGATTGAAAACATTATCGTGGAGGTCATGACGTTGGCTGAGCATAATCATGATGTATTTACTCAGCAATGAAACGTAATTTCCGCTATGGTGCGTACGAATATGAATACGAACTGATTTCGGAAAACCGCAAAAGCCTCAAGTTGACGGTGATGCCCAGCCTGGGCATCATTTTACGGGCTCCCGTCGACGCCGACGACCAGCGTATTAAGCGGTTTCTCGAAAAGAAATGGCGCTGGCTCGAGAAGCAACTTCAAACATTTGAGCGCTACCACAAAAAAAGTTATGCACGCAGCTATATCTCGGGTGAAAGTTTTATGTACTTAGGCCGGCAATATGAGCTCATCGTTGCACGCGGGGAGATCGATAGTGTTGGCCTTGTGCGCGGAAAGATCCGTGTCATCACATCACTTGGAGCATCAAAACCCGAGTACACGAAAATGCTCCTGGAAAGTTGGTACCGCAATCGCCGCAATCTCATATTCCGTGATTCCTACGTCAAATGCCTGGGTTCCTTTGATTTCGCTGCGTCACCTAAATTTCTTATTAAAGAGATGGATAAGCGGTGGGGGAGTTATACAAACGCGGGGAATATTGTGCTTAATCCACGTCTCATTGAGGCCGATAAACGAGCCATAGAGTATGTCATCGTACACGAATTGTGTCATGCATCTGTTCGAAATCACGGCCCGCAATTTATATCGCTCCTAAACGAAAAACTACCCAATTGGCGGGAAGTAAAAGATAGATTAGAGCTCAGGCACGGCTAGACCAATAAGTGGCCATAGTGGCTAATTCTTGGTGAAGTCGGCTCGATTTTAGTCGGCGGACCCGGCTAAACCGGCTATTTGTATACGGCCGCACTCAGCCAAAATTTAGCCCCCAGTAACCGTGAAACTCCCCCCGTCACTGCCAATCGCTGATGGTGTGGCGATGGCGTGGCCGCGCCTGTTGACGAGGACAATTTTCTGAGCACCGCTGCCGATCAGGTTTTGGGTGACACCGTTTGAGGTCGCCAGGGAGTCGGTGAAGCTCACCGAGCCAAAAACGTCGAACGGCACCAGGCCGCCGGAGGCGTAGCTGGGGTCTTCTTGGATCCACTCGGCGCTCGATTGGGTACTGGCGTAGGTGACGGTAATCGAAAAGCTCTCGTGCTGGGTGACGTCACTGATGCTGATAAGCCACTGCGAGCCGCTCAATAGGTGAATGTCGGCGCTCATCACGTCGCCCGCGGCAACATGCATGCTGGGGATTGGCGTTTCGGGCGCCGGCAGCATCTCGTAAAACGCAATTGTGCTCGCCTGGCCGTCTTTGGTCACGGTATCGTCGGTGCCGACTTGGATGAGATCCGAGCCGGTCACCCCGCCGATGCCAATCCAGGCCGCGTCGCCCGATTCTGATACTCCGTTGCCGCCTACGTGCGGGACTGTCCACGATCCGCTGACGCCGGTGAAATTCCCGGCGGGGGACATGTAGCCCGACCAGTTCGTCGAATAATATGCCGTGGCGGCCGGAGGGGGCGTGCCTTGACCGAGTCCGGGGGTCGGGGTTCCGCTGGGCGAAGGAATTGTCGTCGGCGCGGGGGTGGCGGCTGGGGTCACCGGCACCAGATGGCTCACTACGCTGTTGGGCGCCGGCGTTACTGGCGGCAAGGGCTTCGGCGCAATTGCCACTCGGCGCACCGGAGCTTTTGCGGGGGTGGGCTTGGGTTTGCTCGTGGGCGCCGGCGTGTGGACGGCCGGGGTGGGCGTAGCTGGCGCGGCCAGCGTGATAGCCCCGACGTGCGCCTGCATCTGCTTATGCGCACTCAGATTAGCCGCCGCCTGAATGCCAACCCCAAAACCGCCGAGGACCACTAAGGTCGCGACGAGTCCCGAACGTAAGAATGTTTTTGGCTGCTGTTTGTGTTTTTTTCTCATGCCGTGGCTTTTTTACGGTAGGGGATGTTTACTTATGGTTAATATATTACCATAACCGTTATGTAGAGTAGAAATTTTCTATTCACCCAAGACGAGGTCTTAGCCTTGATTCAATTGATCAGAATAGGTAAAGTATATAAATTCTTTCACAACCAATTTAACGCAGAGCTAATTGGGCACGCGCTCGCGCCTAGCTAGCTCTCCGTTACTGCTACGGGAGCATTCCTGGCCCTCAGATCTGCCAAGCGGGCCAAACCACGAGAAGGGAAATACCTTGCCACAAGACGATAGCGGCGTGAAGGTCACTCGCTACCAGCCGTTCAGAGAGCCCCAGTCTCGACCCCCCCGCTCGAAACCCGCCGACGACGGCGACCAAGCCAAGGTTCCGGGTTCCGATCCTTTCAAGGTCAAGTTCGACACCGGAGCGTCCACGAGAGCTGGGTTCTGACCGGCTCCCAGCACAAGCAGTAGCGGAAGCTCACCCGCCCCGGGCGGCCCGTCGACAATTCGTCGACTAGGCTGCCTGGGGTGCTTTCATTTCGCTCTTCCCATCTCGCCGCGCGGAGGTGTTCGCTCATGACCAAATTCGGCGCATAATATACGTATTAACGAGGTATTGCGCAATGGCACACAAAGGAGACACTGGGTTTATGGGCGGGGGATGGTTGTTGGGATTTATTGGCGCCTTAATCTATTTTCTACAGCACGCTAGCTCGTTTTGGGTGGGCGTGGTCGGAATTCTTAAAGCTATTGTGTGGCCGGCCTATCTGGTTTACCACTTATTCTCGTTCCTACATATCTAACGCAAATACGCTAACTTATTTATCGCCCTCAAGCACGGCCAAAATGTTACCGGCCGGGTCTTTGAACCAAGCAATATCCGGACCCATACCAGTGGTTTTGCCGCGCGCAACGCCTTTGGCATCGGTCTTCATTTGCCCGTCGTAGTGCTCAAACTTCACACCCTTCGCACTCAATCCGTCTACGGCTTCGTCAATATTCTCTACTGCAAAATTCAGCACCGTATATTCGGCCGGTACGTGGTTGTTTTTCGGATAAATCATCACTTCGCCGCCACCCTTGAGATGCAGATTTAGCATGCCCATAGCGTTGTCGTCGGACACGTTTACTCCGAGGGTTTCCGCATAAAATGTCTTGGCTGCTGCGATATCATCCACCGAAAAACCGCTGAAGGCTGGTGTATCTTTAAACATTGTCATTCTCCCGTTAGGTGAACGCATTATAGCCCACTGCCAAGCCTAAATTGCAAGGACTATTAGTCCAAAATTTTCTCAAAAAGAGCTGCTCTTATTGATCCGGCGCTAGACTGCCGAGACACCCCAGGTGCGCAGCTGGTCAACGATTGTGGATAACGAGTGGCCCTTATCGGTCAGGCAGTACATCGGGTGCGCCTCGCCGGCACTGCAATCGCGCTTAAGCACACCATCGTGTTCGAGTTCCTTGAGCCTGATGGCCAGAGTGCGCGGCGAAATGCCCTCCAGAGAGCGTTCAAGCTCGCCAAAGCGACGGGGTTTATCGAGTAAATCCCGAATTATCAGCAATGTCCACTTGGCTCCAATGATTTCGAGAGCCTTGGTGATGCCGCAACTTTTAGTTTTTTCGACTGCATACATGCAGGCATTATAGCACTTTACTTAGTATAGTAAAATCGCTATACTCTTTATAGCAATAACCATATGGGGAATAGATGAAAATACAGATCGTGATAGGAAGTACGCGCACCGGCCGCATTGCCGAGCGAGTCGCTAAATGGGTGGCGAATTCCGCTACCGGGCAGCCGAATTTCGAGGTCGAATTGGTTGATTTGGCCAATTATGACATGCCATATTTCGACGAAGCTATCAGTCCGCAGTTCAACCGCGATCGTCAGCCTAGCCAGCGGTTAAGCAGTTCTTGGATAAGGTTTCTGAGGCGGATGGTTACGTAATTGTGACCCCGGAATACAACTATTCGGTTCCCGCTGTGCTCAAGAATGCGCTCGATAACTTGGCCTTTGAAATGGCCAAAAAACCCGTCGCTATAGTTTCTTACGGCAGCGTGGGTGGGGCCCGGGCCGCCGAGCATCTCAAGACCATCTTGTTTGCGGTGAAGGCCGTGACGGTCCCAATGGCGCTGGCCGTAATTGGACCCCAGTCCATCGTTGATGCCGATGGCAATTTTACCGGTGACACTTCGAGTCCATACGGCCCAGATAAGCGTTTAATGATTTTGCTGGGTGAACTGGCTTGGTACGCGAACACTCTCAAAGCTGGCCGTGAAACTCCCGCCGGCGTTAAATAACGCGACTACTGCCCTCACAGCCTCAATACTTGGCACGGGCGCAACCTCACCGTATACTGGTGGCATGTCAAACATTGGTGTCACAGAGGTTGAGCGCGTCGCAAAGTTGGCGCGCATTGGTTTGAGCCCGGAAGAAGCTTCCCGCTTGTCGGTTGAGCTGGGCCAAATCGTGGGCTTTGTCGAACAACTTGCCGGCGTAGACGTGGAGGGGGTTGCCCCCACCGACCAGGTTACCGGTCTGGTCGACGTCTGGCGCGAAGACGTGGTAGTGCCTAGCCTGCCGCGCGAGGAATTGCTCGCCAACGCGCCCGCCCAGCAAGACGGCTACATTGTGGTTAAACGGGTGCTGGGTTAATGGATCTCAAGCGCCCCATTGCCGATCTGGTCGCCGAAGTTCGCGCCGGTAAACTCACCGCAACTGGTCTGGTGGCGGCCAGTTTGGCGCGCATTGCCGCCACCGACTCGTATCACGCCTTGCTCGAGCTTAATCCTCAGGCCGCTCACGACGCCGAGGTGGTGGACGCGCGAATAGCCGCCGGCGAGGATTTACCGCTGGCCGGCATCCCCTTTATTGCCAAGGACAACTTTCTAACAGCAGACACCCACACCACGGCCGCCAGTAACATTTTGAAGCCGTTTCGGGCGCCCTACGAGGGCCCGGCCATTAGTCGCCTCAAGGCCGCCGGCGCCGTGCTGGTCGCCAAGGCCAACCTGGACGCCTTTGCTCACGGTTCCTCCACCGAAAACTCGGATTTTGGCCCCACCAAGAACCCCGTTGACCCCACTAAGGTCCCCGGAGGCAGTTCGGGTGGTTCGGCGGCGGCCGTGGCCCTCGGCCAGGCTTGCTTTGCCGTGGGTACCGACACCGGCGGCTCCATCCGTCTGCCTGCCAGCTATTGCGGCGTCGTAGGCCTCAAGCCCACCTATGGCCTCATCCCTCGCACCGGAGTAGTGGCCATGGGCAGCTCCACCGACGTTATCGGCCCGCTCACCAATAGCGTTGCCGATTCGGCCCTGGTGCTCGACGTGCTAGCTGGTCGTGATGCTTCCGACGCCACCAGTATTGAGCGCGACCCGAAGACTTACGTCACTAGCAGTGGCGACCTCGCCGGCACTCGCATCGGCCTCATCAAAGAGTATCTCGGCGCCGGACTCGACTCGCAGATCAAAGATCAGATCCTTGCCATGGTGGACCGTCTCGAAGCCCGCGGCGCCAAAGTCGAAGAGGTAAGCCTGCCCGCCACCGAATTGGCCCTCGCCGCCTACTACATCCTCGTACCGGCCGAAGTCTCGAGCAACTTGGCTCGCTACGACGGCGTGCGCTACGGTCACAGCGCGGCGGGCGCTACCGATCTGGAACAAACCTATCGCCTCAGCCGCGAAGAAGGCTTCGGTGCCGAGGCCAAACGCCGCATCATTATCGGCACCTACGTGCTCTCGAGTGGCTACTACGACGCTTACTACAAGCGAGCACAAAAAGTCCGCACCAAGCTAGTCGAAGAATTCACGGCTGCCTTTGATAAGTATGATCTACTCCTCGGGCCTACCGCCCCCACCCCGGCCTTTGATCTTGGCGCCAACTCTCAGGACCCGCTGGCGATGTATCTCAACGACGTCATGACTGTCGCCGTCAACCTCGTCGGTGTGCCCGCCATCTCAATCCCACTCGGCACCGTTGATAAACTCCCGGTCGGTTTGCAGCTCATTGCCCCTCAACGCGCCGAACGAAATCTATTTGCCGCCGCCACCGCTGCTGAGGCCATCATTGGCGATTGGAGAGCGCGTTAATGTTTGCCTACCTGATTATTATCTTGGTTGGCGCTCTCATTTTATACGCCGTCGTCGAGAGCGGCAGTCGTAAGGGCAAGGGTCGCCGCAACACCCGTCCCGTGGCTTCCTCGCGCGGCTACCGCGGTGCTATCGATCAGTCCGAAATCAAAGCGCGTTGGGCGACCATTATGGCTACCTCCGGCACCGGCGCCAGCGGCCTCAAAAGCTCCCTTAACGAGGCCGATAAGCTCCTGGACCACGTCATGAAGCAAGCCGGCTATTCCGGCGAAAAAATGGCCGAACGTCTCAAGTTGGCCGGTCCTCGTTTCACCGATAATAACGCCGTTTGGCGCGCCCATAAACTCCGCAACGCCCTTGCCCACGAAATCGGCTTCGACCTCGTGCCCAGCCAGGTCAAACAGGCCCTGCACGACTTCGAACAAGCCCTCAAAGATTTGCAGGCACTATAGATGAGTAAAGTTATTGAACCCGGCGAAAAACACTATACGGCTGGGGCCGTTGTGATTAGCGACTCGCTTCCCGCCAAAGCTCTACTGCTCCACCATCTCAAATTAGATTACTGGCTACCTCCGGGCGGGCATCAGGAGTCTCATGAAAACCCCGCGGAGACCGCTGTCCGCGAGACACTGGAAGAAACCGGTATTGATATCAGTACGTACATTGCGCCGACCAAGCCATTCGATGGACGCGTCAAGACTCTGCCTCCAGCCGATTATTTCCTTGAGGAGTCTATTCCCGCCTACGGCGATCAATCAGCTCATTACCACCTCGACCAGATTTACGTCGTGAAGGTCCCCGAACAAGTGGTTCAGCTTGAAGCCGCTAAAGCCCACGACATCGGTTGGTTTACCCTCGAAGAAACCGAAAAGCTCAACACTTTCGACAATGTCCACATGATTTTACGCAAGGAATTAGCAGCATGAATCCCAAGATCAAATTGGCTCATCCATACACGTACGGCAAGGGCTACATCATGCTCGATGTCCAGCTCACGGGCTTGCCCAGTACTCTGGAGTTAACGGGAACTACATACCAGGTAACGCCGGAGCTTCATTGCAGTCTGATAGCGACCAAAAAAATTGTCCCCCAGTTGGCAGAACTTGAAGGTATTTCCGCAACCGAGGCCGAGACCAAGGTCACTCAGCTCGCTTCCCAGATTATCAACGATATCAACCCATCCCTTCGCATTATCGGTCCAGAATTGCGTATCGCCGATCAGCCCGAACGAGACCGACGGACTATTGTGGTAATGACAGAAGTAACCGGCCTAGCAGAGGTATTCCGTCGTCTGAATGAACAACTACCCTTAAACGTGCCTACCCAAACCACTCACATTGCCCTTTATGCGCTTAACGGGCTGCCCATCGGTATTACCAGTGCAAGTGAGCTCGCGGAATGGACTCGGCCATTAACCCACGAAGAGTCTGCTCAGTTTAACCGGCAGATCGACGTAGGAAATATATTTGGAGTTCAGCTATGAATCCCGATCTTCGCGAAAAACTAGATAAATATCTCGATGAGGACTCCGACTTTCGCCAGGTCTATGACTACACGAAGCAGCGCTTTGATGCCGCCCCGCATCTCACGGGACACAATTTCGAACATGCGCGACGCGATACTATCAACTCAATAGCAATCGGCGAACCCGAAGGTGCCGATATGACAATCGTTTTGTGCTCTGCCGTGATGCACGATATTGGTTTTCTGTATGGCGCTCATCGCAGCGTTCATGGCGAGATTGGTGCAGAAAAACTATCCGAGTTTCTAAATGATGGTGGGATCGATCTGGAGTCCGCGAAGTTGGAGCGGATTGCCGAATGTATTCGCACACACAAGGGTGTTACTCACGGCATATCTCCGGTTAGTCTGGAGGCAAAGGTTGTCGCCGACGCCGACCTGCTCGATAAATTCGGCCCCGTTGGGCTCTATCAGACCATCTTATCATTTGGGGAATTGGGCTTTGTACCTCAGGATGTTATCAGACGTATGTTTGGCCGTACTCACCTGCAGTTTGAGACATCGACCGGGACTAGCCTGGGATCAGGCTTACAATCATATAATCAGGAGTTCGCCGAGTCGCTCGAGCGAGCCTATGCGCCATATGGCTTTGATGTACCGAAGGAGAAAGTATGAACCCCGAACTCCGAGCCAAATACGAAGTTGTCATTGGTATCGAATGCCACGTACAGCTGGCCACAAAGTCCAAGCTGTTCTGTGCCTGCGATAATGATTCGCGCGATGCTGAGCCCAACACGCACGTTTGCCCCATCTGTTTCGGCATGCCGGGTACGCTGCCGGTGCTCAACAAGCGCGCCGTGGAGCTAGCCCTGCGCATGGGTCTGGCGCTGAACGCCGAATACCCCGACAATCTCCACACCAAATTCGACCGCAAAAACTACTTCTACCCCGACTCGCCTAAGGGCTATCAAATTACTCAGTTCGACGAGCCCATTGTGCCTGGCGGGCACGTGGAATTCCCGTTAGATGGCGAGCTTAAGCGTGTTGGAATAACCCGTGCGCACCTCGAGGGCGACGCCGGCAAGCTGACTCATCCCGACAACAAAGACTACTCTCTTGTCGACCTCAACCGCGCCGAAACACCCTTGCTCGAAATAGTCTCCGAGCCCGATATGCGCAGCTCCGCCGAAGCCAAGGCTTACGCCAAAGAACTATTTAACTTGGCGCGCTACGCCGACGTCAGTGATGCCAACCTGTACTACGGTAATATGCGTTTCGACGTTAACGTAAGCGTCATGGAAAAAGGCTCCACAACGTTTGGTACCCGCTCCGAAACCAAGAATCTCAACAGTTTTCAGTCCATCGAAAAATCTATCGAGTATGAAACCCGTCGTCAGATCGTGGCCGTCGAAAACGGCGAACGCATCCGCCAAGAAACCCGTGGCTGGAACGAGGCAAAAGGGGAGACCTACTCCATGCGCTCCAAAGAGGACGCCGATGAATACCGCTACTTCCCCGAACCCGACCTGCCGCCACTCGTAATCACCCGCGCCATGGTCGAAGAACAACGCAACGAACTTGGGCTACTCCCCGCCGACTTGCGCTCCGAGCTTACTGCCGCTGGTCTGCCGGTCGCGGAGGCCCAGGTCCTCGTGGCCGATCCCGACGCCGCCATCTTCTGGCACCACGTCGTGAACCTCGACCCCCAACAGGCCCGCTTTGCCTTCACCTGGCTCATCGGCGACCGCGTGAAGCTGGCCGACACCACCGCTACCACTATTACCGCCAGTGCCCTCGACCCGGCCGCCCTCGTTGGCACCGGCCAGATGCTCGCCGGCGGCAAGCTCAGCTCATCCAACGCCAAAGCCCTCCTGGCCGACCTCTGGCTGGCCGCCGCCGACCCGCTGGTACGCGCCACGGAGCTGGGGCTACTTCAGCAATCCGACGCCGCCGAGCTGGGCAAGATAGTCGACGAAGTTATCGCAGCCAACCCCCAGGCCGTAGCAGACTATAAGGCCGGCAACGCCCGCGCCTTCGGTGCCCTCGTAGGCCAATCCATGAAAGCCACCCAGGGCAAGGGCAACCCTCCCGTAATCAACCAGCTTCTCAAGGACCGCCTTGACTAGTTCGTAGCCAGTTTTTCCCCGTTCTAAAACGTGCTAAACTAAGGTTAAGCATTATGGCTTTATTTGAACTAAATACTACTTTCGTAGACCATATCTTAAATATTGGTAAGGGCCTTCAGGCCGACTTGCCAGTCTTTATGTTTGACCTGCTCGTGGGCATTTTAGTGATTCGGATATCAGTTCGTGTATTACGAACCGTGCTCAAGCTCACGCACATCCAGATTGGGCTGCGCTATGTTCTGACCTCGATAATCGAAACATTCTTGTGGATATTCCTAAGCATAACCCTCTTGAACGAGCTCGGTTTCAAGGATGTTTTGCTGCCCTTTGCCGGCTCGATTGCCTTTATCGGCTTCGCTATGGCCGCTGGTGGCTCAACCCTGCTGTCCGACATTATCGCCGCCATTTTCCTGGCCCGAGATCATGATTTCAACGTTGGTGATGAGGTAATTGTCGGCGAACCGGTGGCCCAGGGGGTTATCGAGCGTATGGATGCCCGCCGCACCCGACTACGCGACAAAAAAGGCCGGCTGCATGTAATCCCCAACTCGTTGGTCGAGCGCAAGGAGTGGGTGGTAGTTTCGCGCAGTAGCGAAATAACCGTCATGGCAAAGGCTGCCAATACCGCCAAGCGGCTTGGCACCAAAGCGTTAGAAAAACGCCCAACATTTTCCGCAAAGAAGAAGCAGCTTCGTAATAATGAACAATAGCCACCCGGTTTACGGGCTGTATGATTGGAATGTATTATAAGAACAATTAACAACGAGCGTCCACGATGAACAATGTTGAATTTGCCCTAGTTGTCCTACTGAGTGTAGGGTTTTTGATTCTCATTGTCCTCAGCATCATTCTGGTGAGTTTAATGCTGGCGATTATGAAAAATATTAAGCGCATATCGGAGCGAGCTGAATCTGCTACCGAAAACGTTGCCGGCATCGCAGAGACTATTAGCCGTAACCTAGCGCCTCTGGCAGCCTCAGGGATACTGGGTATGGTGGTAAAAAAGTTTACGGGTAAACGCAAATCGAAAGGAAACTAATTAATGGCTCACGCTAGTAAAGAAGAAGGGATTAGTAGTATGAAGAAAGTATCATTTTTGAAGGGCACAGTCATTGGAGCAATCGCCGGGGCCTTGGCCGGAATCTTGTTGGCGCCCAAAAGCGGCAAAGAGACTCAGGATGACATCAAGCGCAAAGTAAAAGGTACTTACGAGGACATTCAGCGTCGGCTTGAGACCATGAGCAGTGAAGTGTCTGGCCGCGTTGACAATCTTAAGGAAGCTGCCAAAGATCTCAAGGGCGAGGCCCGCGAAGAGAGTCAAGAGCTCATTCACCGTGCCGAAGTACTGAAGCAAGACCTGCAAATTTCCGCTACCAACCTCGCCAAAAGTGGTGCTCAAACCAAAGACGTCGCAGTGAAGCAGGTAAAGCAGCTGTTGAACGAGGGTGCCTCTGTGATGACCGAGCTCGAGCGAGTGACCCGCCAGTTGGCCGGATCAGCCAAGACTAAGGTTCAGGATGCTGCTACCAACGACGGCAAAGATAGCTAAATGATTCAGTCTCGGCCCGATGCAAATGCCAAACGCAGCGGCGTTAACTACGAGCGTCTAGGTAAGGCCGTGGAAGATGCGCTGATATTGGACTATATTTACGTCTTACACAGCACTAAGCGCCAGATCTGGAGCTCGTTCGTCCGCGGCTTGTTTGCGGGTATGGGGGGTGTTTTGGGGGCTACACTGGGGATTGCTGCTCTGGTGGCCATCCTTCAGGTCTTCGGCGGCACTCCTGTGATTGGCCAGTTCTTCAAGGATGTCGGCCAAACCATCGAAAATCGAAGCCACTAGAGGTCGTTAAAATCTAGCGTAGCGCCTATGCTACGATGGTATGTATCAGATAGTGCTTGAGGGGAGTTTGTTAACGCGTGGCTGAGTTTGTCCACCTGCATAATCATAGTCACTACAGCCTTCTCGACGGGCTGCAGAAAGTTCCTGGCATGCTCGACCGCGTACAGGAACTGGGCATGGACGCGGCGGCGCTCACCGATCACGGAACATTGTCGGGTGCCATTGAGTTCTACAAAGAGGCCAAAAAGCGCGATATCAAGCCAATAATTGGCGTGGAAACTTACGTGGCTCCACGCGGGCACCTCGATAAGGCCGGCCGCCAAGACGCCAACCCGTACCATCTTGTTTTGCTGGCCTACAACAACGTCGGTTATCACAATCTCATGAAACTCGTTACCATCGCTCAGCTCGATGGCTACTACTATAAGCCGCGCATCGACCGCGAGCTCATTGCTCAGTATCATGAGGGGTTAATCGCGCTTTCTGGCTGCGCCGGTGGTGAGGTGGCCAGCAACATCCGCAGCGGCAATCTGGCCGAGGCTGAGGCGGTGGTGCGGTGGTATCACGAGACCTTCGGTGAGGGCAATTATTATCTCGAGCTCCAAGATCACGCTCATCAGTGGGACGAGCAGCGCGTGATCAACGAGGCCAAGATCGAGCTTTCGAAAATTACCGGGGTTGGCATGGTGGTCACGGCCGACTCGCACTACTCCCGCCACGAGGACCGCGAGGCACACGAAATTCTACTCTGTGTACAAACCGGCAAAACTATCACCGATACCAACCGCATGACCATGGACATGGACCTGTACGTGTCCGACCCGAAGGACGTCAAAAAGCGCTGGAGCCATCTGCCCGAAGTCTATGAGAATACCGTCAAAATTGCTGAGCGCTGCGACATTGAGATTGAGCTCGGGCGTATTCTAATTCCGACCTTCCCCATACCGGAGGAGGGCCTGAGCGAACGCGATTATCTGCACCGGCTTTGTTGGCAGGGGCTGGCCTGGCGTTATGGCGGCATTGCCAAGGAAGACATCGCCCACATTACGCAAATTAAGGCTAAATCCCTAGTCGACAAGCCGGTCTCCGAGCGGCTCGAATATGAGCTGGAAGTTATCGGGCGCATGGGCTATGACGGCTACTTTTTGATTGTGTCGGATTTTATTAACTGGGGAAAGAACCAGGGCATAATTTTTGGTCCGGGGCGGGGGAGCGCGGCCGGTTCCATTGTGGCCTACGCTATGAACATTACCGATCTCGACCCTCTTAAATATGAGCTGCTGTTTGAGCGTTTCCTTAATCCGGATCGCATCAGCATGCCGGATATCGATATCGACATCCAGGATACGCGCCGCGGCGAAGTTATCGATTATGTAACCGAAAAGTACGGTCAGGAACGCGTGGCGCAGATCATTACCTTTGGCACCATGGCCGCGCGTAACGCCGTGCGCGATACTGGCCGCGCCTTGGGCTACAGCTACGCCGAGGTCGACGCCATCGCCAAACTGGTGCCGCAACCGGTCCAAGGGCGTCACATCCCGTTGGCGGTCGCGGTCGGGTTAAAGGCCGGCAAGAACGCCGAACAGCGCCCCGACCCGGATCTGGTCAAAGAATACACCGGCAATCAGCGTACCCGCGAGCTCATCAATCTGGCGATACGTCTCGAAGGCACTATTCGGTCCAACGGCGTCCACGCAGCCGGGGTAGTTATCGCGCCCGAACCCATCGTGAACTTCGCCCCTCTCCAACGTGCTCAAAAGGGCGGGCTCGCCACCCAATATTCCATGAATCCGGTCGAGGAGCTAGGCCTGCTCAAAATGGACTTTTTGGGCCTGTCCAACCTCACCGTTATCAATAATGCCCTGCGCATTGTCAAAAAAGTTTACGGCCAGGCGATCGATATCGCCGACATCCCACTGGACGATTCCAAAACCTTCGAGCTTTTGGCGGCCGGTGACACTACCGGAGTTTTCCAACTGGAATCGGCTGGCATGAAGCGCTATTTGCGCGAACTCCAGCCCACCGCTTTCGACGACATTATCGCCATGGTCGCGCTTTACCGTCCGGGTCCGATGCAGTGGATCGAAGACTTCATCAATCGCAAGCACGGCGTCACACCCATCACTTACGTCCACCCTGCCATGGAAAACTCGCTCAAAAGCACCTATGGCGTACTCGTATATCAAGAGCAGGTCATGCAAATTTCCAAGGAAATGTCCGGCTTCACCGGCGGCGAGGCCGACACCCTCCGCAAAGCCATCGGCAAGAAAAATGTCGCTATGATGCAGAAGATGAAAACCAAATTTATTGCCGGCGCCATGAAAAACGAGGGCGCCGAGCAGAAAATGATGGAAGAGTTTTGGGGTAACCTCGAAGACTTCGCCGCCTATTGCTTCAACAAGAGCCACGCTGCCTGCTACGGCCTCATTGCCTACCAAACCGCCTACCTCAAAGCTCATTTTCCGGGCGCCTACATGGCCGCCTTGCTCACCAGCGACTTCGGCAATATCGACCGCATTGCCATCGAGGTGGCCGAGTGCCAGCGCATGGGCATGAAAGTGCTCCCGCCCGACGTCAACGAATCGTTCCTGGAGTTTGCCGTGGTCAAAGGTACCAATAATATTCGCTTCGGACTGTCCGCCATCAAAAATATTGGTACCGGTCCCATCGAGACCATCCTGGCGGCGCGTGACGCGGGCGGGCCATTTACCAGTATCGAAGATTTCGCCAAACGCGTGAACTCAAGGGAGTGCAACAAAAAGGTTTGGGAATCGCTCGCCAAGTGCGGCGCCTTTGACAATCTCATCAAGGGTGATCGCGGTTTGTTGCTGCACAACATCGAAACCGTTACGGCCTACGCCAATAAAGCCCAGAAAAACGCCCTTTCGGGTCAGATCGACATTTTTGGCTCCCTCGGCGCCGAGGAGAATCTGCCGGGACTAGGCTTTGAGCCGGCACCACATCCGACATCTTCTCGTGAGCAGCTCGCTTGGGAAAAGGAGCTGTTGGGCTTATATCTGTCGCACCACCCCCTCGATGAGTATGCCGGCTATCTGGCCGATATGAGTGTGTCGATCGACAGCATTACTTCCGGCTCCGACGGCAAGCTAGTGCGCGTTGGCGGCCTCATTACTACCGTACGCAAAATCCTCACCAAAAAGGGCGACTCCATGGCCTTCGTCGGTCTCGAAGACAAAACCGGCCTCACCGAACTCATTGTTTTCCCCAAAGCCTACGAAAAATCTCCGGAGGTTTACGAAGTCGATAACATCATCATGGTCACCGGCAAGGTTTCAGCCAAGGACCGTGAAGGCCGCCTCACCGGCGATCCTAAGTTAATGGTCGACTCCGCCAAAATTATCAACTACGAAGCTGCTACCAGCCACGTCTCGTCGCACCCCGCCGCCTCTCGTGCTGAGCCCACTAAGCCCCCGGCACCAACCCGCGCAGCCGTCACTAGCCTCCCCGACACTGGTGACCATGTTTTGCTGCAGCTGTCCGACCTGTCCGACCAAAATTTGCTCCGCGCTATCAAAGAAGTCCTCAGCGCCAACGTTGGGCCATCCGAGATTTACATTCTGGTAGGGGATGACGACCCCAAAAAGATCAGATTGCCCTTCAAGGTGGCCGTCACCACCGAGCTAATAAGTAGCCTTGGCGACCTCGTGGGGCCCGACCAAGTAATTCATTCTACATAAGCTATTGCTCGTCACGCACAGATATGATAAAGTACCGAAGTTATGGAAGCTATTCGCCAACTCGAACAAAACTATCTCAAGCCTGCTCTGCCCCAACTGCAGACCGGTGATACTATCCGTGTGCACCAACTCATCAAGGAAGGTGCTAAACAGCGTATCCAGGTTTTTGAGGGCGTGCTGATCCGCCGTCACCGTATGAACGAGGTTACGGCTTGTATCACGGTTCGCCGTATTGCTTCCGGAGTCGGGGTCGAAAAGACCTTCCTTCTCCACTCGCCCAACGTCTCTAAGATTGAGATCCTTCGCCGCGCCAAGGTCCGCCGCAACTTCCTCTCCTTCCTGCGCGAACGCCGCGGCAAGTCCGCTCGTCTCAAGGAAGTTTCTTTCGACAAAGCCGGTGCCAACGATGTATCCGTGCCCGAGGCGGCTCCAGTCGCCGACGAACTAATTGAGACCGATGTTACTGATGTGATTTCGCCCGATGATGCCCTTGATGGCGCCGTTGCGCTCGCTGACGTCGAAAAAGCTGAGAACCAAGTTGCCGCTAGCGAAGATACCCCGGGCGCCGACGTCGCCGGCGACTCCGCTCCCGACGAGCAGCAAGCCCCGGCCGATGAGACCCAGCAGGGTCTCGACAAAGCTGAAGCTGGCGAAGCTAAGGCTCTTTAGTCCCGCAGTTACTCGAATATCAAAACTAGGCACCGCAAGGTGTCTTTTCTGTTATGAATGAAACAGAGGCCATTTTAGCCTATACAAATCCAAGCTTCCTTTCTCTTCGAGAGGGGGCCATCGTGAGGATTCCGGGTAGAGAGGTGGTCGCGCATGTATGCAATTTTAACTCATATATGGTATAAAAATGCATACGGTCTCGGTTGGATAAAGCTCCGGGTGTGATAAATTTCGTCTAAGTAACGTGCTAAAGTACTGCCATGCCAAATATTCCGACAACATACTCGAGTGCCATTCTATCTTCCCGTTTGCCAGGTCAGATCGTAGTGGGCATCGATGAGGTCGGACGCGGCGCCTGGGCCGGGCCGTTACTGGTGGGTGCTGTTGCATTTGCCGCTACCGTCCCGGAGGGCGTCACCGATAGCAAATTACTTTCCGCCAATCGCCGGGTATACCTCTTGCGCCACATTAAAACTGCCGCCCTCGGCATCGGGTTGGGCTGGGTATCATCATTTGAGATAGATCAGATTGGACTCGGACCGGCTCTCAAACTGGGCTCCGAGCGCGCCGTTGCGGCCCTTGAATGTGATTTCGATCTAATAATTATCGATGGCACCATCAATTTCTTGCCCGAGCATAACGTCATTACTCTCCCGAAGGCTGACCTGCTGGTGCCCGAGGTGGCCGCAGCCTCAATTGTGGCTAAGGTCGCCCGGGACGCCTATATGCATCGCCTCCATGCCCAAGACCCGCGTTTCGGTTTCGACCGCCACGTCGGTTATGGCACCGCGCTGCACGCCCGCCAGCTTACCGAATTTGGCCCAAGCCCGCAGCATCGCCGAAGCTTTAAGCCGGTCCGGGAGGCCAGCCATGTCCACGGTTGAAATCGGCCGGGCGGCTGAGCAGTTAGCAGCCGAATACCTCGAGGCCGCCAGCTATCAGATTATCAGTCGCAACTGGCGTAACCGCTGGTGCGAAATTGACATTGTGGCCAGCCGCGGTCAACAGATTCATATTGTAGAAGTAAAATATCGTGCCAATACGGCTTACGGCTACGCCGCCGAATACATTAGCCATAATAAATCCGCCCGCCTCATTCGCTCGGCCAGCGCCTGGCGTCAAGCCAATCGTCACACCGGGCCCTACCAAATCGACGTAATTACCGTCGAAGGCTCTTTGGCTCAGCCCCAGATCGAGCACCTAGAGAATGTTTTAGGCGCCTAGTTTTGTGGATTTTTCCCAGGTATCGAGAAAACTCGCCACGTCGGCGATGTCGCGCTCGGCCCAATCCGCCTTTAGCTCCACCGCCTCCACCGCCTGAGCCGCTGGTCGTTTGAGTGCCGGGTGGGGATGACTGGCGAAGAAGTCGCCGATTTCCTTCGCCTTCTCGTGCGTGGCAAATCCGCCCGCAGCGTACAGCGGGAAGTGCTCGAGCATATGCCCACCGGCCCCGTAACGCTTGAGCCACAGTTCCCAATTATCCTGCACCCACTGCCACGCCTGGTCACGCCCGTCACGATTGCGCAGGCTCCACGCCAGAATGATATAGATATCGCCGGAGCGCACCTCGGGTGTCAAGGCAAATTCCAGATAGCGCGCAATTAATTCCGGCTTCCGGAAGCGTCCCAGCGCACCCAGCAGGCTAATCTTCACCTGCGGCACCGTCTCTTTGCGGTACAGCTCCAAAATTGCTTCAAATTCCTCGACGCCGCCATGACGGGCGGCAGCGTACAGTATTGCCCCGCGTAAGTCGGGATCCACCTCGCCGCCAGCTATATATTGGCCGAACCGTCGCTTGGCCTCGGCCGTCACCGCTTCGTTATCGAACCGTACCGCTTGCTGCAGCACTACCGGGCGCATCAGGGTATCAAAGGATGTTTCGCCGTCTTGGCGCTTCCAGCCGAGGCGCTTCACGTTGGGTTCTATCAGCCACCCGCCGAATCCTTCCAGTCGGCCCCGCAAAGCGTCGTCCTCCGTGATCGCGATTAAACTGCCCAAGCCGCCGCCAACCGCGTTCCAGACTACATAATTCGGCTCGCTGCGCAGCGCCGCCGTTAGCTTCAGTGCCACGCTCGATGACGTGTGTCCGGCTTCGGTGGTGGCCAGTACGTCGCTCACTATCCCGTAACGATCCGTAGCCGCCAAGGTCAGGGTTTCCAGCGGCGGTGTTAGGGCGGCAATCATTGGCGAGGTGTACATGGTTCGAAACACCGACGTCTGGCCGGGGTTGGGCTTAAACCAATCCGAGTTCATCAGCTCCATCGGCAGATCCTCGCCGGCTGCTTCGAGCAGCTTCGGCTCGGTCTCGCCTCCGCCCGCCAATACTACGCTAAACGGCACCGGCCACAGTTGGCCCGCCTCGGCCTTCTTGGCCTCCCGTGGCGAGCTGTAGAACCGTGACTGAGTCACCTGGCCGTCATCAAAGCCAATCAGCGGGTAGCCCGGTTGGCTCGTCCAGGCCGACATTACTTCGTCCACCGGCTTGCCCGAGGCTTTGCCCTGAGCCGTCCACAGATCGTGTGTTACGCTGTTGCCGTAGGCGTGCGCCGCCAGATAATCATGCAGGCCGCTGCGGAAATCCTCGGCTCCCAAGTAATGATGGAGCATATTGAGCACACTGGCACCCTTGGCATAAGAAATTGCGTCAAAAATTTCATCGAGCGAACGGGGATCGTCCACTTCCACCTGGATAGGGTGCGTATTAGCCAAGCTATCCATCTCTAGCGCTTGCGAAAACTCTTCCTGAATAAAGCTCGTCCAGATTTCCCATTCGGGAAATAGCTTGTCCATCGCCAGGCTGGCCACCCAGGTCGCAAAGCCTTCATTTAGCCATAAATCGCTCCACCAAGCCATAGTCACCAAGTTGCCGAACCATTGGTGGGCTAGCTCGTGTGCCACTACCTCAGCCACGCGCTGCTTGTTACCCAGCGAGGTTTGGGTTGGATCCAGTAGTAAGGCGGTCTCACGGTAGGTTACCAATCCCCAGTTCTCCATGGCCCCGGCCGCGAAGTCCGGCAGTGCTAGCATGTCTAGCTTGGGCAGGGGATAGGGGATACCAAAATACTCATCGAAGAACGACAACGTCCGCACCCCCACATCCAGCGCAAATTCCAGCTGATCGGTCTGGCCGGGAGTTGCCAGTACCCCCACCATTACACCCTCGGGCGTCGCCCGTTCGACCCGCTCAAAATCGCCCACCACGTACGCCACCAGATACGTGCTCATTTTTGGCGTCGGCGCAAAAGTCACGGTCTTTCGCGCCCCAGCCGACTCTTCCTTGAGTACATTGGTGTTGGCTACGGCCGTTAGCTCGCTCGGCACCGTCAGGCTCACCTCAAATACCGCCTTGGCCGCCGGCTCGTCGATACACACAAACCCTCCGCGAGCGTGCGCCGGCTCAAATTGCGTCGTCGCAATCCAGCGCTGCTGGCCGTTGTGTTTGTAGCCGCTGCGGTAAAATCCGTGCAAATTATCGCCCAGCACGCCGCTAAATTTCAGCTCTAGTTCATGATCCCCGGCAGTTACTTCGTCCGCAAAACTAACCGTAACAGTCTGATCATCGACGTTCATTGTTGCACTCGTCGCCGTAGCTCCACCGGTCAGCTTAGCTCCCGAAACTTCCAGCCCCGTCGCATGGAATATCAGTTCGCGCGAGGGCTCCACCAGATTAAACCCAACCTTCTCATCGCCCGAGAACCTAAACCCTTCCATATCAACATCAATATCCAATACATACCGCTCGGGAATAATTTGGTCGAGCAACCTTGCAACTTTAGCCATCGAAACCTCACGCATTACCAATTCAGTATACTTTATAGGCGGCCCCAAAATTGCATCAACCATAATCTTCATTTATAATTACCGCATCGTCGGCCTCCTGGCCGGCCATTTTATACCACAACTTAATAACAACAGAATAGGAGCGCAAACCATGCAAACCAATTTTTTAGCCGCCATTAACCTAATCGCCGAGGAAAAGAATCTTCCCCGCGATATTATTATTGAAACCGTCCAGGCCGCCCTGGCCGCCGCCTACAAGAAGGATTATTCCGACAAAGACCAAGAGGCCCGCGCCGAGCTCGACGAAGAGACCGGTGAAGTTCACATTTATGAGTCCAAGGTCGTAGTGCCCGATGGCGAAGTCGAGAACGAATTTCTCCAAATCGGCCTCACCGACGCCAAAAAGATCGATAAGAAGGCTGTTGTGCGCGCCGCCGACCTCGAAAATGAGATTGAACCCTATACGGTCGAGATGGAAGCTCACCCCGAAGACTTCGGCCGTGTAGCTGCCCAGACCGCCAAGCAGGTCATTATCCAGCGCCTCCGCGAAGCCGAGCGCGAAATCGTCTTCACTGAATACAAGGACAAAGAGGGCCTCGTGCTCAACGGTAGCGTCCAGCGCGTCGAAGGCAGCATGGCCTACGTTGATCTCGGCAAAGCCACCGGCGTCCTGTTTGCCTCCGAGCAAATCCCTGGTGAGCGTTACTATACCGGCCAGCGCCTCAAGGTGTATGTGGTGCGGGTCGAGCAGACCGCCCGCGGACCGCAGATCGTCCTCAGTCGCGCCCATTCGAGCATGGTCAAACACTTGTTTGAGCTCGAAGTACCCGAAATCGAAGCCGGGAGCGTCGAGATTGTCGGCATCGCCCGTGAAGCCGGTATCCGCTCCAAAGTCGCCGTGCAAAGCAATGCCGCCGGCGTTGACGCCGTCGGAACCTTCGTTGGCGGCCGCGGCAGCCGCGTGCAGGCCGTTATGAGCGACCTCGGTGAGGAGAAAATCGACATCATCCCATACGCCGAAGATGCTGAAACCTTCATTGCCAATGCGCTGTCTCCTACCAAGGTAGTTAGCGTTACTCTGAACGAGGTCGACAAGAAGGCCGTAGTTCGTGTCCCCGAAGACCAACTGTCGCTGGCTATCGGCAAGCAAGGCCAGAACGTACGCCTGGCCGCCAAACTGACCGGCTGGAACATCGACATCATTTCGGCCGACGAATCACGGGTTGAAGCTGCCGAAGCCGCTGCCGCCGCCGAAGCCGCCGCCGACGACAAGGCCGACATCGAAAGCTCGCTCATCGATGCCATCAACGCTCAGGCCGAAACTGACCCCAGCGCCGGCATCGACCCCGCGATGGACGAAGAGGCCACCGATGGCCAAACCGATGTCCTGGCCGGCCGCGAGTCCAACGACTAGACCGCCTGCGAATATCCGCCGACAACGCAGCGCCGACTACGCCCCCATGTATTTATGCAAGGGGGCGTCGTTGAGTGGGCGCACAATGATTTGCATGTACTTTTAAGGGGAAGATCATGGGTCTCCTCCTAGTCTCGAGCCGTAATCGGACCACGTTGCCCATATACCGTTATCAATCCGAATTATCGAGTATGCGCAGTAATTTTGAGCATGCGCATTTCAATACCTTTCTAAAGTTTAGAAAACATTTTCGAATTTGAACTCAAAAAAATTGCGAAATTCTAAATATTAGAATACCCTGCATAAATGAATGTCCCAAAGTCGATTCGAATCGCCAGGTCAAAACAAACGCCGTTAAGTTATGAGCGAATAGCCATATTAATGGCCGTTGCCGACGGGCCCATCGACAAGGCCCGCATTGCCGAAAAAGTCCTCGGAGACTCGGTCGGTGACATAGCGATAAAAGTCAGCACGATATACTACCTTATAAGTAAATTAACTAATGAGGGCTATATCCAGGCATCAGGTTCATATACATTAACCGACAAAGGTTACCGCACCCTCCATTCCGAGCTCAACCGCATCAACCAACAGCGCCTAATTCTCAAACAAAGGCTCCATATCTAAACAAATTAGCACTCCCTTGCATGGAGTGCTAATAATGATATACTAAGTCATATCTCAACGTCGATTCGTGACCTTTCCTGTATCGCTTGACCGTCCGTATCGAAGGTGGGAGGGTAAGAGAAAGGACACCAACCAATGGCCGATTTTAGTTCACAATTCGACCGGTTCACCGAGAATGCCAAGCATAGTCTCGAGAACGCTGAAGCTATTGCGACGCAAATGGGCTCGAGTTATGTCGGAACAGAGCACATTTTGCTCGGAGTGTTGCAGCAAGAAACATCAATTGGGGCCAAAATTCTCAAAAATATTGGTGTAACTTTCGAGAAAGCCCAGCTGGTACTTAGCTTTTCGCAACAGATGGCGGGTGGCGGCTACAAGGGCGCATCCGAAACCGCTAAGCGCACACTCACTTATAGTCTTCGAGTAGCTAAGGAGTTCGGGCAGCCATATTGCGGTACCGAACACATTCTGTTCGCAATTTTAAGCGAGAAAAGCGCCCGGGCTATTAGTCTGCTCAAAAATGATCTTCAGATTGACCCCGCTCTCATCCGCGGTGAGCTCGAAAACTACCTGGGCAACCAACAATACTTCTACGCCGACGAAGAGCGTACCGGAACTCGTAATGGCAAAGCCGGCAACGGTGCCAAGTCCAAGACGCCGGCTCTCGATCACTTTGGTATCGATCTCACGGCCAAGGCAGATGAGAATAAGCTTGATCCCATGGTAGGCCGTGAATCACAAATTAGCCGCGTAATAGCCATTCTTGGCCGCCGCAGCAAGAATAATCCCGTACTAATTGGTGAACCGGGCGTTGGCAAAACTGCCATTGCCGAAGGTCTTGCCCAGCGCATTGTGGCCGAAGAAGTGCCGGAAATGCTGCTGCGTAAACGCCTAGTAATGCTAGATCTGGCATCGGTCATCGCCGGCACCAAGTACCGCGGTGAGTTCGAAGAGCGCCTCAAGAAGATTCTTGACGAGGCCAAGGCCAGCCCCGAGATCATCCTGTTTATCGATGAACTCCATACGGTAGTAGGGGCCGGGGCCGCCGAAGGTGCTATAGATGCAGCTAATATTCTTAAGCCCGCCTTGTCGCGTGGCGATATTCAGGTTATTGGGGCTACCACCCTCGACGAGTACCGCAAGCACATTGAAAAAGATGCTGCACTCGAACGACGTTTCCAGCCGGTGCAGGTGCCCGAAACAACGCCCGAAGAAACTATCGAAGTGCTCAAGGGTTTACGGCCGCGCTACGAGGAGCACCACCACGTTGAGATTACCGATGAGGCTATTGAAGCCGCCGGTAAACTCGCCAAACGTTATGTCGCTGACCGTTTCTTGCCCGATAAAGCCATCGACCTCATCGACGAGGCCGCCAGCCTCGCCCGCATTAAGCGCGGCGGTTCCAGTAAGGCGCTTCGTAATCTGCAAAAACAAGTTACCGAAATCCGCGATGACATCGAAAATGCTGTGTTTGACCAAGACTTCGAGTTGGCCGCCCGCCTCAAGACCCGCGAAAGTGTCATCCAGAATCGTTTGGCCTCGCTCAAGCTCAAGGAAGGCGCCGCCGATTCCGCCGTGCGCATTTACGCCGAAGATATCGCTCAGGTTGTGTCGCTCATGACTGGCATTCCCATGACCCGACTTATAAAAACTGAGGTTGATAGCCTGCTCAAGCTCGAAGAATCTCTCGGGCGCCGGGTCGTTGGTCAAACTGAGGCAATTGAGGCCATCGGCCGTAGTATTCGCCGCTCGCGCACCGGCATCAGCGACGGCCGTCGTCCCATCGGGTCATTTATGTTCCTCGGACCCACGGGTGTCGGTAAAACTGAGCTGGCTCGCATGCTGTCGGAAGAGCTGTTCCATGATCGCGATGCGATGATCAAAATCGATATGTCCGAGTTTATGGAGCGCCACAATGTCTCGCGCCTGGTCGGTGCTCCCGCCGGTTATGTTGGCTACGAGGAGGGTGGTCAGCTCACCGAGCAAGTCCGCCGTAAGCCCTACTCGTTGATCCTCTTTGATGAAATCGAAAAGGCCCATCCGGATGTCTTCAACCTCCTCCTCCAGGTTCTCGAAGACGGTTACGTGGCCGATGCCAAGGGCCGCCGCGTTGATTTTCGCAATACGGTGATCATAATGACTTCCAACATCGGCGCTTCGGATATGCACAAAGAAGTCGAGCTGGGCTTTCACACTGAGACCCCCGGCCAAGAGAAGCAGCTCGAAGCCGCCCACGCCAAGATCAAGATCAAAGTCCTCGAAGATCTGAAAAGGCAGTTCCGCCCCGAGTTCCTGAATCGCATCGATGCCACCTTGGTGTTCAAAACCCTTAGCCAAAACGATATCAAGAAGATCCTGGCTATTCAGTTGGCCGATCTCCAGAAGCGTCTCGATGACCAAGAGATTAAGCTGCGAGTTACGCCGTCGGCGCGAGCCTTGCTCATGGAGCGCGGCTACGATATGAAGCAGGGCGCCAGGCCGATGCGCCGGGCCATTCAGGACCTGCTCGAAGACCCGCTGGCTACAGGCATGCTGGAGAACCGGTTTAAAGCCGGGGATAGCATCACCGCTACCAGGCGCAACGACCAGATTCATCTTTCGACTGCCCACCATACTAAGTTTGAGGCTGATCTGGGTGAGCTAGAGGCCCCCACTCCTGCCGAGTAAGGCCGTATTCGCTTTTTGTTCGGTCTATGGTAAACTAACTTCATATGGCTAAAGTTTCAACTAAATTTGTTTGCCAAACCTGCGCCTCAAGCTATAGCCGTTGGATGGGTAAATGCGAGCAATGCGGCGCCTGGAATTCTTTGGTGGAGGAAGCCGCCCCGGTGTCCTCGGGCGGCTTCGGTAAGTCCAAGCCCGCTACCGCTCTCAAGCCCACAACGCTTTCCGCTGTGGCGGTTGAGCGCCTCCCCAGGGTGCCGAGTGGCATACCCGAGGTCGATCAAGTCCTCGGCGGTGGTATCGTTCCCGGCTCGGTCATTCTGCTGTCCGGCGACCCCGGTATCGGCAAGAGCACGTTAGTCCTACAGATTGCCGCCGCCCTCGCCCTCGGGGAGCGAGTTTTGTATGTCAGCGGCGAAGAGAGCACGGCCCAGATTCGTTTGCGTGCCGAGCGTCTCGGTCTCGCGGGC
This sequence comes from Candidatus Saccharimonadia bacterium, assembly GCA_038245115.1. Lineage (GTDB taxonomy): Bacteria > Patescibacteriota > Saccharimonadia > UBA4664 > UBA4664 > UBA5169. The sequence goes on from JBBRSS010000003.1 coordinate 51,198, forward strand.
AGCGGGCTCGAATTGCTCGCCGATACCAATGTCGATGCCATTACTGCCACTATTGAGCACAACCCCTACCGACTGGTCATTATCGACTCAATTCAAACTATGGCCGTCGAAGCTCTTACCGGTTCACCCGGAACTGTTGGTCAAATTACCGCCAGCGCCCAAGTGCTCCAGGCGGTGGCCAAGCGCCGCGGCCCTGCTATTCTCATCATCGGTCATGTCACCAAGGAGGGCAATATTGCCGGGCCCAAAATCCTTGAGCATCTGGTTGATGTAGTACTCTATCTCGAAGGCGAACGTTATGGAGCCTTCAAGGCCCTGCGCGGCATTAAAAACCGTTTTGGCTCTACCAGCGAAGTCGGCATCTTCGAAATGGGCGAACATGGCCTGGTGCCCGTGGCAAATCCGTCTGAGGCTTTGCTGGCCGAACGCCGCCCCGGGCCTGGCTCGGTGGTGTTGGCAACCATGGAGGGCACGCGCCCGCTCCTGGTTGAAGTTCAAGCTTTGGTGTCGCCGACTTCGTTTGGCTACCCCAAGCGAACAGCTGTTGGTTTTGACCTGAACCGACTTAATCTTTTAGTAGCCGTACTCTCAAAACGCGCCGGCCTCAATTTGAGTTCGTCTGATATTTATGTTAATGTAGTTGGCGGGTTGCGGGTCACTGAGCCGGCCGCCGATTTAGCCATTATTTTATCTGTTGCTTCGGCATTCTCAGACACGCAAATACCGAACGGACTCGTCACTTTTGGCGAAGTTGGCCTCAGTGGTGAGGTTAGGTCTGTCAGTCAGGCTGGCCGACGGGTCGCTGAGGCGACTAAGCTCGGATACAGGTTAGCCATTGGTCCAAAGTATGGGGCCGTAACCGGCATGAAGGGCGTTTCCGATGTAGCGGCTGCAGTGAAGCTGCTCTCAACAGCACATCAATAAATCACAAGGACTTATTTTTTTATGACCGATACTATCTCATTATCGTTGGCTATCGTCGGCGTTCTAATATTCTTTCTCGGGGTGCTCCGCTTGCGCCACGTTTCTATTCAGGGCTTAGTCTTTGGATTAACTGGCGCCATCATTGGTCTATTACTTGGCGCCTTGGCAAGCGTGCCCTTGAGCAAGCTACCGGCACCTTTCGGCAATATTATGCCTCTAGGTGTGACCGTAATTCTGACATTCGTGATGATGGGGGTGATGAATGCCCGACAGGCGGCACTACTGGCAATGATGCCCTTCCTCGACGTCAAAAGGGCTGACCCCTCCGCTCAGTCCGCCGAAGCTACGGCCGCCGCCGTTAGTACCTCACAGATGCCGCAGATCCTCGTTGATACGTCGGTTATTATCGACGGCCGAATTGCCGATATTGCTACCGCAGGGTTTGTGCCAGGCCGCCTGTCTGTGCCTCGTTTCGTGCTGGCCGAGCTGCAAAACATCGCCGATTCGGACGATGCTATGCGCCGCGGCCGTGGCCGCCGTGGCCTCGACGTTCTCAATACTCTGCGCGAACTTCCGGATGTTGAAATTACCATAATTGAGGATGACGCCCCCACGGTAAAAGAAGTTGACGCTAAGTTGGTCGCCCTGGCCCAGCGTTTCGGATGTAACGTCCTCACGACCGACTACAACCTCAACCGTGTCGCCCAAATCCAGGGTGTGCGCGTACTCAATGTTAATGAATTATCAAATGCTATTCGCCCGGTAGTATTGCCCGGCGAGGAGCTATTAGTGCGGGTCGTTCAGCCCGGTAAGGAGCGTAATCAAGGGGTTGGCTATCTCGCCGACGGCACGATGATCGTGGTAGATAATGGCGATAAATTACTGGGCCAAGAAGTGCTTACCGAGGTCACTCGGGTGTTTCAGACTGTTGCCGGCAAGATGATCTTCGCTGTTCCGCGTCAAAGTCTCGGAAATTCTGGCAACCGTTCGGACGGCCCCAAAAAGGGCCCGCAGGCGTCTGCTCCAGATAGAACCTCACCAGACAAGAACACACCCGACAAGACTCCTGATGCTCCGGCTTCCGCTCAACCCACGAATGGACCCGCTACCGATCTAGCCTCCAAGCCCGCCGGTGAACCCGGTTCGTCCCGCCGATTTGGCCGCGGCCGAGGCGGCAAACGCTCCCAGCATCACTCTGAGACTAGCGGATCCGGATCTGATCAGCGCCAGTCACCCAGCGGCGCTATCGAGGAGCGCATGGTGGTTGCTAATAACCACACCGCCTCCGGCCACCCTCACCCCCGCGCCGATAAGCCCGTTGATCCCCGCTCAAACTAAGTCTCGTCCGAACGGCCAACCGTAAGTCTGTCGTTATCCGTGTGCTATTTAGTAAAGCTCAGGTGGGTAGTCTCGCCGCCAATATCAGATCGAATGTACCAAATGTGATCGCCGGTACTTATTCCGCTGACTGACTTTGCAATACCGCTGGTTGTCGCCTTCAAGATGTCGTCAACGTACAGGCTGTAGCTGCCTGCTCCCGGGTCGACAGACCAAGCAAAATTGATTGGCCCCGAGCCCACTACGGCACCATCGGCCGGGAACACACCCTTAAAGCTCGACGCGCTCCCGCCGATATTTGTTACTGTTACCGCCTGATCGTCGCTCCCCTGGTATAGCCCGGCGTCGGTCACCACGGCCTTAAACGTATGGCTGCCGGTAGTTGTTGGCGAGTAGGACACTGGGTATGAGCCCGAGCCGTCAATCACCTGAGTCGAAATAATCTGATCGTCAAAGTAAACCTCAAGCTTGTTGGACGTAAAGGTGCCCGATGTCACTTTGACGTTAAAGCTGTACGGCCCGCCGCCTGTAGCCCCCGCAATTGCCACTACCGGCTTCACGTCATCGCAATGATGCACATTATCAGTTCCACTCGGCAAGTCGCCGCCGCTGGTCGAGTATCCTGCCCGCTGCAACGCCACCAGCCAGTTCTGGAATTGGCTGGGGTTCTCGGTCTTGGTAATCTCGGGCAATATAGCACTTGAGTACACCGTGTTTTTTGCCAGCTCCGGTGTACATTCAGTTGCCAGCAGACCTGATACCTTGTCAACTTGAGCGCTCTTACCACCAAACGAGCCCATTGGCGTGTACCAGCTGGGGAAGATGTCGACAGTGGAGTTCTTCGTGCCAGCCGATACGCTGCGCCCCGTGGTTTTATCTAGAGTTATAGTTTTTATGGTCGACGGTTTAGCGAATGCATCATTCGGTGTGCCGTTTTGTACCGCATTCATAAACGTTCTCCAGATAGGCGCAGCAATGTTGGCGGCCGCACCGCTCATGGGGCTGTTGTCATTATTTCCTACCCACACTCCGCCAACAACATCGGGGGTAAATCCCATAGTCCAGGCGTCGTTAAAATGCTCCGTAGTGCCGGTCTTTACACCCGCATGCACACATCCGGTGGCTCTGTTGTTTGAGCAAACATTTCGCAGTGATAGTGAGTCACCAAAGACATATTGCTTGGCACTGGTATCGCTCAGAACATCCGCCATCAGTCCGGCCACCTCTGAGCTCAGTGCTTGCTTGGGCTTCTTGGGCTTAGTATTATCTTCGAGAATATTGCCTTTTTGGTCTTTCAGCAGCAAAATTGGCGTCTGCTCGTAGTGGAGTCCACCGTTGGCGAACGACTCATAGGCATTGGCCATCTCGTTAAGTTGGACCCCGCCGGTACCCAATACCAGCGACAGGCCATATTCGCTCGCCGGCTTGTTAAGCGTACTAATACCTAGAGCTTGGGCCGTCTGGAGCGAGCTTGAAATGCCTGCCATCGCCAGCGCCTTCACCGCGGGTACGTTAAGTGATCCCGCCAAGGCCTGTCTCACGGTGATGATGCCGTAGTTCTTGTTGCCAAAGTTTTGCGGTTTGTAAGGAGTGGCATCGGTGCCAAAATTGGTCGGCACATCATATATCGTGGTGCCGGGTCCATAGGTTGGACAATCGCGGGTTTTTGCACACGCGGCGTCCTTATTTTTTCCGAAGAGGGTCGAGTACACGATTGGTTTAAAGCTCGAACCTGGCTGACGCTGGGCTGTCGCCACATTTACCTGGCCTCCTACCGGATCGTTAAAGTTTTGCGAGCCGATCATTGCCAAGATGTGACCCGATTTTGGATCCGTTGAGACCAGGGCGGCATTAGACCCGCCGAGCGACCGGACATTCTTCATATTGTTCTGGATAGCATCATAGGCGGCAATCTGCTTGTCGTAATCCAGCGTAGTACGAACATTCAAGCCGCCTTCCGTAACGGTTGAGGTGCCATACTTACTTTCCAGATAGTCCTGAGCGTAGAGCACGAAGTGCGCTAGTCGGGGGTCGAGGTTAGCGTAAAGGTTCTGAATCTGCGAAATTTTAGCAGCGTCCGAGAGGTCGGCCACCTTCCATTTGGCGGCATCTGCTTCGGCCTGAGTCACGTATTTCTGCTCCGCCATCAGGTCGAGTACAATGTGCTGCCGGTCAATTAGCTGTGGCTGGTGAGCCCCAAACGGCGAAAAGTACGACGGCGCGTTTAGAATGGACGCCAACAGTGCCGACTGGCTGAGAGTCAGGTTCTTGGCACAGTGTTGGTCGCGGTCAGCTTTGTCGATGTCCTGCGGGAAGAACGTCTTGCAGGCGCTCTCTATCCCGTAGGCCCGGTTGCCGTATGGTATTTCATTTAAATATAGCGTGAGAATATCGTTTTTGGAGTAGAACTGACCAATTTCAATCGACAAGATTAATTCTTTAATCTTGCGCGATATGCTTCGATCGGTGGGATCCAACAATGCGTTCTTCACGTATTGTTGGGTAATAGTGGAGCCGCCTTGGCGCCTTCCTTTGGTCAAGTCCACGAAGGCCGCGCGCAAGTAGCCCACGAAACTAAACGATCCGTGCCGATAGAAATCTTTGTCCTCAATGGCAATGGTGGCCTGCTTGGCCACGGCCGGGATCTGGTCAAACGCCACAATACTGCGATTTTGATCCCCGTAGAGCTCGTAGATCAGCTTATTGCCCGTTGAGTCATAAAACTTGGTTGTTTGCGCGGTTACGCGGGCGTTAATTTTTCCCGGCGTCGGCAGATCTTTGGCGAACCACAAAAAGACCAAAAATACGAACAACAAACCTGCACCAGCCAGCTTGGCAACCCGTTTGGCGCCGTCTCGGCTCAGCCAGTAGGAGCGGAAGTTCCGCGGCGAGAAAGACATTAAAAAACGTTTGAAACTGCCCTTAGTACGCGAGCTAAAATCTTGCGAAGGCCGGGCAGGCTTACGGACATGTCGTTTGGGCATAGTTGTTGGGCACCTATAGAATAATTACTTACGCATTATATCACTGCTTCGGACTATAATGAGCTTATGCTTTTAACGAACCATACCCTCACCGGCGTCCTTCTCGGACTGACAATCGACGATTATGCGGTTCTTGCTCCGGTGAGTGTAGCTTCACATCTGGTGCTGGATATGACGCCGCATTTTGGTCACCCCTCGATGAAGGATGGCTTTAGAGGTAAGCCCTTCATATTGTTGGGATCTTTCGACTTCGCTGTATCGTGCATCGTTACCGCCGCCACCTGCATCGCAATGCCTCAGCGCACCGGGCACATTTTGGTGGGTGTCATCGGCGCGGACTTGCCCGACTTAACCTACATCCCGATAGTCATTTTCGGGTATAAATCAATGTACAAGATCCCGGGTTACCGTGCCATGATTAGTTTTTTGGCGCGCATTCAGTGGTACGAGCACCCGCCCGGTCTCATTACCGAGTTCTTTTGGGCGGCCTTAATGCTTACATTGATATCCACCCGGCTCGGCTAGTCGCAAACTTCGTGATAAACTACCTCCCATATGGACGAATTACTTACTCGCGGTGTTGATCAGATAATAGGCCAGTTAGAACTGGAGCAGGCGCTGGCCAGCGGCCGGCATTTGCGCATTAAGTTTGGCGTTGACCCTACCCGACCCGACTTGCATATCGGCCATGCTGTCGCTTTGCGCAAACTCCGCCAGTTTCAGGATATGGGGCACACGGTTATCTTTTTGATCGGTGATTACACCACCAAAATTGGTGATCCGTCCGGTAAATCCAAAACCCGCCCCATGCTCACCGACGAAGAGATCGCGAATCACGTTACAACCTATCTCGATCAGGTCGGCCTCATTTTGGACGTCAAAAAGGCCGAAATTCGGTATAACTCCGAGTGGCTCAGTAAATTAACTTTTGCCGACCTCATTAGCCTCGCCTCCAATGTCAGTGTTGCTCAAACCATCGAGCGCGAGGATTTCAAAAACCGGCTCGAATCTGGTCAAGAATTGGCCCTGCATGAAATTCTCTACCCGCTGATGCAGGCCTACGACTCCGTGGCCCTCGAGGCGGATCTGGAATTTGGCGGCAATGATCAGCTCTTCAATCTGATGGCCGGTCGCGCCCTGCAAAAGAAGCTCGGTCAAAAGCCGCAGATTGTCTTTACCTGTGAGCTGCTTGTCGGCCTCGACGGCGTTAAAAAAATGAGCAAGAGCCTCGACAATTACGTTGGCATTACCGATACTCCCCTCGATATGTATGGCAAAATTATGAGCCTGCCCGACAACATGATTGCTTCTTACTACCGACTTACTACCGAGATTGAGCTTGAAGTCATCGATGAACTCGTCAAAACTCTGGCCGGCGGCGCCAACCCGCGCGATTCCAAGGCCTCGCTGGCCCGCGAGACCGTCCGTATTTATCACGGCGACAAAGCTGCACTCAAAGCTGAAGCCGATTGGAATTCAACTTATCGCGATAAGCAGGGGCCGGTAGCCGAACAGATCGAGGAAATTAAGTTGAGCGGCAAAGACAATGTTCTCATAGACTTTTTAGTGTCGGCCGAAATTATTTCGTCACGTACCGAAGTTCGTCGGCTCATAAGCTCAAATGGTATTAAGGTTGACGATCAACCCGTTACCGATGAGAACCAAGCGTTAACAGGGGGAGAAATGATTCAGGTAGGGAAGCGCCGCTTCTTTAAGCTCAAAAAATGAATCACGACTGGCAGCAACGCCCCATCGGCTCCATCAAGGGGGTCGGGGCTCAGATGGAGCTTAAACTTGCTCGGTTGGGTATTGCCACCGCCGGAGATTTAATTCATCATTTTCCGCGGCGCTACGATGATTTTTCAAAAATTATTCCTATTCGACTGATGCGCCCCGGTAATGTCACTTTCCGCGGCGAAGTGGAGCGCGTGTCCAGCCGTTATGCCAGAGGCCGCAAGCTACACCTCACCGAAGCCATTATTTCTGATGGTACCGGCACCGTGAAGGCCATTTGGTTCAATCAGCCCTATTTGGCAAAATCTATTCCTACCGGCACCCCGGTGCTGGTAAGCGGTCAAATCAAGTTTGTTAATAATGATCTTGCACTCCAATCGCCGGCAATTGAGGCGATTACGCCCGGCAAAATATCCAAGGATACTGCTCGTATCGTGCCGGTGTACCCCGAAACCGAGGGGCTGTCGAGTAAACAGCTACGCGGTCTGGTACAAGAAATGCTGCCGTTGGCCGCAACCGTTAGCGAGACGCTGCCGGATGAAGTGCTGGCTTCGGCCAAGTTAATGCCGCTGCCCAAAGCGCTGCGCGAGATCCACTTCCCGGCTTCGCAGGCTTCGCTTACCAAGGCTCGTCACCGACTGGCTTTTGAAGAGCTGTGGTATTTAATACTTACCAGCCTCGTCATAAAGCACGAAATAAAGACCGAAACTGCCCCCGAAGTGCCGTTTAGCGTCGATGGCGCCAAGGAGTTTGTGGGGGCACTCGATTTTGAGCTCACTCCGGCCCAAAAGCGCGCCGCCTGGGAGATATTCCAGGATATGGGCTCGGCCAGCCCCATGAACCGCCTGCTGGAGGGCGACGTGGGCTCGGGTAAAACCGTTGTGGCCACTATGGCGGCATTTATGGCTATGCGTAGCGATTATCAGGCCGCTCTAATGGTTCCCACGGAGATCCTCGCCCGCCAACACGCCGCCGCCCTTACGCCCCTGCTCGATCGCCTCGGCCTCGAACTGGTTGTGGTGCTCGGCAAGCAGTCCGCCGCCGAACGCGCCCTAGCGGTTGCTCGCATCAAGGCCGGCGGCCCGTTACTGGTCATCGGCACCCAGGCCTTGCTCGGCGAATCTGTCGCCATGCCCGACCTCGGCCTGGTTATTATCGACGAACAGCACCGCTTCGGCGTGGGCCAACGTTTAGCCCTAAAGGCCAAGGCCGGCCGCTTGCCGCACCTGCTCTCGATGACCGCCACCCCCATCCCGCGCACCCTTCAGCTCACGGTCTACGGCGAACTCGATATCTCGATCATCGAGGGCCTCCCGCCCGGCCGCCAGCCCATTACCACTCGCGTGCTCGACGCCAAGGGCCGCGAGGGAGCCTATCACCTCATCAACGCGCAGATTGACGCCGGCCGGCAGGCCTTTGTGGTTTGCCCGCTCATCGACGATTCCCCCGAGCTGGCCTTTAAGAGTGTCTCGTCCGAATTCGACCGTCTCTCCCGGGGCCCCTTCAAGCACCGCCGTCTGGGCCTGCTCCACGGCCGCCTTACTACCCCGGAAAAACAAGACGTCATGGATAAATTTGCGGCCGGCGAGCTCGATATCCTCGTGGCCACCAGCGTTATTGAGGTCGGCATCGACATCCCCAACGCCACCGTCATGCTGGTCGAAGGCGCCGAACGCTTTGGTTTGGCGGCGCTCCACCAGCTACGCGGCCGCATCGGCCGCGGCGCTCACGCCTCGCACTGCTTCCTGGTAGCCGAGTCCAAAGCCCCGGGTACCCTCGAGCGCCTCAAGGCCCTCGAAAAGTCCCAGGACGGCTTCCGCCTGGCCCAAATTGACCTAGAACTTCGCGGCCCCGGCGAAATCTACGGCCGCCGCCAACACGGCGCCCTCGATGTCCAGCTGGCCGACACCACCGACGCCAAACTTCTCTCGGCGGTCCGCAATGAAGCCCTAAAATTCCTCACTGACCCCGCAGCTATGGTAAAATACCCTCAAGTGGCGGCCAAAGTGAACGCCCTCAAAGCCGTAACCTCACTGGATTAGAGTCAACATGTACGCAGGATTTGTAACCCCCAAGCGGGTGATTAAGAAAACTGGCATCCACCAGCGATTAGATGTGGCCGCCTACAAAATGATTGCGCATTATTTGCCGGATGAAGCGTTTCCGAACATTAAGGACATTTTGAGTTTTGAGGGATACAACGGACCCGACGGGCTTAAATCAAAGATTGGACTCCATCCCAAAGGTAGTCGTCCGGATGACAACGACACCCATAACCCCAGTCACCTCTACGACCCGGTTACCGATACCGGTGAGGTTCCGATGCATATCCAAAACCATTACAACGGCCTCGTGAAGTGTCTAATTGAGGCCGATATGGTTCGGGCGTCATTTGAAGCCGCCTGGGTAGCTCACTACATCGGTGACGGCCTCACTCCGGCTCATCATTACCCCCTCGAAGATAAGATCGCCGAAGCTGCTTCCAAGGCCAGTAAAGATCTCACGGACGGTCGGTTTGTTAAATTTTCTGGCCAGATCAAGAAAAACTGGGACATCTGGGGTGCTAAAGGTCATATGAGTACCCATCAAAACTTTGAAATGGGTATCGCCTTTGCGTTACTGATATTCCCAATTAGGGCTCAATTTACTGACATTGAGCTCGGTCGGGCTCGTAGCATTGGGCCTGTGGAATACTTCAAGAATGAGGCGCGCGAAGTCGCCGACCTCGATCTCTACCAGAGATTTTATAAAGAGGGGTGGAATAGCGATATCGCTACTATCATCAAAAAAGTGTTAGCTCCGCAGGCGGCCCGCACCATCGGTATTATTTGGCTATTAGCTTTGCTTGAGGCCGGTGAACGCTTAGCTACCGAGCCGACCGCCACGCCAACAACCGTATGAGGATAATCGCCGGGGATCTGGGCGGCCGCCCTTTCGAGCAGCCCAAAACCCGCAGTGTGCGGCCGATGTCCGATAAGGTCCGGGCGGCCTTATTTGACGTCGTCGGCCCCATCTCCGGACTGGCCGTGCTCGACGCCTACGCCGGCTCCGGTGCCGCCGGTTTTGAGGCCGCCAGTCGCGGCGCTATCCTCGTCGACGCCATCGAAAACAACCCCCGCGTCGCCAAAACCATCCAACAAAACGCCCGCCTGCTGGGCCTCGATTGGGGCTACGTGCTCTACCAAATTAGTGTCGAAACCTGGCTCGCCTCGCCGCACCAGCAAGATAACCGCTCGCGCTACGGCCTCATCATCGCCGACCCGCCCTACGCCCACCTCGAACCCGACATTATCGAGCGTCTGGCCGATTTCCTGACCCCCGGCGGTGTTTTGGCCCTGTCTCACAGTAGCAAGACGGCGCCACCAGTGTTAAAATCAATCGAGCTTGCGGTCGCCAAGACCTACGGCGATACCGCTCTGAGCTTCTACAAAAGAGCATAAATACACCCATGCGGATGTGGTGGAATGGTAGACACGCTAGCCTTAGGAGCTAGTGGGGGCAACCCCGTGAAGGTTCAAGTCCTTTCATCCGCACCAGGCATTATTTCGCCCGCTTTTATTAGGCTGGCAAACGGTTCGTTCCAGACATAATCCACTACTTTTGCGTTATCTACACGAAGGTTCAAAAACAAAATCCGGCAGAGAGTATCCTTTTCGACGGCAGAACCGGCTTTCATCCTTTCCGAAGCCATTTTAACGACGTTCAAGAATTCGTCGCGGCCCAGCTTGATTTGTCGCGGGTTGGCAATCTTTTTCTCCATCTCTAGTACTTGCGCCTCGAGGTCCCCTCGACGAACGGCTAGGTCGTTAATGAAGTCGTTGTTGACCGTGAAGGCGGTTGTGTCCCTATCCATGCGGCCGAGGTTGCGGCTGCGCTCATTAATGTCACGGGTCATGCTTGTAATGGCGGCCCGTCGGCTGATTATCTCGGTCCTCATCTCAGCCACCTTCTCATCGGTGAAGCTGTCGATTTGGGCACTGTACACGTCGTATACGGTGTCCGAGAGCCGCATGCCGTCAAGAACGCCATATATGGAATTGAAGACATTACGCGCCCGTAGGGAGCGTGGAGTGCGGGTACACAACTTATTGTCGCAGCGATAGGATAAAACGTAGGTACCGCCTCCGGTCCTGTTCTTACCGACGAGCATGTATTTACGGTCGTTGCATACTGCACAGAACACTAAACCACGGAGGGGGTAAAACGCCGAGCGCTTCGTGGGGGAGGTGTCTTTTTTCCGACCATAGCCAATGACGCTGACATTTTCGTAGGTCTCCTCTGTAATTATAGGGACAAAGTTGTATATTTCGCGCAGGTCCACAGCATGCCCGGCCTGGGCCAACTTTCCGTAATAAAAGGGGTCCTTGAACATAACGGCCAGGCTGTTCTTCGTTGGCCGGATTGCGCGGCGGTAGCGACCTTTAGTCGTCCGCTGGTACCCGGAGTCCTCTAGAAACTTTGCGATGGCAGCAAGTGTTTCGCCGGCTTCGCGTTTTACCCACGCCTGCTGGATTAATTTGAAATTGTTGTTTTGCGTGTAGAGGCCGGTCATCTCATCGCGGTCATACCCCCATTTCGGTGAGCCGGATGATTTTCCCTCACGGAAGTTACCATCTACCCCTCGTGAAACCTTGTCAGATAAATCGTCGGAGAAGTGTTTCGATAACACGAACAAGAAGCCGAGCAGCAGCTTCCCGTTGGCATCATTTGTGAACTGGTGACTATGTAGGCGTATATCCTGTAGGACATTAGTATCGAGCAGGCTCATGATGACCCCGCTCTCCTGCGCATTGCGACTCAACCGGTCCGGATGCCAGCACAAGATGGCATCATACTTACCTGCTTTTATCTCCGCCACCATTTTGTCGAAGCCTGGCCGCTGGTCGGCAAACTTAGCCGACTTGGTCTCTCGTATCTCGGCCACGATACGCAGACCAAGGCGCTCGGCTAAATCGCGACATTCACGTACCTGGTCCGGGATAGAGCGGATTTGGCGTTTTTCATCCTCGGTGGACTTTCTAGCATAAAGTACGTACCGAAGTTTAGTTAGGTCAGTCGGTTCTTGGCTTAGCATTGAGACATTCTACACCATACCTACAATTTTATGCGCCCGCCGCTGTTATCGGTGATGGATGTTTCATTTAGACGGGTCTCGGTAGGGGAGGGCTTTATTGCCGAAATTGCTTCTACGAGTTCATATAACCGACGATTTACCGCATCGGGCCGACCGCGCACATATTCATCCTGCTTTTGCCTACGCTTGGCCTGCATGTGCCCCAGCTCCCCGCATGCGCCGCCTTATTGCGGCGCGTTAATCATTCCGATGCGGTAAACAAAAAAGCCAATCAAAAAATACCAGTAGGGGCTGACATTATCGGAGTGGCCTTAACGCGGGCCATGAGACCTATCGCGCGATAGGCTCCCAGATGCTGAGCAGATTACAGATATTCATTAATTGACCTTGACGCTTTCCCGGAATGGGCGGGTCGAATTGCTTGGAACGTTTCAAGCAGTCAATGAGTATGATGGATTTTCAAGCTTACGGATTAATTATATTTCGCTGGGCTTATCTGTCAAACCCTCGGAACTTTTCCCAGCATAGATAGGCGATGGAAGCGGTCCATAGTCGGTGGTTAAGTCGAGTTTGGTTCCATAGCCATATTTTGCGAGGAGGTCGATAGCCTTAAGGTCTCCCTCCAGTGCGCGCACAATCAGTGTCGCAACGATTGCCCGTATCGGCGCGCCCTTAAAACGGCTCCCGTCGTTGAATGTCAGCTTAAATCCGTCGTCTGCCAGCATTTCCTGTATCCACGTACTTAAATGCTTTGTACCGCGCGGCTTGCCGGAAGGGTTACCAGACACGCCGGACTTCCATTGCGACTTTACGAGATGTGATGTTTTGGGAGTTAGGTTCGCCATTGCCTGATTTATGCCTGTTATGGCTATTATACCCGGCCAGGTATTCCGCGAAGGTAAGTGCTGGCTTCCAGGTAGCGGCGGTGGCGCGCTTTGTCCTTCTCCGTCGGGTTGGATAGGCGGCCGAGGTTCATGTTGTCGGCAAGGTCGGCTAGCTTAATGCGCGTCGCCTGGGCGTTCGTGCCGATGTTGTGTACGTAATCCATGTAGGGGACTGCTTTAGCGTGCGTAAGGAGGGCCAAGACCTGAGCGCCGGTTTCTGATAAGCCCTCGGCTTGGAGGTCGGCCAGTGTAAAGGCCGTATCCTCAACAATGTCGTGCAGAAGGGCGATTATACGGTCATCGGGGTCGGTGAGGCTCAGTGCGACTCTCAGCGGGTGTAGGATGTATGGCTGACCGCCTTTGTCCACCTGGCCGCGATGGGCTTGGGCGGCGATGGTTAGCCCGCGTTCAAAGTCTAGCGTCATTCTTTCGCCTCACGGGCGACGACTTCGGCCCTGGACTTGGCGTAGTCCCATGCTGAAAACTCCACAATGCCGCCGTTTGGAGTCTCATCAATGATAAATGGGTCTTCGCCGTACTGAGTGTATGAGGCGTATAGCTGCTCTGCCGTTATGCCAGCAGCAAATGGACCTGTGAATGAGCGGTCTACAATTTCCTGGCAAACACGGACAGCCTCAGCGTATGAGTCATACGTGCCCTTTTTGTACCGCTCACTCTCATCCATGAAGTGGTAATTATCATCAACTTCAACTGTGTACTGACCGGCCCCGGCGCTGGTCTTCGGTTTTGGCAAAGCCGCCGCCAATATTTTGCTTATCTGGCTCGGCGTTTTGCCTTTAGTTGAGATGAGGGCGATTAGTCGTTTCATTGTATATATCTCCTTCCGGTGAGCACGAAAATGCGGCTCACTTCAAATTAATGAAGTAGCCGCAATGGACGCCGTAATTGGCCGCTGTCCTACATTCATACTATAGCATGAATAGCGAAGTACTGCAAATTACTGACAGGGCATCTTACCAAAGGTTAAGTAGATTTACTGCGACAATGGCCATAACAATCGGGAAAAGAAAATCTATTATCGAAGTGACGGTGAATAGACTTAAAACCAAAACGTTATTTGTATCTGGAACGCGCTTATATTTTTGGATGCGTACCCAAAAAAGGGGTATAGAAAGTATCGAAATGACAAATACCCCAGGCAAGATTAGTAGGAAGATGTCGAGCATAGGGTGGTTATGGGCGATAAAGCTCCAGATTATCCCGGCAATCAACCACCATCCGATAGTGTTTTTGGCATAGCGACTTGCAGACTCGTTAAACCAATCCCGGTGGATACCCATAATTATGTCTGGTTGTGACATTGAAAAAGCCTAAACGTAATTTCGCTAAACATAGCCTAAATAAGTTCATAATGCAAACATTTGTTAGTGTTGCTTACAAAAGGCGACAAATACGCTTAGTTTTATGGATGCTAGGCGAGAAAACAAAATACTTGATGAAGTTGGAAGTCGCCTGGCTTTGGCCCGTAAAGACAAGCAAATGTCCCAAGAGGAACTTGCGGCTAAAACGGGCCTAGATAGAGTAGCCATTGGATACATTGAGCAAGGTAGGCGGCGGCCGACGTTAACTACCATCATCCGACTCAGTCGCGGTCTCGGCGTCAGCCTGGAAAAGCTATTTACCGGGCTGTAGCTATTCGCTGTTGAGCGGGAAAGTGAGTCCTTGGTGATTATTCTTAACGTTACCCACATCACGGTGTACCTCGTGACGCTTCATCGGCTGGTCGTACGGGTCTAAGAGGAGCTGCAGTTCGCCCGGTTCGGTTTTCGGGTCTAGCCAGTGTGCCTCTTCATCGCGGTCTAATATAACTGGCATACGGTCATGTATGTCCTCAAGGGTGGAGTTCGGCTTAGTTGTTATTATGGTATAGCTCTTATGGGCCACACCGGCACTGTCGTACCACACGTCGTAAAGCCCGGCGAAGCTGAATAGCGCGCGGTTTTGAAGCTGAAAGTAGTAAGGCTGTTTGAATGTTTCCCGCTTTTGCCACTCATAAAAACCGGATGCAGGTATCAACGCCCGACGCTTTTTATATGGACCTCGGTAAAGTGGCTTTTCAGCTAATGTCTCAGCCCTGGCGTTGATACTGGTAAATGCGGGCTTGAACTCCTTCGACCACGATGGCACCAACCCCCACGTCATAAGCTCTACCCCCTCAGCTGTGGCCACCGGCATACTTTGCGTAGGGGCGACATTATAATTGGCTTTCATGTCACGCTCAAACTTCTCGTCCATTTCAAGCTGCGAGTAGTAGTCCATGAGGACTTTGCCATTTACGACGATGCTGTATCTTCCGCACATGTGTTTAGGGTATCACGCGGAGCAGGTGGTCTAGCGAAACTTTCAATTTCTGAGCAATAGCGCAGGCCAGGTAGAGCTGGAGGTTGGTATTGCTGCCGCGCTCTATGGCCATTATTTCATCCGCAGATATGCCAAGATGCCTGCCCAGCCCGGCCGGAGTCCACTTTTGCTCGATACGTAGGGACTTCATATTTTTGCCAAACCGCACAAGGTCCTGGCTGTAGGCCATTAAAGCAGTTCCAGGATATTCATATCGAGTGCGTCGGCTATTCGTTGTGCTTCAAAGACCGTGGCGACCCGCGTACCGCGTTCAATGGCTAGAAGGTAGTCGACACTCATCCCGACTTCCGACGCAAGCTGTGATGGCTCGCGGTGCGCAAGCTGGCGATAGTGCTGGATATGCAGCCCGAAGCTCTCTTTTGACAGTTGTCTCATAGATTATCCCCCTGATTATGTAGAAGATAATACATCAAAACCGAACAATAACCATACACAATTAAGGAGACTACGTAGTTGTTGAGTATGTACGCTGAAAAGTGTTTTCGACGAGGCGGACTTTTTGGTCAGTCCGATATCTCCACAGCGAGTCCGACTCTGGTACGCGCTCGACCATTTCAGAGTCGAGGCGTAGTGAGACAACGTCAGTGATGCCGTCGGCAGAGGGCTTACTCGCAACTACGGCAAGGAAGCTTGAGGCCCCGGGGTTACGGTTCTTTGGGTCAGCGGCAGTATCAATGAGCTTTTGTACGGGTATCGCTTCATACCAGGAAAATTGGACGCGCTTTCCGGGCTCGAGCATCTGTATTGCATTTTCATCGCCCGCGTGCGCGTATGGTATTCCCATGTTGTCTTCGATATCTTTATCGTCCATAAAACACGCCGGACCATTAAGCATGAGTCTTACTGTAAAATCACCCTCATTAACAATTGTGCCCATGATACCTATGGATGACGATGGTGTTAACGTGTCGGGTCTATGGAATGGTTGTTTGTCGCCATTGTTATAGTTGCCATTGGTTGCGTCGAGGTCTGGGTTTGCAAGCAATATTGCCATCGGCTCGTCCATGAGGACCGTTACTCTTGGCGACGACTCGTCTATTCTGGTTTTCCTAGCCTCGTCTACGGCTCTTCGCGACATTTCCACGGCCCGGTCACCGGCCTTTACCTGACGCAAAAGCGCCAGGAGAAAAAGTACGTTGACAGCCACGCCCGCGGCTGTAGCGGCGAATATCCACTTTTCTCCTTCGGTGGAGTTGGTTAGACCGAAGCGGTACACCGCATATAGAAACACGATAAATACCGCACCCGCTATTAGCCACTGTTTACGTGTGTATTTCATATCGCGAAGTATAGCATCCTAGAAATACGTATTATGGCCTATAGAGAGCCTTTGAAGTGCCTCCGTTGGGTCTCCGTTTGCCATTGACTAAACTTGCCAGTTTCTCTGCGGCTTTTTGGTCGTAGCTTTTGATATAGGCGATTGTCCCGGCTGTGCTAAGCGAGATGTTGCCGGTACTATTCTTTTCCTTAATAACCCTGCGACGGATTTCTTCTATGTAGGCGCGCGGTGGCTTTGGCTCTAGCCCAGGCCTGAGCCCGGTAACTGTTAGCTGGTCACGGCCCTTGCGTAGCACGATGTTTTTCCTTGAGCTTATCGCGTATCCGTGCCGAATGACCGTATCGATAAACTCTCCAGCGGTCTGCCGGACGGGGCTAGGCTTACCGGAGATGGTCCCGTCGTCGACAAACATTGTGAAGCGCAAGTCGTTTTTTTCGGCCTGCTCAGCAAGGTCGGATAGAAGGGGGAACAGCACAATGTTAGCGATAGTGGGGCTGGTGCTCGCTCCCTGGGGTATGCCCTTGTCCACGCTCGTTAATTTCATCAACAGTGTCGCTACCTCGGCTGAGCATTCAAAAATCTTATGCCACATAGAGTGAACATGGCCGTCAGATATACTTCCATAGCAATCGCGCAGGTCGAACTTAAAGAGCGCATCGGCGCTCGCATGCTGGCGTGCGTTAGTGCGCGTGCTCCGGCCCTTAATTGCCCCTGTCATGTAAGGCGGAAATGAAGCGTGGACTGGGGCCAGCATCCGCCGATTAATTCTTACCTGTAACACTCGCAAATCACCAGTGGGGTTATCGATACGGCGCGTTTTCCCATTTGGCTTACGCTTAGGAAATGGTTGATAAAAGGACTTGGCCCCTTCCGCGACTGCTTCGAGATGGGCCGGGGTAGTGCCGAGCAGGCGTGCCAGTCTCGCGGTCGTCTGGATAGCTCTAATATGCGTTGGGATTATTATCAGGTCCAATCGTCACCATCCTTAGCGAGCATAGTCAGTAGGTCTTGCGCGAGTTGCTGGGCACGGTCAGGAGGGAGGCTTTTGATTTCATTTGGGTCGGCAGCCAACAGTTCCAGTAGCTCTAGCGGCACGTCTAACGCGGTAGCAATCTGCTGAAGACTTTCGGCGGGTGGTATTCGCTGACCATCTTCAATCTTAGAAATATATGCACTACTAAAGCCGCTGGTCTTTGTCAGCTGTGTTTGAGTTATGCCCCGCGAGGCCCGAATTGTACGTATTGCTTTACCGTAATTCATTTCACTCCCTAATCTGATAGCCAGCTGGTGCTGGTGAGCAAATCTGGAAAGCCATGAGGGCTATCTTCCTAAAATAAGTGCGCAGATTGCTTTCACGAGGCGGCGAAGCTCGGTTTCACTGTAGTTTACCGAGTGAATTAGCTTGCCCCACGCTTCCATAAGTGCGTAAGCTTTTAGAACAGTTCGCGTATCCCCAGCCTTAGTTAGTTCCTTCAGCGCATCGAAAATGCGCTGCTGCGGTGTGGTGTGTTTACCCATCGCTTTTCCCTCCGATTAATTACGGCTGTCCAATTAGACAACCGGCTGCATAATCGCCAAAAATGGTCTCGCTCGTAATCCCTCTGGAGAAGCTGGGGAGCCTCAGGATGACTTTCAGATGTAACTAGCACCGTAACGACCATCGGCTGCGTGCCTATGGGGGTATGCCGTCCCAGCGGAGTGCCTGGAGCGGTGGTGATGGACAGTGTGGGGTGTGAACCCCGGCTCAATGAGCCATGTTTGCCGGGCTGGGTACCGGCAGCGGCCGGAAGCCGCTGTCAGGGGAACGAGTTGGTTGGGAACTTACTCCCTCGTAACGAGGGCTTGTTAAGCTTCGCACAGTTCTAAAGGTTTGTCAAAATTTCGTACAAGTAGTGGCGCTAGTTACGGTCACCCGCCAACAACCCGATAAAAAAGTACGGCCGTCTCGCGCGCTATGGCTTCAGTTGCCAAGCATCCGGGGGACAATCGTTGGGGCCAGGCTTGGTGAAGAGGGGGCGTGTGGATGTCATAACCGGCAATACTACCCTGCTGCCGTCTAAGACGTTAAACCTCACAGTCCGCTTCTCGCCAGGCTGGAGCGGGTCAGTATTGGTTTTTTGGCCTGGATAAATTGGTTCGATTATTACGGGTGCGCCTTCAACCCAAACACCGTTCAGCTCATATATAAGAGGGCCATCATTGAATGTTGTCCCTGTATCGATGGTCGTGTCGGTTTTATTGGTCGCTAAATACTGAGCGCGCAGCATTTTTAATGTTTCGGTTGTACCAGGCTCGGTAATTGTGCCGGTAGTTTGGGGTTGATGTGTAAACGGCGTCACTGATACAAGCTTCAGCGAAATGGTGGGACTTTCAACCGTTTCTCCAGGGTGGTAAAGCTTTTGAGCGCATACAGGCGTAGAAACCGACGTAGCTTTGACTGGTGTCGCTTGGCTTACGCCCGGGCCACCTTTGCTGTCGGCTACCCCCCATACGATAACCGATGCAATAAATCCCACCACGACTAGGACGACCACTAATAAGGCTGTTTTGAGGGAAATGTTTTTATTCATTACAACCCACTCTAACAGCGGTTGGTTCAAAAGACTTCTCGCTACCCAATAAATCAGCCTATTTGAGGCTACTAGTAAGTGTATGCCCGAATGTTTGGCATTCGCTTAGCTTCGCTAAGCGCGGTCTGCCAGCGTGGCGTTGGATGATTTATTAACCATTCAGCTATATTGGGGAAGGATGGTTCAAGATTTGACCGTTCATCCGCACCAATGTTGACAATATTTTAATCTTTAAAAAATGCCTGCCATCCAGCAGGTATTTTTTGCCTGTACCAACACATTTGTAAAGTTGACGTTGTATCTACAAAGATATACAATAGTTAACAAATAGGAGGATAGAAAATGAAAGCCACAACTCAAGTGAAAATGTGGGGCAACAGCCTGGCGATTCGCATCCCTTCACGGGTAGCCCGAGATTTGGGACTAACAAACGACAGCCAAGTAGAAATTACCAGCGACGGCAACACAGCGATCATCAAGCGCGAAGAGAACCCTCGAATCTCCTTGGAGGATTTAATTAAGGGGATAACTCCCGAGAATGTTCATGGTGAGGTTGATTGGGGGGACCCGGTAGGGAAGGAAATATGGTAGAAGAGTTTACCCCCGACAGGGGCGATATAGTGTGGTTCGACTTCAGTCCGCACATCGGACACGAGCAGGCTGGTCGCAGGCCTGCTTTGGTGCTCTCGCCAATATCGTACAACCAAAAATCTGGCATGATGTTGGCCTGCCCAATTACTACAAAGATAAAACAGTATCCGTTTGAGGTACGCATTAAGGCCAAGAAAATAGACGGGGTCATCCTCGCCGACCAGGTTAAGAGTGTTGATTGGCGCAAACGCAGGCTCGAATTTGGAGGAAAAGCTGACGGCGATACGATTTCAACGACGCAAGCCTTCGTTGAAAGCCTAGTTAGTGGCTAGATCATCGCGATTTTGGAGCCAGACTTTGACGCAACTGGTCCAACCATTGCATAATGTGCTCAAATGAATTTCGTTCAAGAGCACCAGCAATTATTGGCTCTACGGAGTTTTTTAGCGGTTCATTGGCCATTGCCATTGCGGTTAACGTTATATTTCGCTTAAGATTAGCTTAGAGATTTAGTGGCTAAATTAGCGAGGTATGCGTGCGTAGAATGCTTTTATGGTTTATGCGGAGATTTCAATGTATTCGACCGTCTAGCCGTGTAAATAACATGGCCTTGGCTGTAGTGGTCAGCCTTAGTACGCTTAGCATCGGCATGCCCGCTCTCTTTGACGCCTATAACAAGCAACAGTCCCACATTCTTCACCCTCAGGCCGCCGCCACCCAGCCGAACAGCGCCCCCGCCGGCGACGCCTCCGGCGCCGGAGGGAAAGCCACAACTCTGCCCGACAACCTGCAGGCCTCGCTCGCTGCGGACCGAGACGTCGTCACCAAGGGCAAGCCCAAAAACCTGCGCCATGTCGAAACCCTCGCCGAAGGCCGCACCGAACACGCCAAAGTCTACAAAAACGCCGACGGCTCAAAAACCCTCGAAGAGAGTCTACACGCCTCAAGCTACCAAGAAGCGGGCGCCTGGAAGGACATCGACTCGACGCTCACCCAAGATGCTGTGTCTGGAAAATGGCGGTCTAAGGCTAACTCCTGGCAGGCCAGGTTTGGCGACCTCACAGACTCGTCTGGGATAGAGCTCGTCCGTGGCGCTCAGACCCTCGGGTTTGCTCCCGTGGGTGGTGCCAAGGTCGCTCCCAGCGTTTCGGGAACAGCTCCCCGCCAGATTGTCACCTACCGCAACGTCTGGCAGGGAATTGACCTCCAGTACTCAATTAATGGTGATGAGCTCAAAGAGACGATCATCGTCAAAAGCCGGGCCGCCGCCACATCATTTGCCTTTGATACCAACGGCGCTACACTCACGCCCGATCCCACTCGCGGAGCCGGTTGGTTCAAGCTCGACGGGGCCTTGAGCGGCTTCGTGGTGGCCGCGCCCACCGTAGCCACTCAAACCGGCGGTGTCATTGGCGCCGACCCTTATGTGACGCAAACGCTGTCTGGTAGTCGCCTCACCGTCGCCCTCGACCCAGCCTGGCTGCATAAGGTTGCCACCGCGGACTTCCCAGTTATCATTGACCCCACCTTCTACAACCAAAGTGGCCCATCAAACTGGTACGTCAATTACAAGTCCGACGGCTTCGTCTGCTACCCTGGCCAAGGTTGTGGCAACTCCACCGGCAGTACCGGCGCGGCTTTGTGGCGATTTGCCTACCATGTCAACTATGATGGGCTGTCAGGACCGAATAAATACCTCACGAGCGCTACTCTTCACCTAGAAATGCCCAATTGCTCTACCCCCAGCTATGGGAACTGTACGAGCCATGCGGTCGGATCTAGTATTGCCGCTTGTGCCGGGTTCAATTGTATCGATTGGGGTACTCTCCAGCTCGGCACCGCCACTGGTACTGCGGACTTCGACGTCACTGCTGGTTACCGCAATCGTATGGCCGCC
>JBBRSS010000004.1:0-71671 GCA_038245115.1 Candidatus Saccharimonadia bacterium
GAGTTCGCTGTACTCATGGAGCAGGCTAAAGACAAGCTGCCGATATGGGGCAAAGTACTGCCGTGGAGCAATGAACAGTAACAATAATTAATCGCTACGGCGTGTGCTGTTCATGCTTATTATTCAATTGGAAAAGACTGAGCTTGGTAAAACATCTCTTAATTACCGCTTGGCTGTTTCCTGTTTCTGGGACAGGGGGTATATCCCTTTCCGTCGGGAAGATCCGTCTGAGTTTCCGGATGGATACAATATTGTAATTCGGTACGGCCAACAATACCTACCCCACGGCCCGCTGGTATATTTGCGGTCGCGCCGCATTGGCATAAACGCCTGATTGCATGGTTCGAGGGCCTAGACTCAAAGCCTAGGCCCCCTGGTTGTGAGCCTGCTACCTGCCCGGCTGCTGGGTGTGGCCTTGCCGGCAGCGCCCGATAATGCGGGTGACTCCGCCCATTCGAGCCGCGGTGACCGCAACCGAACCCGACAAGCAGGGGTCGCCTTGCCCGACGAACCTGACCATCAGGTCGTCTTCGAACTGGACGATGCCATCGGGTAGGGGAACCATGACGTCGCTGGAATCGTCATGAGAGTGGATCACTGTTGCCCCAAGGCCATGCTTGCCGAGCAGCTCCAGAGCAGCCGCAACCTTGGGATCCGCCAGTGCAGCCTCGAGATCGGCTACTGGTGTACTCGCCATCATATTCTCCAATCGTAGGTGGTGATGGTGTGAGAATCCTATATTGCCATGCACCGCAATGTCATTGTCGGTTTCGACCACTTTTGGGCGGATAGTTGTAGCTTAGCGCGCATTTTTTACAATAGTACATTGGCCTCCCTAGAATTGTAATGTTAAATTGACGCTCCTATAATACTTATGCTATGTTGACAAATATTATGACTGCCATGGGAGAAAAACGGCGTCTGTGATTAAAAATTTCCGGCTACAATCAGCAGCCGACTGGAAGAACGCAAACGACTTACTATCTCGAGTTGGGTACATATTATGAGTCGGGTAACAGTAAACCGCGCATTCAAGACCCGCAATGGACTTATATTTGTGGCGGTGTTTGCGGTCATAAGCACGAGCATATTGTTGATTAGCCGTGCAGCAACTGCTCCGACGGCCTTTGAGCCAGAGACCGGGGCCCTCGCCGCAGGTGCTACAAGCGTTAGCAATGCGAATGCCTCGGGCGGAAAGGTGTTAGCTTTTGCGGGTGCAGCCCCGACCCCGACCCCCGCTCCGACTGCTACGACTTTGCCTGGCGTCATCAGTACCCTGGATGTGCTCGGCGGCTATGGAACAGAAATTGAGACCCCCGGGATTGCTCCGGTAGTCTCCCCCGATGGCACACTTATAACCGCCGGCGGCAATGGACCCGGCAAATGGCGCAGTGAAATTGTTTACACCAATTCCGCTCCGGCTAACAACTTTAATACCTACCCCAGTACACTACCCAGTAACTCTCGCTTCGTGGCGGGCCAGAAACTCCGCTTTGCCTTCGATGTCAAAACGACCGGCTTCGATAGGCTGTCGGGCGTATCCTGGTACACTGTCATGCAGACTCTCGGCCGTACTCCCACTGGTGGCTTCCCCGTAACGCCTTTCTCCATCAACATCTTGCCTGGCGCCAACGGTGGCACTTGGGACCTGCAGGGTGGCAGTAACGCTCTGCCCGGACCTGGCACCCCCAACGAGTGGACTCCGGCTCCGGCCCATCACGATGAGACCTGGTACCGCTGGGAAATCGAGGATTACCTCGGTGGACCGGGTGTTGGCTATGTGTCGGTCTGGCTCAATGGCCAGCTAATCACTACCGGCGCCGGTTCAACCAACGGCCGATGGTACCTACCGCACGGCACATTCTACGCCGGCAACAACAATGCCAACATTGACCTCCAGTGGCTCTACGTCAAGAATGGTCTCTACGGTTTCGCCAGCGGCGTACCGGTCAACCCCCGCAACCAGTTTAGGAATCGCTTCATCACCATTACCAATGCCAATGGCTCGGCAGTGACTTGGAAGGGCCCGTAGGCTTTGCCTCCAAATTGCTCAGTCCTAAGCAACGGCTCATTAGCCTCTAAACCAGCTTTTGCATCTGCCGAAGTTAATCCACTCCACCACATAAAATCTTGGAGAGTTGCCGGTCCATGGCTCGTAAAGGAGCGCTTCATTAAATATTTTTCGGGATATTTGCAGTGTATTATCGTCTATCCCTAATTGCTCTCGCCTTCGTTTAGCCCCTTTTAGTAGCCGCAGCGCCGACAGCCCAACCAGCCATTTTGCATCCCGGGCGGGCACCATATGTAGCGTTCCCCGCTGCGGCCAGGTCCGGATAATCGCGCCAGTTTCAATTTCGCGTATGATCTCTTTTTGTGTTTTTCCCGTCCGCAAACCCAGCGCCCATAACGTGCCGTTATAGTCCTGGGCTTGCATCGCACCCATGTACCCAACGATTTCGCCAGGGTTCAGCTTATGGCTGCCGGCAATGTTCTGGCTGAGCAGCCTCAGAGTGGTGATATCTTGAGTAGTCACTTTGTAATAATAGCAAAAACCGTACCATATTTGCGTCCACTCGCAATACATAAGCATTTAGCATAATATTGCGATACTATGTCTTGGCAACTCCTCACAGTGATAAGCGTTTTAGGGTTATCGGTATCAATCCTTCTGCAGCGGGTCTTGCTCCACAAACACAAAACCGACCCGGTCGCATATTCGGCGCTATTCCAGGCAATAACAGCTGCCATCATCGCGGTGTTCGCGGTGGCAAATGGTTTTAGCTTAGCCGGCATCGACGGCGTTTGGCTCATATCGATTGTATGCATTGTGCTATATGGATTCGGAACAGTAATTTACGCCAAAACTTTGCAATACGTCGAAGCATCAGCGTTTTCGGTCCTGTTTGCTACCCATGCTGTCTGGGTGATGGCACTTGGGATTTTGCTGTTTCACGAGCACATCACCACCCTACAGATACTTGGGACTGGCCTAATATTTTCGAGTGTTATCTTTCTCATCAAGAATATCCGTACACTGAGTCTAGATAAGGGTACGGCCTACGGCTTGCTAACGGGATTAATTTACGGTGGGGCAGTTACGAGTTGGGCCTACGTGGGCCGCGAAATCGATACCCTTAGCTGGGCGGCATTCAGTTTCGCCGGCTCAGCCCTTGTCTCTTTTATGGTCAAGCCAAGCTCGTCCAGCAAGATTTTACCCATGCTCAAGGGTGTAATTCTGCCCAAAATGCTGCTTCTCGGCCTGTTTTACGGCATAGGCAGCGTTGCTATGCTATTCGCCTATAAATACGGTAGTCTGACCTTGGTATCCCCACTTCGGCAGACGGGTATTGTCGTCACCACCCTCCTAGCCCTGTTCTTTTTAAAGAGCGAGCGGAATCGAATTTCTCGCAAGTTAATTGCCGCCGCCGTTTGCTTCGTCGGTATCGTGTTAATTATCGTCTAAATAAGGCCGGGTTATCGCCGCACACGTGAGAGCTTCGATGGCCACCAAATACTGTGGCCAATGTCGTAAGATAACGCCGGGACCAGGAGTGATCTCACGATTATTGTGTCTAACAACACCCCGAATGCAACTATAAACGCGAGCTGGGCCAAGAACAGAATCGGTATAATCGCGAGGGCCGCAAAGGTGGCTGCCAAGACCATTCCCGCCGAGGTAATAACACTGCCCGTTACTCCCAGCCCACGCAATATCCCCGGACGGGTACCAATTTTCAACGACTCCTCGCGCACTCGAGTCATGAGAAAAATATTGTAATCAACGCCGAGCGCCACCAAGAACACAAAACCAAATAATGGCACCGTTGGATCTGCCCCAGGGAAGTTTAGTAGATGGTTAAATACCAGAGCCGACACGCCCAAGGTTGCAGCGTAGCTAATAACCACACTCAAGATTAGCAGGATAGGCGCCAAGATAGAACGTAGCAATAGCATCAGTATCAGCAAAATTACCACCAGTACGATCGGGATTATCCTGTAGAGGTCGGCGCGAGCAGTATCGTTACTATCGATAGCGATAGCGGTCACACCGCCAACTTTCACGGTAGAGTCCGTACTCGGTAACGCCTGCCTTAGGTTACGTACCACCAGCTCGGCCGCCGCCGAGTCAGCCTGGTCTATTAGGGTGGCATTAATGAGCGCTTTGCCATCAACAACTTTGGGTGCTGGACGATTGGAGGCCGTGGGGTCGACCGGTCCAGCGTAAATGTAGGCAGCCCCGATGCCGGCGGTGCCCCCGACCGCTTTGAGAGTATCCTGAGCCTTGGCTTCATCGGTAATAATAGCCACCGGACTGCCCGATCCGGCGTCGAAATGCTTGCCAAGCGCCTGCTGCCCGTCAACCGCCTCCGACTTTGACAGAATCAGGGCGGTTTGGGAGACGCCGCTGGCTTTGAGTTGCGGCAAGCCCAAAATACAGGCCCCTAGAACAGCCAAAGCGACCAGCCAAGTCGTCCGCGGTCGACGCGCAATTAGGCTGCCAACTCCCCTCCAAAAGCCGGGAATGCCCTCAAGCCCAGTTGCATTGTTTGTGGTATTCGCATGCGGGTGGGCGAGATTAATTTTGGGCGTTAGCGGCCAGTATGCCTTGCGTCCAAAGGCAAACAGTAGCGCCGGCAGCAGCGACATCGCGGCCAGGAATGAGAAGAAAATGCCGATGGCGGCAATCGGACCCAGGCTGCGGTTGGAATTGAGGTCAGAGAATAATAGGCAAAGCAGGGCCAAAATTACCGTTGCGGCTGACGCGGCTATTGGCTCTATCGAGTTTTTTATGGCATGCATAATCGCTACCCATTTACTCTCGACTGTTTCCAGGGCTTCACGATAACGAGCGCAAAGCAACAGTGAGTAATCTGTCGCTGCGCCGATCACCAGTATGGATAGAATGCCCTGGCTCTGCCCGTTGAGTTTAATCCAGCCCCAACTAGCCATGAAGTAGACCAGTAATATTGCAGCAGTAAGGGCGAACATGGCAGTAAACAGAACCACAAAGGGCAGTATTATTGATCGGTAAACCAAGAGCAAAATAACAAAAACCGCCCCAATAGCTACCAGTAACAAAATACCGTCAATTCCGCCGAAGGCAGATACGAGGTCGGCGGTTAGTCCCGCCGGGCCCGTTACGTATCCAACAGTCCCATCTGGCGTATTGGCGCTCACTTGCTTACGTAGCTCCTTTACAACCACGCCCACATTGTTGGTATCAGCCACGGGGACGATATATTCTACGGCCAAACCGTCTACCGATGGTATCGGACCCGCCACCGCTGTAGACTGTCCCGCCGGAGCTGACTGAACTCCGCTAACTGAGCCCAAATTCACGCCCAGCTTCACCAACTGAGGCAGTTGTGACGGAGTAATTTTGACGGGGGAGGTTACTACTACAATTGCCGGAATAGATTTGGAGGCCGCAAACTTAGCTTGAACAGATTGGACTTTGGTACTCTCGGCGCTCGCTGGCAAAAACGATGCCTGATCATTGCTCGACACCGATTTGAGCTTGCCGAAAGTCGGCCCTCCTACACCTGCCGCAATAAACCACCCAACTATAACAATTGCCGGCAGCACAATTCGCACCCAACGGGCGGGTCCGTTATTGGGCATTGGTTTCACAGCTTCTCGTTTTGGTGAATGTGGCATAAAATTTTAACTTTCAGGCTCTTATAACTCCACAATTTTAGTCCATGTCGTGATCTAAAGTAAAACAGGCGCAGTTGCGTGGCACTAGCTAGGTTTCGGCGAGCAAATGACCTGTGATCTTAATCACACTGTACGGCACAGCATAAGTGGTATATTTAACAAAATAATAATGACGCCGCTCGCGAGTTTCGCTCGTCGGTCGCCAAGGAACAAATGGCTAAACGCAATTCTTCTTCCAGACCAATTCGCACTGCCCTGCAAAATCTCATGATTCGCGATGTCCCGTCCTATGCCAACAAGTTCGCCTATTCGCTGGGTTTTCTTTCGGCCGTCTCATTCTTTTTGCTAGTTGCCACCGGCATTATTATGGCTATGGCCGGGCCTCATTGGTGGATAACCAGCTCCTTAGGGCAGTATCTGCGCAGCTTCCATCTCTGGGCTACCCAAGCCTTCGTCGTATTTATCCTGCTGCATTTAACGATTGTATTTCTAACGTCAGGCTACAAAGGCTCCCGCAAATTCACCTGGGTGCTGGGCGTCTTGATGTTCTTCTTTGCTCTAGCCGAAGCCGAATTCGGTTACGTATTGCGTGGAGATTTCTCCTCTCAATACCGCAGCCTGCAGGGTTCCGACCTCTACAACGGCAGCGGTATAGGCTGGGTTCTCAACAACCTCAACACCGGTCAAGTCATGGGCATTCACATTGCAGTATTGCCGCTGACCTTAATTGTCCTCATTCTGGCCCATTATTTTCTTGTGCGGGTCCTTGGTATTGGCAAGCCGTCACCGGCCGCCGACGCTTACCCGATGGTCAAAGCGAATCACGGCTTACTATTTTGGCGCGGCGGTACCGTAATTGCGCTGGTGGCGGCCTTGGCCTTTGCTTACCCTTCGCCCTATTTGGCGCCGCTGACTATCAGCAAGATTGCCAGTGACGATCCGGCGCTAATTTCGCAAACCCTCGTTAAGGAATTTGACGGCACATCCGACACCGCCACCTATAAAAACAATATTGCCCCGTACACGTTTAATTCGCGGTCCGTCTATATCGAGGCCCCCTATACGCAGCTTAAGGCTACCCAGACCACTCCTAGCCAATTGAAGCTGTTCCTGGCACAGCCAGCCGAGGTTCAAAAGACGCAGCTTGATGCCGCCACGGCGTTTTATGCTGCCGACCCAGTGAGCAAAACGCTGCCCAAGGGCAACCAGGCCATCGCCGTAGTCGACAGCCTTACGACCATGGCAAAAAGCGGCCTCTACGAAGCCGCTCTGCGCGACAGCAACGGATCCGGCTACCAAACTACTTATGTGGTCAGGTTCTTGTCTGATACTGGTGTACCCGAAGAAACCGCCACTAGTATGAATATGACCACAGATCAATACGGCATGGTTCGCGAAGAGGCCAACAGCCAAGCACCCGGCGCTTGGTGGCTGGCACCAATCGGGTTGCTCAACCACACCGTCCTGGCCAAAGATGAGGACAACGGCGACCGCGACGGTGCTATCATTATTGGCACCTCCTTGCTTCTGTTGCTGGCCTTTCCCTTTATTCCGTTCCTAAACCGGCTTCCTGAGGTGTTGCGTATACGCAAGCTGTTTTGGCGCAAACCAAGCTCCAAGTAGTTATCGCAAGGTTCTCCTGTCCTTCTCATCTAATTCTAAGCAAATCGTAGTACATTTGGCTCATGAAAAAACTCTTACTAGGTGCATTTGTTGTCGGAAGCTATATCATATATAGCTTCCATCAGCGCGGGGAGGGATCAGCGGCCGTGGTGCCGCCATCTATCCAATCCACGCCGCCCGCCTCAGGGGCTACTGCCACTCCAGGTGCTGCCTCTACGCCTGCTGTTGCCTATAAGGACGGGCAATATACCGGCCAGTCTGCCGATGCCTACTACGGCTACATTCAGGTAAAAGTGACGATCTCCGGGGGTAAACTGTCCAACGTTGAATTCTTGCAATCTCCCAGTGATCGATCCACCTCGGTGCGAATTAACTCTCAAGCCATGCCCTACCTCAAACAGGAGGCCATACAGGCTCAGAGCGCCGGCGTAGACGGTGTTTCTGGCGCCACCGATACCAGCCAAGCTTTCATCCAGTCCCTAACATCTGCGCTCAAAGCCGCACAAGCAGCTTGAAACAGACCCGACAAATAATGGGTATGCCGGTGACGCTTATTGTCGAGGATGAAACTGCCTCCGCAGACATATTTGATCAAGCCTATGCTTATTTTACGAAGGTCGATCAAGCCTACAGCCCGTACATCGCCACCAGCGAAGTCTCGCGAATTAACTCTGGCCTGCCCGAATCTGATTGGAGCCCCCAAATTACCGAGGTCGCGCAACTATGCCGCGACACCTCCACTGCCACCGATGGCTATTTCGACGCCTGGCATCACGGCAAATTCGATCCCTCCGGTATCGTCAAGGGCTGGGCTATCAATAATGCCGCCAAGCTATTGAGCAGCCTTGGTTGTCAAAATTATTACGTTGAAGCGGGTGGCGACATTCAGGTGAGCGGTTTTAACGCTTCGCACGAACCTTGGCATATTGGCATTCGCAACCCGTTTGATCGCCGGCAGAACGTCAAGGTGGTCTCGCTTAGTACCCAGGGAATTGCCACCTCGGGGCTTTATATCCGCGGCGCACATATATACAACCCACACGATGATAAAGCGCAACTTTCCGAAGTCGCTTCTCTGAGCGTCATCGGGCCAAATATTTACGAAGCCGACCGCTTCGCCACCGCTGCTTTTGCAATGGGCCCTGCCGGCATCAATTTTATCGAGTCGCTGCCGGGCCTAGAGGCTTATATGATAAATAAGTCAGGCCAGGCGACGCTCACAAGCGGCTTCGAGCAGTATGTGAGGGCTAATTGATGAAATATCTCGATAAATTCCTCGACCGCATCACCATGTACCATTTGTTGGTCTATTACTTGTACGCGCTTCTGGGTGCTGCCATGCTATTGAGTGCAGTTGGCGCCTTGGCATATAATCCGCTGGCAATCGCTATTTCTGCCGGTTATTTAGTAGCGGTTTGCCTGGTAGCCAACCGTGTCTTTGCGGCCATCTTTAAAGCCCCAAGCAATCCTGAGTCATCCCTCATTACTGCCCTCATTTTGGCTTTAATTATTACGCCGCTAGCCTCTATCCAGAGCCTGGTATTCTTAACTGCCGCCGCCGGGCTCGCTATTGCCTCAAAGTATTTACTGACCATCCGGGGACGGCACATTTTTAACCCCGCCGCAGTGGCCGTAGCACTAACGGCGGTGGGCGCCGGCGAATCTGCCAGCTGGTGGGTGGGCAGCGCGGCTCTAGCTCCGGTGGTGATCATTGGCGGCATCATGTTAGTACGCAAGGTCAGGCGGGTCCAGATGGTGGCGCTGTTCATTATCACTGCCGTGGTCGCTACGTCTATATTAACCATCATCAGCCAAGGCAATGTCGTCGGCGAAATCCAAAAAACCTTCCTGCAGTCATCATTGCTCTTTCTTGCATTTGTGATGCTCACTGAGCCGTTGACCTCGCCCGCACAAAGTCGTCATCAACGCTGGTATGCCATATTGGCCGGGGTACTCTTTCCGCCCCAGATTCATTTGCTGTCGCTCTATTCCACGCCCGAACTTGTGCTGCTAATTAGTAACATCTATGCCTATATCGTTAATCCCAAGGTCAAGCTGTTGCCTTTGCTCCAAAAAAAGATTTCTTGGGGTCCGAATACTGCCGATTTTGTCTTTGCCCTCGACCAGCCGATAGATTATTTGCCGGGACAATATATGGAATTTACTTTGCCGCACTCCAAACCGGACTCTCGCGGCAGCCGGCGTTACTTTACACTCGCGTCGTCACCAACTGAAAATAATCTTCGCTTGGGCGTTAAATTCTATCCCCGAGGCAGTACATTCAAACAGGCACTTCGCAACATGGGCAAGACTACGCCCTTCGCTGCGGCCCAGTTGAGTGGCGACTTTGTTCTCCCCAACGACTCTACCCGCAAACTCGCCTTCGTCGCCGGCGGTATCGGCGTGACACCATTTAGGAGTATGATCAAATACTTGTCCGACACCGACGACCCCAGATCTGTGACCTTATTGTATTCCGAGCGGACCGCGGCCGATTTGGCGTACGTTGATGTATTCACGGCCGCCCAAGCCAAACCTGGGACCAAAATTGTCTATACCCTCACCGATGCCAACACAGCGGTACCGACAGGCATGCAGGCTGGGTTCATTACTGCCGAAATTATTCAAGCCGAAATTCCTGACTACAAAGACCGTCTTTTCTACATTTCCGGGTCTCATTCTATGGTAAGTGCTATGCAGTCAGCCCTAGGCGAGCTCGGAGTATCTAAGCACAATATTAAGATTGATTTCTTCCCCGGCTACGTTTAATTGGTGGCCCACTGTAACCTTACTTATCGCGCCGGTGATCAATTCGCTCACCAAAAACTTGTGCATCCTGGCCAGCTGGGTAGCCACCCTGCATAGTCTTTTCTTCGGCGCCCGCAACATCTAGCGCAACTCCGCCCGAAGACCTCAGGACAAGGTTAAACACAAAGCCGTTCACGTAACCAATCAACCATCCGATGGCAAAGTAGACAACGGGTAACACAAACAGTGACAAGGCACCGATCGTCATACCCATAAGCAACCCCTGTATCAAACTATCGGTGGCATTCGTGTACGCAATTGTCCCGCTAAACAAATACATTATTGACACTACCAGACCAATAATCGCACCAAACACACCCTCAAACATCGCTACTGTTGATGGCTTAATTCCTGTAACCATTACCTCTCGTTCATTCATAATTCCGTACTCCTTATACCCAAAATTCTAAGCCTCCTCCAAGGCGCTAGACATTGGAAGATCATCCATGAATTCTGCACATCCGAAGCATTATTTTCGACAATACTAGGCTCCCGGTGGGCATTACCGGGTGCGACCGTTTTCGTCCAGTTAGGCCTGCTAACATATATTCGCCCTTAGGCAGCGGCGGTCAGCGCAGGCGCCGCAAACTGGCTATTGTATAGCGAAGCGTAGAAACCGTCCCGGTATATAAGCTCCTCGTGAGTGCCCTGCTCCACAATATTGCCATCCTGCATTACCAGTATTAAGTCGGCGTTTCGGATCGTCGACAGCCGGTGCGCAATCACAAAGCTAGTCCGGCCCTTCATGAGCCGCTCCATGGCAGCCTGAATCATTATCTCCGTACGAGTGTCAACCGAGCTTGTCGCCTCGTCGAGGATCAACATGGGGGTGTCGGCTAACATGGCACGCGCAATCGTAATCAACTGCTTCTCGCCCTGAGAGATATTGTCTGCTTCCTCGTTGAGCATCATCTTATATCCGCCGGGCAGAGCGCGAATGAAGTGGTCGGCATGCGCCGCTTCTGCTGCCTCAACCACTTCCTGGTGAGTAGCCTTGGATTTACCGTAAGCAATATTGTCCTCGATTGTGCCATTAAATAACCAAGTGTCTTGCAGAACCATGCCAAATAGGCGTCGCACATCCGAGCGCTTCATCTCGCGGATATCAACACCATCCATCCTGATACTGCCTTCGCTAACATCGTAAAATCGCATGAGCAGGTTTACGATTGTCGTCTTGCCGGCTCCCGTCGGGCCAACGATCGCCACCCGCTGACCCGGTCGAATAGCCGCATTCAAGCCCTTGATGACGGTTTTATCTGGGGTATAGCCAAAGACCACATTATCAAACTCAACGGCGCCCCTGACCTTGTCGATCGCGACGGGACTAGCTGCCTCCGCGACCTCTTCGTCCTCATCCAAGAATTCAAATACTCGCTCGGCCGCCGCTGCCGTAGACTGCAATACGTTAGCAATGTTGGCAGTCTGGGCAATTGGCTGGGTGAACTGGTTCATATATTGAATAAATGCCTGAATATCACCGATGTTGACCTTGCCGTTAATTGCCAGCCATCCGCCTAACACCGCCACCGCAACATATCCTAAATTGCCCACGAATTGCATTATCGGCATCATTAACCCGGAGAGAAATTGTGACCGCCAAGCACTTCCGTACAGCTCGGTATTAATCGAGCGAAATTTCCCAACTGAGCGCTTTTCACCGTTAAATGCCTTCATGACGGTATGGCCCGATAGCATCTCTTCCACGTGGCCGTTTATCTTGCCGAGAGACACCTGTTGGGCAACAAAATAGCCCTGTGACTTTCCGACGATCAGCTTTATTAGCACCATGCTAACCGGTAGCACCAACAGCGCGACCACCGTCATTTGCCAGCTAATCGTCAGCATAATAATCAGGATGCCGATTATGGTTGTCACCGAGGTTACGATCTGGCTCAGACTTTGGTTCAGGGTTTGGCTGACGGTATCGACATCGTTGGTCACCCGGCTCAGGACTTCGCCGTGCGTACGGTTATCAAAATATCGCAGCGGCAAGCGGCTGATTTTCTCGGAAATATCGCGGCGTAAGTTAAAAGTTACCTTTTGTGATACGCCGGACATTATCCAGCCTTGAATGTAGCTAAAGAGGGCGCTAATGACGTAGAGTCCCACCAGCAACTCCACTAGCTTGGCGATGCCGCCAAAATCGATCGTTGGCCGTTTGGACAGGTTTAGGGTGGCAATTTTATTGAGCTCTTTGGCGGGAATTCGCTTGATATCACTTGCCGGCATCAGTTTAATCAACTGGGCCCCGGTCATACCCGGCGGAATATGCATGCCGGCAGGTAGTTTTCGCATCACTTGGTCGTAAACCATCCCGTCTATATAACCGGTAGCAACTTTATTGGTGACGTTGCCCAATATTTTTGGACTGACTACCGCAAAAATTGTACTGGCAATCGCAAATATTAGCACCGCCACAATCGATAATCTAAATGGCCGCAGGTATTTCAGCAGGGTTCGCATTGTTCCCTTGAAATTCTTTGGTTTCTCGGCCGGCCCGCCCATCATTGGACCTCGTCCCATCCCCATTCCTAATGTTGCGGGAGGAGGGCTTTTGGGAGTTCGCGGTGCCGAGTTGGAGTGATTATTGCTCATACGACCCCTCCGCCCGCCAGTGCGCCGCCAATATTGTCATCGTAAGACACGTCCCCCAGGGCCTTGGCTAGCTCGCCTTCAGATAATTGGGACGAGGCTATTTCGCGGTAAACCGCACAGGTCTTAAGCAACTGGGTATGCGTTCCTTGGCCGACAATGTTACCACCATCAAGCACAATAATCTTCTCGGCCTGAATGATTGTGCTAATTCGTTGCGCCACAATTATCACGGTTTTGCCGGCCGTTTCATGCCCGAGGGCCTGCCGCAAGTTGGCATCCGTTTTAAAGTCCAACGACGAGAAGCTGTCGTCGAAGATATATATCTCGGGCTTCTTGGCTAGTGCTCGGGCGATAGCCAATCGCTGTTTTTGACCACCCGAAACATTAGCGCCCCCCTGGGAAATCGGGCTCTGGAACCCTTGCTCCAACTCACCAATAAATTCTGACGCTTGCGCAGTCCGAGCGGCATGCTCGACCTCAGCTTGGGTTGCCTTAGGATCGCCGTACCTAATGTTGTCCTCCACTTTACCCGAAAACAGCACGGCTTTTTGCGAAACATAGCCAATTCTGGCGCGCAGGTCCTCTTGCAGCATGTCCCGAATATTAACCTTGTCGACCAGAATGGACCCCCCAGTAGCATCATAAAAGCGGGGGATTAGATTGATGAGGGTGGATTTGCCACTGCCGGTGCTCCCAACTAAGGCTGTTGTCTGTCCTGGTATGGCAGTAAAACTAATATGATGAAGCACAGGCTCTTCTGCCCCCGCATAACCAAAACTTACGTCCCGAAACTCGACCAGACCCTTGCCGATAGGCGTTCGTACCGGACGCTTTGGATCTTTGATGGTCGCTTCGGTATCTAGCACCTCGGCGACTCGATGGGCCGAAACCGATGCCCGCGGCACCATAATGAAGATAATCGAAATCATCAGGAAAGCAAAAATAGCCTGCATGGCGTACTGCATAAATGCCAGCATGTCGCCGATCTGCAGGCTGCCCGTGTCTATCTGCCGCGCCCCCACCCATACAACTGCCACCGATGTTAGGTTCAAGATAAGCATCATGGCGGGCTGCATTATTACCATTAGCCGGTTCACAAAGAGGTTAACGTCGGTGAGTTCTTGGTTGGTTTTTTTAAATTTATGTTCCTCATAAGCTTCTTTGTCGAACGCCCGTACTACCCGAAGCCCAGTCAGAATCTCGCGTGTTACCAGGTTGAGCCGGTCGACCAGCTGCTGTAGCTGAGTAAATTTTGGAATTGCCGTGATAAACAATACTGTGATGATACTTATGAGGGTGAGAATCGCGATTGCCATAATCCAGGCCATCGAAGGTGCCAGCTGGTAGGCCTTAATTATCGCGCCGATGCCCATGAACGGCGCCATCAATGCCAACCTCAACAGCATACCTAGCACCGTCTGGATCTGTTGAATATCGTTGGTGCAGCGGGTAATTAGTGAGGCGGTCGAAAAGGTGTTGAACTCGATTAGCGAAAAGCTCTCAACCTTCGTAAACACTCTATCGCGTAGCTGCATGGCGAAGCCGGTCGCCACGCGTGAGGCCAAATACCCGACGCCAACCATACAGGCACCACCGAACAGGGCAATCAGCAGCATTAGTAGGCCATTGCGTAAAATTAGGCTGCCGTCTTGGCCGACTATTCCCTGATTAACAATCTTGGCCATGTAGTCGGGCAGCGCCAATGTCGCGGTCGTTTGCCCATACGTTAAGATCAACATTAGGATCAGCAGCCATTTATACGGAGCGAAGTATTTGAGTAGTTTCAGGGTCTGCATATATTACTTAGAATCCTGCAGTAGTCCTAGGATACGGTCAAGTTCCTGCATATCGCTACGGTTTAATTTATCCAACATTCCCCCGGCGTGCCTCATTTTTTCCTTGAGTAACTGCACTAGCTTCTTCCCGGCTTCGGCCGACAATGCCAGGTAAATACTGCGACGGTCGTTCTCGTCCGGCGTTCGTATGAGCCAGCCGGATTCAACCAACCGATCGGCCAGCAGGGTAGCCGAGCCGGGAGAAATGAGCAACTCATCCGCCAGCTCGCGCATCCGTATCGGCTGTTCGTTCTTGATGAAGAACAGTGCCTGCATTTGGTGCATGGTGAGGTTCTCCACGCCGGTGTCTCCGGCGCTTTGTTGTCTCATCCGGCGGTTGATCTGGTACCAGTGGGTCAATATTGAACGCTTGAGATCTTCTTGCATTTGAAACCAATATATTACGTTAGCGATACTAATAGTTCGTATATAAAAGTAATATACGCAACTAACCCTCGAATCGTCAATCAATCATTCTTAAGCCAAACTTTATTCGGTTGACTACTTCAAAATGGGACTATAATGATAAATGGTTATGAATAAACTCAACCCCAAGTCAGATAAGCCTCATCTGCCCGTCGCCGCTATAGTCGCCTGGGTTACCGCCCTGCTCGCCTCGGCCGCCAGCGTTTACTTTATCGAAATCTTGCACAACCCAGTTGCTACATTGTGTTGGGTTGACCGAATGTTGGTCTTTTCGCTCCTGCTCGTGCTCACCGTTGGCATTATCGACCGAGACCGGCGCGTCGTGCGTTTTTGTTTCCCGTTTTTGGCCCTGGGTCTACCGCTGTCTTTCTATCAGCAGCTCGTGCATTGGGACCTCATCCACATCAATCCTCAGGTTTGCAGCATCAGCTATGTTTGTACAACCAAATATTTCAATCTCTTCGGCATTATTACTCAAGCCACCCTCTGTTTTGCCGCTTTCGTCATTATTGCCGTGTCGATGTATATGCTGCGGGATCGTCACTTGCCAGCCAAGCCCTAGCTGGTTACGGCCGCTCAAACCTGCGAAAACCTTCGGTTAATACTACTCGGCCCTGCTTGTCGATCGACATTGCCTCGTAACCTTGTCTATGTAAAAACGGTAATGCTTGATCGCCCATGCAAAATGCCGCCGTCGCCAGAGCATCAACTTGGTCAATTGTTGGGCCGATTACGGTTAGACTCACCGGGTCCTCAACCATCTGCCCGGTTCGAGGATTGTATATATGGTTGCCGCGTTCGTAATTGCCCGAGGTAGCAACGGCCATATTTTTAAGGTAAAGCTTTTTTGCCAACTTAGTGGGGTCAAAAGGATGGGCGATCCCGATAACCCATGGGCCTCCGGATGGTCCGTCGCCGCTAATCTGCATATCGCCCCCGGCATTAATGCAGTACCGGGTGATGTCGCGGCTGTTGAGGAGTCGTGCTGCGCGGTAAATAGCCCACCCCTTAACGTATCCGGACGGGTCGATATGCCCATCTCGTGCCACGTCAAAGTACCCTTCGGTCAATTTTTTCAAACGGGCGCATTCCTCCAGCACCGCCCGCAAATCATCACTCGATTTCGGCAACTCTAATTCGCCGCGGTTAAGCCGACTAACCTCGCTTGTGGGCTTATAGGTACTAAACGCCTCGTCAACCTCGTGGAAATATTCAAATACATCGTCGATGGCGGCGTCCGCCGCATTGCCGTCAAGCACCTCTAGGGTGATAGGCATACCCATTATATTTTGTGAAACTTTCATGACTTTCTATTGTACAATAACCATATGCACGATACGCCGCTAGAGAACGCGCAAAAGCTCATTTCGGAAGGAAAATCGACGGCCGAAATAAGGGCTGCTCTCAATGGCGAAAGCTTTGTGCCTTCGCCAGCTGTTGCGCCGCAGGCAAGCCTCACCCCCGCCGCCTCGAATGCAGCCTCTTCGCCCAAACCCAACGCCTCGGCTTCGCCTCAGCCGCCCGCTTCGGCCCCTCCTGCTCCCGCACCGAAGCCGATGGTCTACCCGCCGCTGCTGGATACGCCGCTACGGACGGGCGTTCAGGCCCCCAAGCTAGGCTGGCCGCTGATAGTGCTGGCCTGTTTAATACCGGCGCTCGCAATATCAGTCGATACGCCCTTTGCTGAGCGATTTGGTAGTTTATCGAATGCCCTTATTGCTTTCGGCGACATTACAGGTGTCATTGGCCTGGCGGCGTACGTTCTCAATTTGGTGCTGGCAACCCGCTTTCATTGGCTGGAAGATTTGTTTGGCGGCCTCAACCGCGCCCTGATAGCCCATCAAGTTTTGGGCGGCATAGCACTTATTATGCTGCTATTTCACCCCATCCTCACGGCAGCCTCTTACTATTCCTACGGTGTCCAGGCAGTTGCCCATTTTTTTGTGCCTTCGGTCGCCTATATTGGCACGGCTTTCGGTATTGTTGCTCTCGCGATGATCATCATCTTGTTGGTCCTGAGTTTCTATATCAAAATTGGCTACCGACTATGGCTGCAAACCCATAAATACCTTGGTCTGGCCTATCTCCTCATAATGCTGCATGTCCTATTGACGCCGAATCGCATCACGGCTGACCCGTTTGTTAAATGGTACCTGTACCTTCTTCTGGTTGTGGGGGCATTTGCCTTTATTTATCGCACGTTACTGCCAAATATATTCGTCCGCCGGTATCTGTATACCATTGCCGCTGCGCAGCCCAAAGGCATCGGCGTAGTCGAGGTTACGTTGGCGCCAGTGAACAAATCCGTCCACGTTCGAGCTGGGCAATTTATTTTTGTGACATTCAGTAGCGATGGGCTATCGTCCGAATCGCACCCTTTTAGCATCTCATCGGGCGAGAACTCCAACCAGCTGATGATCGACGTCAAGTCGCTCGGGTCGTATACGGAAACTCTCACCCGGCTTCTACCGCATATGGTTGGCATGACGGCTCAGGTTGAGGGAGCATATGGCCGATTTTCGTACCGCAACATTGGGAATTTAAACCAAGTTTGGATTGGCGGGGGAATAGGTATAACGCCGTTTCTGAGTATGGCGCAAACTCTCGGATCCGGGCCGTATAATATCGACCTGTATTACTCGGTAAAGACGGCAAGTGAGCTAATTGACCTCGACACCCTGGCGATCCATCAATCCAACCTACCGGGCCAGGTGTTTCGGACTTTTCCGTTTATCACTGAAACTTACAAGTCGTACTTGAGTGCCGGCATCATCAAGAAGAATAGCGGCAATCTCGATAAACGGGACTTCCTCTTGTGCGGCCCGCCCGGCATGATGCAGGAAATCAAGAAGCAGCTCATAAAGCTTGGGGTCAAAGAAACTCGGATTCACAGCGAAGAATTCTCGCTCGAATAAGCAACCCGGTTTGGATTTCTAGCTTAGTAGATCGGCAACAAAAATTCCGATGAGGCTGACAAAGAACAGTATCAGTGAGACTCCCACCAGGGCTTTGATCGGCCTCGCGTGCCCGGAGCCAACCAACTTCAGCAGCCTTCGTCGCAAGACGTATACGGCTGCGGCGAACAGGGCGAAAACACTGCCGAATCCGATTAATATTCCCATTGGCAGAGGTTGTTTTGATGCCGCCGCCGTAAGCGAAAACTTTTCGCCCCCGGCCGTTCCTTGGACCGTCAGCTGAAACTGGCTCTTGTCGCCTTTGTATGTCACCTGCGCCAACTCTTGGCCCGCCGCAATACCGCTAAAGAGCGCATCCCCCTTATCGTCTGTCGGCATAGTTTGGCCGCCCAGAGTCACCGTCGCGGCTACCGCTGGGCTGCCGTTTTTATCTGTGACATGAATTAAGACCGTTCCAGGCAAAACCTCGGCCGCGGGCTGAGTCGGGTCGGTTGTTATAGGTTCGCTACTCACTACGGCTGGTGAGGGATTTGCATCTGGGGTTGCGCCGGGCGATGAGCCGGGTGATGCGTTTGTCGCCGGTGCCGGGGTGGTCGAGGGTGAGCCTGGCTTGGGAGTTGGCACGGGTGTGTGACCTGGGGCCACCGTTGGTGTCGGCGTGTGGGTTGGTAGGGGAGTTGGAGTGGGTGTGTGACCGGGGGCGGGAGTCGGCGCCGGCGTCGGTACAGGCGTCGGTTTGGGGGTCGGCACTGGCGTTGGTTTGGGCGTCGGCACCGGTGTTGGCACCGGCGTCGGTACTGGCGTCGGCTTTGGTGTCGGCACCGGCGTCGGCGTTGCGCAGGGCGTCGCGGTCGAACACGCATTAACACCAGTTGCCTTAAAGCCCCCGAGGACCTCATTTATTAATATTGTCACTCCCGACTTCGGGCCGTTCGATGCCATACGGTCAGTATTGCCTGGTGTGCCGCTATATTTCTGAGCCGTCTGATTGATGTTGTATTGGCTTATCAATTCGTAGAGTATTGGCACAGCAAACACCCCCACCAAAATATAGGATCTGGTTAGGCGGCGCTTTAGGAGTTTTTGTCGCTTCATTATGATAATACTATCACGCCTATGCTTTCCTCGATATACGCGCTGACAAGCAACAATGAGGCTCCCGCGCCGAATAACCAGCAACGGCAGTCGGCAACTGTTTCAGCAATGATTCCAGATACGCTATACTAGTCGCGTACTTCATCTCGGAGGCGCCCGTGCCCAGCGTTGTTTTGCTCTACTACAAATATGTGAATCTTCCCGACCCCGAGGCCGAGATGTTGGCGCAACGCCAACTGTGCGAACGTTTGGGGCTCAAGGGTCGGATATTGTTAGCCAAAGAGGGGATTAACGGCACCATTGCCGGTTCGGCCGAGGCCGCGGATGCCTACGTTGCTGCTATGAATGATCATCTATATTTCAACGACATCAGCTACAAGCGCGCCGAAAGTGAGCACCTGCCATTTCCGCGCTTGCGCATCAAGGTTCGGCCCGAAATCGTCACTTTGGGCGTCGACATTGATCCCCGCGGAACTGCCCCCAGACTCACTCCGACCGAGTTTCATGAACTAGTAAAGGACCCATCGGTGGTTCTCTTTGATGCTCGCAACAATTATGAATCGGCCATCGGCCGGTTCCGCGGCGCCATCACCCCGGACATCAAATTGTTCAAGGATCTTCCGGCCGCCCTCAACGATTATGCTGATCTCAAAGATAAAACAGTCGTGACCTACTGTACGGGCGGCATCCGTTGCGAAAAAGCCTCGGCTCTCCTGCGCCAGCGCGGCTTCAAGAACGTTTATCAGCTCGAGGGTGGGATCATCAAGTATGCCCAGGCCTACCCGGACGGAGCCTTTGCGGGTGAATGCTTTGTGTTCGACGACCGCATGAGTATGGCTTTCACTGATCAGCCCGAGCTGCTCGGCGCCTGCCGGTTGTGTGACGCTCCCACCAACACTTATCGCAACTGCGCCAACCCCCAATGTAACGACCTTATTCTGGTGTGCGGAAACTGCGCCGAGTCATCTAAGACACTTTGCCCAGATTGCCGGCTCATTGAAAACCCACTATACTTAGTAAAGTAATTGGAGAGTATAGATGAAAGCAGCTCAGATCAACGAATATGGTGATGCTGGTGTCGTAAGCACGGTTGATAATGCCAGCAAGCCGGGAATTGACCCGGGCCAGGTGCTCGTGGAAGTCTACGCCGCGGGCGTAAATCCGTTCGACTGGAAGGTCCGCGAAGGCATGGTTCGGCAGATGGCCGAGCTCACATTCCCCGGGGCTGTCCTTGGCGGCGATTTGGCCGGAGTGGTCGCCGAAGTCGGTGCGGAAGTTACCGATGTGAAGGTCGGGGATGAAGTTTACGGCCTAGCCGGCGCCCTCAGTAGCCACGGTTCTTTCGCGCAGTTTGCGCCCGCCGCCGCTGGCTCTATTGGGGCTAAGCCCAAGAATATCGACTCCACCACCGCCGCCGCCCTGCCGCTGGCCGGAGTCAGCGCATACCAGGCTCTCGTCGAAACGCTTCATTTGTCCTCGGGGCAAAAGATTCTCGTTCACGGCGGTGCCGGCGGTATCGGTAGCCTTGCCATCCAGCTTGCCAAACACCTCGGAGCCACCGTGGCCACGACCGTCTCGGCGGCCGGGGTCAGTTACGTCAAGAGCCTCGGCGCCGACGTCGTCATTGACTACGAACAGCAGTCATTCAAAGATGAACTGTCCGACTACGATGCGGTCTTTGATACCATCGGTGGCGAAGTCTATGCTCAGTCTTTTGAAGTCCTCAAGGAAGGCGGGTCTATCGTGTCCATGAGCGCGGCCGTCGATGAAGCCCTCGCGTCTGGGCACAAAGTCACGGCTTACTCGCAGTTCACTCAAGCCACTACCGAGCGGCTGGCCGAGCTCACTAAGCTTGTCGAAAGCGGCGCCATCAAAGTTAATATCGACCGTCTCTTCCCGCTCGAGCAGGCCAGTGAAGCCCTCGAATACGTCAAAACCGGCCGCCCTATCGGCAAGGTTGTCATCAAAGTCCGGGACTAAACTTCTTCGATCAGCTGCTTCATGCTGCCAAGCACCATAGTCCAATTCGAGGAGGCCTGTTCGCGGGCCTCCTCGTTGTCGTTGCCATCTTGTAGAATTACCACCTCAGTCCCGCCGTCGTGCTCATTTAACAGATAGCTCACGGTAACGTAATTCTCCGGCACATCTGCCTTGCCGCTCATGCCCGACCAATAAGTACTCACTAGCTTCATGCCCGGCTCAGCCTCCAGTACCGTACCCTTATCTTCGTAGGCTTGGCCTTTCCATTCACCCTTATACGTAATGGGGCTTCCCACCTGCCAATCCGAGGTGGCCTCCGTTCCAAACAGATAAACCTTGATCTGCTCCGGGTCAGTCAGCGCCGCCCACACCCTATCGGTATCCGCGTTAATGATGATTTTTGATTCAGCCACCAATCCTTTTGCCATAACGATTCCTCCGCTGCATATATTAATCTCGTAGAAGTATTTTAGCGCAGTACGTCGTCGCGTTTATCGCGCAAAAATGAGTTCCACTGCTCAATAATTCTGAGGATTGTTTTGAACGGTGTTTCAATAATAATGTCCAAGATCGACGTGAAGATATTGATTCGGCTGTAGCGCTCGGCCAGCCATTGGCCCGCCCGAATGAAGGGTGTTAGCAGAAAATCGCTTAAATTCGCGATGAGGCCCGGGTCTTCCTCGATAACAGCGTACTCACGGACCGAGTAGGCGATACGGTAGGCAAAGAAGCTGACCGTCGAGAGAAATACGAAGAAAATAATTCCGCTTACTAGGTTGAATCCGACTATCTGCAACATCCACGATATTGCCGCCAAAGTTGCCAATGAGGTTAGCAAATAAAACAGGCTAAATGTGCTGCGCATTTTTGACGTCCGCCCGCGACTGGATAGGGTGTAGCGTATTGGCTGCTGATCCGAAACATACACGATCTGCTTCAAATCGCTCAGGATTTTGGTGGTGTTGCGTTGGCCGGGGATCTTAATTGTGAGTCCGACCATTGCCATATATAGCGGCGGGAAGAGCAGATTGATTCCGAGCGGCAGGTAGTTGACCGCGCCGTAGGCGAATAGTTCATACGGAATCTCGATAATCATCCCCAAGACTACCTTGGTAATAAACAGGAATAT
The DNA here is from genome assembly GCA_038245115.1 of Candidatus Saccharimonadia bacterium. Classification (GTDB taxonomy): domain Bacteria; phylum Patescibacteriota; class Saccharimonadia; order UBA4664; family UBA4664; genus UBA5169. The sequence goes on from JBBRSS010000004.1 coordinate 22,068, forward strand.
TACCGCCTGCACCACGCTGCGTTTGAGGCGGCTCGATACCACTTGATACTGCGTTTCGGCCACACTTCGGGCTTTTTCGATCAGTACGGATGGGGTAGTGGCGAGCTGCTCGAGGCCTTCGTGGCTGGTTTTGATAATTTCGCGCAAAATCAGATACGGCGCAATGTGGCGACGCACTAACCGGAACATACGATGTGGGGTGGCACCCCCAGTTTGGTCATCCAGCTGAGCATTAATTTCGACAAATTGCTTGCCGGCAGCCTCTAGTTGGGCATTATCCTCGAGCCAGCGGGGGAAGGCTCGCGAAAATACCCCGTAACGGATAGTTGCAATATCAGATTTCAATAGTGCCTTGTGTACGGCGGCGTACAGTGCCATTTGGTCTTCTCGGGCCACATCGGCGTGATCTATGAACGCCGCATACGTAAACTCGACTATCGCGGCCTCGGTCGGGTTCGGCTGCAATGCCCGCTCGAGCTCCACCGAGAGCAAAGCGATAATATTGCTGGCAATTTCGTCGTGACTATCGTGACTTCGCGATAGCGCCGTCTGTTGTAGCGAGCCGTACCGCCGAACAATGTAATCGATATACTCAATTTCATCTTCGCGGATAGTGTCGTTATCCAAATAGCGGGTTTTGGTAAGTTCGCTTACCAATTCAAACCCGATGTCTTCCGACCCGTTGGGTTTTAATTCACGCAGTAAAAATCGTTCAATTGCGCCGCGCAAGAATAAGTGTTGTTCGCGATACTCAACGGCATTGCGAATCTGCTCATACAAAAAATATGCCCCGGCGGTAATTTCCGGAACGTGGACCTTTGTGCCTTTCCAGACCGGAGCCTGTTGCGCACGCAATAGCTGCACGAGTCCTTGCATTAGCGGTGATAACTTCGGCGCGTCCGCGGACGGGGCGGCAGTTATCTTATTCTCGAGCGGATTATGCATAGCGCAATTGTACCACTACGAGTTGGTGTACAATCGAATAATGAAACTTACTACCCTCCCTGAATGGAAAAAACTTCAAGCTCATTACGATGCCAACAAGACCGCTCATTTGCGCGATCTGTTTGCTACCGACCCGTCTCGAGCCGAGTCCTTAAGCCTCGAAGCAGGCGATATCTTTGTCGATTATTCGAAAAACCGCCTCACCCGCGAAACGCTTGAGTTGCTGCTCGATCTCGCCCGGGCCACCGGAGTCGAGCAGCTGCGTGACGGCATGTTTTCCGGGGTACACATTAACACCACCGAAGATCGATCGGTACTTCATACCGCGCTGCGCCGTCAGTCGTCGGGCCCACTTGTAGTTGATAGTGTCGATGTCGCCGCTGACGTTCGTGCGGTGCTGGATCAAATGAGCCAATTCGCCACCGCTGTGCGGTCTGGTGCCTGGACTGGCCACACTGGTAAGCGCATCAAGACGGTCATTAATATTGGCATTGGCGGCTCCGACCTTGGCCCGGTGATGGCAACTAGCGCGCTACGCTTTTACTCTCAGCGCGATATTACCCTCAAGTTTGTTTCCAATATCGACTCCACTCATCTAGTGGAGGCCACCCGAGGTCTTGACCCCGCCGAAACGCTGTTTATTATTGCCTCCAAGACCTTTACTACCGACGAAACCATGACCAACGCCCAGAGCGCTCGTGAATGGCTAATTGCCGGCTTGGGCGATGAGGCCGCGGTGTCCAAGCACTTTGTGGCTCTTTCCACCAATGCCGCTGATGTCAAAAAGTTCGGTATCGATACTGCCAACATGTTTGGCTTCTGGGATTGGGTCGGCGGCCGCTACTCGCTCACCAGCGCCATCGGCCTGTCGTTGATGATATCTATTGGTCCGGATCACTTCCGCGAGCTCCTGGCCGGCTTCGACACCATGGATGAGCATTTTCGTACCGCCCCTCTCGAACAGAATTTGCCCGTAATCTTGGGTCTTATCGGCATTTGGTATACCGATTTCTTTGGCGCCGAAACCGAGGCCATCCTACCGTACGAACAGTACCTCGACCGGTTTGCGGCCTATATGCAGCAGGCCAATATGGAATCCAATGGCAAGAGCGTTACCAAAGCCGGCCAGGCTGTGGACTACTCCACGGCGCCAGTTGTATGGGGCGAGCCGGGGACCAATGGCCAACATGCGTTCTACCAGCTGATTCACCAAGGCACGCACCTTATCCCAGCCGATTTTATTGGCTTCATGAAGCCATTGAACCCTCTAGGTGAACATCACCCCAAACTCATCGCCAACTTGTTCGCGCAAACAGAGGCCTTGGCGTTTGGCAAAACCGCGGCCGAAGTAGCTGCTGCCGGAGTGCCCGCAGATCTGGTGGCTCACAAAACCTTCGCCGGCAATCACCCCTCCAATACTATCCTGATGCCGTCACTCACTCCGCACGTCCTAGGCCAATTGATTGCCCTATATGAGCACAAAATATTCGTTCAGGGCGCCGTGTGGCAGATCAATTCCTTCGATCAATGGGGCGTTGAGCTTGGTAAGCAGTTGGCCAAAACCATCTATGGTGAGTTCGGGGCTGGCGAGGCTTCGCAAGTTCACGATTCTTCCACGACGCAGCTCATTAACCGTTTTTTGGCTCAACGCTAGTTTCGGCCCCGTGAATAATAGCATCGGAAGGCTATTTACTGTATAAACATAAGCAAGATGAGGCTCCAAGCTAAGTTTCTGCTATTATTTATATTTCTCTTCGGAACCGTCGCAATGCTACTGGTGTTGCAACGTTCTTTTGACCTGGGCAGGTCACGGTCTGTGCTTGAAAGTGAACTCGCCCAGCGCCACAGGTATTTCCAGCAGATCACCAAGATAGAGGGCCACCCACTCGAGAGTCTGGCGGTAGATTATTCGTTTTGGGACGAGATGGTCAACTTCATCAAGAAGCGTAATCTGGAATTTGCCCGCGACAACATCGATACCGGCCTTTCTACCTATGGCGCCGACGCTGCCTGGGTGTACCGCCCCGACAACTCGCTGGTATACTACAAATCCACCACGGATGACCTCACAATCCAAAATCTTGCCTTACCCAAAGCTTTTTTCGCCCAGCTAAATAGCAATCATTTCGCGCATTTCTACATTCAAGAACCAAACGGACTACTCGAAATCCGAGCTGCAACCGTTCACCCCGGTAACGATTCCGACCGTAAAACTCCTCCACAAGGATTTTGGGTAATCGGCAGATATCTCACTCCCGGCCTGGTTAAGAGCCTCGGTGATCTCACCCAAAGCACTATTACGATCGACCCAGTCGGTACGGCCTCCGGTGACCAGCTCGGTACGCATTCCGTTTCCTTTGGCACTACTTTGCCCGGCTGGGATTCTCGTCCGGTGGCGGTCCTGACGTCTGAGGCCGCCGTGCCAGTAGTTAGAGATCTGGAGAATCTTTATACCCGGCAGTTGACGCTACTCCTGCTATTCTCGCTAGCCTCAATAATGGTTGTTATCATCTCCATCTGGCGGCTGGTTTTGCGGCCGGTTCGCGAAATTACTGCCAGTTTAAAGAACCAAACCCCCGCTAGCCTAGACCGACTAGCCAAAGATCAATCCGAATTCGGAATCCTTGCCAATGCTGTTCAGCAGTTTTTTACATCTGAATTTATTAAAACCAAAATGATGGAGCTAAATAACGCCAAGAGTGAATTCCTGGCTATCGCTGCCCATGAGCTAAAAGGTCCCGTTGGGAATGTGCATATTTTTGCCGAAAACCTGGCCGATCTCGTGAAGCAGGGTAATTCCAAGGTTAATCTCCTCGAAGAGGTTAAGCGTATCAGTCTGTCGGCGCACAAGGCTACAGTTCTAATCAACGACATCTATCAGGCCAGTAAGGGAGGTCAATCACTCGAGATCAAGCGAACGGAGTTCGAATTTGATACTTTCGTACGGGGTGAGGTAACTGACGCTCAGTACTCCACGACGCAGAATATAATTATTGAAGGATCTAGCGGCAAGAAAATTGTCAGCGATATTGATCGACTCGGCCAAGTTATGGCCAACCTAATACGTAATGCCTCAAAATATTCACCGAACTCAGATAAGATTATTATCCGTATTAAATCAGAGGGTACGAACGTTATTCTTGAGGTTCAGGACTACGGCCTAGGGATTTCAGCCGAGGACCAGCCCAAGCTGTTCGAACGATTCTTCCGTTCCAGTTCGGTCGCCACGTCATATCCCGGACTAGGTCTTGGTCTTTCGATTTGTAAAGAAATTATTGAAGCCTTAGACGGCAAAATCTGGCTTACGAGTGAGATTGGCCAAGGGTCGCATTTTTATTTCTCGTTGCCCCTTAGCTCCGAATTTACAGAGTTTTCATAAACCGTGGTACATTTAGTGCCAACAATCATTACGAAAAGAGGCTCAAATGGGTAAGGATAAATCTAAGGGCGGCAAAAAAGAAGTCAAGAAGCCCAAGCAGCCCAAGAAGCCCAAGCTGTAGCCGATGAAACTGCTGGCGACCTTGCGCGACGAAGATATTATCATTGGTTCGCCCAAGATTCGGACCGACAACTTTTCTCCGCGAGTGGCTGCCCGGGCGATCGTGTTCGATGGACGCGCCGCCGTAGCGCTTTTGCACGCCACTAAGCATTCCTACCACAAGCTGCCCGGCGGGGGAGTTGAACCTGGCGAAGATCTGGCTTCCGCACTCGCGCGCGAGATTAAGGAAGAGATCGGTTGTGCCGCCGAAGTAACGGGTGAGGTTGGCCAAATTGACGAGTACCGGGGTGAGTGGAAATTATTCCAGCAGTCGTACTGCTATCTAGGCCGAGTAGTCGGCCCAAAGGGTAGTCCGGATTTTACCCAAGAAGAGCTCGGCGACGGGTTTGAAATAGTCTGGGTAGCCTCTTTGGAGGCAGCTATCTCCTTGCTTGAGGCCGATCGGCCGGCCAATTACGACGGCAAGTTTATACATGCCCGCGATTTGCTGTTGCTTCGTGCCGCCTACGGCCAGACATCTCAGTCCTAAGCAATTTATCAGCTCATCGTGACATGCTAGTATTGTTCATTCAGTTTGAACCATTAATCAGGGGAACAATATGCAAAGTCTATCCAAAAAAGTAATCATTCCAATGGCCGCCATCGCCGTAATTGGCGCCGGCGCCTTCGGGGTCGCTCAGGTATCGGCCGCCACCGACACCGCCAACCCTCAGGCCTCGCTTATCCAAAAACTGGCTGACACTTTCCATGTCGACAAGTCCAAGGTGCAGGCGGTGTTTGACGAGAACAAGACTGAGCGGCAAGCAGCTCATCAGGCAACTTACGAGGCTAAACTCGCCCAAGCCGTCACCGACGGCAAGCTCACCGCTGCCCAAAAAGACCTGGTCTTAGCCGAGCACAACAAGCTAGCTGCCGAAATGAAGGCCGCCGCGACCGATACTAATGCCGACCGGCGCGCCGCAATGGAAAAAATTCGCCAGGAATCCACCGACTGGGCGAAGGCTAACAACGTCGACGCTAAGTGGCTGATGGGCCCAGGCGGTCCCGGCGGACGCCACGGTGGCATGATGGGCGGCAAAATGATGGGACACACTCCGGATGGCGACGCCGATGACGCCGCTGCTCCCAGCCCTTCGTCAGCCCTCTAGCCCATCTGATCCAGTGCCAAAATATTGCCCTCGGAGTCCTTAAACCAGGCGGCCTTGTTTTCGCCATAGGTTACTACGCCGTTATCGGTCTTGAGACCAGGCATGTCATACTCCTCAAACACTACGCCCTTGTTGCGTAGTGTTTGCATTTGAGACTCAATATTGTCGACCTTAAACGATGCGTAGGTGGCCTGTGATGTCCCGGCTCCGGCCGATTTGTAGACAAACAGCACTGTTCCTTCGCCGGCTTCATACATCACGCCCCCATCAGAGTCATTCGTTTTCAAAATTTCAAGTCCGAGCTTGTTGCTATAAAAATCCTTAGCCCGATCCATATCACTTGCTGGTATGGTCGGCATTACTGCTGAATTACTTAACATCTTGTCCTCCCGTTTCATTATTGGTCCACAAATTAAATCATTCTAGACTCAGCTGCCGCATTAGTAGAATTGCTAGAAGCTGTTCGGTGGGTAGCTAAATAAGCCCACTGCGATTATGCTTATGATATGAATTTAAAAGACGATATTTCTCGAATTATATCTGGTGAAGTTGAGGATGCTCCCGAGGCCCTGGAAGCTTATAGCCACGATGCCAGTCTGTTCGAAGTCAAGCCACAAATTGTGGTCTATCCCAAGAACGCCGATGACGTGAAGGCGTTAGTAAAGTACGCCAAAGCCAACAAAACCGAGAGCTCAAACCTTTCCATTACCGCCCGTAGTGCCGGTACCGATATGTCGGGCGGCGCGGTTAACGATTCAATCATTGCCGATTTTAACCGTCATTTTAACCAGATATTTGATGTTTCACCGACCCTCGGCCACGCTCAACCAGGCGTGTTCTACCGCGATTTCGAGAAAGCTACGTTTGAGCACAAAGCCCTCATGCCCAGCTATCCCGCATCGCGCGATCTCTGCACTATTGGCGGAATGGTCAATAATAATTCCGGCGGCGAAAAGTCGCTCGAATTTGGTAAGACCGAGGATTTCGTGACGCAGCTGAAGGTGGTATTTGCCGATGGCAACGAATACACTGTTGAGCCCCTCACGCGGGAAATGCTCGAGGTTAAGAAGCAACTCAACACCTTTGAGGGCGAAGTATACCGCAAGACTTTCGACCTGGTCGATAAGCATTACGACGCCATTAAGGCCGCCAAGCCAAATGTCACCAAGAACTCCACCGGCTATAATCTCTGGGATGTCTGGGACCGCAAGACTGGTATTTTTGACCTCACCAAGCTGATCGTTGGCGCCCAAGGTACCCTCGGCCTCACCACCGACATCAAGTTCCGATTGGTGCCGCACCGGCCGCATTCCGGGGTGCTCGTCGTATTTTTACGCGATATCGACCGCCTAGGCGAGGTCATTAACGTAGTTCTCAAGAGCAAGCCGGCATCGTTCGAATCATTCGATGACGTCACCCTCATGCTGTCTATTAAGTTCATGCCCTACTTCCTCAAGATGCTTGGACTCAAAAAGTTCATTCATTTATTGATTGGGCTCATCCCCGAAGGCTTTTTACTTCTGCGCGGTATCCCGAAGCTGATTCTTATGATCGAATTTAACGGTGAGACTGTCGATGAAGTTCGCGAAAAGGTGAAGGCCCTCGATCGCCAGCTCTACACCAAGCATGCCTATTACGAAATCGAAGGATCGGAAGAAGACCCTACCGAGAGTAAGGCCGAAAAGTTTTGGATAATGCGCCGCCAAAGTTTTCAAATTTTGCGCAAAAAGGTCAAAGACAAGCACACTGCGCCGTTTATTGACGATTTGGTAGTCAACCCCGAGTATTTGCCCGAGTTTTTGCCGCAAATGCGCAAGATCATCAAGAAATACAACCTCTTTGCGACGATAGCCGGCCACATGGGCGATGGTAACTTTCACATTATTCCATTGATGAAGCTCGAAAAGCAGTCCGAGCGCGATAAGCTTCGCCCTGCCATGCAAGAAACCAACGAGCTTGTGCTCAAGTATCATGGTGTTCTCTCCGGCGAACACAACGACGGCATGATCCGCGGCCCCTGGCTGCAGCGAGCGTACGGTGACGAAATTTATGGTTATTTCAAAGACGTCAAAGATATTTTCGACCCCCAGGGCATCTTCAACCCCCACAAAAAGGCTAATGCCGACTGGGATTGGACCATGAGCCACATCCGGCAGTCATTCTAGGAGAAATCAGGCCATGAAAAAATTCATTATCGATGTCGTCGATGTCCGAGATGATTCGGAGTGGGCCGCGCATTACCTAGAAAATCCGGAGCGTTATCCGGAAATTCACGAGCCAAATATAAAATAGGCTTATTCCGGTGGCGTTTGCCGATCGGGCCGGTGGGTGCGGCGTCTCATTTGAGCCACGCCCAGACGGACGGTTTGGCGGTCCACCAGTTCTTGGGCACGGGCCAGCTCGTGTTTGTCGCCAGCCTTTGCCTTAAGCGCCTCGGCTTCAGCTAAAGCTATCTGAATCTCTCCCTGCACCAACGAGTCTTCGTGTTCAGCCTCGTCGGCCAAGACGCGTGTAGCGTCTGGTGTGACTTCCAGCAGGCCCCCGAACGTCGCAAAGATTGTCTGCTTGCCGCCTTTTTCGCGCACCACTACCGAACCTGGCTTCACGACGGCGGTGAGCGGTTCGTGATTCGGCAATACACCGATTTGGCCGTTCGCCGTGGTGAGAGTAACCTCTGTCACCTCGCCACGGAATTTGGCCCCGGTTAATGTGAGCAGTTCAAACAGCATTACTTTGCGGTTTCCTTGGCCGTAGCGGTGACATCCTCGATGCCACCCTTCATGTAGAAAGCCGATTCTGGCAGATCATCGTGCTTGCCGTCCAGGATTTCACGGAAGCCTTTGATTGTGTCTTCGAGCTTCACATATTGTCCGGGAGTGCTTAAGAAGACTTCGGCTACGTGGAACGGCTGCGTTAGGAACCGCTGAATACGGCGCGCTCGAGCGACGGTTTGCTTATCTTCGTCGGAGAGCTCGTCCATACCCAGGATTGCAATAATGTCCTGCAGGTCTTTGTAGCGTTGCAAAATTCGCTGAACGTCACGAGCTACGGAGTAGTGCGCTTCACCAACAACGGCTGGGTCCAGCAGGGTGGAGCTGGAGTCGAGCGGGTCGACGGCCGGGTATAGCCCAAGCTCCGTTAGGGCACGGTTGAGCACCACGGTTGAATCCAGGTGAGCAAAGGCCGTAGCTGGGGCCGGGTCGGTCGGGTCGTCGGCTGGCACGAAGATGGCCTGTACCGAAGTAATTGAACCGTCCTTGGTACTGGTGATGCGCTCTTGGAGGGCACCCATTTCCTGTTGCAAAGTCGGCTGGTAACCAACCGCACTTGGTAGTCGACCCAGTAGAGCCGAAACTTCGGCCCCTGCCTGGGTAAAGCGGAAAATGTTGTCGATAAATAGCAACACGTCTTTGCCCTTGTCGCGGAAACCTTCGGCTATCGTGAGGCCGGTCAGGCCCACGCGCATACGCGCTCCCGGCGGTTCGTTCATCTGGCCGAAGACCAGGCTGGTTTTATCCAGCACGCCTGATTCCGCCATTTCGTTATACAGGTCGTTGCCCTCACGGGTCCGCTCACCGACTCCGGCAAATACCGAGTTACCGGCGTGGAACTTGGCGATGTTGTTGATGAGCTCGGTGATCAGCACGGTCTTACCGACACCGGCACCGCCGAATAGACCGACCTTGCCGCCTTTCGTGATTGGCGCGATTAAGTCGATGACCTTAATACCGGTCTCGAGGATCTCGACCTTGCCGCTTTGATCTTCGAGGGTCGGGGGGTCGCGGTGGATTGAGGCGCGTACGCCGGTGCTCAGTGCCGGCTTGCCATCGATCGGCTCGCCAACCACGTTGAACATTCGCCCCATAGTTTCGTCGCCCACTATCACACTGATCGGACCGCCGGTGGCGGTTACTTCAGCGCCGCGGCGCAGGCCGTCGGTTGAGCTCAGCGCAATGGTACGCACAGTGGTCTCGCTTAGGTGCTGGGCGACCTCCAGGTAGAGCAGCTTGCCGTCTTCTTGCTTCATCGTAATCGCATCGTAAATTGCCGGGAGTTTGCCCTCGGTAAATTCGGCGTCTACGACCACTCCGACGATTTGAATAATTTTGCCATTTTGTTGCGTAGTTGTGGCCATATCAGAGCCTCCTTTACTCGGTTATCGCTTCAGCGCCAGCAGAAATCTCCGCAATCTCTTGCGTAATGCTCGTCTGGCGGGCGTTGTTAAATGCTAGGGTCAAATCGGAAATTAAATCTTCTGCGTTGTCAGTGGCGTTTTTCATCGACAGCATGCGGGCAGCGTTTTCACTTGCGCGGGCTTCCAGCACCGCCTGCAGCACTTCGGCTTCAAGAACCCGGCGCGCCGCAAACTCCAACAACTCGTCCGCCTCAGGCTCAAGCTCAGACTCGGTTGCCGGGCCGTCAAGTGCCGCTATCGGCAGTAGCTGCCGGGTAATCACTTCGTAATGCACCGTTGAGATGAAGTGGGTGTAGATCATATATACCGCATCCACTTCATCTTCGTTATACATCCGGATAGCTTCCGCCAAGACCGGACGGGCAATCCCCGAGTCTGGGTCGCCATGGTCAATCCCAAAGGTTGCAATCTCATCAATGTCATTGGCGCGGGCCAGTTGCAGGGCCGCCCGGCGACCAACAGAAATGCCAATGTGCTTACTGACCTTTGATGCGTCCATATGACGTCCGAGAGCTTTAAGCACATTACTGTTGTAGGCTCCGGCCATACCGCGGTCGGCCGCAATCACAATCGTGAGGTCCTTGTTGAGGGGTCGGGGAATAAACCATGGGTGCAGCCTGGCTGCCGAGCCACCCGCCAACCGCGCCAAGAGATTCTTGGCTGCCGCCGTATATAGCTGCGGACCGATGGCCGCCAGCTGCGCGCGGCGAAGCTTGCTCGCCTCCACCATCTGCATAGCTTTGGTGATCTGCCGGGTGTTGCGCACCGACTTGATCCGCCGCTTAATTCCTTGAAGTGCTGCCATTGATTACTCTTTCGTACCGAACGATTTAGCCACGGTACTCGCTGCGTTAACAATTTGCTCGATCTGTTTATCGTCGGGCTTGGTGCCTTTGTTCAGGCTCTCAATCAGCTCAGGGTGAGCCTTCATGACCTTAGCCAAAAGTTCTCGCACGGCTTCTTCGATGTTCTCGGACGCCAACCCATCGAAGGCACCTTTGCCTGCCGCCATCAGCATGATGACCTGCTCGGCCACGCTCAGCGGGGCGTATTGCTTTTGCTTCAATATTTCGGTGAGCAGACGGCCGCGCGCAATGCGTTTCTTGGTGTCGTCATCCAGATCGCTGGCAAACTGCGAGAAGGCCGCCAGTTCGCGGAACTGCGCCAACTCAATCCGTAGGCTACCCGCCACGCTCTTGGTGGACTTCAGCTGAGCGGCGCCACCTACGCGGCTTACGCTCAATCCCACCGAAATAGCCGGGCGAATCCCCTGGTAGAACAGATTGGTTTCGAGGAAAATCTGGCCGTCGGTAATCGAGATAACGTTAGTCGGAATATAGGCGCTTACGTCGCCGGCCTGTGTCTCGATGATCGGCAGGGCGGTTAGTGATCCGGATCCCAGCTCCTCGCTGAGTTTGGCGCTGCGTTCGAGCAGTCGCGAGTGCAGGTAGAATACGTCGCCGGGGTAAGCCTCGCGACCCGGGGGGCGCCTCAGTAGCAGACTCATCTGGCGGTAGGCCACGGCGTGCTTACTAAGGTCATCGTAGATCATCAGCGCGTGTTGCGAGTTGTCGCGGAAGTATTCGCCCATGGCGGTTCCTGCGTAGGGTGCCAGGTATAGTAGTGCGGCCGGGTCGGCGGGGGAGGTGGCTACCACAATGGTTTGCTCCATCACGCCTTCCGCCTTGAGCCGAGCCACCAACGCCGCTACCTTGGACAGTTTCTGGCCAATCGCGACGTACACGTTGATAACGCCGGTATTTTGGCGCTTCTGGTTAATCATGGTGTCGATGGCGATGGCGGTTTTGCCGGTCTGCCGGTCGCCAATAATTAGTTCGCGCTGGCCGCGGCCGATCGGCACCATGGTGTCGATGGCGATGATGCCGGTTGCCAGCGGCTCGTGCACACCTTTGCGCTCCATCACGCCCGGCGCCATCCGCTCGATCATACCTGTGGCCTTAGTCTTGATTGGGCCCAGCCCGTCCAACGGCCGACCTAGCGGGTCAACCACGCGGCCAACTAGCTCAGGGCCAACGGGTACTTGCAAGCTCTCGCCGGTGAGCTTAGCCTTGGCGCCAGCTCGCACGCCGGTTTCTTTGTCGAGCAATACGGCGCCCAATTCATCTTCGAACAGGTTGAGCACGAACGCCCGCGCCGGCACGTCGCCGTCGGTTTCAATCTCGATCACCTCACTAAAGCCAGCTTGGCGCAGGCCGTAGACCCACACCACGCCATCGCTCACGCGCGTCACGACGCCGGTTTCGGCCAGTCCGTCGGTGCGCTTGAGGCCGCCAATGGCGTCTTCGAGCTCGCGGGTTATTCCTTTAATATTCAAATCATTCATCGGCTGACTCCTTGTACAAATGTTGCGAGCTTAGTTCGAACGGTAGCATCGAGGTGCGCATCGGGGGTCTCTATTTGAGCTCCGCCGATAATTGCTGGGTCCACTGCAGTATCAAGCTCCAGCTCTTTGGCACCCGTAGCTTCTCGAATAAATTTCTCAATCCGACCTTGGGTTTCGTCGGACATCGGCCGCGCGGTGGTGACCCTGGCGCTCACGTAACCGCGGGAGGCCAATACTTTGGCGACGTCCCTCGCCAAATATCCGGCCTGGCGCTGTCGCCCGGTGCTTACCAACCAGGCCGCGGCCGACTTCATCGCGCCGTTTCGGTCGGATGTGAGGGAGCTAGCCACGTGGGCAGCTACTTGTGCGCGGCTGGCCATTATTTCTTAATCTCCAGGCTGCGGTCAATCAGCTCGGCATCATGCTTGCTGTCGAGCTTTTCGCCCAGTACCGTCTCGGCCGCCGCCGCCACGATCCGGGCTGTCTCCACGCGCAACGTCTTGCGAGCGTCCGACACGTCGTGCGCCAGCTGCTCGCGAGCCTCGTTGATGGTCCGTGCCGCCTGAGCTTCGGTCTTAGCCCGCGCTTCGTCCAGCTGCGTCGCCGCCGCCTCTTTGGACGCTGCCAAAATTTCACCGGCCGCTGCCCGTGCTTCGGCAACTACCGCCTCGGCTTTGTTGCCTGCCTGCTCGAGCGCCTCTTTGGCTTCTCTTTCTAGGCGCACCGCTGCCTCTAGCTCGTCTTTCTTGGCGTCGAGCGCCTTGATGAGCGAAGGGTAGACGTATTTACCCAACACGGCCACAATCACCAGAAACGCCAGCGTGTTGAGCACAAGCGATTGCAGGTTGAGGCCGAGGGCCGTAAATAACCCCCCGATACCGCCACTTTCTGCTAGTAATAACGTCATAGTTAAATTACTTGAGGAACTTAATGATCAGCGCGACCACCAGGCCGATGATGGCCAAGGCGTCCACGAAACCCATGGCGAGAATCATCATGGTACGAATCTTGCCGATGGCGTCGGGGTTACGGCCGACTGCGCCGACGGCAGCAGCGCCTACGAGCCCGAGGCCTACGGCGGCCAAGCCGCCAGCGATTGAATATGTTAGTCCGAATGCGAGGGAATCCATTGAGGAATGTTCCTTTATTTATTATGTACTTTGATGAAATATATCTTGACTGTTAAGAATATAAGCTCATTACACAGCTACTTCTCCAGCGAGCTTTAGGGGTTCGTCAGAAGAAGCAGTTTCATGATGGCTAGCGGTGCCAAGGGATACGAATACGACCGTGAGCATAAAGAATACGTAGGCCTGAATCGCGCCCACGAACAGCTCCAGGAACATGAACGGGGGCAGGGCGATGGGCGCCGCCCAAACCGTGATGAAACCCATCACCGCCAACAGCACTTCGCCGCCGAAGATATTTCCGAACAACCGCATGGCCAGTGCTATTAAACGCGAAAATTCAGCGATAATCTCTAAGAACCCGGTAAATACGCCCACTGGGTCTTTTAGCGGATTCACGAAATAGCGACCGAGGTTGCCAAAAAAGCCATGAGTTCTAATGGCCCAAATCTGCGCCGTCACCATGGTAATAATTGCCAGTGCCGCCGTAAAGTTCAGATCGGCCGCCAACCCCCGGAACAGCGGCATGCCGTTATAGGTAATCGGGCCCACAAACGGCAGTAGCTCTAGCCAGTTGTTGATCAAAATTATGAAAAACAAGCTAATCGCCAGCGGCGCCAATTTAACGGCCATCTTGCGGCTACCCAGTACTTCCTCGGCTGTCCCGAGTAGGATATCAAACATCCACAACATGGCAATTGAAATCCGAGTATGTTTGTTGCCTTGGATCTTCGACTTCGTGTACCAAAACAGCCAGAACGTTATCGCCACGCCGATAAACCCGAGCATCATCGAGTTCGTAAAGTGGATCGGGCCCACATCAAACAGTCGTTCGGCCGGCAGGCTTACAACCGGTACTTCGCCAAGCATTAAGTTCATTGGGCCCTCCGCAGCTGTGCTCGTACCAACAAAATAGAGCAACCCAAGCCCACTATCGTTGCTGCCGCCGTCACCCAGGGCTTGGTGCCCCAGTGCAGGTCAATCCAGAGTCCGCCTGCTACAAAAAGTGCCGGGGGAGTGAACATGCGCCAGGTTGTATCTGCCATGGAGGCGAGTAACACAAACGTCGAGGCCCCATCCTGGGGCGCATCGCTAGCTTGCTTTTTGTCGGAATTACTCGTCATTTCGCAAGAACCTTATCAGATTTGCCCTGCGTACGCAACGCTCCTGACGCGTGAAGCATCTTCGGCGTACCTCGTACGCCCGTCGCGGGTTGTTTGCTGCCCAAAAAGAAAAGCGACCACAATTGTGGTCGCCCTGCGCATAGACCCGGCAGGGGGAGGTAAAACAAACTGCAAATTCAGCCAAGCGTACCGCGCTGCTGCATGCATATTCAGCACTAATTCAGGTAGTTCATCGTTCTACATCTGTGGCTGGTGTTTCGAAGGCTTCGACTTACTGGTTAGTAGCCCCAATCGTCGTTCATTATCCGATGCATATAGACCTGACCGGTCTTCGGGTTGAAAACTGCGGTTAAGTGTGTCGCATAGGCATGGCTACCGCCAAAGTCTGAGTCGTAACCGACTATGTTCTCGCCAGTAACGCAGAGGTTTCCTTTTTTGGAATACCGGCTGGTGGTCCAGCGCGTAATGCCGCACTGCGACATCAATTCCTGAATCGTTATCATGCTGGCTCCTAAGAGGAGACAAGTGCGTCTGGGCTTTCCAGATGCGAACAATAATAGCATAAGCATAAAGAAAAGTCAAGGGTTGAATCTATGTTGGACGCTAATCCGTAGTAAACTACTAATGCTATGACTGGCCGAACCCACGACACCGCCGCCCTCACCGCCCTCGGAATTACCGTCGCCCTGGTAGGAATCCCGAGCGTCACCCTTGCCACTGCCCTCGTGGCAATTTTGGCTAACCAAATCGGCGGCATCGCCCCCGACATCGATCAACCCACCGCCCCTTTCTGGCGCAACCTGCCCATCGGCGGCTTCTTCGGCCGCTTCACCGACAAGCTCCTGGGCGGCCACCGCTTCCTCACGCACTCTCTCGTCGGTGTCGCCCTCCTAGCCTGGCTGGCCAACTGGTTGCTCATCTTTCTCCAGCCCATCATGCCCCACGTCAACATTCATCTGGTTTGGTGGGCGTTTGTTATCGGTCTCATTTCTCACCTAATCATGGACAGCTTCACCAAAGAGGGCGTCCCGTGGCTGCTGCCCATCCCGGTTAAGCTCGGTATCCCGCCCATCAAAGCCCTGCGCGTCACCACCGGCAAAGTCCTCGAAAACTTTGTCATCTTTCCAGGGCTAATTCTCGTTAATATCGCCCTCTGTGCCTTTTATTACCCCGAAATCGTCAACTTTATCCACACCCGCCTCGGCGGCTGAACGCAGAAAAACCCCAGAGCCAGGGGTTCCTGGTTGGGGTCGGTGGCGGCGGTGGCCGCACTCAGGTTCGAATGCAGCCACCGTGCCGGGTGATCTCACGCCTCTGTGGGCCTGGGGTTCTTCTTGTGCCGCTTGCGCTTGGGTTTGTAAGCTGGCGGTACAACAACTGGCCTAACATCACCCAAATAGTCCTTAGGTAGGATCCCCCAGGTATTGGCGCGAAGTTTGCCGGTATCAGTCTGTGCCACTACCATCGCAATCACGGTTTCATTGATAGTGATGCGGCGCATCTGGTCTTTTGGACTGTCCCCTAGGACGTATAC
Source organism: Candidatus Saccharimonadia bacterium (assembly GCA_038245115.1). Lineage (GTDB taxonomy): Bacteria > Patescibacteriota > Saccharimonadia > UBA4664 > UBA4664 > UBA5169. The sequence goes on from JBBRSS010000004.1 coordinate 37,984, forward strand.
GTCGTCGACAAGAGCGACCTCTACTTGGCCGTCCATGCGAAAGGAAATCTTGAATGCCATCCTTCCCAGTTCCGCGATGGCTATACCATGGCCTTCCCTCCCGTCGTAGAAAACGACGGTTCCAATCGTTGGTACAGGTGTAGCTGGCGGCACGGTGACATCGGTCATGCCAAACCTTCCATCGAGTAGTGATCCGACATAACAACACAATTACATCATAAATATTGGTTAATTACAAATTACGTATCTGTAAGCTTGCTCCAAATGCAGTTTGGCGGCACGATGACTGCGCTCATACCTTCCTTTCGGGTCGGGGTGGGGTATGAGCAAGCGTTGCATCATATATGGCCATAAATTGTCATATTATATTGCACAAAAAGACCGTTGCATGGCTGAAGCGATTATGCGATTATGCCTCCCTATATGAACAAAGGAGTCCATGTCATGAGTGAGACAACGTTAAATCCTTACCTCAATTTTAACGGCAACACCAGAGAAGCCATGGAGTTCTATCACCATGTCCTTGGCGGTGAATTGAAGCTTCAAACCTTTAGTGAAGTGCCCGATATGGACGTGCCAGCAGGGTATGAAGACAAAATAATGCATTCTCAGCTGGAAAGCGACGCCATCAACATTATGGCAACCGAAGCTCAGCCCGGTACGGTAGTGAAGTTTGGTGACAACGTGAGCCTCAGCCTCGTGGGTACAGACACCGACAAGCTCACCGAAATTTTTAATGCTCTATCCGAAGAAGGCGAAATTACTATGCCGCTGGAAAAGCAATTTTGGGGCGACGTCTTCGGTGCATTTAAGGACAAATTTGGTATCAACTGGATGGTCAACATTTCCGCAGAGTAGGACATTTTACCAGCGCGCCGCCGCACGTGATATCGTTACAACTATGAACATGACTTTTATTACTACCACCACGCCTGATGCGGCAGGTGAGTATCTGGCCGATGTCATTGCGACCCAGTTGGCCGCCTCACGTACGGTACTCTGGCTAGTGTCGGGCGGTTCGGCCGTGGCCGTGGCCGTGGCTGCATCTCATCACCTGGCCGGCCACGACCTCAGCCGACTTACAGTTAGCCTCATTGATGAGCGCTACGGCCCGGTCGGCCATCCCGATTCGAATTGGAGCAAACTCCAAAATGCCGGGTTTGAACTCGACGGCGCAACTCGCCACCCCGTCTTGGCCGACGCTCCCCAGGCCGATACCGCCGAAGCCTTCGATGAATTCCTTCAGGCCCAGTTTGCCCGCACCGATTATCATGTGGGCTTACTTGGGATCGGCTCAGATGGCCACACCTCCGGAATCCTCCCGCACAGCCCCGCTCTCACCGCACCGGGCCTGGTGGCCTCGTATGACGGCGGAGGGTACCAACGCATTACTACCACCCCCCGCGCCATCGCACACCTTTCCGAAGCCGTCGTGTACGCCGTCGGACAAGATAAATGGCTGGTATTAGACGCCCTCGAAACCGATCTGTCTGCCGCCATTCAGCCCGCCCAGGTACTGAAAAGCGTCTCCAAGCTCACCATCTTCACCGATCGCCCGCAATCCTAAAATTCAAGAATAATTGCTCCTTAAACGGGAAAAACCACCTCCTAGTGGCCCGGTTCGTCTGTGGTACAGACAAACAAGTAGGGGGTGGGTTTGGTTGATCTCTTGGCAGCCTAGGCTACAAGAGGTCGGATGGGCGCGACAGCCCGGGTATTGTGAAGGCTTACGCCGCTATCGGCTCGGTGTACTCAGTCGTGAAGGTCTTGGGCAACCCGAAGGGCGAGAGGCCGATGTTGGTGACGAAGCACCTAACGCTGATGGGCTGAGCCGGGAATTCCTTCTTCCACCCATCGAGTACGACCTGTCGTGCATCGTGCAAAAGACGGAAAAGACCTGTTTCGGACGTCGCGTCATAGTTTGACAGCTCGCCGCCGAGAGCGGTTGCGATCTCTAGCATTCCGCACCCAAGGTGAACAAACAGGTTGACCTCTTCGAGGGGGTATCCCCGGTTCAGGCCAACGCGGTTGGCCAGGATGATCTGCCCAAGGACATAGTCCCTGTAGCCCTCCAGAAGTAGGGCAGCTGCGCCGCCGGCCAGCCTGCAGCTGAAGTCGTGAGTGAACGTCAGCTCTTTGAAGCTGTTCAGCCTCATCAGACGCCGCGCGTGATCGAGATTCAGGCGGCCATCGAAGCAGCCCATCCAGAAAGCTCGCTCGGAGTGAGGGCAGTGGTGGCGGTTCGAGTGGTTAGCCGAAACAATCCTTGCAGCCCGTGCAAGTACGGCCGCCGACGGAATGCCGGCAGCAAGAAGGAGGCCTTTGCGGGTCGAGAGGGGCACGTTAATCTCCTGTCGTAGTGATGACGTACGGACTGAAGTATGTGGGTGGTACAGCATTGATGTTGAAAAATGCCTCAGTGAGCATAGCAGAAAATCCTTGCCATGTCGAGAAGATTATGGTCTAGTACTGATAAAAGCATCCTTAATACACCAAATCAAAGGGTTTTTGACTTGGAATGGCTATTAGTCAGATGTGCAAAACAATCCAGAAAGAAATTAGCGTGAAACCGCCATCGCCTCTTCGAACATACCGGCCGGTGCATTCTGGCGCCAGCTGTCATCCTCAAATTCAACCCGGCTCGTAACATCGGCCAGATCCATCATCTCGGTGACCGCTTTGTGCTCGCCGAACCTGGTCCAGGTTACGTACAGCCGCATGGGGTGGCCGGTTTGGATTGCCACGTTGTCAATAAATCGTTGGGCGTGGGTTTTTACTAGCTTGGCTTGGGCCTCAAACTGGTCACCGGTGTGCTCCGGGTGTGCTCCGGAAAATCCGGCACAGTCCGAGTGGACGTCGGCAACGATGCACCAGTCGCTGGGGCCGATTACATTCGGGTTCAATGCCAAGAGGGCACCCATGCGCGAAGGCTGGGCAATAATCTCGACCGGCCCTTCAACGCGTACAACGTGCGGGTCGATGTCTTGGTGGTTCGCCGGGTGGTCCCGTACGAAACTGACGAGGCCATGGACTCGGCTTTCCTCTGACTCCTCTTGGCCCTTCGATCGGTCCCTGGCAAATTCTTTCGTGTATGCCCAGTCTGAGCAACACAAAACCACAAAACCACTATGCTTACGGTGCGCCATGAAATCTCCTTGAACGATTAGTGAGTAAATATTTCATTTAAGAAACAATATAAGAGATACTGGCACACTCCATATGCGTTGTCGAGTAGATAATTAAAGTCGCCTATTACGCTTGCGCTATTGACTCTGCAAACCGCTAATGCTACAAACAGAACTAGATAGTTGAGGTGGAGTCACGATAAAAATTCAAAAGGGCGAGTTTGAACCTTTTGGACTGAGTACTGCAGGTATCAAATAGTCGGGACTTCTAGATACTATCTTGAAACGGGTCGGGTGCGGCCCGTTTTTTTTGTTTATTTGTTTCGTCCGCTCCGGTGCTATCTCGTGTCGATTCCGACTGCTTCGCTGACACTGTTAAAATAATCACGCTTTAGTAGCTTCACTAGGCCCAAATTTATCTCAGAAATAGATTGTGGACCCTGATATATCATCCCAGTAATAAGCTGAATCAAGCTCGCGCCCAAGCGAATTTTCCGATAAGCATCTTCGGCAGTAAATACGCCGCCGCAGCCCATAACTAAATGTGTCCGCCCTACGCGTGAGTACACCCGCCTAATTTGTTCGTCGGACATTTCCTGCTGCACTTTGCCGCTCAGCCCGCCGGTGGGCGGCACATCCGCATCGAGAATATGCGGGTTGTCGCGTGGCTTGGTCAGATTTGAGCATATAAACCCCTCAATATTGTGGGCTAGAGTCACTTCCAGTAGATGATCCAACTCGATTTCACTCAAATCGGGCGAGAATTTAATAAAAACCGGCTTGGTGTGCTTCTGGCGGTCGACCGCACTAAGGAGTTTTTCCAACCGCGACGGGTTCGTAAACGGCTGGCCGCCAAAAGTGTTGGGGCAGGAAATATTGATGGTTACATAGGCGCCCACGCCCATAGTCGCCCGGTAGGCTTTCACGTAGTCGGCCACGCCTGCATCCTCATCCACCGTTGTCTCGGAGTTCGTTTTGGCTACACTAATGCCCACGGGAACCGCGAACTTACGCCCTTGAAGTCGCTTGGCTATTGCCTCCGCTCCGTCGTTCATGAGCCCGTAATTCACTACCAGCGATTGGCTTTTTGGCAGCCGCCATAGTCTGGGCTTGGGGTTGCCGGCGCAGGGCTCGCCCGTAACCGAGCCGATTTCCATAAAACCGAATCCCACAGTAGGGATAAAATCCACTAGGCGGGCATTTTTGTCGAATCCGGCCGACAGCCCGATGGGGTTCACAAATTTAATCCCCAGAATTGTCTGCTCCAGCATTGGGTGTCGGTACCCGAATGCAGCCCGAGTTAGGCCCCGTCCCAGACCGTTGCGCCCGATTGCCTCGCCAATTTTAGAGATATTATCATGTACAACTTCCGGATCTTGGCGAAAAAATGCCGGCTTTAATGCGTGCGTATAGACCGCCGCCTCGAGTTTGTTGCGGGTTAAAATCAAAGTATCTTTCATGCATCTAGTGTATACCCGCTGATATGAGTGCGGCTTCGGTCCAATATATTTGCTACAGTAGATAACATGAAGCAACCATCTGTCGGCAGCCAGTCAATCGTTCTCGGAGGAGGGTGTTTTTGGTGCCTTGAAGCCACCTACCAGATGGTCGAGGGGGTCGAGAGTGTTGTTTCGGGCTACGCCGGGGGCCATGTCGAAGAGCCAACCTATGAGCAGGTGAGCGGGGGTGCTACCGGCCATGCCGAGGTCGTCAAAGTCGATTTTAACCCTGAGGTGATCGACCTGGACGCAATTCTGGAGATATTTTGGGCAGTTCACGACCCCACCACGCCCAACCGGCAAGGGTACGATATTGGCTCCCAGTATCGTTCGATTATTTTGTTCGCCGACGATGAGCAAAAGCGGCTTGCCGAAGCCTCTATGCAGGCTATAGCCAATTTGTGGCCTGGCCCAATCGTTACCGAAATTGTCCCACTCGAGCATTTTTATGAGGCCGAAAGCTACCATCAAAACTATTTCCGCAACAATCCCGAGCAGGGCTACTGCCAAGCTATAATAAATCCCAAACTCGCCAAACTCCGTCAACATTTTGCATCGCGATTAAGAAAGGCCGCATAAACCCATGATCAATACCCTCACTGCCGTCACTCCGGAAGTTCTAGAAGATATCGCCGCCGAACAGCGCCTGCGCCAAACCACCGAGGTATTTCTACTGTTCGCTATGGGCAGTCAATTCGACCATCTTATTAAGCTCCAGCTTGACCGTTTGGGGGTATATTGCCTGGTCGCCGACCCGTCGCACGTGAACGTCGAGGACGTGAAGCGGTTGGCCCCCACCGGCATCATCGTCTCCGGCGGACCAGCCTCAGTTCATACCGATGCGGTTCCTTTCGATTCCGGAATTTATGAGCTTGGCATCCCGGTGCTGGGAATTTGCCTCGGTTTCCAGATGTGGGCCGCCCACCATGGGGCGGTAGTGGCGCCGGCACCTCAGCGCGAGTTTGGCGTTCACTCGCTCAATGTTGCTCAGGTAGACTCGCCATTATTTGTGGGCATACCGGGCCACACTAAAGTGCTTCAAAGCCACGGTGACCGCATTGAGCCCGGAGACCAAATGGAAGTCCTCGCCGGCACCGACAATGCGCCAGTGGCGGCCGGTCACCTAGGCCACCTCTGGGGCGTGCAGTTTCATCCCGAGGTTACCGCCAGCGAGCACGGCGGTCAGGTGTTCGAAAATTTCTGTTTCACCATATGCGGCGCCAAAGACCGTTTTCCGGCCGAAGATGTCGCCGGCCGCAAGGTAGCTGAGGTGCGTGAACGTGTCGGCACGGGCAAGGTCTTGTTGGCCCTATCTGGGGGTAGTGACTCATCCGTAGTGGCAACTATCCTTACCGCAGCCCTCAGTCCAGACCAGATCCGAGCCGTTTATATCCGCGGCATCGATCGCCCCGACGACGAAGCGTTTGTGCATCAATACTTTGGCCATCTCGACTTGGTAGTTTGCGATGCCACGGATGATTTTCTCGTCGCTTTGGCCGGTCACACCGGTATGCACGCCAAGCGCGTGGCCATGCGCGGGGTTTATAAACAAGTGCTCGAAAACGAAGTTACCAAATTTGGTGCCGATTTTATTGCCCAGGGCACACTGTACACCGACCTCACGGAGTCGGGCGGGGGACACAGCTCCGGCGCACGCAAAGCTCAGATCAAGCTTCATCATAATACCGGCCTCGAATTTTCCTGTGCCGAACTCACTCCGCTCGACGATATGGTCAAAGACACCGCCCGCGCCGTCGGTCGCAGCCTAGGCACCCGCGAAGAACTACTAGTACGCCATCCCTTTCCGGGGCCGGGTTTGGTAGTGCGCATAGAGGGTGAAGTCACTGCCGACAAACTCCGCATTGCGCGCGCCGCCGATGGTATCTACCTCGAGGAGTTGCGCGCCGCCGATTTGTACAATAGCGTTTGGCAGGCCGGCGCAGTGGTGACTCACTCGGTGGCGACATATTCCAAGGGCGATGATGCCGGCACCGGTTTGGTACTGGCAATCTGGGCCGTCTGGAGCGTTAACGGCTTTACCGCCGAGTGGGCCGAGTTGCCCTATGATTTCTTGCGCGGCCTATCGCGCCGCCTAACCAATGAAATTCCCGAGCTGGCTTCGGTGGTCTACCGCATCTCCGACAAACCACCCGCCACGATCGAATGGGGGTAATCCGCAGAATAACTTTGCAAAATGGGTTATGATAAGGCCATAAATTCAAACCTGAAATGAAATTTACCACTCTTAAAATGTCACCAATTACCCCAGTCCGGATTGCCAATTTTGCATTTGTTTTGGCTCTGCCTGGGTATTTTTGTGATGATTGTCGTGATTAAATAAATGTCCCGTATTGTCATAGGTTCAGCTTCGCCGAGTTCGCTTCCTGCCCTCAACCGTTTATTCACCGACGCTGTTGCTATTCATTTTTCGTATTTCCCGCCTGCCGTCCAAAAGCGCGTTATCGATGATCATTCCGTATTTCGGTTAATCTTGGCCACGCTTGACCCGCATCGCGTAATTTTAGTAGCTCGTACCAAGGGAAAAATTATCGGCTATGCTATCGGGGCTGCTCCCGCCAGCGGACCTGCTCAGCTATTTTGGCTGTATGTGGACCCTGATTATCGCGGCGCCAACACCGGCCTAAGCCTGCTCTCGCGTATGCTGCGGCATCTTCAGACAAAGGGTGCCCAAGTAGTATCTATCGCCACTCATGATCACCGGGCTTACTACGAACGCCAGGGCTTTAAATTTGTTAAGAATACCCTTGTTAACGGTGTTAAAATGGACGTGCTTAGCTTCAGACTTACGCCGCCGATATCGATATGAAATTAGTCAAACCCAAACTCAAATCCCAAAACGTTCATGTGAGACCCGTCTTCGGTCTGCTATTGCTGCTCACTGTCTTTGAGGCCGGTATAGTTTATTTGGCTAACAGTACGTCCGTCCCGGTGGGCAGTTCTCCTCTGGTATCGCCGAAATCGCCCGTCCGAGCGGGTTCGGTAATCTCTGTGGCTACCGTCGAGCATTTCTCACCGGACGCCACAACGGCGCTCATCAAGCATAATTACCCGGCGGGCGTACCGGGGGAGGGTATTGGCGTTACTAAAATAACGTTTAGCTACCGCACCCAGGTGCCGAATGGTCAAATGGTTGCTATCCATGGGCGTGCCTATTTGCCGGATGACGCTCGTGCCAATTTGCCGATATTCGCCTTCGGTCCAGGCACCACCGGTATCGGCGACCAGTGCGCCCCCAGCCTCGAGAAGCCAGCCGTGGCCAACTGGGGCAATTACGACGCGCACATGAGCGCCTACGCCCTTCAGGGCTTCGCTGCCGTTACGACCGACTATGAGGGTATGCGTGACCCCGATCGGGTTCACCATTACATGGTGGGCGAGCTAGAAGGACGTGCCCTACTTGATGCCGTTCGGGGCTTGCGCCATCTTCCTCAGGGGCAGGGCCGCCTCAGCCCGACCAGCGTCTTTTTGGCGGGCTACTCTCAGGGCGGCCATGCCGCATTTTGGGCCGACAAAATTGCCGATCGCTATGCGCCCGACGTTCGCCCGCTCGGCGTGATAGGCTTTGGGCCCGTCATGAGCGTGAAGCAAACTCTGGCTGACGTCACTCACGGCGCCAACATTAACTGGTTTGGGCCCAACGTAGTGCGCAGTTTCGAGGATTATTACCAGCAAACTTACCCGGGTGTCATTCTCCCTGCGCGCGAGAATAACCTGGCGGCCAATGTTGACGCTCATTGTATTGATACCGACTTATCGTACTGGGGCCACAACCCTGCCGCTATCTACACTCCCGAGTTCATCGGGTCGGCTCTGGCCGGGGACATTTCCACTAAGTACAGCGAGTTTGGCAAAGCTCTCGACGAAAATGAGGTCGGTGCAGTCAGTACTGACAGTGCCAAGCGTATCAATCAAGGCGCTAACGATAATGTAGTTCTGCCCGCCCAGCAGGCCGTTGCCTTGCCTAAACTTTGTGCCTCCAGTGCTGGGCCAGTGCAATTAGTAGTCTATTCCGGCACCACCCATTACGACGCCATGCTCCATAGTTTTGGCGACACTATCGGCTGGATGCGTGCTCTCGAGAATCACCAGCCCGTGCCCTCAACCTGTAGTTAGCGTAAGATGTAATAAGATACGTCAACAAAACAATGTCAAAATATAAGCAACAATTCGAAACCGCTACCGGCCGCCTCTCCCGTCCCGGCAATAAAATCACCGTGCTTCAAAACGGGAATGAAATATTCCCCGCTATGATGCGGGCTATTAATGGTGCGCAGACGAGCATTGAGTTTACGACTTACGTCTTGTGGCGCAGTCATATTGCTACCGACATTGCCGATGCCCTCTGCGAGCGGGCGAGGGCGGGTGTATCGGTTCGGTTGCTCATCGACGCCGTTGGTGGTGCCATTATGAGCACCCGTACCTTCGGTAAGTTGGTGCAGGCTGGCGTTAAAGTGGCCTGGTTTAGGCCCATGGGGGTCAGGCAGCTACGTCACCTCAATCACCGCACCCATCGCAAAATCCTGTTGGTAGATGGCCTAATCGGTTTTACCGGCGGGGTTGGCATAGCCGATCAATGGGGCGGGAATGCTCAGGGGCCAGATCATTGGCGCGAAACGCATTGCCGCATCGAGGGGCCGGCCTGTATCGATCTCCATGAGGGCTTTGCCGACAACTGGCTAGAAGCCACTTCGGAACGGCTCCCGCCGCCTGCCACACCGCCCAGCCTCGGGCCCACCGAGATTCTCACCACGCCCAGCACCGACGGGCCGCGTCCCACCGGTATTGAGCGCCTGTTTGGAGCGGCCATCGCCACCGCGCAGAACCGACTTTGGATAGCCACCGCTTACTTTGTGCCCAGACCAGAGCAAATAGCGGCCCTCTGTGCCGCCGCGGCTCGAGGTGTGGATGTGCGCGTGCTCACCAACGGTCCGAGCACCAACCATAAGCTCACGCGGCTTGCCGGGCAGGCTAGTTATGAGGCGTTAATTGAAAACGGTGTGCGCATTTATGAGTATCAGCGCACCGTTTTGCATGTTAAACTCATCACGGTTGATTCGCAGTGGGCCACAATTGGCTCGGCCAACTTCGATAACCGGTCCTTTGTTCTTAATGATGAGCTCAACATTTCCATCGAAGGCGCCGATTTTGCGGCCCTACTCGATAAACAGTTTATGCAGGACCTCAAGGGCTCGAAGCATATCAGCATGGCGTCTTGGCAGCATCGTGGCTGGCGCAATCGTATGCTGGAGGCAGGTTCCCGAGCATTCAGTCAACAACTATAGTAAAATACCCCTGAATTAGGAGATCATCAGTATGTCCAAAAAAGTTACCAAAGCAATTATTTGCGCCGCCGGCCTCGGAACGCGTTTTTTGCCCATGACCAAAGCCATGCCCAAAGAGATGCTGCCCATCATCGATAAGCCGATTATTCAGTATGTCGTCGAAGAGGCAGTAGCGGCCGGTATTACCGACATTATTATCGTCGGGAGCGCCAACAAGCGCACCATTGAGGACCATTTTGACCACCAGTATGAACTCGAGGCCAAATTACGCAAAGATGGCAAAGCCGAGCTCGCCGAAAGCATGGAAAAGGTCGCCGAGCTCGCCAACTTTATTTACCTGCGCCAAAAAGGCATATACGGCAATGCTACTCCCGTACTAAATGCGGCTCACCTGCTCCACGACGAACCCTTCTTGGTTCTGTTTGCCGACGACTTCTTTAACTCCCGAGTCCCGCGTTCGGTCCAGCTGGTTGAGGCGTATGAGCGCTTCCAGAAGCCAATTATTTCGCTCGTGCCCGTTGATCCGTCCCGGGCAAAGAGCTATGGCATCGCCGATATCAAGCAGACCATCGACGAACGCAACTTTGAGCTCTCCGGTTTACTCGAAAAGCCTGAGCCCAACGAAACGCCTGAGCACAATGGCCATATCTACGCGAGTGTTGCCGGTTATATCTTTACTCCCGAAATGATGGCCTACGTCGAACGGCTCGTTCCCGACAAAACCGGTGAATTGGTTCTGGCCAACGCCATTAATGCCTACTCCAAAGACGATCAAGTATACGGGCGCATCATTGAAGGCAAATGGCACGACGCGGGGAATAAAGAGAAATATCTTGAAGCCATCGTGGACGTCGCCCTAGACGATCCAGCCATCGCGCCGGCCTTCAAGAAGTTCCTCGACGAAAAACTTAAAGGATCGGCATAACCATGATGAAGCCAAGAGTCGCCTTTTATGATGTCCACCCAATTGATCAGGCCGTTTATCAAGATCTCATGGCCGAAGATTTTGAGCTGATTTTTTGCGATACCGCTTTGTCCGCCGGCAACGCTAAGCTAGCCCTTGAGGCAGAGGTGCTGTCGGTGCATGTTACCAGCCCGGTTACGGCTGAGTTTATGGCGGCAATGCCCAAATTGCGTCATGTAGCTTGCCGTTCTACCGGCTATGACAATGTTGATCTGGTATATGCCAAAGCCCACGATATTTCGGTGTCAACCGTCCCTGCCTACGGTCAGGAAACGGTTGCAGAATACGCCTTTTTGATGATGCTGGCTGTCTCTCGGAAATTAATGCCGGCGGCTCATTCGGTTCAAACTCAGGAGATAATTCCCGAAAAGCTCACTGGCCATGAACTTTCCGGCAAAACCCTGGGCATTATTGGCACCGGTCGCATTGGTCAGCATGTTGCTGCGATTGGGGCTGGTTTCGGCATGAAGCTGCTGGGCTACGATCCATATCCTCAGCCCGAGGCAGCCGCTCGTCTCGGATTCACCTATACCGATCTGCCTGAGTTGCTGGCAGCGGCCGATTATATCTCACTGCACGCGCCAGGTCGGCCGGACAATCATCACCTCATAAGCACTGAAGAATTTGATCAGATGAAACCCGGGGTGTTTATTGTTAACACCGCTCGGGGGTCGCTCCTCGACACTGTAGCGCTCATTGACGCCCTCGAATCTGGTAAAGTTGCCGGAGCCGGCCTGGACGTCCTCGAAGGCGAAGAACTGCTCAATCTGCCGTCCGAGCTGCATCTGCTTGGCACTGCCAAATTAGGCGATGAAGCTCGTCAGGTTCTGGGCATCGAGGTTTTGCATACCATGCCCAATGTGCTGATCACTTCACACAACGCCTACAACTCGGCCGAAGCGCTTAGTCGCATTCGAACCATCACAGTAGAAAATATTATGGCTTGGCAAAAGGAAAAACCTCAAAATCTGGTCGGCTAGCCAAGCCTGCCATTTTGGCGCATAATCGCCCCATGAGCAACCGTAGCCTTTATCTTCTTGGCGCCACCGTGGGCGGCACACTCGGCGGTCTCCTGCCTGGAATTTGGGGCGGCAGCGACTTTTCGGGTACGGGTGTACTACTTAGCACCCTCGGCGGAATCATCGGTATTTGGGCGACCTACAAATTTATTGTCGCCTAGCCTGTACGCTAACCACTAAATAAACCGCCACGAAAATTGGGCGGTTTATTTAGTGAGCAATCAATATTACTAAAGCGAGTCTTTCCTAAATACCCTTACCAGCGATAGCAGAATTACGGCTCCCAGCACTGCCGTCAGTAGGCTGCCAACGCTAAAGCTGCTAGTCGTCGACACACCCAGCATTTGCAGCGCCAACCCACCAATAAACGCGCCAATTACACCGACCGCCACATTCATCCACCCGTTAACTTGAGCGTTCGTACCTGTCAGCATCGAGGCAATCCACCCCGCTAACGCCCCTAGTACAATCCACGTAATTATTGTCCACAACATAAGATAACTCCTCACTTAAATGCTTAACCACAATATCTTCTCGAGGTATTTGAGGGTAATAGTCATAATTCCAATACTACAAAATAATTCCAAGTTAACCTTAGAAATATCACCAAATTGCATTTAGCCGTGGCGGCACACCCGCCATCATGATATAAATATCCTTAACGATAACCACACACAGGAGATATATGGGCTACCCCTACAATAAACTAGCATTTGGCAAAGACGGCGAATACGTGACCACGGTCATTGAGATCCCCAAGGGTTCAACCCTCAAGGTCGAATGGCGCCGTCACGAGGAATTATTTGCGCTCGACCGTGTCGAGCCCGCTATCTTCGCTAAGCCCACCAGCTATGGATTTATCCCCCAAACTCTCGATGAGGACGGCGACGAGCTCGATGTCCTCCTGGTCACCACCGAGCCCCTCCCCATGGGCCTGGTCATCGAGCAAACTCGTGTTATCGGCATGGTCGACTTCGAAGACGACGGCGAAAACGACCACAAAGTCATCTGCGTTCCGGTGGACGACCGCCACTCCGGCACCATCACGCATGTCGACGAGCTGGGTGAGCAGTGGAAGCGCCAAGTAACACATCATTTCACCCACTACAAAGATCTCAAAAAGGGCGGTACGCTCGTTCGAGGCATCGTCGGCCCCGACGAAGCCTGGAAAGTCATCCGTGAATGCTCCGACCGCGCCCAAGCCGACAAGTGGTGGTAAACCCTAGCTTTACACATGGTCTAATTATACGTAGAATAATAAAAGTTTCACCTAACTAGAACGTTAGGAGGTGGAAACTAGTCCGAAGCACCCCTACAGAAGGGCACGACATGAAAATGGTCAAGAAGATCTTGCTGTGGACGGTGATTGCATTCATCGTCTTCGCAGTTTTCAAGTACCCCACCCAGGCGGCAGCGGATGTGCAAACCGTATGGGGATGGGTGGTGAACCTGTTCAAGAGTCTCGCAACGTTCTTCAACAGCATCCTTACCACTCACTGAAGCCCAACATGGGTACCAGAAGGGGAGCGTCAACTTCCCTTCAATCTTCCCCGTGCCACAGTCAGTCGGGGGCTCCCTTCGGGGCGCCTCCGACTGACGGCTCAATGCAATTATTCGTCTGAAGATCACGCCCCGCTTGTCACTTCCAGCTCAACCTTATATGCTGGGGTTAACATAAGCGGAAAAATATTGACACAATTATGACCTACAAAGTTGCCATTAATGGTTTCGGCCGCATCGGCCGCAACGCTTTTAAAATTGCTCTTGGGCACCCCGAACTAGAAATAGTCGCTGTAAACGATATCACCAGCACCGAAACGTTGGCCTATTTACTAAAACACGACTCCAACTACGGCTCTTATCAAGAGGATGTTAGCCATGATGATCAAAATCTTATTGTTGGCGGCAAAAAAATCCGTGTCACTGCCGAAAAAGACCCGGCACTCTTGCCGTGGAAAGACATGGGCGTGGATATCGTTATTGAGTCTACCGGCCGCTTCACCAAATTCGAAGACGCCAGTAAGCACATTCAGGCCGGCGCCAAGCGCGTCGTGCTTTCCGGCCCGGGTAAGGGTGAGGGGATTGGCACGTATGTCATTGGCGTCAATGAAGGCGACCTCACGGCAGCCGACTCCGTCGTGTCCAATGCTTCCTGTACTACCAACTGCATCACTCCTGTCGCCGTCGTAATTGAAGAAAATTTCGGCATTGAAAAAGCTATGATGACCACCGTTCACAGCTACACTGCCAGCCAGTCGCTTCAGGATGCGCCTTCCAAGGATGTGCGCGAAGGCCGCAACGCCGCCGAAAACATTGTTCCCACCACCACCGGTGCCGCCACTGCCGCCGCCAAAGCTTTTCCGGCCCTCAAAGGCAAGTTCGACGGCCTCAGCGTGCGTGTACCCACCCCCGTAGTTTCGTTGAGCGACTTCACCTTCGTGACCACCAAAGATGTCACGATTGAGCAGGTTAACGCCGCCCTCAAGGCTGCTACCAAGGAGCCACGTTTCGAAGGTGTGCTCGACGTCACCGAAGAGCCGCTAGTATCCTCGGACTTCATCGGCAACCCGCACTCCGGCATTGTCGACCTGGCCCTCACCAACGTGGTCGGCGGGAACCTGCTGAAGGTTGTTGTGTGGTACGACAATGAATGGGGTTACTCCAACCGCCTCGTCGAAAACGTCCTCAATGTCGCCAAAACCATCAGCTAGATAATGGCATACAAGCGAAGTTCTACACTTTTCCCGCTATTAGGTATTGTAGGAGCCGTTTTAGTCGCCCTGGGTGGTTGGTTGGTCTTCCGGCAGATTGCTAGTTGGCAATTCGCCCTGTTCACCTGCTCCTATCCCGAGTATGGGAATTGCCAGGAAGCGTCTTCGATATATCGGCAAATTGTCGAAACGGCCGTGCCGATATTGCTTGGGGTAGCGCTTCTGGCTCCCCTGATTATCCGGCAGCATTGGCTGCGATATGCCACACTGATTTTCAGTGTAGGCGTAGTGTATGTCACGTATCCGCTCGCGCTTATCTGCACAATCGAGTGCGGCTTTGCGGGCCCGAACGACCAAGGGGGCTGCCCCGTCGTGCAAATGTGCCATGTTAACCCCTCGTGGTACGCAATCTGGTTGCTCCCGTTGGCTGTACTTGCCTATATCATTCTTCGTCGGATAATTTTAGTTAGCTATAGGCTGGCCAAACAAAAAGGTTGAGCTTCGGTTGAGCAAAATACCCCGCTCCGAGAAGGGTATACCTTCTCCCGAAAATAGTCTCATTAAAAGACTAATCTAAATGAGACTAATCCGAGCAAAAAGGTGAGTTCCGCGCAAAATGGCCAGTAACCGGTTGCCCCTAAACCCATAATAGACAATACTTAAGCTATGAAGATTTACCTTGCCGCTGATCACGCTGGCTATGAATTAAAAAACATCTTGAGCGAACATCTGGTTCACGCCGGGTACGATGTTGCCGATCTCGGTGCCAAAACCCTCGATCCCGTTGACGATTTTGCGCAATACGCCTACGCTACCACCGCGAAAATTCTCGGCGACGAGGGCGATTCCCGCGGCATCCTAGTCTGCGGGTCGGGGCAGGGGATGGCTATGGCCGCCAACCGAGTGGGGGGCATTCGTGCCGCTGTGATCTGGAGCGTCGAGGGCGCCAAAGAGACCCGCAACGACAATGACTCCAACGTTCTCACCCTCCCTGCTCGCATGATCGATACCGAAACCGCCATTGCCATCGCCGAGGCCTGGCTTACGGAGCCCTTCTCCGGCGAGGAGCGCTATCAGCGCCGTATTGACCAGATCGAGCAGCTGTATGGCTAGTGTCGCCCCCACAATCAACGCCACCAGCCCCGAAGATTATGCTCGGCGCATCGACAACGTCAAGTCGTTTGCTACTCGCCTCCATATCGACGTGGGCGATGGGGTGTTTACTGACGTTAGAACCGTCGGCCTCAGTCAGGTTTACGACATCGACGGTGTACCGTTCGACCTTCACCTCATGTTAAGCCATCCCGAAAGCCAGATCGAAAACATCGTCAGTCTGCAGCCACAGCTCGTCATCGTTCACTTTGAGGTCCAATTCGACCGAGAAGCCTTTTTCAAGCAATTACGGTCGATGGATATTAAGGTTGGCCTCGCAATCAACACCGAAACTACCATCGAGCAGGTTCGCGATATATTGCCAACAATAAATCATCTCGTCGTCTTCACAGGCCGTCTCGGCCATAATGGCGGCGAATTCCGTGGTGACTGCCTCGAGAAAATCGCTCAAGCCCGCGCCATCAACCCCGATCTGGAGATTGCCGTCGACGGGGGGCTCAATCAGGAAACCTGCCGCCTGGCCGTTGAGGCCGGCGCCAATCTGCTCGATGTTGGCAGCTTCATTCATGATGCCCCCGACCCCGAGATTGCCTACATCGCCGTCCAGGCCATCGCCGAGGGCACAAGCTGAGCATGCCTGCTATCATTACTTCATAACCTCAAGAGGAACGTATGGCTGAACAAGCAGAACAAAACGGCGATAAATCGAATTATGCCATCGGCTCATCAGGCGCCAATTTGGCTAGCGAGCACCTGGAAATTGTCGCCGTCAATCCCGAGCAAGCTGAAGCCCAACGTCCACCGCGCCTTCAGCTCAGCTTCGACCGCGAAAAAATAGCCACCTCCGAGCTGCCAGAAGAAATGAAGGATTGGTTGATGCGCTTGCCCGAAAACCTGAATTTCACCGACCCGGTCACGCTTATCGTTGGAGACAATGGCACAGGCAAGACTTCTATTGCCCGGGGAATCGTGGCCGCCCTCAGCAGGGCCCGCATGGCCGCCAACCCCGAAGGCCGTTTCAATGATCTATACCTTGAGAATGGCGAACCCGCCAATGCCATTGCGGACGCCATAAACGTGTCAGTCGAAGATGCTGCCAAGGGTAATATCATCACTACTTTTATCGAAGGATCGGAGGTCATGTTTAAATCCCGTGAATGGGCGCGCGAGCAGGCCAGGTCACAAGGAAGGCCGAATAGTACGGAAGTAGCTACATGGATGAAGGGCCATACTACCGAAGAGGAAATCGTCGCAAGAACCCCCATCCACGAGTTGTCGTCGCGCCAGTTGTTTGAGCAATCCATACAGGGCATTAAGCGCCAATCAATCGATAGTCACCGTCAGCGCGTTGGTGGAGATGTGGTAGTTATTTTCGATGAGCCAGAACAGGGGTTGAGCCCACAACGCCAACTTGAACTCCCGGGTGTAATCGCTGGCTTTTTGGACGAACATGACACGATGCTCGTTCCTACAAACAACTTGGCTCTATATTTGTCGGATATGCCACGCATTGATGTTGATCACCCGGATCGTGGTGTGTACAAGCCCTCAGATTATGACGAAGGCGGGAAAATCGAGCTATTCCACTCTGAAGGGCAGGAATGATCGCCGTGGCTGCCATCGCCGAGGGCACGAGCTAATCTCGCCAAAATCCATGAAAAAAGTTATGCTTAGCTTATGACACATAAACAGCTCGAGCTTCAGGCCGAGCAAATCCGCGAAGATATCGTCAATATGCTAGTGGAGGCCGGCAGTGGCCACAGCGCTGGGCCATTGGGTCTCGCCGATATTTTTACTGCGCTGTATTTCGAAATCATGGATCACCGCCCGAAAGACCCGAACTGGGCCGGCCGCGACCGCTTATTCTTAAGTAACGGCCACTGCGTGCCCGTGCGCTACGCCACCATGGCCCGCGCCGGGTACTTTCCCGTCTCGGAGCTCAAAACTCTGCGCAAATTCGGCAGCCGCCTCCAAGGCCACCCCGAGCGCCTGCGCCTACCCGGCCTCGAATCCACCTCCGGCCCACTCGGCAGTGGCATCAGCCAGGCCGCCGGCCACGCTCTTGCCCTCCGCATGGACAACTCGCGCAGCCATGTTTACGTAGTCACTGGCGACGGTGAGCTCGATGAGGGCAACATTTGGGAGGCGGCCATGTTTGCCGCCAAGTACCAGCTTTCCAATCTCACCGCCATCATCGACCGAAATTACATCCAAATCGACGGTTCCACCGAAAACGTTATGCCGCTGGGCGATGTAGGTGCAAAATTCGCCGCCTTTGGCTGGCACGTCATCGAGATCGACGGTCACAACTTCCAGGCCATCATGGACGCGTGCCATCTCGCCAAGGCCATTGCCGATCAGCCTGTGGCCATCATTGCCCACACCATCCCCGGCCGAGGCGTCGACTACATGGAGTACGACTATCACTGGCATGGCAACCCGCCCGGCACACTCGAAACCCCCGGCGCCCCGCCCTTGAAAGATCAGGCCCGCATCGCTCTGCATGAGCTACGAACGCTGGGCGGCCAAATTAGGGGCGAACATGAGTAAGGCGCGACATTTGAAGCTCATTTTTATTAGTGTATTTCTAACAGTGGTAGTTCTAAGCGTAGAATTAACTGTTCCGATATCCAAGATTAATAGGCCGTGCGCCGGGATTGGCGAATGCGGGGTAGTAGAACGACATTATGGCTGGCCTCAAATGATACGAGCCGACCTCGTTTCTCCGCCACTAGTTATACCCAGCGATCTATCCGTGTCATTGCTGTTGGTTGACGCACTTATCATCTTGGTGCCGGTTTCGCTAGTAGTGTACGGTATTCCACTCATCAACCGACGTCGTAACGCGAGGGCCACTCTATGATAGAACCTCAACAACATTTAGCCCCCAATCTTTTCTCCAAAGAGGTCAAACAAGAGCCCATCCGCGTCGGTTTTGGCCGTGGCCTGCTCGAGTCCGGGCACGTCAATAAAAACATTGTGGCCCTGTGCGCCGACCTCACCGGTAGCACCAAGATGGACGAATTCGCCAAGAGCTACCCTGAGCGCTTTGTTGAAATCGGCATCGCTGAGCAAAACCTTGTCACCGTGGCCGCCGGCATGGCACTGGCAGGGAAGATTCCGTTCGTCTCCAGCTACGCCGCGTTCTCGCCTGGCCGCAACTGGGAGCAAATCCGCACAACCATCTGCCTCAATGACACCAACGTCAAGATTGTAGGCTCACATGCTGGCCTCTACACCGGCGCCGATGGTGCCACCCACCAAATGCTCGAGGACATTGCGCTCATGCGGGTACTACCGAATATGATCGTGGTTGTTCCTGCCGACGCCATGGAGGCCGAAAAAGCTACTATGGTCTTAGCTGCCCACCGTGGGCCTGCTTACATCCGCCTCGCTCGCGAAAAAACACCGGTAGTCACCACCGCCAAATCACCGTTCTCACTTACCAAAGCCCAAGTGCTGCGTATCGGCCAAGACATCACCATCGTTGCCTGCGGCACCATGGTCTACCAGGCCCTCGTTGCCGCCGAAAAGCTCAGCGAAAAGGGGATTGAGGCCGAGGTCATTAATGTCGCCGTCATAAAACCGCTCGATACCGTCACCATAATCCATAGCGCCCGCAAAACCGGCGCCGTACTTACCGTGGAAGAGGCTCAAATTATTGGCGGCCTCGGCGGCGCCGTGGCCGAAACCCTGGCCGATCATCACCCCGTGCCCATGACCCGCCTCGGCATGTTCGACCGTTTCGGCGAATCCGGCACCCCCGACGAGCTTCTCAAACATTTTGGCCTCACCGCGCCGAATATCGCCAAACAAGCCCTCGAACTCATTAAACGCAAAGGTTAAACTACAATTATGTCCAATACTGCCGCCGCCCGTGCCCTCTATACCCGTACCAAGACCGATAAATTCGCCCTCGGGGCCTTCAATATTGATAATCAAGAAACCCTCATTGCCATCGCCAAAGCCGCTCAGGCCAAGCAAAGCCCGGTACTGGTCGAAGTGAGCCAGGGCGAAGTGGAGGCTCTAGGCTTGCACAATATTCGCTGCCTGGTCGACAATTACCGCGATGAGTACGGCATCGAAATGTACATCAACTTGGACCATTCTCCCAACGTCGATGCGGCCAAAGCGGGGATTGATGCCGGTTTTGAGTTTATTCACATAGACCTTTCCCAAGCCAAAAAAGACGCTTCCGATGAAGAAATAGTTGCCGCCACCAAAGAAGTCGTGGAGTATGCCAAGACCACCGGCGCGATAGTTGAGAGTGAGCCTCACTATTTTGGCGGTGCGTCGAACATTCACAAAGAAGCCATCGATTATGACGAAATCCGCAAGAGCTTCAGCACTCCGGACGAGGCCGTTAAATTTATTGAGGCTACCGGAATTGATACCTTTGCCGTCGCTATTGGCAATCTCCACGGCCTGTATCCGGTTCCCAAGCAGCTCGACCTTGATCTCCTGGCCACCATCCGCGCCGCGGCCCCGGGTTTCTTGAGCCTCCACGGCGGTTCAGGCACTCCGGACGACCAGTTTATTGGCGCCGTAGAGCGCGGTATTTCCAAGATCAACATCAATTCCGAGATGCGGCGTGCCTTCCGTGATACCCTCGAACAGGTCCTGGCTGCGCACCCCGACGAATACGCCGTAGTTAAGCTCATGCCCGAAGTGATTGCCGCGGTGCAGGTCGTAGTTGAGCACAAGATGGATGTTTTTGGCTCCGCCGGCAAAGCCGCCCACTAATCCCTCGGCTGTTGAGCTGTTAATTGCTAACCACAACTGGTATTCTAGATACAATGCATGAGGTGAATGTGAAAATCCTAACATTTGGAGCGGCTACTCAAGACGTGTTCTTGACCGGCAAGGCGCTCCATGCCCGCCGTGATGTCCGTACGCGCGATTATGTGGAGCAATTTCCGCTTGGCGCCAAGATTGACGTCGAGAATGTCTATTTCGACACCGGCGGCGGTGCCACCAACGCGGCCGTTACTTTTGCTCGCCAGGGCCTTCACGTCGGATATATTGGCAAAATCGGCCATGATCCTGCCGGCGCTGAGGTGCTGCGCGTCCTGCGACGCGAGGGCATAATGACCGATCGCGTAGTCCATGACCCCAAGCTCAATACCGGCTATTCCACGCTGCTTGTTGCCCCTACCGGCGAGCGGACTATTTTGACGCATCGCGGCGCTTCGCATGAGCTGGGAGCCAAAGATGTCGCTATCCGCACGCTCGAGGCCGACTGGTTTTATATTTCATCCCTCGCCGGCAACATCGATCTGCTAACTAAACTCCTCAAGCACGCCAATAATCATCACATTCAAGTTGCCATCGACCCCGGCGCCGCTGAACTGGCTCAAACCAAGAAATTCCGTGCCCTTTTGCCCCTCATTACCGTCCTCAAGGCCAACGCCGAGGAACTCCAGCTGTTATTCGGCGGCAACGATTTGCGCGAGACAGTAGTTCGAGCCGAGGGCGTTTGCCCGTACGTAGTCGGCACCAACGGTCCGGCCGGATCCTATGCGGCCGTAGCGGGCAAGCTTTACCAGGCTGGTTCCTACCAGAAGGTTAAGGCTATTGACCGTACCGGCGCTGGGGACGCCTTTGGTTCGGGATTTGTCGCCGCCCTAGCCAAAGGACTTCCTGTCGAAGACGCCCTCACTCTTGGCAGCGCTAACGCCACCAGTGTTGTTGCCAAAATCGGCGCCAAGGCCGGCATTCTCAAAACTAGCCGTATCAAACGCATGAAGCTCAAAATCACCAACTTGGAGGGTAAATAATGTCTACTATCGGTCGTTTTCTTCAGGCCAAGGAACCATTATTTGACCACGCCCTCCATCAGCTCGAGCTCAGGTCACACCAAAAAGGTATCGATATTAAACTTGCCGCCGAAATTGCCGAAACCGCTGCCGCGCGCATTCGCGATCTAGGCCTCACCGCCGATGCCACTGGCCCCGAGCTCTACGACGCGCTAATAAAACGGGTCGGGGAGCACGACGACCACCTCGCCCGCGCTATTGGCGGCACCGACCCTAGCGATCTGAGCCAGATGATCCCGCTCATCGTTAAGGCCGCCGAGGCCGCGCCCCTGCCGAAAGACGGCTGGTTCCTTAAGGAAGACAAAGCTAAAGACATGCTGCGCCGCACTCCTCCGATGGCTATTATGGACCGCCTTGGCTACCACCTGGTTTCGCGCCTGCTCGAGTCCGAAGACATTTACGAACTCTTCTTGGCGCTCAGGTTTGCCGAAAGCCCCGAGTGGCTCAACAATTTCGATCGCCAATACCTCGACCTCGTTGCCGCCGACTTTGAGTCCCGCCGTATCAAAGTGGTGCCGTTTGCCGCCAGCAAGTGGGGCGACATTGCCGAGCATTTCATCCAAAAGAAGCGCCACAACATTACTCATTCCAAAGAGATGGGCGCTATTGCTATCATGCCGATGCGTGAAACCCACATGACGGGCATTACGCTCAAAGTTATGCCCCTGCTCTTCCACTATTTCAACGAAATCCGCCTCTACAGCTCGTTTTTTAAGCTCATGCAGACCAAAAAGAACTTTGGCGCCATCGTTTCCGAAACGCTCATTGCCGACCCCGCTCACGTCAAGATCACCGACAATGCCCATATCCACTGGCGCGTCATTCAGCGGTATTTCGGCAAACTCACCACCGAAAAGCACCCCGAGATTTTTGAACCCCACGTGCAGCCCGAAGATTTACACTGGCGCCGCGCCGAAGAAGTACTCTACGACATCGATCCTGAGCTGCAGTTCTGGAAGAGTCTCGACTTTGTGGCTGTGCTCAAAGGCCCAGCCCACGACACCGTCACTTTTAACCTCATGGATCTTTCACTCGGCTACTCCAATAGCATCCCCTTTGCTGATCGCTACCTGTATCACTTCCGAGAGGCCTTGTGGAATGAAGTGTTTGCCCGCTATATGGGCGAAAAAGTTCTAGAAGAGCAGCTGCTCGAAAAACTCGATAATGCCGTAATTTCGCCGGAGGTATTAACTCGCCATGAGTAAGCACGAATTACGCTATCAGATCTGTGTATCGGGAGCTGCCCGCGGCGACAGTATAAAAGTTGGCGAAGAGTTAGCTGCTGAGGTTGCCCGCGAAATTGTTAGACGCGGGCACCTGGTGATCACGGGTGCCACTCGTGGCCTGCCGTACGCCGCCGCCAAGGCCGCCAAGATCGAAGGCGGGCGCGACATCACCTCGATTGGCTTCTCGCCGGCAGCCAGCCGCTTGGCGCACGTGAAAAAATACCAGCTGCCGCTGGATGTTTTCGACACTGTTATCTT
This sequence comes from Candidatus Saccharimonadia bacterium, assembly GCA_038245115.1. Classification (GTDB taxonomy): domain Bacteria; phylum Patescibacteriota; class Saccharimonadia; order UBA4664; family UBA4664; genus UBA5169. Next base: position 61,018 of record JBBRSS010000004.1, read on the forward strand.
TACCGGTTTTGAATATACCGGCCGTAACCTCCTACTGGTGCGCTCCAGCGACGCGGTTGTGATGGTCGGCGGCCGCATCGGCACCCTCAACGAGCTCACGATTGCCATTGAAGAACGCAAGCCCATTGGCGTTATGCTGGGTTCTGGTGGCATGACAGACGAAGTTGAACATGTCCTGAAGGCTGCCAAGCGCGCCCGTACCGGCATTATCTTTAGTCACGATCCAGTTGCGCTGGTCGATCAGCTTATTGATCTCATCGAAACCAAATCATCCAAACTCCCTGATATCCCTGACGAAGTTTAGCCCAATGAAGGTGCTGAGCTATGTCCAGCAGCATCGATGGTTGCAGCTTCTGTTGGCTTTCATCGGGGCGGTCGCTCTAGCGCTGATCGTCCACGCCGGCACTACATCGCCCATCGATTCGTACGCCGCCTGCATTGAGGCTGGTAATCCGGTACTCGAAACTGAACCGCCCATTTGCCGAGACGGCACCCATAATTTCACCGGCCCGCCGGCTCCGACCCTGAATTTGGCAGCCTCGAATACGGCCGTGCCCTTTGAGCTATTGGTTGATGGTGATACTCACATCTCTGTCCCCGCGCACCGTCAAGACTACATCGATTCCCCAGCGCAGTGGCAGGCCTATTGGCGCCAGGTTCATGCCGGCCTTGCCTCGTTGCCGCCGATTATCCCCGTAGATTTTGCTCAGTCCAGTGTTGTAGCGGTCAGCCTTGGCCAACAACCCACTAACGGATTTGGCCTCAAGATTACCAATATCACTACTGCCAAGGCCGGCACCACGGTTAATCTCACCGAATCCACGCCTACTATCTCTTGCACGGTTGCCCAAACGGTTACTAACCGTTATGTGATTGTGCGCACCGCTAAACTTACCGAGCCGGTGAGTTTTCGTATTACCTCTCAGAAGCGCCGCTGCCCATAGCGATCAAGAAAACAGTCTGGGAGCTAAACATTTAAGCATATTTATGTTATAAACCTAAAATACAGAATGCACTTTTTGTGTTCTCGCATTTATTGACAACAAAGTCTCTTTGTTCTAAGCATTGTTTTAGCTCTCGGAAACAGACCCCCTTGCCAATGCATTGTTCCCCGAAAGGTGCGTGTATCTCGATGATGCGTAAACTCATGTCTTCACGCCAAACCTCGTTTGCTGTTGTTGGCCTCGCTGTAATGGTGGTTGGCTTCCCGGTCCTGTACCTCTTGGTAGAGGTCGCCGGACTCAACCCTAGCTCTGCAAAGCTGGTTGAGCTGGGTGTATCAATCCAGCTTAACTACATCGGCAATCGAACCTTCACTTGGCGCGACCGCGAGTCCGGGTCGTGGCTGGGCGGCCTTGTTCGGGCCAACCTGTCGCGAGCTGGCTCGGCCATATTGTCCTGGGCCGTGTTCGTCGCCCTCAACAACCACTTCGGGGTTGGCTACCTTTTCGCCTCGGCCATCAGCGTGATCTCCGCAATGGGGATAAATTACGCTGCCAGCCATTACTGGGTCTTCCGGGACCCGAAAACAGCCCGTCGATTCAGCGTACCGGATCTGGCTATGCTCACAAGGCTGGCCCGTATCGGCGGTGGAATCGCCGCCACGATTATGATCTGGAGATTGCTCGGCACAACCGGGCTGATCTACGCCGGCGTGCTAGTGTTTGTCGCCGTTATGTTCTTCGTGGCCATCAGTTCGTTGTGGCTCAGTCTGTATGCCTGGCACTCGCCAGAGCATATGGAGTCCGTTGGGTTCGACACCCCTCAGGAGCCGCAAAACAGTTTCTCAATTGTCATACCGGTTCGGGACGAGGCTATTAATGTCCTGCGACCGACCGTCCAGGCCCTTGTCAACCAGAGCCACCCAGATTTTGAAATCATTCTGGTGGTCTCGGGTGAAGACGATGAAGATACGCGACTGGCAGCTGAATCTCTGCGCGACGACAACCCGGGGTCAATCCAGGTTGTTTATGTGACCGGTCGCAAGAATAAGCCGCTGGCACTAATAGCGGCAACGCCGTTGTGTACCAAAGATGTGTTCAGCATATTCGACGCCGAAAGCATTGCCGCGCCGGACCTGCTCATCCACGTGGATACCAAGTTCGTGACCTCCGGTGCCGACGTGGTGCAGGCGGGAGTTCAGCTGATGAACCACGACGATTCATGGTATTCCTTGCTCAACTGTCTAGAGTACTACCGCTGGTTCAAAAGCCGTCTTCACTGGCATGCGAACGAAGGGTTTATTACCCTCGGCGGCAATACTGTTTTCATAAAGCGGGAGGCCCTGCAGGCGGTCGGAGGCTACGACGGTAACATGTTGGCCGAAGATGCCGAAATTGGCGGGCGTCTGAGCGTCGCCGGGTACAAGGTGGCCGTTGCTTACGACCCCAAACTGTCCACGCGTGAGGAAACCCCGGAGAGTGTCCCCAGCCTCGTGCGCCAACGCCGACGTTGGATGCAAGGATTCTTCCAGGCCTACAGTAAAGGAGATTGGCGTCAGTTGCCCACATTGCGGCAAAGAATGCTCGCCCGCTACACCCTGTTGATGCCGGCGTTCCAAGCTGCGTCCGGGCTTCTTATCCCGGTGTCCTTTGGCGCAGTATTCCTAGTGAAAGTACCAACCCTGTTGGCTTTGGCGACATTCTTGCCAATCATTCCGTCTCTCGCGACTATGGCCGCGGATCTTGTGGCTATGCGGGAGTTCGGAAGGGATTTCGATCTGAAGATCACATTGAAGCACCGCCTGCAGCTGGTGCTGGGGACCATGGTCTACCAGTCGCTCCTCTCGGCCGCTGCCGTTAGTGCTGCGTACCGTCACCTTCGTGGCATAAACGTGTGGGACAAGACCGCCCACTCCGGAAGCCATCACAAGTCCGAAGACACTCTCACGACTTCAGAGGAGTCAGTATGAGCAATGCAAAAACGGACGCCTCGCCAGCAAGTCAGCCCACGTCTACCGACTGGGCGGGACTCGGAGGTACTTTTATTCGGTTCTGGCAGCGGTTCGCAAGGCGTATGTGGAGTGACCCAGTCATTATTGTTGGGTTGCTCCTTGTCGCCGGGCTGGTTCATGGTCTGCAAATGACCGTGACTCCGTCGCTGCTAACCACCGACGACGAAGGAACCTACGTCGCACAGGCCTGGGCTATCCTCTACAAAGGAGCCCTCGCTCACTACACGTACTGGATGGACCATCCGCCCGGGGGATGGATTCAGATGGCCGGTTGGGCCTGGTTAACCCATGCCTTCGACCGGTACGACTCGGCCATCGCCGTTGGCCGCGAGTTCATGCTAGTGGCAACCCTGGCCAGCGTGGCCTTGCTCTATCTTCTGGCTAAGCGCCTCGGGATGAACAAGTTCTTCTCAATCGGAGCAGTGGCATTGTTTGCGCTGAGCCCGTTGGCAGTTTATACCCACCGGCTAACGTTCCTGGATAACATCGCCATCCCATGGGTGCTGGCCGCGTTTCTGTTGGCTGCCTCACCGCGCAACCGGCTGGCAGCTGTCATTGGCTCGGCCGTGTGTTTCGGGGTGGCGGTTCTGACCAAAGAAACCATCCTGGTGGTTTTGCCGGCCCTCCTGTGGCAGCTCCGTCAGGGCACGCACCCTCGGACCAGACGGATGAGTTACTTTCTCTGGTCCGTATTTGCCGGGTGTGTGGGCTTTATCTACATACTGATGGCAATCGTCAAAAACGAATTATTGCCGGGGCCCGGCCACGTCGACTTGCTGTACGCCATCCGGTGGCAGCTGTTCGATCGGGCCTCAAGCGGCAGTTTCTTCGATCCCACAAGTGCCGCGAGTGTGATTGTTCACTCATGGGTTCGGCTCGACCCGTGGTTGATCGGCTTGGCAGTGGCTCTTGCGTTGCCGGCGATGTTGCGCCGGCAACTTCGACCTGTGGCGCTGGCGTTTGTTATCCAGATTGCAGTCATGCTGCGCCCGGGTGGCTACTTGCCTCAGCCTTATGTGATTGCCCTGATCCCGTTCGCCGCCCTCATTGTGGCGGGCGCGGTCGGGGCATTGTGGAACTCCGGGCTGCTGAACCGCTTCCATCTGTTGCGCAACCAGATACCCCGCACGGGGTTCTCGTACGCGCAGGTTCTGGTACAGGCGCCCGCTTTGGCCATTGTGGCCGTGTTTGGTCTGGTAATCGCGGTTCCCCAGTGGTCGCCGCGTCTCCACGACCTCATGACCGATGACCGTAACGTGTCGGTTCGACAGACCATGGAGTGGGTCGAGACCCATATCCCGACCAAGAAAGGGGATGCCAGCCCTGTCCACATCCTGGTGAGCGACGCTATGTGGGTTGATCTGAAACGGCTAGGCTATGCGCCTGACTGGTACTTCAAGGTCGACCTGGATCCCGCCGTGAAGGCCAATTACCCGCAAGGTTGGCAAGATGTCGATTACGTGATCTTCACCAACGAGATGAACGAGATCGCCAAGTCCGACTCCAAGGCCGACATGACCACAACGCTCGCTTCACGCAAGCACGGAACCCTAGTGGCTAAGTTTGGTTCGCTCAGCGAGACAATTTGGATCTACCAGGTACACAAACCCCTCCGGACTAGTTCCGGTACCGGCTAATCGGCCACAAACCGAAAGGCCGGCAGGCCTCCCCAGACGATGCAACCGCATCGTCTGGGGAGGCCTTTTTTCTGGGCCTACATCTTGGCGTTATGGATTAATTTAGTTTCGATAAACTGAAGGCCGCCATAGCGCCGCCATCGTTTTCGTAATACTCGATGACAATACTGACGCTGCCGTTCGACGCAGTAGTAAAAGTATTGATCTTTTTGGTTGGCCCTTGGTCCACCCAGTTGTCGGTCACAATAGCACCGTTAACCCTCACTCGAATGCCGTCATCGGCCGTAGTTGTCACCTGGTAGGTACCGGAAGTGAGGTTGATGGCGCCTGTCCATCGAACCAAGAAATGATCAGCATTGATAGCTGCTGCCGGAGAGCCATAGCCCCAGTTGAAATCAATAGCGCCATCCTGGCGAGTCAAGTTCGGCGTTCCGGTCGGGAAAATAGGCGCCGTACCTGAACCGGGTAGATTGTAGTATTCTCCCGTCCACCCCCCTGCGGGGGCTGGAACCGGCGTGGATTGGTCGGCGATGTCTAAGCTCACCCGGGCTGTGCCGGAGTTTTCGTAGTACTCGAGTGTTATGGTGTGAGTCCCAGCCGTTAATGGGACGTCTGCTCGGTACGTAGTCGCTCCCTGGTCATGCCAGCCATTTAGAGCTGGAACTAACTGGCCATCTACAAACAGCCGCACGCCGTCATCCCCAATCACGGTAATCGTGCGTGTTCCAGCGGCAAACGTGCGCACGGCTGTGTAGCGGGCCGAAAAATTGTCAGCCGGCACTTGTGGCGCGGGCGAGCCATAACTCCAGTCATAGTTGATGTTGTCTGCACACGCAGTCGCGAGCGCCGTACCGACTGGGTTTGGACCCGCAAAGTACTCGGCCGTGAATTGGCCGGACGAACAGTTGGTACCCCCTGGCGGAGTTGTAGTGCCTGTAGGTGCGAAGGAAACCTTGGCGGTAGCGGCACCGTCGCTCTCGTAGTATTCAACTGCAACATCGGCCGGACCGGCGGCATTCACGGTGAAAGTTTGTTCGCGAGTGGCGGCACTTTGGTTCCTCCATTCATCCAATACAGTTTGGTTACCCACTTTCACTCGAATTCCGTCATCGGCTACAGTGGTCACCCGGTAGGTGCCAGGGGCAGGGAAGTTAACTTGGCCGGACCAGCGAGCCATGAACTTATCGCCGGTCACCGCGGGGGAGGGGGAGCCATACCCCCAGTCAAAATTTATGGCTGGGTCTGTTCTGGTGAGTGCCGGGGCTCCAGTAGCAAAGGTTGGTGCAGCTCCAGCCGTAGGAGTGTTCCAATATTCTGCATTCCATCCGGCCGTGGGTTCGGGTAGTGGAGCCTGTACGGTTGAAACTATGTTCAAACTAACCTGGGCTGTGCCCGTTTGTTCGTAGTACTCCACTTTCACTTCATGCAAACCGGCAGTTAGTGCCACATCGGCCGAGTTCGTGGTGGCCGATTGGTCTCTCCATTGGTTCAAAGCGGCCACAGGCTGTCCATCTATAAACAGTCTGGCGCCATCGTCGGAGGTTAGGCTGAAACGGTAGGTACCGGCCGCAAAAGTTTTATTGGCAATAAAGCGGGCCGAAAAACCGTCGGCCGGAACTCCGGGCGCAGGGGATCCGTAGGCCCAATCGGCCGCTAGCGAATCGCTGCAAGAGGTGGCTACAGGTGTTCCTGTTAGGGTGGTCCCGGCAAAAAAGTCCGCCTTGAACTGTTCCGCAGAACAAGTCGAGGGCGGAGGTGTCCCCCGGTCCGGATAGATATTGATAGTCTTCGTAGTGAAAACGCCCGAGGAATCGGTGGCCTTTAAGCTCAGTTCAACATAATATATTTCATTTGGGCCATGGTCTGGATATATAAAACTGCCGGTAGCGCCAATGGTGTCCTGAAGCGGATGATAGTGACAGTCAGTTAGAGCTACGTCGGCGCAATGTTTGATTCCGACAATCCATGACAGCGCCGAACTTGGCAGTTGGCCGTCCTGGGCATCGGTGGCTGAGCCGACAAAGTTGACCGGGTCGTTGGGCTTGACCTTAGCGCCGTCGGCGGGCGAGGAAATCGTGACCACCGGAGGAGTTTGGACTGATTTCGCCCAGCTTAATGACACCTGGGCCGTTCCGGTGTTCTCGTAATACTCCAACCTCACTTTATGCTGTCCGGCCGTGAGCATAACAGGGGCTCTGTACGTCGTAGCGCCCTGGTCTACCCAATGATCCAGCGCGGGTACCAACTGATCATCGATAAGCAGTCGTACACCGTCGTCACCGGTGACCGTAAAATCATAGACTGCGTTTTCAAAGGTTTTGGTGGCCGTATATGCGGCTGAGAAGTTATCGGCCGGAACGCCTGCGAGCGGAGCATTGTACCCCCAATTATTATCGACAATATCCGAGCAGGCGGTCGCCAGGGCCGTACCGGTCGGATTTTTGCCGGCATAATACGTGCCGGTAAATTGGTCTGCACTGCAGGTCGGTTGCGTCCCGGGATCTTGGTAGACTATCCGGTAGATATTGCCTGTAGTCAGAGACGCGTAGTACAGGTAGCCGTCGGGGCCCATTTGCATGCCCACATAAACTGGGATTTGAGTAGCAAAGTTCGTGGCCGGAACTGTAACGTTACCGGTTCCATCCATTTTCATGTACTTCAAGAACTCTTGAGCATAATCGCCAAAGAACCATGCTCCCTGGTAGGCTGCTGGATATTTATTGCCGGTATAAAACGCCCCGCCGATAGCCGCAGACCCAATTCCGGCCCGGTCATACTCGTACATCGGCTTCTGCACCGCAGCGGGACCCTGCGCGTAGAGTGCATCGCAGGCCGGCTTCGTTGAGGGGTCCGCGGCATAAATAGGTTGTTTCGGGGATCCCTCATAGCATGGCCAGCCGTAGTTGCCGCCTTTTTTCACATAATCCTGCTCTTCTGTCGTGCTCCACTGCGTATCACCCAAAACCGGAGTATTGGTACCGGGTTGTAAGTTCATGCGGAATGGGTTGCGAAAGCCATACGCCCACACCTTGGACTTGTTGTCGTTGGCGTTGCCCGTGTAAAAAGGGTTGACCGCGACTCCCCGGCCGTTTTTGTCTATGTGAAGGACTTTGCCGGCTAAAGAATCAATGTTTTGAGCGCGCAGCGCTCGTGGGTCCGCGAAGCCATCATCGAATCGGGCACCATCGCCAGTGGTTACATATAGCGTACCATCGGGCGCCTGCCGGACTGACCCGATGGTGTGAGACGAGGCATCGGAGGCGATGCAGTCGGATGTTACCGGCATATCCTCACACGAAAACGTATTAAAATTTGCTGCTCCACCTAGTAGGATGACAGCTTGGCTGAGATTGGCTGTGTCTCCGGTGATTGGCAGCTTGATAAGCTTTGCAGTTTTATTTTGGTCACCAGGCCAGTTGTTGTTTTGCGTAAAGAGTAGATAAAGCCAATTGCCGTCCTGGTCGACTTCCATCCCGAGCAGCCCACGGTCGTTGAGAACCAGGTCGGTTCCTGGTAAGTCATTGTTCAGGAAAGGGCCAATGTCCGTGAATGTCGTCTTAACCCCGTTTCGAACCAACGTGACCTTGCCGCCCTTCTGCGCTATGAGCATACTGCCATCCGGCCGCCAAGCCATGTTCGTAACGTCGAAGCCAAAACCCGAAGCTGCTACTTCTTGGGAGAAGCCGCTCACGTAGGTGGCGGCTGCACTTGCCGGCATCGAGGGGAGGGCTACAGCAGCAATAGTCGCTACCGCCAATATCACGGCACCCAATATTGGGCGTAATCGTTTTGTAGGTTGAGTTACGAGTTGTTTGCGGATAATAAACTCCTTTCCGAAGCAATTATGTTGGGTCGAGCAATACTATTATTACATTGTAATTATTACTATAAATGCCCAAAAAAAGGAATGGGCCCGTCCGTCAAATGACGAACGGGCCCGTTGCCACGCCTAACCGCCTTCGAGGGCGGCTAATGCATAGCTTGGCATCCAGTGGCCGGCCGGCGGCTCGTTCGGGCGGCAATTACCGTCCGACTCGCCGACATGCTTCACCCATAAATAGGCGTCGAGACGATCCTCATTCGTGATCGTGGAAGGTCTGTGCCCGACTTTACGACCTGGCGGATTGCACCAGACAGGGTTGGCTGCCTCGTTGCCGGTACCCCGGTAGGGGCCGGCGCCGTTGCGGCTCGTGTCTATGACGAAGTGCAAGCCTCCCAACCTATCGGACAGTTCCCGACCATAGCGCAGACTGTCGTTTGTAGTTTGGAAGTTGGACACGTTCACGGCCAGGCCATCGGCAGATTCAGCGCCGGCGGTCCGGAGCGCAGACACTACCGGGCCGAGATCATTGAACCATCCAGAGTTGCCCGCATCCAGGTACACCATCAGGTTTGGCCTGGTTTTGAGCTTGTTGATGGTTTCGGCTAGTAGGTCCAGGAGTTTGGTGGCAGCTTGCCCCTTGAGGCACGCCTGACGGCCCACCGTTTGGGCAACTCCGTCCGGTTCATAGATGAGCACCGCGCGAAACTCGGGATGGTCCGCCACGGTCAAACCGCGGATAAGACCTAATACCCAAGCCCGATATTCGTCACTGGTGAGTTGTGCCCCTCCGGATTTTCCCCGGCAGTCCCGATTGGGCCGGTTGTATACCACGCCCACTAGAACCCTGCCCATTTTGGCCGCATTGAGCGCCAAGACATGCGCCCGGTGCTCAACGTCGGCCGGTGAGCCGCCATTGAACCACTCGGCCATAGGCTCAGCTGCTAATCGGCGCATAGCTGCAGCATATTCAGGCCGATTTTGCAGGACCGGGTGGTTCAGTTGCTGGGCAGCCTGCGTGTCCGGAATTACATAGAGACTCATCTTCTCGAGGGGGTTGGAACCGGCTGAGTACCAGCTGAACAGGCCAACCGCGATTGCGGTCACGATGGTCGCGAGCACAGTGGCTCGAAACAGACCGCCGTATCTTGATCTCGCTGTCACTAACGCTCCTTAGCGTATTGGAGGGCAGGCGGGAAGTAAGCCAGCCGGAATAGTTTGGCCAAACACTGCGCGTACGCCTTGGCCTCGTCTACGCCGGCATGGCTTTCACCGAGTTCGCGTGAGCGGAACGTGTAGCCCACTTCCGCCACCCGCAATCCCGGGTGCTGGACCAGCACTTGCAGGAGCACCTTGAATCGGTGCACCCAAGTGTTGTCCAGTTCCAGGCATGAGAGACGGATCATGAAGCAGCCCGACATAGTGTCGTGGCACCCACGCGTTCGGGTAGGGAACAGCGTTCTGGCAGCCAGGTGGCATGCCCGTGATGCTGCCATACGAACCGGCGAGAGCCCTGAGCCAGGGCTGCCGTCGCAACTGTAGCGGCTGGCAACAACCGCATCTGCATCCGTAGTCGAAAGCAGATGCGCCATTGCCTGCAAGGCCGCCGGATCGTGCTGGCCGTCACCATCGAGGCAGCCGGCCAGATCGATACCCTGTTCGCGGAGGCTACGGAAGCCATCGAAGACGGCTCCGGCCAAACGGCCCCAGCGGGTGGCGTCCGAACGGTGCAGCAGCTGGACATGCGAGCCCGGGAAGGCGTCGGAGAGTTCAGACTCGAACTGGCGCCAGTGAGGTTCGTCGCTGTCATCGACAATGACGATCGTGGCGGTGGGCACGAAAACGCAAAGTTCGCGTACCACGCCAATCACTTGCTTGGCGGGTTCGGTTCGCACCGGGATCACCACACCGATTCTGGCGGTACGGTGCGGGCGGTTGCTGGAAGTGGTAGTCATCAGAGGTTCCTCTCGGGGTAGACTTGGTGGTTGAGGGGTACAGCTGGTGGTCACTGAAATATGGGTTGTCAAACACAATATACGAACCTAAGTCCGACTTGTGGCCAGTGTATTAAAACATTGACAAGTGGCATTGTAAAGAACGAACTTCTGAACCACCCTCACTTTTGACATAAGCGTCATCCAGGCACAAAAATAGACGGCAAAACCAATACTTCCTGGAAGGAAAACAAAAGTTATGCCGTCACGTCACATCATACCGTCCTGCGCCCAACTCATTCAACAGCAA
>JBBRSS010000005.1:0-67334 GCA_038245115.1 Candidatus Saccharimonadia bacterium
AGAGCTTGGCGATATGTTCCCAGAATACAAAGATGCGATGGAGGCCATAAACGACCGAGTTATCGATCTTATGCTGCCGTTCAAGAACAAATGGTATGACGACCCTCGCTGCGAGGGCAGTGCAAGCATCAAGAAAGTGCTACCAGTGCTTTGTCCTGAGTTATCTTACAAAAGCCTAGGCATCCAAGAGGGCGGGTCAGCCCAACGGCTGTGGATGGAAGCCGCACTAGATGACAAGCGAGCCGATCAAAAAGACCAGATCCTTGCAGACCTGCTGGAATACTGCAAACTCGATACGCTAGCGATGGTAGAGATATATAGAAAACTAAGCATGGCCATTAAAGAATAAGCTATGTGGAACTTTTTAATTAATATAGAAGGTTGGCTCGACGTACATGTGTCGCACGATTCACTCATAGCCATACCTGCATTGTTTGTAGCCTTACTGGTTCCAATCGCCTTCTTTTTGATGGAACGCCAAGACTTATACGGTTTCGACAAGAACGTGATACTAGATAAAATTATTGTTGCGAGGATTTCGATTCCTTTAGTGCTGCTGGTGTCAGTTGCACTATTATTTAATCTATCAATAATTTCGGCTGTACTATCGCTAGCTCTACTATGTGTAATTATTCTTGTGCTCGTGAGGGTCTATAAATGGATGACAGCTGTTGAAGTTCTTAAATATAAAACAACTTACAAACAAGATATGCGATTGAAGTTCATCCGCTCGATTAAAAATGAAACAGAAAAGATTGATACTTGGACAATCATTCTTAATGACGAAGACCTCATGGAGAAAAACCAGAGGGGACTCGTTGCCGAGTATATTAGTGCCGTAACGAGCTTGCACGACGGTAAGAATCGGTATCCAAAATCGAATCTGCTCGGGTTAATGAGTAGGAACGTTAGTAAGATTGATTTTACAGACGTGCAGTCATTTGAAGACCTAGTTTCTTACTCAATAGAATACTTTCAAAATATGCGCGATGTACGAGCTAAAAGAAAAGAGTCCAAGACGCCAGATGAAAAGGCATCATATCCATCACACTACCAAATGGAGCTCGCTTTAAATCTACTTAAGTTAGCCCTCGATAAAAAAATCAATGATATTTTTGATTACATATACTTTAGTTCCATTAAGAAGTACGTAGGTCAGGCTGGCATTGATGAAGCGGGCTTTGCACGAGAATTTTTGCCGAGTTATATAAGAATCGTTAAGGATAATGACGACTATGACGCAAAGACGCTCTGGAATGAGCTCTCTGACTGGGTGGTAACAAAGGATTTGCTCTCTGATAAATCCTCGTGGGATAAGGCGATAGCGTTACTTAATTCATATATGTCATCAATTGGCCAACAAGCACGTTTAGATACGGATTTATCACGGCATGAAATAGAGGTTACGGATGATATTACCGAATGCCTCTTACCGGGCATTAATGTTTCCTTCTGGTTTGATATTATTACACTTTACAACAGCGGTTGGGGACTAGATGAGGGCGAAGACAGTCTTCACGGACAGATAAGAGGTCACGTTAGCCGTAGGCGGGATTTCGGCCTGTTCAACGCTCTGGGAGGGACTGGTTACTGGGTGGATGACGAAGAAGAACGCCTGAAGGCATATGCAGAGGAAATGGATAAACAAGATGACGAAACGATATTCATACTTGGGCTTGTTTATCCATGGCTACGTAATCCACTTGAGGTCGATAAACTCGTTGAGCAGATACATATCATTGAAAGGGAAGAATTATTTGAAGCTGAAAGCAAAGAGATGAGAAGACTAGAAAGCCTAAAGGCTCGTTTCGAAAAAATTAAATCATACACCGACAGAATGATAGCCGAACAGGATAATAAGAAAAAATCCCGGAAAAAGAAATCATGAACCAGAAAGACTTCCATGACCGGCTAAAAGAAATTCTGCAAGCTAATAGAGATGAGCGAAACAGTCCCAATGAGCAATTTCATGACGTATTTGATAATCAAGTGAAGCAACGATCCGGGAAGGATTGGGACGAGGCGATGGCCGAACAGGTTTTGCGGGAGCTGGAATGGGCTACGAATACCCAACCAAAGCGTGATGATATCTCTGAAGCTGAAATTAAAACCATGCTGAGCGATTTTATGACAAAGCGCGACTATACCGTGACACCTATTGCAGAGGGTGCCAATAAAACGCCCGATTGCTATATAGAGAAGGGTCGCTCAAAATACCTAGGTGAGATTAAGTCACCGGTACTTAATTTTGATATTAAAACTCAACTTTACAAGTTTAAGACTTCGCACACTAAAATACTTGACCACATACATAAGGCGGTTAAACAATTTACAGAACAAGATCCAAACCATGAGCTGCCTTGGGTTTTGATATTCACTTCGTCGCATCCCCAGCTCAACTGGAGCACTTTTACTGGCGCCTTGCAAGGTGGGGTAATTAACCAAAAGGGCGAAAGAAATCCAGATTTTTCGAAAACAGATGCATATGCAAGCACAGTACCTCTAATCGGTCACGTCGATGCTTTTATTTGGCTACAAGCAAATGGTAAATCAAGAAAGTTCCACCAAGCGAGCTATGTACTTAACTATTCATCTCTACATAAAGTTAAGATCGATAAACTCATCAATGATCTATCAAGTATAAAACTGCCCAATCACATGGACTTAACTATTCAGTATGACGTAAAGTCTGACACGGTTGTTATGACGCAGTTGAAGTAAAAGTTTTTAGTACATTACTCAAACTGGGATTATCTTTCCGCAATATCATATATGGTCCATGCGGTATCGGCCGTGCAATATTTTACCGTCGCGTATGAGTTTACGGATCTGACTCACCTTAACGTTAAGCTTCATGGCGAGCGTTGTGTCCGGAATTGCTTTTGCATGATCCCAATCGCCACAAAGCGAGCCAGGAATCTTCTTTTTGTTGACGGCATCCTGACAATTCATGCATTTAAAGCCCCCTTTGTCATACCAGCCATCGCCATCATAGACACCACGACCGCATAAAGAGCAGTTACGTCCCTTACCCTCAAGCGCAAAGCCCTTTGGCTCCTTCTCAAGCCGTTGTTTACGTTGGCGTTCCTCCAGGTCAATTTCGACCAAAGTGTCCATGAAAATTGACTAGATTGAGCGCAGCCTCTTTATACTCTGCGTCTGTTTCGTACTTGATACCGTCTTTTTCAAAGGCTTCTTTGAATCCTTTTAATGATTTGTCTGAAATGTCATGATGAAGCATCATTTTTCTCCTTAATCTTCTTATCTTGATAGATATCGTAGATGAGTTGGGCGAGAGCTAGGGCATCACGCTCCCTTAACTCTTCCACGGTTGGTTCATGCGGCTTTTGTTCAGTTTTCTTTGGTTCGTATGCCATATAACACCTCCTTTATCCAATGATTACGAGACACTTCTGAATATAGCCCTTTTGTGTCCCATTTGTCCCATTTTTCAGTACCACACCTCTGTTAAAGGGTTCGTGACCCGTATGGGGACGGATATCCAGCGGCTATTACTAGATGCGGCGAGCCATCCGGAGGCGTAATATAGTGATGGATGGGGCGTGCCCACGGAGTGAGTTGTACAATCAAGAAAAGGGAGTATTGAGATGGCAGATGCCAAAGATTTTTTGAATTCAATTGATAAGTCCGAATTTAAGACCGACGCAACCGCCAAGCGCACCGAAAAGCCATGGGGTTACGAGATATTGCTAACCGCCGCCGATGCGCCGTACGCAGCTAAGATTATCCACATTAATGCTGGGGCGCGGTTGAGCCTACAGGCACACGACCAGAAGACCGAAACTTGGTGTGTGCTGCGCGGAAAAGCTGGGGTACTAATCGAGAATGCTGAGGGGAAATTGGAGCAAATTGAGCTCAAACCGGGAGTGGGCTATACGACCGCGCTAGGGCAACGCCACCGATTGATCGGCCTGGGTGACTGCGATGTGTTTGAAGCTTCGACCCCGGAAATCGGCACCACGCTCAGGCTCGAGGATGACTATGCCCGGCCCGATGAAACTGAGGCGATGCGGGCGCAACCGAATCGCGGCTGGAACAATTAGGCTCGAATACCTCAACGGACTACGCGGCCTAGCCGCTTTGGTGGTGGTGTTTCACCATTTTGCTTATGTTTTTCTAGTATTTGCCACGCGCGGGGCAGGGGCAAATCACTTTGCTATCGAGAAAACCATTTACACCACTCCCCTGCAGCTGTTGGTGGCGGGCAACTTTGCGGTATGCATCTTCTTTATTTTGAGCGGGTATGTGCTGAGCTACGCGTTTTTTCAGACCGGCAAAACGAGCGTGGTGCAAAAAGCGGCGGTGAAGCGCTATTTTCGGCTGATGCCACCGATTTTGGGCTCGGTGCTGTTGGCGTGGGCGATTATTAGACTAGGGCTGAACTTTAGCGACGGGGCGGCGGCTATCAGCGGCTCCTCTTGGCTAGCGAACTTTTGGCCGCGGACGGTGAGCCTGGGAGAGGCGGTATATTACGGCGCTTACGGGATTCTGGTGGGCAACTCATCGCCGGGCCTGCTCAATAACGCGCTGTGGACAATGAAGGTCGAATTAATTGGGTCGATGTTGGTATTCGGATTCTTGGGGCTATTTGGCAAACTGCGGCTGCGCTGGCTGATGTACGCACTGCTGGCGATGGCGACGTGGAATTCGTACTATTTGGCGTTTGTGCTGGGAATTGCACTGTGCGATGTAACGAACAGGAGCTGGTCGCCAAAACAACTGGCATGGCCGATTACGGCGGGGCTGGCGCTGGTGGGGTTATGGCTGGGGGCGGCGCCGATTCCGGGCGCCACGAGTACCATCTACAGCTCATTCGGGTGGCCCGGAGCGGATCCAAACGTGGTGTTTATTTTGACGCATATTATTGGGGCGACCATGCTACTGGGCGCGGTGGTTTACTCCCCCGTTCTCAAGCTGGTATTTGCCAGCCGCCCGCTCCGGTACCTAGGAAAGATTTCGTTCTCGATGTATTTGTTGCATCTGTTGGTGCTGGGCACGATTAGCTCGTACATGTTTACGGTCCTGAGCGTGAGCCACGGTTATTTGCTGAGCCTGCTAGTCACGGGGGCGGCCTATTTGGTGATAGTTACGATAGCCGCCGACATCTTTACGCGGCACGTCGATGAACCAAGTGTCAAACTGGCAAACTGGCTGCAGAAACGCATAATGTCGCCGCGACGGCCCTCGACGGATACAAGACCCGCTCGACAGCCTGCTATGATGGGAGCATCGAGGGCGGATGCATCTAATATCTAAACGACCAGTTGTGATGGGTATGGGCGTTGGCCTGGCGCTGGTGGGTGCTGTGGTAGGGACGGGTTGGATGCGCACGCAGGGCACCCTGAAGGTAGCAGTTGCCGGCCAGCAGGCCGTGCTGGTAGCCGGGCCGCTCAAGGTGGCCTTTAGCCAAGATGTGGCGGCCGGGTTTTCGGCCACGATCGAGCCTAAAGTGGCCGGAACGTGGCAAACTGAGCGGACTGTTTTCGGGGTGAGCGCGGTGGCGTTTACGCCGACTAAGCGGTTTGAGGCCGGGCGCACGTATTCGCTGCACATCAAGGGCATGAAGCGCGCGGTAACCAATCAGGCTCTCGGCGAGGTGCAGCAAGGATTTGCGACCCAGCTGCCATCCGGGGTGGCGAAAACTTCGCCGGCGGCCGATGCGGTGGACGTAGCGGCCAAGCCCCGGCTAACGGTAGTTTTACGCGAGGCCAACCAAGGTGTGCGCCAACTCAAGCCCACGTTAACACCGGCGATACCGCTGAAGTACATTTCGAGCGATGACAAAACATTCGTCTGGGAACCGCAGACGCCCCTAAAACAGGGCGAAAAGTACACCTTTACGCTGGAAGACACCCGTGTTGCCGATCCGGCGAAACGTAATTTGTTTAATAATGTCTTTACGGTGGTGGCGCAGCCGGTGATTGCCTCGGCCCGCACGGGAGGATATTTTACACCCGGGCAAACCGTGGATATTGGCTTTGGGCAGCCGATGGAGCCCAGCGCGACGGCCTTTAAGTTTGATCTGGCGGGCAAGGGCAGCTGGGTGGACGACCGCACCTACCGCTACGTGCCGACGGACGGGGCGCTAAAGCCGGGCAAGACCTACAATTACGTGGTGAAAGCGGGCTTGAAGTCGAAAGCGGGTGGGGTTATGGAGGCCGACACGGCCTACCAGTTCTCCAGCACCGGCGCCGTGGGGGCGAGCATAAGCCCGGGCGGGGGCAATGTAGGGTTAAATACACCGATCAAAGTGACGTTTGATCAACCGGTGGACCATGCCTCGGCGCAGGCTCGGTTTAGTATCAGCCCTGCTGCGGCGGGGGCGTTCTCGTGGAGCGGCAACACCATGATTTACGCGCCCACGGGGTTGGCCTACCAGAGCGAATACGCGGTACGGGTAACCGCCGGAGTAGTGCCGAACTGGGGACTGCCCAACACCGCCATACTGAGCGGGTCGCTGGCCACGCTGCCGGAGACGATAAAGCTCGGCGTGCCGGCCTATAAGACTCAGTACAAAATGAGCTGCGAACTGGCAGCCACGCGCATGCTATTGGCATTTCGCGGCATCAATGTGAGCGATTGGGACGTACTGATGAAACTCAGCTATAATCCCCGCCCGCGGGACCTTGCTACCAACTCCTGGGACGACCCAAACGTGATGTACGTGGGCGACGTCAACGGTAATGCTAATTCCACCAGCTACGGCGTCCATGCCGGGCCAATTGCGGCGGCGGCGCGCAGCTTCGGACGTTCTGCCACGTCGCAGTTCAATGTGTCGGCCGCCTTTATAGCCACGCGCATCCATGAGGGTAATCCGGTGATCTTTTGGGGGCACAGCACGCCGGCCAAGCCGGACTCCTGGAATACTTCTAGCGGCGTAGTGCAAACCATACTGTCGTCGCACGCGCGGGTGGTGTACGGCGTAGTGGGGAGCGCCGACGCGCCGATTGGGTTCCACATTATCGAAACCTCAAAGGGAACAACCATGTACTGGACTACCGCCGAGTTAATGGCGAATATGAATATTATTCCCGGAGTGAGCAACCAGACGGTGGTGGTTTACTAGTCCCGTAGAGGGCGATCTTGACGGATGTCACGCTGCCAAACAACCGGGTCGGTAATCTGCGAGTAGGCACCGGCGGCTTGCAACTCGTGAAGTAAAGATTGAATTCGACTACGATCCTGCTTGATATGGGGTAAGGGTAACTGAATAGTGGCTTTTTGTCCCAACTCGAGGTGAGCGTCTTTGACATATTGCCTAGGCACGCGAAGGGCGTATGAATTACCGACTTTTATTACTGTCGCGATATAGTTGCTCATAATGCCTACTATTATAGATACTAATCTATTCAACTGTACGATTTTTTCGTACAGTTGAATGCCATTTTCAACTGGTAAAAATTTGTAACCAGCTGATTATCTTCAGTTATGCTTGAGGGTGCTTCCGTGATTTGACCCTGGACTCCGCAGCGGGACCTATAGCGTTTTGACCCGTAATAATACTTTCGCCAGTTTGGCGTTCAATTTCAGCTCGAGCCTGGCCAGCGGCACCGCCACCTTCCCGAGCGACTTGCTGATTGGCAGCGAGGCCTGTGGGTCGCTTCTTTTGGGAAATGGTTTTAGTAGAAACTTCGGCCAACATATTGAGCACTAGCTCCAGGTTGGTCATATTATCGCGCAAATTCTCCTTGCGTAGACCTTTCAGCTTTTTATAATCCTTCACGGACCTGCCAGCCCAAGCTTGGGTAATCTCGTTGGTGAGAATGGCGTAGTCACGGCCTTCTTTCATCCCACGGGTCTCCCATTCATCGGTAAGTTCTTTGCGGATCTCAATGCTCTTGAGGCGCTGGTTAATCCAGTCGCGGGAGTACCCCTTTTGCAAATAAGTACGCATAGTGCGGTCAATGCCCAATTCCGGATCTTCCATCTCTTCGATTCGCTTATAGCCAACCTGGGCGAGCCATAGCTTGAAGGGCTCGGCTTTGGGAGAGGAAATGGATTGTATGAGCCGCAACAGAGTTTCGGTGTCAGCAGCATCGGTATTATATTTTTTACCATCTGCAGCCTCGAATTTCAGTTGTACGATTTTTTCGTACACCTCACTGCCCTCTCCCTGAAGCTTTTTTTTGAGATCAGACCAGTAACGGCGCGGGATAGTGGACTCGGTGAGGATATTAATGACGTCAATGACGGCAAAATACCACAATTCGGCTACCTCGTCGTAGTGACGGCGGACCTGCTGCTGGCTGAATAAGATGATCGACTGGGATTTCTTCATACTTGGCCCCTTATAGTACAAACAAATTATACCACACTTGTTCGGTTTTTGTATGCAAAGGCCGGTTTTAAGGTAACGCATATCTTAATATAAAAGTACTCCACCGATACCCAATTTACTTTACCTCTTTGTATCTGTTAATATGAATTATAGTATCCCTTTTCATCTATATATATAGGTGTAGGAAGGGTAGGCGTAGCGACATAATTATCACTAAACTCGAAGTAATAACCCAATGACTAATACAAGCCTTAAAGCTAAAACCGAACCTAAATACCGAAAAAAGCTAAACTCAGACCAAATAGCGGTACTACGGCTACTGCAACGATTCAGGTTTGTTAGTAATCAGCAGGTGGCCAAATTTGCCGAAAAGAAGAGCAGCAAGGACGTGCAAAAGCGGCTACAAATACTTGAGGAACAAGGACTTATTGCCAAACGCTACGACAAGACCTACAAACTCAAGGGTAAGCCGGCCGCCTATTACCTGTTACCCAAAGGGGCGCGAAACCTGGCTGAGCAAACTACACGGAAGGCCGATGAGCCGATAAACATTAAACGCATCTACAAAGATAAAGATGTGTCCGAGAACTTTATTGAGCACTGCTTAAATATCACGAGCGCATACCTGCAATTCAAAGCTGTGCACGGCGACAAGCTGAGATTCTTCACGAAGAGCCAAATTGACACCGAGAAATATACGTATTTCCCGCAGCCGCAACCGGACGCCTACATAAGACTCAAAACCACCAAGGGCGAAAGTCAGTTCTTGCTGGATATCTATGAAGAAACGCAACCATTCTTTGTGTTGTTGCGCCGGGTGAAAAAATACGTGGCGTACGCTGCCGAGGGAGATTGGGAAGCAGACACGGGCACGGAGCTACCGATAATTCTCATGGTGGCGCAGAACGGCAGCATCCAGAAACGTTTGCGTAAAAGGATCGCCATGGAACTGAGCGATACGTATGAGGAAATCAGCGTCGCGACGACGACGCTCCCCCATCTGCTGGTAAGTGAGGCGGCCAAGGGTAAGGTGTGGCTGCCGATTGATGATGAGGGGGATGACGAGGACGAGCCGCTCAAGCCACTGGGGCTCGGTGGGCTATAGCAAATACTCGACCGTGATGGTCTGTAGCAACCTGGGGCGCAGCAGACTAGGCGAGCTTCTTAACGATCTCTTTGACGCGCTGCGATAAGTCTTTGCGGGCGACCAGAATGCCGTTGGGGGTGTTGACCACCACCACGTTGTCGAGGCCGATGACGGCAACTGGCTTGTCGCCGTCGTTGCGAATGTAGGAGTTCTCCACCTCGATGGTCTCCACTACCCCGTCGCCGGTGATCACGTTGCCGGCGCCGTCGTTGTTGTTGGCTTCGTATAGCTCCTTGAAGGAACCGATGTCGAGCCAGTCGAATGTAGCAGGGACCACCATGAGGTTGTCGACTTTTTCGCTAAGGGCATAGTCGATGGCGTCGTTTTCGAAGCCGAGATAGGTAGCATCGTATTCTTCGGGAGTTTTGACCTTTTGGAGACTTTGGAAGTCGGCGTAACGCTCGGGGGCGTGCTTCTTCATGGCGCCCAAGAAGACATTTACGGAACCGACGTTATAGCCACTGTTCCAAAGATACTTGCCGCTGGCAAAGAATTCCCGGGCCTGCTCGAGTTCGGGCTTTTCTTTGAAGCTGGCAACTTCGGAAACAAAGGCGGCTTTGTCGATGATGGCGCCTTTTTCGATGTAGCCAAACAGGGTGGAGGGGTGCGTAGGCTCAACGCCAACCAGAGTGAGGCGGCCGTGGTGTTTGGACTGGGCGGCAGCCGTCCTGAAGGCGTGCACGAAACCGTCGATGTCACGGATGAAATGATCGGCCCACAGGAAGCCGATGGGTTCGTCGAGGTCGTGATGCCGCGCTACGCGGTCGAGAGCGGCAATGAAACAGCTGGCAGTACCGCGGCGGCCGGGCTCCACAATGAAGGCGTGGTCGGGCAGCTCGGGTAACTGCTTTTTAACATGCTCGGAGTGACTAGCCTCGGTGACCACGTAAATGTCGTCGCTAATGCGCTTGCCGCGATCATAGGCCTCTTGGACTCCCGAGCGCTCACCGGTTAGTTTTAGTAGGTGTTTGGGGTAGCTGCCGACAGACAAGGGCCAGAGCCGAGTTCCCGATCCGCCAGCGATAATCACAATAATCATGGCGAAAGTATATCAGATTTGTTTCGGTTGCGCTTCACCCAACGGGCGTCCCGAACAACTGATTTAGCCGGCCTCTTGCGTATCGGGCTCATCCTTAGCCCAGGGTAGGGTGCCTTCAATCATTCGCCGGTCTTCCTCCGACCACTTATCAGGGTCAAAGGCAACGAGATCACTGGGGTGAAACTTTGGGCTCTCAAGCATTTGCACAAAGCTAGCCGGACCGTGGATCTTAATGACATGGTGAGTCTCGGGAAGGTTGCGCATTTGGGTTCCGGCAGGAACGTCTGCCTGAATGCGCCCCTGTGCGCGGCCCAGATCGTACTGCTCGGTAGTAACGGATGAACCCAACGGGATGTCGGTAAATAGAAATGTTTCGACACCCGAGCCTCCAGTTTCTACCTCGGTATGGTGGTGCTTAGCCAACACAGCGTCATCTTGGTTCTTTTTTACGAAAAATTGCTTGAGCCCATCGGGATAGGTTTCGAATAATTCCCGAACTTTACTTTTGATCCCCCCGTGAACAGGTGATTGTTCGCCCAGAAAGAGCGCGACGTCATCAATGGTGTATATGCTGCGGCGATCGTCCTCATTCTCCAGTCGCAGGCCGATGGCCTCTGGGTCTAATTCGGAACTGATTTCTACGACATCAGGATTGTTCGCCATAGCTCTGGCCTCGGCTGCATTGCTGAAGCCGGCCGTCGGCTGCTGCCGATCTGGCCCTGGCAGTGTGATTTCGCTCATAACCTAACTTCTCCTTATTTTACTCGTGTAGCCCGCCCATGGGCGCGCGTCAATTACCCGAGCCGAGTTCGATGCGATTATACCAAACTTTGAGGTGGGTGCTTTATACTGGTTATGATGGAAGAGACGGAAGAGCCGCCGGCACGGCGCCTTCAAGAATATTGTGGCGGGAGTTTTTGCCGACGATGCTTCACATGCGATAAATTTATTTCATATATCCCATTGCGAAAGTAATTGTACTGTATCATAAGAGCATGAATTCTGAGCCTCAACTATCAGTAGTGATCCCGGCATATAACGAAGTTGGCAATGTAGCGTTGATACATTCAGCTCTTACAAAAGTACTCGATACCGAGGAGGGCTTGGATTACGAAATAATTTTCGTGAACGACGGTAGCCTTGACGACACTTTGATAGAGCTCCGGCAGCTGGCTAAGCACGATCACCGGGTAAGGTTGATAAGTTTTTCGCGCAATTTTGGCAAGGAGCTAGCAACGACTGCGGGGATTCATCGCGCCAAAGGGGCGGCAGTTGTAATAATTGACGCCGACGGCCAGCATCCGGTCGAATTGATTCCTGTTTTTCTCAAGAAGTGGCGGTCGGGGGCCCAGGTAGTTATCGGCGTGCGCCGGAGCAACCGCAAGGAGGGGGCGGTGAAACGCTATGGCTCCAAGTTGTTTTATAAGTTATTCAATAACACCACAGGTTCACATCTGATTCCTGGCTCGACGGATTTTCGCCTGATCGATCGTGCCGTACAACATGAGTTCTCAAGACTGACCGAGCGCAACAGGATAACTCGCGGCCTAATTGATTGGATTGGGTACCGGCGCGAAATCGTCGAATTTGACGCTAACGCGCGGTTTAGCGGCGACCCCGCCTACAAGATCCCGCAGCTGATAGGCCTGGCCATGAACAGCTTCATCTCGCTAAGCCTGGCCCCGCTGTATTTCTCGGGCTGGGCTGGGCTGGCCATCACACCACTTGCGTTAATAGCCGGCCTCATAGTACTGGTCGAGCAGCTCATCATGCATGACCCTTTAGGCTGGAATTTCACGGGAACGGGGATGTTGGGCATTTTGCTTGTATTCTTGGTGGGGCTCCTGCTGATGTCGCAAGGATTCATCGCGCTGTACATATCGCGTATTCACACGGAAACGCAAAACCGTCCGCTTTACGTTGTGGACGAAGAAGCTTCAGTCAGGGCTTAGTTGCTGCAGCTTTAAAGATAACTTTCTTGTAGAGAAAATAATTCCATATTGTTATGAGAACAGTGACGACTGGTTTTGAAATTTCCGGTCCGATTCCGTGGCTAGCCATGCCAACTACAAGAAGATTAGTGAACAATAAATTCGCAAGTACAAGCGCCCCGTACCAAGCTGCCTGCCTCAGCGAATGGTGTGGGCTCCGGGGTGCATTAAATGACCAATATTTATTGCTCAGAAAATTTGACGTGAGCCCCACTAAAAAACCGATGGTTGTGGCGACCGATAAAGGCAGATGGAATAAATGATAAAAGCAGAGAAGAAATCCGTAGTCAATGCCAAACGATAAAATACCCACAACTAGGTAGCGGGCGAATGAACTTCTAAAAGCTTGCTTGGCCACCATTTTGGATAATTCCAATCTTGTAGATTCGATATTTGTAAGGTATTATTATAAGTGTAAGCGGAATAAAAAGCAAGATGGCTAGCTCGCGAAACAAATCTCTTTTTCCCATACGAAACGTAATTGTTATCGCGTTTTTACTTGCCACCCTGGGCGCCTTAGGGGTACTGGCTTATGAGAAGTCAAAACCCTCTAATACTGCAGGGCAGCCGATCGACACGACCAATAAAAACCCTCTCACCGAGCAAGAAAAGCAGCAGGCCGCAGCCGAGAAAAATCAATCGGCAGAGAAGGGAGCCGGTGCAAATGCCTCAGTTACTCCCGTGCCCGTCAAGCTGGCGGCGGTAATAAACAGGGCGATTCAAATGAGTGCGGGCCAGCCTGTCAATATTCGCGGAACCATTTCGGGGACGTCGGTTGGAACCTGTGAATTGAAATTCGTAAAAACGGGGCAGACTGCGTTTTCCAAAAGTTTTCCCATTGTCATGGATGCCACCTCAGCCACCTGCGGCCAAGCCGATGTGCCGTCCGGGGAATTCCCGGCGTCGGGTGAGTGGGAAGTTCAGCTCGTGGCTAAAAATGGGGCCACAGCGTCCGCGGCTGCAAAATCAACTGTACAGGTTAGTAAATAATGCACAGACGAGTGTTAGCCGCAATGCATATTCCACTAGGTCGTCTGGCAGCTATGGCCGTGCTGATATTTCAGAGTGGTCTTGGCGGCTTGTTCTGGTTCGGCTCAGCGCAGGCTCTGTCTGGGAGCGACTTCCGGCCAGGCCGAATTATCGACAACGCTATCTTCTACAACCGCTCCGCGATGTCTGTTGACCAGATACAGCAATTTCTCAATGCTCGCGTCCCTGTCTGCGACACGAATGGGACCAAGCCATCGGAAAATGGCGGAGGAACCCGGGCCCAGTATGGGGCCTCGCAGGGCTACCCGGCCCCATACACCTGTGTTCGTGATTACTGGCAGAACCCCACTACCGGCGAGGACAACTATGGCGGAAAGCCCACCCCTGCCGGCGCCCAGAGCGCTGCCCAAATAATCTGGAACGCGGCTCAGCAATACAACGTCAACCCTCAGGTTTTGTTGGTATTGATTCAAAAAGAGGCTATCGGCAATATTCTCGGCGACGAGTGGCCATGGCCAAACCAATACCGGACGGCAACAGGTTTCGGGTGCCCCGATAACGGCCCCAACAATACGGCCAACTGCAATGCACAGTATTACGGGTTTGCCAATCAAGTCACCCTCGCCGCCAAGCAGTTTCGCCTGTACGCCAACAACCCGGGCAACTATAACTTCCTGCCCAGCACTACGAACTTTATCCAGTGGAGCCCCAATGCAAGCTGTGGCGGAGCAAATGTCTATATCGAGAACCAGGCGACGGCTTCACTCTATGACTACACCCCCTATCAGCCCAATCAGGCGGCCCTCAAAAATCTTTACGCAACCGGTGATGGCTGCAGCGCGTACGGTAACCGCAACTTCTGGCGCATTTTTACCGAGTGGTTTGGAAACACTACAGAATCGGCCGATGAGCTCGACCGCCCCGACTCTCAGCGCAGCCTCCAGACGGTTGAATTTAACAGCCAGATTTACACGTTTTACTACGATTCATTCCAGCGCGTACTGCGGGTGGCAACGCAGAACATCTCGACCGGAGTATGGGAATACACGGTGATCGACGGCTCGAGCAAGGACGCCGGCGGCAGAATAGACGCCAGCCTCGGGAGCGGCGTCACCGTCACTACCCTCGCAAATTCGCTCCAGGTTTACTACTACGACAAAACCAACGGTGATCTGAGGCACGGCTGGAAGGATAGTAACGGGTGGCACTTTGAGACCCTCGACGGCGACGCTGGCTCGATATCCCACCAGTCGGGAGACGTAGGCGCGAACCCGAGCGTCACAACCCTCAACGGCTCGATCCAGTTATTCTACTACGACCGCGGACAGGGTAATATGCGGCACGCCTGGGCCGATGCCACCGGGTGGCATTTTGAAAACCTCGACGGCGATGCGGGCTCCTTGGGCCACCTAACTACCGACACGGGCCTATACTCGACAGTATCTACGTTCGCCGGGTTTGTTCAGCTGTATTACTATGACCGCGGGCAAGGCAACTTGCGGCATGCCTGGACCGATGCCACCGGGTGGCATTTTGAAAACCTCGACGGCGACGTCGGTTCGATTGCTCGCCAATCTGGTGACGTGGGTCTGAGCCCGTCGATGACCATCGTTGGCAGCTCAATCCAGTTGTTTTACTACGACCGCGGGCAAGGTAACCTGCGCCATGCCTGGTCCGATGCCACCGGGTGGCATTTTGAAAACCTCGACGGCGACGTC
The DNA here is from genome assembly GCA_038245115.1 of Candidatus Saccharimonadia bacterium. Classification (GTDB taxonomy): domain Bacteria; phylum Patescibacteriota; class Saccharimonadia; order UBA4664; family UBA4664; genus UBA5169. The sequence goes on from JBBRSS010000005.1 coordinate 15,185, forward strand.
GGTTCGATCGCTCGCCTATCTGGTGACGTCGGCATCAACTCCAGCGTTTCCAGCTTCGGAGGCTCGATCCAGCTGTTCTACTACGACCGCGGGCAAGGCAACCTGCGCCATGCCTGGGCCAATACCACCGGCTGGCATTTTGAGGATCTCGACGGGACCCCAGGCTCGATCGGCCGCCGCAACGGCGACACTGGAGTCGGCTCAACGGTCACGCCCTTCAGTAACTCTTTGCAGCTGTACTACTATGACCGCACCAGCGGAAACCTGCGGCACTCCTGGTCGGACACAACCGGGTGGCACTTTGAGGATCTGGGACCTTTGGTTATATACTAAACACTATGAGCCGACCAGATGTCACCCGGTTAAAAAGCCTGCTATGGCAATACAAGCACCACCTGCTAGCGGGTGGGCTTATTTTAATATGGTGCCTCCCCTATTTCACAACTGGCACCAAGCTGGAATGGGGCGATTTCAGCTTCTTCTGTCAGGGTTACGAGGCTATTCGAATCCAAATTATGCACTATCACGAGTTTCCCTGGTTCAACCCTTGGGTTGCCGGTGGGGTGCCGCTTTACGCCAACCCTCAATTTGGCGTGTTCTCATTCCAAACGCTATTTGTCTTGCTATTTGGGGCGCCGATTGGCCTGAAGCTGGCACTGGTCGTCTATACGCTGCTCGGTTATGCTTCGATGTATATTCTGACCCGCCGTTTCTTCAAAATTAGTGCCACCACTGCCTGTCTAGTAAGCCTAGCCTGGGTATTTTCCTCGTTCTTTGTGGCCCATCTGCCCGCTCACTTCACCTTCGCATGGTATATGCTGGCGCCATTTTATGTGTACTTGGCACTAACGGTACGAGCCTGGCGAGGCGGATTGGGTGTGGGAACGGCCTTCGCAGTGATGGCGCTGTCGGCTTTCCATAACGCTTTTTTCCAGATCGGGCTTGTGTGTGCCTGCATCCTCCTCATCCGTTTAGTAGTAGGTAAAGTGCCGCGCGTCCAACTGCTAGGTGCCATACTCACGACTGCAACAACGTTTTTGGTCCTCGCAGGCCACCGGATAATTTTTACGATTCAAAACGTTAGTGATTTCCCGCGCATACTGACTGACCCGCCGCTCGGGGCCGCTAAATCAGTTTTTGCCGTGGTTCTGCCCTACTCGGTCGCTCACCCATTCAGGTTTATCCGCTACCCTTCAAGCCCGTTCGGCTGGACGGAAACTACGTCATCGGTGGGGGTATTCCTTACCGTGGCCGCGGGCCTGGGGATACTATTTCTGTTGCATTCCCGCCGCGAACGAACATTGTCCAAGCCTTTGCTGGTAATGACACTCGGGGTCTTATTGGTAGCTTTGATCTTTATTGTAATTGGAGCTGGCTCGGTACGGCCATGGGCGCCATATAGCTTGATCAAGGATCTACCGGTCTTCAATAATATGCGCGTGTCTTCCCGGTGGTTTATCTGGTTCTCGTTCGCCGTGCTAGTTTTTGTGGGGCTGGTCGCCCAGCACACCCGGAAACGTTCATTCGGCCGCTACATTTTTTACAGTCTGTTGGGGCTTGGAGTAGGCGAATTATTCGTCATGAATGCTGGCTACCAGGCCAAGGCATTCGTACACGCCGTAGTGGCCCCAGCGCAGGCATTTTCCAACTACCAATTCGTTCAAACGGGTACCTTCGGTGAATCTATGTCCTTGCCCGGCGGTAACCGCATAAGCCAGAACGACGGGCTTATGCCCCATTTTTACCGCGAGTATGAAGCCACGCTTTATAATACTGGCGTCATACATGCCAATGACGCCCTCATAGACCTGAATACCAGGCCCACGCCCCGATGCAGCCTGGCGCAAGGCTGCGGGCTTGTGCTCACGCCTAACGCCCGTCTGGTATCGTGGACTCCGGGTAAGATCGTCATGACCCGCCTAGCACCGGGCCCAATACGGCTCGACATTAACGACTCCAACTACTTTGTAGTGAACGGAACGCGGCGATACGGGGCCAGAGTGGCCGAGCCCTATAAAGATTTTGTTATCACTGCACCGGAAAAGACGATAACGATCGAGGTGAAACCGGCGGTGAATATCGGCGAGTTAGCCCGATCTCTGGTGCATGCCGCGCAGAATCAATAAGCCGAGCGCACGAAAGTGTCAAACTGTTCGTAGGTAGTATCCCAGCTCGTGGGATGGTATTTCGAAGCGATCTCCGCTTCTTTACTGGCTAATACGGGCTTATCAAGATACTTAACGATGAGGTTGAGGCAGGCGGCTGCGTCAAATGGCTCGAAATACTCGAGCAAATCTCCGGCGATCTCCGTCATAGAGGAAGTGGATGACGGAAGGCACAGCTTGCCATAGGCCAGCGACTCGGCAATCGGCAGACCCCAGCCCTCGTAGATAGCCGGGAAGACGGTAAGACGACAATTTTGATAAAGCCAGGTGAGCTGGCTATCTGAAATGCCGCTAACGATCTGGATTTGGTCACGAACATCTGGGTCATGCTCCAGCGCATAAATAACGTCACCGGTGAACCATCCCCGACCGCCAACAATAACCAGCTTCGGCAGCTCAATGCCGCGGAGCTTCGCGAGCTTCCAGACTGAGTACAAGAGAGCGTGGTTTTTGCGGACTTCGAGCGTTCCGACACAGAGGATATACTCACCCGCCTCAAGTGAGCCAACCGAGCCGGGGTGAGGGGCGGCGGACATAACATCATCCCCCAGCCGCATGATACCAATCGGCGGAACGGGCAGGCGTAATTCTTTGCAGAAGCGCTCCATATCGCGCTTGGAAGACTTGGAAATGGCCACTAGGCCGTCGGAGTTGGCTGCGACCTCAAACATATGCTGGGTGTACTGGCGGAACAGACCAGGGCCGAAAAGGTGGGGGTGAAGCGAAGGTATGAGGTCATAAATGACCTGCACTAACTTGAAGTGCAGCGAACGGCGTAGCACGCCGAGATCGGGCATGAGATTCGGGTAATCCCAGGCTTTGCCCATGATCAAAACAGTATCGCCGGCGGAGAAAACCGCCTCGGGTCCCACAGGTCCGCGATCAATTGTGCTGCGGCGCAACTTACTCAGGAAATGGCGGCCGCGGTGGTAGTTGTGGCGCAGACGGTTCTTGTTCTCGGGTGTGAGGATGGCGCGCCGCCAAGATTCGGGGGCGCGGTGAGCCAAGCCCCTGGCGGTCTGTACGGCCTTCTGTTTTAGCCGGCCCTTGAGTGACGGCGCCATGTCGGCCGCACTCGATCCTGGGTCCTCAGTTAGCGGTATAAACTGGGTCTCAACGAAAATACGCCGGGCGTCATTGTAGAAAAAGAAACGTACATCCTCGCGTTTGGAATACCCGTACGCGAGGTGATAAACAACCCGCTGGATGCCGGTGTGGTGCCCGGACCAGGCGCGCAGGTCAGTTAGGTCAATCCAAATAACAGGTGCATGGCTCATAATTGTGAGACCTCCTTTACAAGATCCTTCATAACGTTTGGCCATTTCACGCCCTCGACGGACTTCTGTTGCTCTGGGGTGCGGGCTATGAACGGCGCGGCGAGTGCTTTGGTCAGATTCTCGCGAAATTGATCCGGGTTATCCGTCACCCATAAGTTAGGAAGGTCACGGTAGCGCTCATAGGAACGGAAGGCGTGGTTGGTAGCGACAATTTTTCGGCCGGAGAGCAGGGCTTCGGCAGTCTTTAAGTTGGATCCCCCGCCCTCCGTAATCGGCAGCACGACCACATCGCAGAGTTCGAGCAAAGCGGCCAGACTGTCGTCGCTTAAGCGCCCGCACGCCACTGCTCTGAGCCAGAACGTCGCGTCCTCGAGTCGCTCCCTCGTGTAGCCCTGCGAGAAATAATCTGAAATGCTGCCCGCCAGAAACAATTTAGTGTCGGGAGGAAGAAAGCCCAGCCGATTGCCGATCATTTTCTCGAACCCGAACCAGTTTGGCGGGTGGGCGCTGCCTACAAATATAACCTTTTTGGATATGTGGTGCTTCTCAAAGTAGTTTTGCCAATATGTGCTGGCGGCAGCGGTCGCAGGCAGAAGCTCTATCCCATTGGGCGCCAGTACGCTACGAACGGCACCCATCTTCATATGTTCATTAAGGTCACTGGTACTGACAGCTGCCAGAAGATCGCAGTCGGCCGCCAACTCGTGCTCCAGACCCTCGATTTGGTCGGCAGCAGCTTTGGCTACCGCGGGGTCCACCCCCAGCCCCAAGAGCATCTCCTCTTTCATGCTGTACTCAACATTTTGCGAGCCGAATATTAGTTTGGGCTTGAGGCCAAGCTCCTTAAGTAGCGGCTTGAGACCCAGATAGGGGTAAACCTGCTCAATGTGAATGACGTCCGGCCGGAAGCCCTGCAACAGCGAGCTAACTTTGCGCCTCACTTTGGGTTCCCGGTAAATCGCGTCGCTGACGATTATGTCACCGGTGAAGGGCGATTGCTGGATCTTGCGCGCGCTCGCTTCGCCAACCGCCACGTCTAGGCTCCCCGCCACGGGGTAAAAGCCCCGATAGTAAACCGCCATAAACTTCACCTCGCTGAAGTTTGCCTTGTAGGCATCATAGATTGCCTTGGTCCGCTTTTGGCCACCGTGCTGGGCATTGGCGATCGGATAGGTAGTAATGATAAGAATCTTCTTTTTGATCATGACTCGGAACGACCTTCGAAATATACCTTTATCTTAGCATCCAGCTGTTTTATACCTCCGGGCGACCGAAGAATTCGCGCTAGTTCATCGTTCGGGCTGGCCGCACTCCGGCAGAATTCCGCCAATTCGTGAGCCAGTTTCCGCACATCAAACTTCAAATACTCAGAGTAGCTAGACGGCAGCCCGCCCAGGTTCTTCACCGGGATGTCTGGGTCGAGCTGGCCTCGCACCGCCTGCTCGACCTCTGCGGACATCGTAAGCACGCCGCACGACTGGTTTACCATTGAAGCCAGCCCGGCGGCTTCCGGTTGCGCAAATGATTTCTCGAGTTTGGCCGCGTGGCTCGATATCAGCCCTTCATCCACAAGTTGAGTAAGGGGAAACTCGAGATTGCCTGCCCCGAGCAGCACAAAACCGGGTAAAGCGAGGGCGGCGCGCAGAATACGGGCAGAGTATTTGGTGTCATCAATGACATAGAGTACGGCATCGGTGGCGTGGTACCGGGCCAGGGTGAAGTCGCCGACATCGTTGGCTCGAGCGATGCGGTCGATATACGCAGGGTGGCTTCCAGGGGCATCGTGACCAGCATCAAAGTAGTACTCAATATCCCACAATTCATTTAGCGCTGAGTAGAAATACTGCATAAATTGTGCCAGCGGGCTGCCGCTGATCGGATGCGGGCAAACAATTGCTACCCGGGGTCTGGCGGGAGCAGATGGCAGCGGCATATGGTCTTGAATCTGCTTCAAGCCGCTGGCAAAGGCCTTCGCACTATTACGCCAGCTGTATTTTTTGAGCGTTGGAGCGTACTGGGCATGTCTGTGTTCCCAGTCTTGGTGTGTTACGGCGCTCATGAGAGCGGACGTAATTTCAACAGACGAATGGGGGTCGAACATGTAAAACGCCTGCTCGGAAATCTCTTTGAATACCGGTATGGCGGAGCAGGCCACTGGCCGGCCCTTAGCCATAGCCTCAAGGACGGGCAAGCCCAGCCCCTCGATCTCGGAAGGGAATAATATAAGCTCGGCGTGGTCGAACAGCCAATCCAGCTCGCTCTCGGTGATATTGCCGGTGAATATCAAATCATCGGAGCGGGCGGACAGCTGGGCCCGGCTACGCTCACTTACAAAAGACGTAACAACCAACTTGAACTGGTTGCCAAACTGCTCGTTAAACCGGGCAAAACCCTCAACTGCCCGCAAATTGTTCTTGTGAGGGTAATCGGCAGAAGGAAGCAGTATGAACCGTTCATTGCCGAAGTCTTTCGGGCGCAGGGCCTTTTGAACGGTGCTTTCGATGGGTGCGCCACCAATCTGAGCCGTGCGCTGGGGGTCAACTCCAAGGCGGGCCACTAAATCATCGATAGTGGTTTGAGAAATACCCGCAAGATAGTTGGCCTCAAAAATAGTACAAAACCGTTCAAAATAAGCGTCTCCGGGGAAGTACCGATTGTAATCGCTCCATAGGACGTACGGTATAAGATCGTAAAAAATCAGGGCCTTCACTCTGGCGCGGTCGGGGAAGACGGCAAAATAATCAAAGGTGAAGTGTGACAGGATCAAATAATCGAAAGGCTGCTTCTGAAACTGCGATTCAGCCCAATAGTTGATAGCGCGCTTGGCATCGCGGTGCTGCGCGTCCGGACGCCGGCCGTCATGCGAATCGGGTAGCGTAACCATCACTACCTCGGGCTTATAGGCAACAAATACTGCTCGTATTTCTTCCAGCCGGGCATCATCGAACTTAAGGTTGCGGTTGAATAGCAGTATAACGTGCTCGTAATCGAGCAGCCGGTCTGCAAAGAGCTGCCGTAGAAGACTGAGCGAGTAGCGGCCCATTCCTCTGTGCCATGCTGCGGTCTGGAACAGCTGGCTGTCTATAACGATGGTTTTCGCTGGATTCATCCGGACTACTCTACGCCTCGACGCGACCGGGTGGCGCGTTTGGCTTTGCGACCGAGCGCCCGCAGTGCCGAATAACCCTTGCGAACGATGCGAGCTAGGTGGTGCTTGGGCCGGTCAATATAGTTGCGAAGGTACTGTTCGCGAGCAGTTATAGGGGTGGTGCCCTCAACTAGGTCTAGCTTCTTGGGGCCGGCACTAGTTCTTGTGTTGAGACGCTTAATGATGGCGATATCAAATGACCTTAACAATGCCAAAGTATTATGAACGATCCCCCCCGATGCGCCTTTTAGCTCCTGCTTCGTGCGCTCGAGCTCGCGGCCCAACTCTTCTGTCTCAAGACGGGCTGCCTGCAATTCACCCTCCAGACGCTTCTGCTCCTTGTAAAGATTAAAAGGTACAACTACGGGTCCAAGCAGCATCACATCCGGGTACGAGAAGTTAGTCGCCCGCTGCTTTGCCTCGCCGGCTAGATAGTAGTCGTTCAGGCCGTCGAAGAACGCTAGGCTGTAGTTTTGGCCAAGAATAAGCTTGTGCCAGTCTTTTACTATGTGGTTCGATTCAATACAGATAACTTCAGGGCGATACTTTTCCCAATCGTTTCCCACCAGGGCTTCATATTCATAGCCTTCAATGTCGATTTTCAAAAAGTGGATGTGCTCGACTTTGTACTGGGTGAAGATTTGAGCCAATGGCAGCAAATCAACCTCATAGTCACGGTACTCGTTGGTATGAGCGGAGGGGTTGTGTTGATATTCCGACATCATCTCATGGGAGAACGTTGATAGGCCGTGGTTATGGTACTCCCTGAACATGAGCCGGCCGGCCTCGCCTGCGACCCCGACGCCAAGGTTGATGTCGCGGGTCCGGTCGGCTTCCAGTAGCGCCAAAAGTTTGCGGTTGGGCTCGATATTAATTCCGTTCCACCCACGGGCATAGAACAGTTTAGTAACGGAGTCATTTGTAGGGTGGTTAGCACCGACATCGACATAAAACCCCTTCTCCACCTCCGGAAAGAACCCACTAAGGATAATGTCCTCGCGGTTCTGAGCATAAGAAATAGTAATATTATTCACTTGGCCTCCACTTCCCGTATAGCATTCATTAGCTCCATGGCGCTCTGCTCCCAACCAAACATCTGCGCGCGCACCTGACCTTTGATAATAAGTTCCTCGCGAAGGTTCTGATCGGTCAGCAGGAGCTGCAACTTGGCGGTGATATCGGCCTCGTTCTCGGCGTCTACATACACCGCAGCGTGCCCGCAAACACCCGGCAATGATGAATTGTTGCCCACTAGCACCGGAACTCCGCAAGCCATCGCTTGAAGCGGCGGGATACCGAACCCTTCGTAAAGGCTGGGCCAGGCGAGCAAGACTGCCCCCGAGAAGAGCGCCGGGAGATCGGTATCGCCAATGTATCCGGTAGGCAGGATAATCTGATCCCCCGCTGCACGCGCAGCGGCTACTTCGGCGTCAATCTCTTCTGCTCTCCACCCCCCGCCTCCGACCAAAAGGAGCGGATGGCGGCTACGGAGAGCCACCGGTAGGGCGCGGTAAGCACGGATGAGCCGGACAAGGTTTTTGCGTGGCTCGATATTCCCAAGAAACAACAGGTAATCATCCGGGAGACTATACTTGGCCTTCAATGCGGCCACTTCACCGGAGGGACGGTTGTAATATTCGGCCCTATCTACGCCACATGGAACGATCTGAATTTTCTCATCCGGCGTACCGAAGTATTTCATGATTTCGGTCCGGCTGAAGTCCGAAAGCGTGGCCACCTTATCGGTCCGCTTAATCCATTTGGGGACGTTTGTGGCGAGTAGGTATTGGTGACGCTTGGTAGTTGCGTCTGGGTAAGCCATGTAGCTGGTGTCGTATACGAAAGTAATGCTCTTTGAATGCAGCAGCGGCCAGCTGCGATAATTTCCAAATAAATACAGCCCGCGGCCTAGAATAAGATCCATAAAAGGCATCAGCGGGGTGGCAGGGAGGCGGTTAAATACGCGCCAAGGCAAGGGAATCGCCCGGTACTGGGCTCCCGGAATATCCCAGGCCTTAAGATAACCCAGGCTGCGGCTAGTAGCCACTAGAACCATCTCATACTTCTCGTTGAACTCGGGTTGTTTCAGTAGGGCCGCCAGTAGGCTGTATAGATGGTGCCCGACACCGCTAACTCGCGGGAGGGCGAGCGGCATACCGTCGACGAAGAACTTACGCTTGGCAGGGGTGCTCATGTGCTACTTGTTCTTCTTGGTTGTAATGGTCACAAATGGTGAGACAGAGTAGGGAGTGCGATCTTCTTTGAAGACGGCAAAAGAGGTGGCGCCCTCCCACCAATCACACACGGTTATACCGTCACTGTGAACAATAGCCGGATCAAGCGTATAGGTGCCATCATTCAGTATATTAGCTACCGACCATTCCATCTCTATCCTCTGGCCCTTCTCTAGGATGCCGATGTCGTGGCGCTTGATCTTGCTGTTTGTGCCCAGCATGTGTAGGCCCGCGGAATTGCGGATAGCGAAGCCGAAAATGGGATCATCTATGCGTTCTTGGGCGGTGGCGGTGGCTCGAATAGTTATTGTACCTTCGGCGGTTTTGTCACCAACCTCAACTGATACGTCGTCATACTTGACCTGGTTGTCCCCCCAGCGCGTAGCGCCATCACCGGAAACGGCCTTGGATTGGCGATTGAAAAGTTTGGCGTATTCCATAGCAATCTCATCAGCGGTCCCTGCCGACTTGAGTACATTCTCCTCGATCAGGATGGCGCGGTCACAGTACTCACGTACAGCGTTCATGTCGTGACTTACGAACACTACTGTAGTATGACTCTTCTTGAGTTTGCGGAAATAGTCGAAACATTTGCGCTGGAAATCAGCATCGCCGACAGCTAGGACCTCGTCAACCAAAAGAATGTCGGCCTGAGCGCGAGTAGCCAGAGAGAAGGCTAGGCGGACCTGCATACCTGACGAATAATTCTTGAGGCGTTGGTCCATAAACTGCCCAAGTTCGGCAAATTCAACGATATCGTCGTACATTTCATCAATTCTTTTCTTTGAGAACCCGAGAAGTGCGCCATTCAGATAGACATTCTCGCGACCTGTGAGCTCTCCGTTAAAACCGACTCCAAGCTCAATGAATGGCACAAGTTTGCCGCTGGTCCGTAAGTTGCCCGAGCTAGGCTGGTAAATTCCCGCGAGGATCTTGAGCAAAGTGCTTTTGCCTGAACCGTTACGGCCAACGATGCCGAAAAATTCGCCTCGTTCAATTTCGAATGAAATATCCTTGAGTGCATGCTGTACTTCTACCTCGCGGTTGCTACTGCCAAACATCTGCACAAACGTGCTTTTTATAGTGTCTACACGCTCGTGCGGCAGAACAAAATTTTTCGAGACGTGCTTTACGCTGATGACAATGTCTTTCTTTGCCATACCCTTATACCTCCTCCGCAAAGAATCGCGAACGGCGCCGGAAATAACTAACCGAGACTAGGGCAGTCACAAGAACAATACCTAAAGGTACTAGCCGAACAAGGGGGTTGGGGTAGAAGGTAGAGATAGTTTGGGAAGTAGGGTCGAGAAGGACGTACCTGGAGTCTTGAATGATCTGAGCCAAAGGGTTAAGGATGAGATACTTTGCGTATTTGGCAGGGATAAAGTTCAGAGTATAGATGATGGGCGTCATATAAAATCCAGCCTGCAGGACCAATTCCCAGATGTGACTGAGGTCGCGGAAGCGAACAAAAAGTGCGCTGAGATAGAAGGCTAACGAGACTGATAGAACAAAGATTTCAAGTATCAGCAGTGGGAGTAATAGCGCGTCGAGTCGAAGGGCAGTATGGGTGAAGACCATAAATATGCCTACAACCACCAGGTTCAAGAATAAGTTTATAAGTGCCGAAAAAGCCGTGGATAAGACTATGACGTAGCGGGGGAAATTGAGCTTACGCAGCAGGTCTCCGCGGCCGACGATGGAACCAATACCCTGTAGGGTAACCTCGGCAAAGTAGGTCCACAGTACGATGCCCAAAAACAAAGGAACCGGCCCAACCCCGAATCTCAAAAACCTCACAAACACCACATAAAGAATGGAGAATAGCGCGAGGGGCTTGAGTAGAGACCAGACATAGCCGAGCACAGAGCCTTGGTACCGAAGCTTGAAGTCGGTAATAACTAGCTGCCGGAGCAGGATTATGGAGTAGCGGTATCGATTGGCTAGATTGCTAAAGAATTGTTTCACAAGCGGAAGTACACCTTTACGGATTTATCTAGATAATGAACAGGGTTCTTGGCCCACCTCACGGGTAGACTGTTCTTATGATATCTCATACCATAGGATTTATCACACCTAAACGGATCTGGAGCACGAATGAAAGTATTAGTTACGGGCGCGAATGGATTTGTGGGGCCGCATTTATTGAGCGCTCTGCTGGCAGCCGGGCATCAAGTGGTGGCGACTGGGAGCAAGGGCAAGAGTGAATTACCCGAAGGGCTAACGTTTGCTAGTCTCGATCTGACCGACCGGGCTCAAGTGGACACGCTCGATTTTACGGAGATCGACGGGGTAGTACACTTGGCGGGACTGGCCGCGGTGGGGCCGTCGTTTGATGCGCCGATGCACTACATCCAGGTGAACGGCGGTATTGAATTGAACTTATTTGAGGCGGCGGCGGAGCAAGGGGCGAAGCCGCGGTTTGTGATTGTGAGCAGCGGCAGTTTGTATGACCCCACTTCCCCATTGCCGCTCACCGAGACTTCGCGGGTGAAGTGCGCTTCGCCCTACTCTGTGAGCAAGCGGTTGCAGGAAGAATTAGCCGGATACTTCGGGGTGCGGGGGTTCGAGTATGTGATAGCTCGACCGTTTAACCACATTGGGCCGGGCCAGAACGAGGGATTTATAGTGGCCGACCTGGCAAAACAGGTGGCTGAGGCCGGGAAGTCGGGGGCTAAGACTATTGCTGTCGGGAATTTGTCGGCGCGGCGTGACTACACCGATGTACGAGATATCGTACGAGCCTATATAGCGCTGCTAGAGAAGGGCAAGAACGGGGAGACCTACAACATTTGCTCGGGGCGCTCGGTGAGCGGAGACGAGATCCTAACGGGTCTGCTGGCGCACGCCAAGAATGCCGATCTGAAACCGGTGGTGGACGAAGCCAAGGTGCGGCCGGTGGATGCGCCCGAGATATATGGCGACTACGGAAAACTGAAGGCCGATACGGGCTGGGAGCCTAGGATTGCATTGGAGCAGACGCTGGGCGAAGCGCTGGAGGACTGGCGGGGGAGAGTTGAGGGCTAGGGCTTCGCTAGCTATTGACAAACATAAGTGTTATAGGGTATAATAACCTGCGTCATCAGAGACACCGTTCCGGCAACCTTGCCGACAAGTGAAATGAGATGAGCACATGTTCGATTCAACCATCATCCCGATGGCTATGGTCAGCTCGGACGACCGCCGCACCATCTCCGAGGCCACAGTCACGCATGGTGACGGAAGCGTTGAGCGCACTACGCTCATTGTGACCAAACCCGATGCGGCCCCGGTGGGCAACCACTACCATGAAGGCCGCGAGACCTTCATCCTGGTTGCCGGCTCCGGCGAGATCCTGACTCAGGACGTGGTGGACGGTGGGGTCTACCGACGGCTGGTGCTTGCACCGGAACTGATCGAGATCCCGGCTGGCGTCGCCCACACCTTCGTGCCCAACGGGCCGATCACACTGGTGTGCCTCACGCACTGCTCATATGAGGACTTGGGGACGCATCCCTGGAAACTCGCCTGAGTGTGCCTGCCCCAGCCCCGCGAGCATCAAGCTCGCAGCCCCGCCGACATGTAGTCGGCGGGGTGTTTTGCTTTTATGCGAGTTTATTTCGGGCTAGGCGCCAGAACTTACGGAGCCGCGCTCTTTTTTGCCTTCAATTTCGAGATCGTTGGCGACCATCATTTTCACTAATTCGGGGAACTTAACTGTTGGCTCCCAGCCAAGCTTGGCTTTGGCTTTGCTCGGGTCGCCCAGAAGCAGGTCGACTTCGGCGGGGCGCATAAAGCGAGGATCTTGCTTCACATAGGGCTTCCAATCGGTAATGCCAACTTCGGCAAAGGAGAGGTCGAGGAGCTCGCTGATGGGGTGAGTAACACCGGTAGCCAAGACGTAGTCATCGGGCTCGTCCTGCTGGAGCATCCGCCACATGCCTTCAACGTAATCGCCGGCAAAGCCCCAGTCGCGCTGCGAGTCGATGTTGCCAAGCGCGATCTCCTTCTGGAGACCGAGCTTGATGCGGGCAACGGAGCTAGTAATCTTGCGGGTGACGAATTCATAGCCGCGGCGAGGAGATTCGTGGTTGAAGAGGATGCCGCAGGAGGCGTGGATGCCGTAGCTTTCGCGGTAGTTGACGGTCATGAAGTGGGCATAACCCTTAGCGACGCCGTAGGGGCTGCGCGGGTGGAAGGGAGTGAGCTCATTTTGAGGAGTTTCACGGACCTTGCCATAGAGTTCGCTGGTGGAAGCCTGGTAGTAGCGCATCTTGCCCTTGCCACCATCTACGACGCGAATGGCCTCAAGCAGACGCAGAGCGCCCAAGCCAGTTATGTTGCCGGTGAGCTCGGGCTGCTTAAACGACATGGCGACAAAGCTAATGGCGCCAAGGTTGTAGACCTCGTCGGGCTGGGAGATCTCGAGGGCCGCGATGAGTGAACCCATATCAGACAGGTCGCCCTCGATGAGCTCAACCCATGGGAAGTGCTGCTCGAGGATGTGCCGTTTGGGGTTGTGCTGACCCCGGATTAATCCATAAACCTGATAATTCTTCTCGTGGAGTAACTCAGCGAGATACATTCCATCTTGACCGGTGATGCCCGTGATGAGGGCGCGTTTCTGCGTGTTTGCCATGTGTATATCACAACCTCTTTACCTTATCGATTTTGCCGTCTTTGCTATCTGAAGTCAAACCGAGGTACGGGTCTAGGGTGGACGGTGGCCGTACTGAGGTGCTAGCGTGTCCATATGAAGATCGCAATTGACGCTCGCATGTTGTACTGGACCGGAATTGGGCGCTATACCAAGGCGCTGCTGGATGAACTGCAGCAAATTGATACTGAAAATACTTACATTGTACTTATGCGCAAGGCGGATTGGGGTATATGGGAGCCAACGGCGGCTAATTTCACCAAGGTGGAGGCGAGCATAAATCCTTATACGCTGGGGGAGCAGTGGGCGTTTTATCTGCAGTTACGGGCTCTGAACGTGGACCTGGTGCACTTTACCGCGCCGAATACTCCCCTGCTCTACCAAGGACGTCGCGTGGTAACGATTCACGACCTGACGCTGGTGGATTTTGATACCAGCCGCGGACGAGGATTGGCAAAATTATTGCGGAGTGCCAAACGGCTGCCGTTTCGGCTGGTGTTTGGGAATAATATCCGGTTTGCAAACCAGCTGGTGACAGATACGGATTATGTACACGATCAGTTGGTGGAGCGGTTTGGGGTCAAGCACGGCCGGGTGCGCACGACCTTGCTGGCAGTGGATGCGAACGTGGCCGAACCGGCGCCAATTGAGCGGCTGGGGCCGCTGGGGCGGTATGTGTTTTATATCGGCAACGTGTACCCTTATAAGAATTTGAGCTCGACATTGAAGGCAATGGCTTTAATGGATATGAAATATAGTGATGTGAAACTGATAGTGGCGGGCAAGCGCGATGCGTTTAGTGCCGAGCTGGAGCGCGAGGCGGCGGAATTGGGGCTGGCCGAGCGGGTGAAATTCGTGGGCTACGTGAGCGATGGCGAGATGATCTCGTTGTACCGCGGGGCGGCCGCCTACGTGAACCCGTCGCTGTCGGAGGGTTTTGGGCTGCAGGGCTTGGAGGCAATGGCCCAGGGCACGCCGGTGGTGGCGGCCAAGGCGACGTGCCTACCCGAGGTTTACGGCGAGGCGGCAGAGTATTTTGACCCTAAGGACGCGAGTGATCAGGCGGCGGCACTGGGGCGGGTGCTGGATGACAAGGCGTTGGCAAATAAGTTGCGCACGGCGGGCAAGGAGCGCGTGAAGGCGTTCTCGTGGCGGCGAATGGCCGAGCAGACGTTGGAGGCTTATGAGGCGGCGGGGGCGGCCTCTAAGTAGGCTAACCGGCCTCGCCTGCGCCCGCACCGGTGAGGCCGGTTAGCCTTGGGTTGGCTGGATTTACTACGAGACTATTAGATGTAAGCCGATATTTACTTTCGTATTACGTTGAGATAGAATGTAAGAAATTGGAGCTTACTGTGGCTATAATGAAACCATCTTCGAAAAATCAGATCGTAATCCCACGTGCAATCCGGGAGAAGCTGGGCATTGGGCCAGGGACGCCGGTATTTATCAATATGGTTGGCGACGATGAGGCTCGGATAAGCACGAAATCGGTGCTGGAACGCTACGCCGGGACGATGCCGGGAGTGTGGGGGGAGGATCCCGCGGCGACTATCCGCCGCGACCGGGACGAATGGGATGAGCGGCTGGACGTAGATCGGTGAGGATAGCGCTCGACTCCAATATATTCATCTACGCCCTAGAGCAAAATAGCGACTGGAGTAAGTCCGCGATCGCAGTATTGAGGCAACTAGAGGGAGACCGTGTCACGGGGGTGGCGTCGGTGTTGTGCCTGAGTGAGGTGTTGGCGGCTCCTTTTATGGAGTCCCAACAGATGGGAGATGACGCCCAGCTGTTTATGGAGGGGCTGGAGGGGCTGGATTATATACCGATGAATGCGGAGATAGCTATACGGGCGGGGCGATTGCGAGCCGCGCATGGGCCAAAACTCAAAACGCCAGATTCAATTCATCTGGCGACAGCGCTATGGGAACGAGCGGACTATTTTGTGACGAATGATCGCGAGCTGCTAAAGCTCGCTAACTTAAAGATAATATTACTGGGTGAGCCACTGAGCTAGGGCTCAAACCGGCGGCTATTTGGCGGGTAGCACAACGATGCGGCGGTCGTGGGATTCGCCGCGAGACTCGGTGGCAACTCCGTCGATGTCGCGCAGGGTCATGTGGACGATGCGGCGATCGGCGGGATTCATGGGCTTGAGCTCTTCTTCGGCGCCGGATTCTTTGACACGCTCAGCGACTTCGCGGGCGAGCTCTTCGAGCTGGGCGCGGCGGGCTTCTTTGTAGCCGGCGACGTCCACAAGGACGCGCGGGGACAGGCCGTCGTGGGCTTTGACCATCTGATTGATCAGGTATTCGATGGCGCGCAGGGTTTCGCCGCGGTGGCCGATGAGGCGGGGGCTATCGGGGGTGCCGTCGATTTTGAGCTCGATGCCATCGTCGGTAACATCGGCGGCGACTTTGACGTTAATGCCAAAAAAAGAAACCAGCTCTTCGAGACGCAATTTGGAGAATTCTAAAGTATCACTCATTATTTCTTCCTCTTCTTCTTACCCTTGGAACGATGTGAGTGCTCCTTGGGCAGTGCTACCGGAGTAGGGGTGCCGTCTTCGAGCTCTTGGACGTCACGCTTGAGAACGAGGTATTGCTGGAGAATGGCGATTGAGCTGGCGGTAAACCAGTAGAGCGGCAGGGCGGAAGGTAGTGACAGGCCAATGAAGAAGGTGACGGCAGGAAAAATGTAGACCATGCCCGTCATCATTTGCGCCTGGGTGTCTCCGGGGGTGTGTTTGGGGGTGATCTGCTTGGTCTGAATAAACTGGGCGAGCCCGGCCATGGCGGCCAGGAGGATAGAGGGTTTGGTGAGGTTGATGGCGCCAAACAGGGTGGGGTGGAAAATAGCGTTGTTCTTGATAATCTCGGCAATTGGGGTGAGGTGAGCGACCGGAGCGTAAACCAGTTTGGCGATTTCACCAACTTTGACGATATCCTTGAGCACAATAAAGAGAGCAAAGAAAATAGGTAGCTGGATGATTAAGGGTAGGAACGAGGCGAAGGGGTTAATTTCGCGCTCTTTGTAGAGCTCCATGGTGAGTTTACCCTCGAGGGTGCGATCGCCGGCGGCTTCGGTTTTGATGCGCTTGAGCTCGGGCTGGAGCTCCTGGAGGGCGCGCTGCGAATGGAGCTGCTTGGTGACGAGAGGCCAGAGGGCGCCGCGGATGATTATGGTGAGCAGAATAATGGCCAGACCAAAGTCCCCAACAATGGCGTAGCAAACCGCCAAGAGGTTGAAGATCGGTTGGACGAACAGAGTGTTAAACATATCTGATTGAAGCTCCGAAAGTGATTAACGTTGGTCGACGTGGGCGCGGGCGAGAGCTTTCGCAAGATGGCTGGTGAGCTCTGCGGCGGGCAATTCGCTGATGTCGGCATGAACACTTACTACTATATCGTAACCGGGTTGGACTGTCGCCCAACTTTCGCGCAGCAGCTCAATGAGCCGGCGGCGAATGCGGTTGCGCACGACGGCGCGTTTGCTAACTTTCTTGCCGACAACCACCACTAAACGGGTGACGGGGCGGCCGGAAGTTGCGGCCTTAACCGACAAAACGCCCCCAGAACCTCCATAGGCACCGCGTTTGTATACACGGGCAATGTCGGCGGCGGAGCGCAGGCGGTTGGCACGAGCCAGCACGAGGCTAGATCGCGACGCGGGCGCGGCCCTTGAGGCGGCGGCGCTTTAAGACCAGTCGACCAGCACGGGTAGACATCCGTTGGATGAACCCGTGGACGCGCTGACCGTGGATTTTCTTGGGTTGGTAAGTTCGCTTAGACATAACTTTGGTACTTTACGCTATCTGGAGGCTAGAGTCAACGGGTTTGAGGGTGAGTCTGAGTAGCTTAAGCGGGTTGATTGGGCGCCTGGATTTGGTTTAACTGGGCCGCTTCGGGGCTCCGCCACGTTCTTGCTCAAGAACTCGACCCCCATGTTCATCGACGCGTTGTCTTGTCTGGCTCTCGCTGCGAAGTGGCGTGTCCCCTCTTCGGCTTGGAGGAAGACCAGAAAACATTTATCTCCTCGCAACGGCGGTATGAGGGCTCGCGCCAGTAAAGTGAGCGCCTGACAAGAAAAAGGGCTGAAAAGCAGGCGGGTTGAGTTCGTGAACGAGCTGGTGTGAGACCTTGTCCGGCCAGATAAATTCTTGCAATGTTCGGTTTTCACCCAAGATTTTTCCCCGCCTTATCCCCACCTATCCACGGGGTTATCCACCTAGGCCATACCTGTTGGAGAGCAATTTCTGTGGATAAGTTGGGCATAATTATTAGTTTACAAATTGCCGTTGTGGAAAAGGCTCATGCTCTCTATGATAGTTGTAACGTTAGGAGTCGGGAGCTTTATGCAGGATGTGAAGGGGCTTTGGCAATCTGTGCTTGGTGAGTTGGAAATGAGCGTTTCCGAAGCTCATTTTAAGACTTGGCTGAAACCAACCTTTATTTTGTCGAGTGAAGACGGCCACATAGTGGTAGGGGTGCCCAACATCTTCAATAAGAAGCGGCTCGAGACTAATTATCACGCTGATATTAAGGGGCTGCTGACACGTCTGGATAGCGGCATTCAGACAGTAGAGTACAAGATTGTGGGCAAAGGACCGGCGGGAGCGGCGGCGGAGAGTTCGTCGGCCCCGGCACGGGCAACCAATCGAGCAGAACCAGTTGCTCGCCGTGAAGCACCCGCCAGACGAGGCGAGCAAACGGCGATTCCGACCTCGGCCCC
The DNA here is from genome assembly GCA_038245115.1 of Candidatus Saccharimonadia bacterium. Classification (GTDB taxonomy): domain Bacteria; phylum Patescibacteriota; class Saccharimonadia; order UBA4664; family UBA4664; genus UBA5169. The sequence continues at coordinate 33,376 of JBBRSS010000005.1, forward strand.
GGCGGCGCATTCGAACCTGAACCCACGCTATACCTTCGAGAGTTTTGTGGTGGGTTCGAGTAATGATTTTGCCCACGCGGCCTGCCAGGCGGTGGCCAAGAGCCCCGGCACTAAGTACAATCCCCTGTTTATCTACGGCGGTGTTGGGTTGGGCAAGACACACCTAATGCAGGCCGTGGGTAATGAGATTATCCGACGCGACGCTTCGAAGCGGGTGGAATACGTGACCATCGAAGGTTTCACGAATGAGTTTATTAATTCGATTTCCAAAAAGAAAAACGAGAGCTTCGTTGAGAAGTATCGCAACGTAGACGTACTAATAATTGACGATATGCAATTCTTGGCCGGCAAGGAAAAAACCCAGGATGAATTCTTCCACACATTTAATGCGCTACACCAGACCAACAAACAGATCATTATCTCGAGCGATAAGCCACCTAAACAGTTAGTGATGCTCGAAGACCGTCTGATATCGCGGTTTGAGATGGGGATCACCGTTGATATTCAGTCGCCGGACCTGGAGACCCGCTCGGCGATTATTCAGAGTAAGGCAACCAGCAAGGGCATAGTGCTGCCGCTCGAGGTAGTGGACTACATTGCCCGACACGCGCAGAGCAACATTCGTGAGCTCGAGGGGACGCTAACTAAGGTGTTGGCCGATCTGGACTACAATGGCGGTGAACCAAACTTGGCGAGACTCAAGCATTTGCTGGCGGCGGATGTGGCATCGCGCCCCAAGCTTCGGCCAATATCACCCAAGACCATTATTGAGCGGGTGGCGGCTTATTTTGATCTGTCGGCGGCAGATATTTGTGGTACTAAGCGTGACAAAGAAATAGTGGTTCCACGGCAAGTCACGATGTATTTGATGCGCGAGGAGTTGGCTCTGAGTTTTCCAAAGATCGCGGCGGCCGTGGGCGGACGGGACCACACGACCGCTATGCACTCGGTATCGAAGATTGAGAAGTTGGTAGAGACCGATGATAACCTGCGAGGCGACATTGGCGCTATTCGTGAGCGCTTGAACGCCGCTATTGTTTAGGTTAAGATTTGTCCCCACCCGTGCATAACCTATGGGGATAACCGGGCTGAAGATTGTTGAAAACGTAAGCATTATGGGCAGTTTTACCCAGCGAGTCTAAGGGCGTCCACAGGCCCGTCCCAAACTCATCCCCAGGAATTGGAGCTAGTTATCCCCTCGAGGTGGATGAGTTTTGGAGCGCAAGTAAGCCACAAACTGACTTATACCCACTTTCCACAGCCCTTATGATTACTACGATTACTTTTAATTAATATCTGTATAATGAAGAAAAGCTGGATAAGGGGAGGATAAGTTTTGCGACTCAGTTTAACTCAGGAAAATTTATCTAGGGCACTGGCAAGTGTAGGACGAGTAGTATCTACCAGAGCTAGTCTACCGGTGCTTGCTAATGTGTTATTGGCGACCGACGGTAATCGCTTAAGGTTATCGGCAACGAATCTAGAGATAGGGATTAATTATTGGATTGGTTCGAAGGTGGAGGAGCAGGGATCACTGACGGTACCGGCCAGGTTGTTTGCGGAGTTTGTATCGAGTCTCCCCCACGGTAATATTGAGTTGCACGGGCTAGATAGCATATTGACGGTGAAGAGCCCGCATTATGAGTCGAAGATTAATGGTATTTCGGCAGAAGAGTTTCCATTGATCCCGACGCTTACGAGTGACCCGGCGCTAACCTTGGATGCGGCGATATTTCGAGATGCATTGGCCCAGGTAGTCGTGGCGGCGTCGGCGGATGAGGCCAGGCCGGTGTTGGCTGGGGTTTATATGTATATTGAAGACGAATCGTTATTTATTGTGGCGACCGACTCATACCGGTTGGCTGAGAAGCGCGTAGAGCTGCCTCAGGGTGCTCCCAAGGAATTTTCAGTACTGGTGCCGGCTCGGACAATGCAGGAGCTGGTAAAGCTTCTGGGTGACGCAGAGGGTGACGTGGAAGTGTATGTGGATGAGAATCAAGTGATGTTTAGAATTGCAGACGTGGAGGTGGTGTCGCGGTTGATTGAGGGGCAGTTCCCCCCTTATCGACGGATTATTCCGGAGAGCGCCGAGACCTCGTTTGATATTGCTACGGCGGAGCTGGCGAGAATTACCAAGGTGGCAAGTTTGTTTGCTCGGGAGAGTGCCGGTAGTATTCGGTTGGAAATTAAGGCTGAGGGCGAAGTGAGTGTGGTGTCGAACGATTCCGAGGTGGGCGGCAATAAATCGTCGGCGGAATGCGACGTGAACGGTGAGGATGGTGAGATTTCGTTGAATGCTCGGTATCTGACCGATGCACTGGCAGTAGTGAAGAGCCCGATGGTGACGGTGGCAATTAGCGGTAAGTTGAGCCCGTGTGTAATATCGCCGGCCGGTGAAAACGCGGCGGATGATTATTTGCACATCGTGATGCCGCTGCGAACTTAGTTTGTATTATCGGCTCGAAATAATTGCGTAGACATAGTGAGGCCCCCGACGTGACCTTACTTTCATCTGATGAATGGGGCCCCGTCGGGGGCGTTGTTGAGCTCAGGGGCGATGGTTGACCACCGCTTGAGCGAGCTTGATCGCGATTTTCGTATTGCGATCTGTGTCGTCCGGTGCGTGGTAGTAGACGATAGTGACGATCCACTTACCGGTGCCAACCTGGGCAGAGCTCTCTCCTTTGTCTGTGCCAGTTCCTGGGGAGGCTTTGATGAGTGCACCGTACCCGGCCGGGTAGTCTCTGACCCAATTGAGAGCGGTGGCTGCGGCGTGCTCATTTTGCTTCAGCATTTCGAATGCGACCCGGGCTACCTTTGCAGTTGGGTACATTTGTGCGTACATGTCGATCACCGGGATGTCGAAATGCATGGGGTCACCCCAGGCGCAGATAGTCAGGTTGTTTGGAGCGACGATTGCCCCTGACCGATCGATGTGGCCCGGGCCGGGGTCAAACCCAAGGGCGGCCGTGGCGTCGGCCTTGGTGATGAAGTCGCACGCAAACTCAGTGGACGCCCGAGTAATCGGCGCCGCAGGTGCGGCAACCGCTGAACGCGTTGTCATAACAGAGGGCTTTGGGGTGGCGGGGTTTGCGACGGCCGTATTTCCGTGCGATGAACCGCACGCCGTAAGGCTTATCGCTAGGAGGAAGGCGGATATGACCACCAGCCCCCTAATCGTGGTGCGAGAAAGCGACCAGTACGTCATGATTTTTCCCTCCTATAGGGACCTTGACTAGGGTTGTCAACCTCGGGTGAGGTCAAACAGGTGGCATGCAGTCACACGCCCGTTCAAGCTATATAATAATCTAAAAATGCAAATCTGTCAAGCTTATGCTTACTAAGATAAACAAATTTTAATCAGATACAATAGAGATATGAGAGTAGAAAGCTTGGAGTTAACTAATTTTCGGTCGTATGAAACGGCGCGGTTTGAGCTGCACCCCGATGTGACGTTGGTGGTGGGGCCAAATGCCAGCGGTAAAACTAACCTGCTGGAGAGTTTGTACGTGTTGGCGTCGACAAAGAGTTTTCGGGCTAAGGATCGGGATTTGGTAAGGCACGGGCAGGATCATTTTCGGTTGGTGGCTCAGACTGACGGGACTGAGTACGCTTTAGGTTACGCGGCAGGGGCAACGACTGAGAAGAAAATTACTCATGACGGCGTTAAGCGTACGTTAGTGGGACACGTGGGGCAGATTCAGGTGACATTATTTGAGCCGACCGATCTGGAATTGGTAGCGGGAGCACCGGAGGCTCGGAGGCGGTACTTGGATTTTTTGTTATGCCAAACCGACCGGACTTATTTGAAAACCTTGCAGCAGTACCGCCGGGTTCTGAAGCAGCGCAATGCCCTGCTGGATGGGTTTGATATGGAGCGGATCCGGCAGCAAATATTTACCTGGGATATTAAACTGGCCGAGTTGGCCGTGGAAATTTACCGCCAACGACAGAAATTGCTGGCGGTTCTATCGGAGGCGACTCCCCTGCTGTACCGCGATATAGCTAATGAAACGGTGGAGGTGGGGTTTGAGTATCTTCCGAGCGTAGCGGGAGTATATGAGGATGAATTTTTGGAGGCGTTGGCGCGCAATTTGACACGAGATTTGGGGGCCGGGTTTACGACGATTGGACCGCACCGGGAAGATTTTAAAATTCATTTTAAGAATAATGATATAACCAAGGTGGCCTCACGGGGCGAGACGCGCACGTTGGTATTGGCGATGAAGCTGGCGGAGCTGGGATATGCGGAGCAGCACACGGGCGTGCGTCCCCTATTATTGCTGGATGATGTGTTTAGTGAGCTCGATAAGTACCGGCGTGGGTATCTGCTGAACCGGCTGGAGGGCTATCAGACGATGGTAACTACGACTGATGCTGACGCAATTGCGCGGGAATTCAAAACCGCCCACAAAATTATCTCTACGGAGACAGCCAATGCTTGAGCCGGATTATTTTAGTAAGCTGCGGGCGAAGCTGGGGATGGAGCGCGAGGATATTCTCGTAGGGGTGCAGAGGGTGCTGGACGGCTGGTATCCGGGGCAAGTGAGGGCGAGGCAGTTGCATCAAGGGATATTGCGCTTGGATACACAGAGCGCGGGGGTGGCGGGAGAGCTGCGGATGCGGCAGGTGGAGCTGCTCAACGTGGTAGAGGCACTGGCCGGTGAGCGGCCGAAGCGGCTGGCGATAAATATTGGGCAGCTGCGGGACTGAAGGCTATAGAGGTTGGGTGATGTTGATGACGTAGGTGTTGCGATCAATTCCGGCTTTATCGGCGGCATTCATGATGCCCGCGTTGATCTTGCCCTGAACTGTTGGATCGGGGGCATTAGTTTTATTGACGTAATCCATGATATTTACGCCTTTCGGCACGATGTAGATAACGTTACCTACGATGGAAAGCGTATTGACGTCGCCATAGGATTCGAGAACCAGGACTTTTTTGTCGATACTGTCGGTATTGTTGGCCTGTTGGCTGATATGAAGGACTACATTGTTGCCCTCCGGATTTATCAGGCACAACAAAGGTCCGTTGACGCTAGCTTGGAGGCCGCATGATTGGTATCGACCCAGGCTGTATTCGATGTAGCCGACTTTGGATTCGGGGTCTATGCGCAGAAGTCCGTCTTGCCGTAATGCGAGGATGCCATGATCGTCTGTAGCGGCCTTAGAGACGTTATGTATGGCAAATATTTGATTGGTACTGGTTCCGGAAATGGTATTAATTTCGAGGATGTGTTTGTCCGAGTTAAGCATGCAGAGGTTGGCGCCACAGTAGCTAATGGTCGAGTAGCGAGCATTAAATGTTAAGTGGGTGGATTTGTCGTTTTCGGAAACTATGATTTCTGTGTTCGTGGATTTGTTTCTATTTTTTGAGGCCTCTTCGTCTTCGATTGCTGAGGCATAGGCAACTGCTAGCTCGCCCTTTTCATTTGAGCTTAGGGAGAGAGCGTTAAGTCCGGAGGTTTTGGGTTGTTCGAGGGTAATATTGACGGGTTTAGCGTGGATAGAGGCGTAATAAAATACTTGTGTAAATTGTTTGTCGTAGGCTATGAAGCCGTCACGGTAGGCTTGGAGTGAGTAGGATTCGCCACTGGACAATCCGTCGAGCACTGCCTTTTCCTTCGGTTGGAACGTGGCGCCAGTTGGGTCGTAGGTATAGACGGTGTGCAGGATAGGCGGTGCTGCATCGACATTGTCTGGCACCGGAGGCTGGCTGGCAAATAGTGCCAGGGTGCCTGCCTTGGTTCTGGCATTGCCTTCAAAGTGACCATAGGGAGAGAGGGCTGTGTCGACATATGTAGGCTGGGTTGGGGTTGATGGAATGTGGGTGTAAATGTCACTCGAAAGACCGCCACAGTCATTTGATAGCAGTGTTGTGCCCAATAGGCTCATGCAGACGGCTGGATTATCGCCGACGAAGGATCGGGCGAGCTCGGGCTTCAAGTCGGCGGTTATCTTTGTAGTACGAAAGAAGCCGGCAGTTTTGACGACGGCGTAAGAGCTAAGACTGCCTTGTGTGACCTTTACTTCATATGATCCGGTCGCAAGCGTCTTGCTAAATACATTGGAGTCGCTCTTGGTGCTTGATGACTTATCGTTGGATTGTTTCATGACGGCATAAGAATAGTTAGTCTGACTGCCGCCGGTGGTGGTGATCTCTAGGCGCGAGGTTTGCGAGAGGCCGTAGACTATGAACACTGAAGCCAGAGCGATAGCGATGAGTATGAGTCGATTTTTCATAGGTATGCTTTCCATATTAATTCCCCGTGGCTGACCAGTGCCAGGCCTCTCGCGGGTAGTTGCTATATCCGTATGTGGCGGCATTTTTGGTAAGCCAAGCCCATAATGGATTGCCCGGAATCGGACCTGGACTACTAGGGAGATTACCACCAAAGTCGATGGCTAGGCCCATCTGGTGGTTGGAGGTGCCTGGAAGGGCAACCGTAACGGCATCGCAGGGGCAAAGGGATTGCTGGTGGGCCATGGTGCGGAAGGCACTGGAGGCGATAATATTGAGGCCAGATTTCTTCATGGCAGTCGCCATAGCAGATACTTGCCCAGATACACGGGAATTTACTACCGAACCCCCGTTGGCACCATTTACGCCGAAGCCGTTATGGCTTTCCTGGCCAGTGTTGGGGAGATTAGGAATGGCGCAGATGCGGATTTTTATGAGTATATTCTTGTGGTAACCATCGGCGATTCCGAGGTCTTTGGTGCCGGGGGCACATCGAATATTCGATGAATCTTGGAATATGGTCCTGGGGTCTGCGGTTGCGGAAAGAGTGTTGTCGCAGGTAAGTATACTGGATATGTTGTTGGCGGAGTTGAGTATTGCAGTTGTGCTGGAGCCGTATTTCGTTAAAATGGCTTGGGCTTGGCTATATCGGGCAGGTTGGGGGCTTCCGGCGTGCCGTTCATATAGCAGTTCAAACGCATCGGAGGCTTTCCGGAGGTCGGTCCCAGCGGCGATAAGGGCAGCGCCGGCGGCTTTCTCGCCGGAAGCACCTTTTCCGTCCAGCTGCTCCTTGAGCGCCAGAATTTCGGTGGGGACGTTGGGCTTGCTGCCGTGCAGATAAGGTATAAGTTTTGAGCCTGGTGTCCATTGAACTAGTCCATAGCCTCCGCCGCCGGCGGCGGCGGGGTCGGAGGAATGTCCGCCGCCCTGGATGATTAACGGGTCGAAGCCAGATTCTGATTGCATATTGCCCATGATGCCGGCAGTCTGAGTGGGGTTGAATCCTTGAGCCCTTAGGTTATCCCAGACGTCTTTGGGGTTGTTGCCTGTGGGGGCTACGCTGTTGGCGTCGCTGCTGGGGCAACAGCCGCCACTACCGGCAGTGTTGGTAGTGACAGTCTTGCCGGTTTTGAAGCTCATCACCTTAGCATCGGCGGCGGCGATGGCCGCCGGTGTTACGCCGGCTTTGACCTTATTGATGATGGCTTGAATGCCCGCGTCGCCGGGATTGGCAAATAGCGGCATGCTGACGCCGGCTGCGAGCGACCTGGTAACAGAGTTGGCTAAAGAGCCGGTAGCGGCAGTGACAGATTTGACCGCTAAGTCGTCGGTGGTGACCATACCGGAAAAGCCGATAGTGCTACGTAGATAAGAAACGGATTTCGCGCTGAGGCTGGTGGGGTTGGCGCTATCGAGGGCGGTAACGTACATATTGCCCATCATCACGCCAGCATTCGGGAACTTGGTTGCGAGGGCTTTGTAAGGTGCGGTGGTATTGGCGATTGAGCCGGACATAACCACTTTAACGTCGTCAGTAGAGCCTTTGGTAGTACTATCAAACCCCGGGAAGTGCTTGAATATAGGGGTGATTCCGCTTGTGTCTAGACCGGTCGCAAAGGCTTCGGCTTGAGTGGCTACGGTGGTGGGATTACTTGAGAAAGAGCGGCCCTTGAGTCCGGTGCCTACATCGCGGAGGTCGAGTACGGGGGCAAGATCGGTTGTCAGGCCGTTTTTCCTCATAACGATGCCGGCGGCAGTACCGATTTTTTCCGCGTTGGCACCCATACTGGCGGCTGGCGGGAAGGAGGCGGCTGGGTAGCTGTAGCGAGTAACTACGCCCTCTTCATCGCTGGAGGCGACTATGGGCACGCCTGCAGCGGCGTCGAGTTTGGCATATAGGGCGGCATCAAAGCCTGCGGCGGCGGCATTGTGAGTGCCGGTGATGTACATTCCGCCGATTCGGTATTTCTTGAAGAGAGCTTCAATTGTTGCCTTGGGCGTTCCGGCATCGAAGCCTAGGATGAAAGTTTGGGCGATTTTTTGATCGAGGGTGGCGTCTGCGGGAAGTGCTGCGCTTGGGCTTGGGCTAACGGTTTCGCATTTTGGGCCGGCGTCGCTAGGGTCGTACCAGCTAGTTTCGCGATTGAGGATATGGGTAGTGTCTGGGGTAACGGCGAGGGCCTGGAGCGGAATGAGCGATAGAGAAAATATTACTAGTAGGCGTTTCATGATTATTTGGCCTGCTTGTTATGTAATACGACGAGGGCGTGGGAAGCGCGTTGATCCATCTTGTATATGCGGTAGCGGTTCATGGCTTCGTCGTTTTCGGCGCTGCAATAGGCGAGATCTGTTAGGCCCGGTTCGGTTAACATCTTATTCATGGGTGTGCTGAAGCATAGTTCGAATTTGGTTTTGGTTTCGGCGTTGACATTGGCGGTAACCCAGCGGCTGTTTTCGATGACGCCGTATCTGTCGGTTTCGGCATCGGTGACTCCCCAGTCTGGGAGGCCGTAGGTCTGGTACTCGGCGGTGGCCGCGAAGGCAGTTGCGGGGTTGGCAGTAGCGAGCTGGTTGAGCATGGCAAACCAGCGGCTGGGGACCGCACTATTGATGATGGCGGTCTGGACGAGCGTGACGGCGCTGCCAACATGCGTGGGAACGCGATCCGCCAACATACCTAATGCCGAGGTGGGATTTTTGGGGCTGAAAAGGCGGTAGGCAATACCCTGGCGGCGGGCGTAGTCGATTTGGTCTGCGTGGATGGAGTCGGTGAGTTGCTGGTTTTGAGTGGGGGTGAGCTGGTGGCAACCGCTGCGCATGCAGGCGTCGGAGCTGAGAACTTTGGTGCCGGCGTCCATCATGTTGCCCATTTGGGTGGGGGTGTAGGGGCCACGGAAGATGAGGCCCGCATAATGCAGGACGGCATCAACAGCGAGGGCTGTGCCAGCCTTGGTGCCGATAATTTGAAGAGCGGTGATGGTGGCAGCTAAGAGGACATCGCTGAGGCCGAAGTCGACCACACCGGTGGCGGCCAGGAAGGCTTGGGCGCCTACTATTACGATCGTAGAGACGATCTGGAAGGTTGGTTCGAGAACCAGCGCACAGACATCTCCTAGGCCCGGAAAGCGGGCCATGCTATCTACCATGCTCATAAGCTCACCAAAGATTCCGGTGCCGCGATTGATCGGTTCCATGGCGGGGTCTAAATCGCGGCTAGTTTTGGCATAAGTGACGGGCTGACTAGTGGCGCGTTGGTACCCGGCCGTATTAATGAATGATTCGGTAGCGGAGTCAAACATTTGCGAGACGGCGGCTTCACTGGTTAATCCGCAGAGGTTGTCGGTTTCGCGGCGGCAATCGGCGTGTTTGAAGACGGAGGCGGCGGTACGAGCCAGTGCGGCGAGCTTGATTTGGGAGAACAGGTCGGCGCTGGTGATGTAGATGTCGCGGGCAATACAGCCGATGGTGGCGATGAAAAGGCCTTTTGTGAGTGCAGGAAGCGGGCCCTGTATTGCTTTGGCGACATTTTCGAGGGCGGATGCTTTTATTTCTGCGGGGGAAGCTCCGGCGGCATCTTGAGCTTGGGCTTCTTTGACTGCATCGTCCAGTATTCCAGGAGCCTTAGGTATATCACCTTTGGGGCCACGAATATCGCTTTCAATATCAGCTTTCACGGCGGCTCGAGCTTTTGCAGGGTCGGTCTCTTCTTCTACCGGTACGCTGCGCTTAATGCCGAACTCTAAGTCGCCCTCACCTGTTACCCCGGCTTTGGTCTGTTCGAAATCCGTGCCGGCTTTGGCGTCTTTCTCGATCGCGGACGGGTCATTTTTGATTTTGTTCAGTTCTTCCTCGTTGGCTCCTTTGAGCTGATCTTCGGGCGAGGCGGTGGCAGGAACTTCGGTATCGGCGTTTCCTGTGGCCTTGGCTTCTTTGACAGCTTTATCGAGCCGGCGGCTAAAACCGCGGTTGAATTTGGCAAATTCATAATCAATATAGATGTTGCGGATGTGGACGCTCTTGAAGAGCATCAAAAAGAATAGAACGCCAATGATAAAAAATGCGATGGTTCCGGTTGGCAGGGCGAAGCCGAAGATCCATTTAAACGCGGCACGCTTGGCGGTTTTTTTGGCGGCCTTCTTGGCGCCGGACTTGGCGGCTTTCTTGACCATTTCGCCGGTAACTTTTTTGCTCTCATGCCTGGCGGCATTTCTGGCTGCCCCATGGGCAACTTCTTTGGTTGCGTCGATAGCGATCTCTTTGCCAATTTCGGCGCCGGCATAGAGGGCGGTACGCCTAGTAGTGTCCTTGGCGGCCTGCTTGGCCATAGATTTTTTCTCTTCTTCGGGCGGTTCTTTTTGGGCCGACTCATCTTGAGGATGCGGATTTTTCTGATTCTCTTCGGGCGGTGTGTCCGGATGAGATTGGGGCTGATGATCTGTGGGGGGGTTATTTGTAGGTTGAGTGTTGGGTGCCGATTGCTGAGGTGCGTCGTCAACTTCCTCGGCATCGGAATAATCTTGAGGTAATTGCTCTGGTTCTGCAGCTTCAGTGGATCCGTATCCGGCTTCAATCTGATCCATTGAGGCTTGCTCGCTAGGAGTTAGTGGCGCGCCGTCGATGTGTGGTGTATTAATTGGCCCTTGGTCGGGTTGGTTGGGATTATCGGTAGATTGCTTGCCGTAAGATTTAAAACCAGTCGCCATTATTGTTCCTCGCCTGCGGCCGGTTGGGGATTCTTGGTCCCGCCGGGATTAGTTGATATGAGCTCGGTCTCGGTATCGGACGCTAAGATGCGGATAATTACATGGTTGAGGCCGGCAAAGAAGAGGCCCTCGCCTACCGGGAATTGGCTGAGGCGGTTTTTCTCCCCTTCGGTGAGTTTGAAGGTCTCGGCGATGATGTCGGTGGCGCTGGGGGCCTGCTTGAGGAGGAGCTGGAGGGATGAGTTGGCGACTACGGCCCGGCCCATTTTGCTGCCCAAGAAGTCCTCGACGTCTTGCGAGATGGTGGTGAGGCCGAGGTAATACTTACGGGCGCGTTTGGCGAGCGAGAACATGAAGCTGGCGGAGTCGTCATACTTCATGAGCTGCCAGGCTTCATCGACTATGAGCAGGCGTTTGCGGCGGTCGGATTTGACTTTGTTCCAGATGTAATTGAGCACAATGTACATACCGACGGGGCGGAGGGCGTCTTCGAGGTCGCGGATGTTGAAGACCAGGAAGGGGTTGTCGAGCTCTACGTTGGACTGTTCGGAGAAGATGCCCGAGAACGTGCCGGTGGTGTACTGGCGAAGGCGCTGGGCGAGACTGGCGCCGGTGCCGGTCATAGAGGCAAGCGTGTTGTAGAGGTCGTTCATGGTAGGCGGGGTGGCGCTGTGGGTGAGGGGGTCACGGGTGATGCCGGCGCGGGCGTAGGTGTTGATGATGGCGGCGTCTAGATCGGCTTCTTCGCCCGGGGTGAGGGGGCTAGAAAGGGTGGCGCCGGTGGAGGTGTTGACGGTAGCGCCACCCATCATTAGCCGCAGGAGGCCGTGGAGCGAGATAATGTTGGCCTGGAGGGCGTTGTCGGCCTCATCTTGGTCGAAGACGCGGGGAAGGTCGAAGGGGTTGATGCGGGTTTTGGAGGCTAGGCTGAGACGCAGGTAGGTGCCGCCGACGGCGTCGCAGAGCGGCTTGTACTCATCTTCCGGGTCGATGATGATGCATTCGACGCCCATCATGAGGCTGCGCAGAGCTTCCAGCTTGATGGCAAAAGATTTGCCGGCGCCGGACTTGGCGAAGACAACCATGTTGGCGTTTTCGAGGCTGAATCGGTCGAAGAGAACGAGGCCGTTGTTGTGACGGTTGAGGCCATACAATATGCCCTCGTTGCGCGAAAGGTCGGATGAGGTAAAAGGAAAGCTAGTGGAGAGGGCGCCGGTGTTCATGTTGCGCGAGATCTGCATTTGGTCGGTGCCGAGCGGGGTGGTGGAGTTGAAGCCCTGCTCCATTTGCATGGTGGTGGGCTTGGTGTAAACCAGTGATTGGCCAAAGATGCCTTCGATTTTACGGGTGACTTGAGTAAGGTCCTCGATGGTGTCGGCGTACATGGTGAGGTAAAGACCAAAGCGGAAGAAGCGCTCCTCCCCTACTTGGAGCTTGTCGCGCAGTTCTTCGGCGTCCTGAATGGCGGCTTCGAGTCCAGGGTCGCGCACGAGACCTTTTTCTTGGTTGATGGTGTGGCTGGCCTCGAGTTGGCCCATTTTGCGCTTGAGGTTGGTGAGTACAATTTGGCTTTCCACCGGGTAGATAAAGAGTGAGATATCGATGAGCTCATCAAGGTTAATGATGGGCGATAACCAGCCGGTGAAGACTTGGCGGGGGTAACCGTAAACATAGATGGTTTTGCAGTAGCGCTTGCCGAGGCGCAAATAGGCTGACTCGACTTCGATAGACGGCGGCGCAATGAGGTCGCGCATCGTGACGATACCTTGGCGATAGATGAGGTCGGCTTCGCGAGATTCCATGGTTTTTTGCATGTGCTCAAGCTGGGCCTGATCGATCTGGGGTGTCGATTTTTTGCCAAATAATCCCATTATACTGGTGCCCCTGGGAGCGGCCCGCGAGGAGCGGAACCAGTACCCTTGGTGACGGCGGGCGCGCCAATTTGGGAGGTATCGATGAGCTTCTGGTTGGCGGCGACGTCGGGGTTGTACCAGGAATAGTAAAGGTCTACCAGTTCCTGGGTGCCGAGCGAGATGGCTCGAACGCCCATCTGGGCCATGCCGTTGGCGGCCAAAGCCATGCGCTGCGATAGTTCTTGCTTGTGTTTATGAAAGTCTTCTTCGCTGATGGTGATCATTGGAGTGGTTTCAAAGGCACCTTTGAGCTTGTCGATCAAGTTGGAGCTTTTTTGCACGGCTGAGGGCGGAAAATATGGGATGACCACGTAGAATTGCTTGTCCATGATGTTTACCTCTTCCACGAGAGCACGAATATTGGCGATGTAGTCTTCCATGAGAACCCCAAGAAGTTCGTTGGGCTGTTCGGCGCGTAACTTATCGAGCTTTTCAAGGTAGTTAGAAATATCGATTTTCTGGCTCTTAATAGATATTTGTACGGGGAAGTGCAGGGAATTGAGAAAGCCCTGATAAGCCGACTCTACTGCTTCTTGTTCGCTCGGGTTCATGAGATCAAAGTTGATGGCACTACTGAGGATGACTCCGCGCAGGGAGCCATCTTTCATTACCACAATTCCATCCTTGATCTCGGCGATCAGGAGGGTATCTTGGGCACTCTTTCCGCTGTGGTTACTGGCGTTAGCTGCCATTTACGGGAATCTCCAAGGTTTGTCCGTTTGGCAGCTGAACCCGGCGGGTTGCCTGGGCAGCAAGCTGCGTCACCGTTAACTCATCACTCTGCGTTGCTAGTTGGATTATATCGTTTGGGGGCGCTACTGTCACGCCGCTTATGCTTGTAGGAGCTGGGGCACCTTTGGTGGGGCGAGCCACTTTGCCGGTCATTTGCTGGAGGGCTTCCTGGCGAACATCTTCGGCCGAGGCACGGAGTAGTTCGGCCAGGTTGAGCGCGAGTGGGCTTTGTTGGAGGTCGAGGATGTCGTTGGGTACTTCGCCTGGTATGGGTGGCGGTGTTGGAACTATGCGGTCGGCGTGGGCAACAGAGGGCGCAATCGGGGATGTTTCCGGCACCTGAGGGTGGTTCCAGCCGCGCGAGTCGATGAGACTGGCGAGTTTTTCGAGCTCACTTCGAACTTCGTCGGGGTTACGTTGGGTAGCTTCGGCGGCGAGTACGGTGGCTTCCACGTGGAAGGTCTCGATGATGTCGTCTTTGGCCCAGGCACGGTGGCGAGACGTGGCAAAAAAGCCGACCATAGCAACCAATAGCTGCTCAAAACTCTGGCCGTCGCGATTGTAGAAGGCTAGCAGGAATAGTAGTAGTGCGGGCGGGAAGCCGATGACTATCAACAGTATGGGAACCTGGCGAAACAGCGCGAAACTGATGGCTGACCAACCAAAACCCATCAAGAAGTAAATAAACTCCTTGAAAGTTAACGGGCCAAGAATCTTGTCCTCGGCCTCAACATTTTGCGGCACCTTATACTGGCCCATAAACTAGGAGCTCCACCTCGATATCACATTAAGCTTACGCTAAAACTAGGCGGGGGGCTAGGGGGTCGGAGGGGGCGGTTCTGGCGGAAGTACGGCGCCGTCTGAGTCGATATAAGCCTTGAGAATATCTGGCTGGCCGGTGCCGCCCTGTTTTTTTAGCCATTTATCTTCGGCTCCGGCCTTGTCACCTGCCTCCGCTATGAGCTTTATTATGTCTTTACCCGCTTTACCGTTTGATCCCTGTCGTGCGTTTAGAGCCCTGAGAGCCTTGGGGTCTTGCAGGTAGATCCACATTTGCGCATAGTCATCGGAATTCAGGTCCTTTAGAACCTGTGCGTTACTCAGAGATTGTTGGATGTTACGGGTGGATTCATCATAAATACTCGGCTTATCCACTCGTTTGGCGTATTCGAAATAGTTCTTTTTTTCGCCCCAACCGGATCGGCCAAAATCCGATGAACTGTAGCCATCGTAGGCTGCGTCTTCGGGCATAAAGAAGTCTTTGGAGACAGAGGAACTGTTCTTTGATTGGATAATTTCCCAAAGTTCGCTGGCACGGCCGCCAAATCTATCGGGGTCGATTAAGCGGTCTTCGTTGCGCCCAAACAAATCTCTTTGGATTTGGCGAACTCTTTCTCGCCCGCTACCCGTTAGAGAAAGTCTTCCCATAAGCGCAATGGCACGATCCTCGTTTTCGGGTGTTAGTTTGTCGCCGTCTTTCAGGAGTGTTCTGATTTCAGCATCTTGGGCAGTAACTCCTTCTGGGCCTAAGTTGGCATTCTTAACAGTGTCGGTATGTGCGACTCCGTCAGCGTCCATGAAGGTAAAGTCTTCGTTGCCAGCCTTTTCGACGCGATCACTTAGTATCTTTAAGCGCTCGGACTTGACTACATGGCCTTCGGCGGCTTGATAAGTTTGATTTAGCGATGCTCCGGGACGCGTAAGGTCGTAGCGGGCTCTGGCGGCGCCAGATTCGGCAGCTAATGTTGCTACGGAGCCTTCGGTTTGGGCGGCTAGGCGCTCTCGCGCATTGAGTCTGGTGGTAGAAGAATCAACCGCTTGATTGAGGGCGGCAGTTTGTGCTTGGTTGGAGGCTTCTGTGCGCATCGCCGATTCTTCTGCGGCTGTTGCGGCAGATGCGATTACAGCCTGTTCGCCTTCTATTGGATTTAATATTCCTGCGCTTGCGCTCGTGATTTTGTCGGCTGCTGCTCTGCCAGCTTTTTCGCCTCGTTCGGCACCGAGGGTATCTCGAGCCTTTGCGGCCTGGTTTCGTGCTTCCTTTTCGGTGAACAGGAGGGCTGCCGTATCCTTACCGTTCTTATCCTTTATCTTGGCAGTTTTAGCGGCTTTATAGGATTCTTCATAAGTGTCAGTGCGGGCGTTTTCATCGGCACGTTCATAGGCCGCTGCCTTGGCTTTTCGCAAGGGGGCTTCTCGGGCCTGCTCGATGGCCGCATCATATGCCTGGATAATACCCCTGTCTTTTGCAGTAGTCGTAGCAAATTCTGTGCTCGTAGCAATTTGTTTGGCGCGGGCGGCGACTTTGAGATTATCGGCGCGGACTTTCTGGGCCGCGGCCGCGGTGGTGATGCCGCCTACAGCAGCGGCGGCGGCAATTTCGGCATTGACGGCGGCGGCGGTAGTTTTGACGGCAGCGTCGGAGATGGCGGTGGTGCGTTCGGCGGCGTAGACGGCAGCGTCGGTGTGTTGGCGGGTGGAGGCGGCGGTGCCGGTGCGCACGGCGTTGACGGCGGCGAGGCGTTGAGCGGAGTCTTGCGCTGTTTTAGCTTTGGCGGTTTCGGTACCGGCGATTACGTGGTCTGCCAGTCGGGGGGCAGGGTTGCCGTCACGCTTGGCTTTGGCGATATCCTCTTCCTCCTGGGCGATCTCTTGTTTTTGGGCTCCGATGCTCGTACCGATACGTTTATTGGCTTCGCTTCGACTAGCTCTCATGGTGTCTGATGTCGACAGGTAGCCTTCGGGTGTGGCCTGGAAGTCGGCGCGGGCCTCACGAATAGTGCGGGCGCTGGCTAGTTGTTCGCGGGCGGCTAGCGTTTCGCCGGTAACGAGTTTATTGAGATTTTCTTGTCCCGAAGCTGATGTGATGGCGTTGCGGGCGTTGATTTGGCCTTCGGTGGCCCCAATCTTTTCGCGTTCTTGGGTATGGGTGGCGGCGGACAGGTTTTGCAGTCGCATACTGCGGGCCTCTGCCAGACTGACGCCACCGGCATGAGCGGCCTCTCGTGCATCGAGGGCGGCATTGGTGGAGACGTTGGTATTGGCGGTTTGTTGGGCGGCTACAACTTCTGCTACGCCGGTGTTGGTTTTGGCGGTAGTGACATTTCGCAGGCGCATATTCCGCGCGTCGGTAGCGCTGATACCGAGGTTTTTTTGCATAATCTTTTCCGCTGCGGCGCCGCCCTCAACTACGGAATTGATTCCAGCAAGCTTTTCCGAAGCTGAAAGAGCAGCGGTTGTCTGTGCGGCAGACACCTTTTTGGCGGCGCTAACGTATTCGCTCGTACCCTTGAGGCTCTCGTTGAGTTTATCGCGCTCAATGTCGCCTTTGGCCGTGCCTGCGGCGGCTAAGTAGGTGTCACGGGTATTAATGCGTGCCTGGTTTTGTTTGTCTAACGCACTCGGCTTTCCGGCACCGTTGTAGCCCGCTAGGACGCCTTCGCGCGCACCGCGGTTGGCGGCTTTTTCATCGAGGATGCTCTGAGTGGTGGACAGGCGGCGTTGGCGGAAGTCTTCGGGCCTAGCCTCTTTGGACATGCGGTTATCGGCATCAATTGTGCTTAATTCTTTATCGGCTTTGCCCACGGCTTCGCCGCGTCTTAGCTTTGCACTACCGGAACTTCCCGACAGGCCGGCTCGGCGCCAGTTCATGGCAGCTTTGCGGTTGAGAGCGGCTTTATGTAAGCCGTGGGCGTTTTTGGCATTGCTCTCGGCAATCTTGGCAGCGGCGACATTTTTGCGCTGGCGGCCTTCGGAAAGGTCTCTGGCGAGATCGCTGTCTTTGCCGTAGCGCTTGTCGACAGCGCCACCGAGCTTGCCGATGGCACCACTTCCCATTGCGAGGCCCTTGCCGGCGAATTTAAACGCGAACGGGACGACAAATAGCGGGACGGTGAGTCCGGCGATGGCAAAGAATGGTGCAATCCAAGCGGCTCCCGTGAGACTACTGCCTGCACCGGCAGTCTTGGAAAATAGTCGACCGATCTCGATGAGCAGCATGATGATTGGATACAGCATGACGAGCTTGAAAAAGTTCTGCCACCATTCCCGGAACCATTTTTCGGTGTTGGGCAGAATCCAGAGTAGGATCGCAAACGGACTGATGACAATAAGCATCAGAATTAATATTTTGCGGAATATCAGAGTGAGGAACACGCCGGCGAATGCGATGAGAAGCGAGACTATGGCACAAAAACCTAGGACGGTAACGGCCCCAACTAAAGCAAAGGTGCCAAGGCCGCCGCCGGTTCCAAGGAATAGTGTGGTGAAGTTGGAGGTAAGGTCGATTGTCGGCGTACCAATAACATCGGTCATGAGCGAGACGAGACCTTGGCCGAGTACGTTGCCGATGTCAATTAAGAAGGCGCAAAGCTGCCAGGAGAATGGCACCAGTATAGCTCCCGCCACCAAATGCGGTAAAACTTTTTTGATAGTGTAGTTGTCGAAGCCAATAGCCGTGCCGATGATGACGAGGAAGAATATAAGTATAAAGAAGACACTCGCGACATTTCTGAAAGCAGACCAAATGGCGTATACGGGTTTAACGTCAGTTTGGTTTTTGTCGAGCGGGGGCTCTTTGAGGAACGGTATGATGATGTCGTCACGGATTTGGTCGACTACACCTACAAGTGTAGTAATGGCGTCGCAAATCAGCCAAGTGAAACGGGCAGCCTCACAGTTGACGGGCTTCTCTGCTGCGGACGTTGCGGACGTTGTGGGCGTTGTGGGCGAAGGCGGAGCGGTGCCCTGCTGGAGCGTAACGGAGTTGGTGCCGGCTGCTAGAACAACACCTGTTTTGGTGATGTTTATGCCAGTGGTTAAGCCGGTCGGGCTCCGGTATTGGCCGGAGGCTTTAACGGTGTATGTGCCCGGCTTGATGCCACTAATCGAGAATGTGCCATTGGTGATTGGGGCCGGACTAGGCGTGCCGGAGTTGGGCGTAAGGGTAACGAAACCAGATTGCACACTTACGAACTGTTTGGCTGCAGGGTCGTAGAATTGTACCGTACCACTAAGACTGGCGTTTTTAACGGCTACCTTGATAGGGGTGACCGTAATGGTTCTTTTAGTCAACGTATTGGATGGAGCGCACACGCCAGTTGCGCTGCCGAGTATTGTTCCCCAGGTTGTAGAGCTCGTAGGGCTACCGGTAGCGTCCGTTACCGAAATATTGAAGCGACGGATGTTTGTACAGGCGTCGCCAACGCCGGAATTAGTGAAGCCGATGGGGCCCGATTTCCAGGTCTGAGATGCGCTATCGAATGTGAAATTAATGAAAACAGGTTGTTGGGTAGTATCTACGCGTCTAGCCGATACTTCGACGTTGCTAACCTTGGGGTTTAACGTTATTTCGAATGATGCGTCTCCGGGGGCGCCCATAGCTGGAGCTGAAGACAACAAAACAGATATGCTCGAAAAAAGCGCGAGAAAAATTCCGAACCACCTACGTCTCATGTGTCATATTGTACAACGCTTATGCTAAATAAATGAAGAACAAAATTTGGCTCCCCTTAAATATTAAGCACTAGAGTTTTTGACTTTAAGACCGATGGGTCGGTACAATGCAGTCAATGAAGCGCTTACAAATCTTTCTATTTGGTATCTTGGTGGCGATGGTAATGGCGCCGGTTTTTGTCGATGCTGCTCCTGCAGCCATCCCTCTGGGCTGCCCCGGGAGTAAGTTGCAGGGTCCTATTTCGCCAACCGCCAATTACTCGTGCCCGGGTGGCGGTTCGGTAGTAAACGGGGTATATCATGCACCCGGAATCGTTGCGGGTGGCGGGCCGGTGTGCGTGGCGTTGCCCGTTTTTGCAGGCTCGCAGGGGTCGTGCGCGAAGGGTCAGGTGGAGATACCAAATAACCCTGGTGATGGCGGCGCCATCATTTACTATCTCAAGCTGGTCTTGAGGCTCCTTAACCTATTGATCGGGGGAATCATCATTCTTGTGTTGGTGATCGCCGGGATCCAGTACATAACCTCGATGGGTGACCCCACTAACGTTAAGAATGCCAAAAAGCGGATATCTAACGCCGTAATTGCACTGATATTGTACCTGATGATGTTTGCTATTTTGAATTTCTTGGTCCCCGGAGGAATTCTTTCGTGACCAGCGTGTTGCAGCTTTTTCGTTTGGCGGCCAATGCTTGTGGTACTTCCACGGGCGTGCTGCCAAGCTTGTATGACAATATTCCATGTACCGGCGGTAATACTCCATCCATAACTACCATATCGCAGGTGGTAGTACTCATCGCGAATGTGCTGCGGATATTGATAGCAGTTTCGGGCTCACTCGCCGTGATAGCTATTTTGGTGTCGGCAATTTACTACATTACTTCGACCGGAGATCCGGCTAGAGTTAAGAAGGCAAAAGACATCCTGATCAATACCGCTACGGGTCTAATTCTTATTATTATGTCTTATGCGGCAGTTACGTTTATTGCGGGGAATTTCTAGATGGTGGGGACGTGGTTGGTTGCGGCAACGCCGGTGGTAGTAAAGGTTACATGTGCTGAAATCGGAATCGGGAATTGTACGGATAAAACCAAGACTTTGAGCGCGGGTTTTACCAATATCGCCGGTGGCCTGGTTATATTAATTGGTATGTTGGCGGTGATTTTTATAATTATCAGCGGGTTGCAGATAGCATTATCGGCGGGGGATGCTAAGCGGTATCAGCAAGGGCTGGATGGATTGAAGTATTCGGTGGCAGGGGTGGTATTGGCGATAATGGCTTACGCAATAGTATCTTTTATTGCAAGCGGTTTCTGATAAAGTATAGTAGTAGAAAATAGAGGAGAGAAAAATGAGTGCATTTACGATCTTACTGGGTTCGGCTTCGACTGTCATTACTTCGGGTGCGAATGCTGCCTGCGGTAGCTCGTGCAACAAGTCGCTGTTACCCGCAACATTTGCGACTATCGCAAATACGCTAACGTATCTAGTGGGCGCAGTATCGGTGATCATGATCATTGTCGGGGGTTTGCGCTACGTAACTTCTAACGGTGACCAGAAGAACGTGACAGCGGCCAAGGATACTATTCTCTACGCCGTTATTGGCGTGGTAGTGGCAATTGTGGCCTTCGCGGTTGTGCAGTTTGTGGCCACTCATATTGGAAGTTGATTGCTTGTCGTAAGCGCTTATGCTAATGTCACATCAAACTGAATTTTTATTAAGGAGTTTATTTCCAATGAGCATAGAAACGTTAGTAAAGAAAGTGGCGCTGTCGCTCCAGGCGCTCGTGTTGGTGTTGGGAGTAGGCTCAGCATCGGTAGTGGGCTTGGCGGTTTCCGCTGGACCGGCATATGGTGCCTCCACAAACTGTAACGACTCCACAGCGATATCAGACCCTTTAACGGCTGGTGCTTCGTGTTCGCAAGGCAATAGCCAGAAGGATAATTTGTTTGGCAACGGTGGAATTTTTACAATCATTGCCAATACCTTGATTTTCCTCGTGGGTGCGATTTCGGTAATTTTCCTCATTATCGGTGGACTGCGTTACGTAGTCTCGAACGGTGACTCCAAGAATGTTACGGCGGCCAAGGATACTATCTTGTACGCAGTTATTGGTGTCGTGGTGGCCGTGGTTTCCTTTGCGCTAATCCAGTTCGTCATCAAGGCCTTGAACCAAGCAAGCTAACAGTTCCGGCCTTTTAGAAGAGACCCGTAAGGGTCTTTTTTAATGTTTAAGGGTGGGCCGACAAAGAATAACACCGCCAGTGAGGCGGTGTTATTGGTGAGCTGGAGACTTGGGCTATACGACAGGTTTGACCTTGATCTTCTTGACCTTGTCTTGGGCAACCTTGGGAATAGTCACCGTGAGGACGCCGTCCTTGAGAGACGCAGCGGCCTTCTCGGCAATCGTGGAGGTCGGCAGAATGACTGAGCGGGAGAACGAGCCCCAGTAGCATTCCTGGACATAGTAGTGCTCGCGGTCAACTTCTTTTTCTTCGATGCGTTCGCCGCGAATAGTAACGACGTCTTCGGCGACTTCGATATCAATCTTGTCTGGTGTAACCCCGGCGATGGGGGCCTTGATGACGACGTTTTCTTTGGTCTGGTAGACGTCGACGGCCAGCTGGCCTTCGGCCTCGGCCATCCAGTCTTCCTCACCCTCGACAGAGGTGTCTAGGAAGTCGTCTTGTAATACGTTTTCTTGATCGTTGAGGGGAGCGTTTTTCTTGCCCGGCATGCAGGTGAGCCTCCGCGTTAATGACTTCATGATTTTACAGGCCTGCTTTGTAATTTGCGATGCAGGTAAGTTTTCCCTATTATAGCCAAATGTTGCGTTGAAAGGCAAGCAAGGGAGTGATAATTGATCGATTATTGGAAATTTTAGCGCCGATTAACTGCTTGGGATGCGGATTCGAGGGTGCTGTAGTTTGTACAACATGCATGGATGGCTTGAGCGCGCCAAGCCGGACAATATGCTTTGGTTGCGGCAGAAATAGCCCCGGCGGAAAAACCTGCGAGCTATGCGTCAGACGCAGTTCGTTGGCCGGAGTGAGCGTGGGGGCGAATTATGACGGCACGGTGAAGGAGCTGATTCTGCAACTGAAGTTCCATCGTTTGCGCGCAGCAACCGAGGCGGCAGCAGAGATTATGTTGCGTACGGAGCCGTATTGGCCACGGGTTCACATGGTAACTAGTGTGCCGGTATCGGCGTCGCGCCAGCGTGAGCGGGGGTACAACCAGTCGGAATTGTTGGCTAAGGCTGTAGCGAGGCGAGTCGGCTTGCCCTACTCCGCGGCGCTAGGGAGACTCACTACGACGCATCAGATCGGTTTGGATCGCCGTAGCCGCTTCGAACAGGTTGAGAGTGCTTTTTATGCCAAGCGGGCCCTGATGGGCCAGCAGGTGCTGCTGGTGGACGATGTGGTGACTACTGGCGCAACTTTATCGGCTTGCGCCGGGATGTTGCGGGATGCTGGCGCCGCCGGGATTTGGGCTGTGGCCGTCGCTCGGCACTAAGCGCAGTGCATGAGGGTTTTTGGTATGATTCTCGCAATGAAGTGGTTTGTAATTGGACTGATGTATGTGGGGGTATTCGCGGCTGTGGCCGTGGGTTCATATATTTCGCCGAACTATAGATTCAACGGCGCCGGAGTGCTGACGGTCCTTAGTATTATCGGAGTAGTTGCGATAGTGATGTGGCGGCGGCGTAAACTCACCCGTCTGGACTGGCTCTTACCGGTATTGTTGATATTGATTGCCCTGGCGAGTTTTCCGAATACCTCGCGAGATCATTTACGATATTTGTTTGACGGCGAAATGATTCGGCTGATGCACCTATCGCCGTACGTCCATTTGCCCTATGAATTTCCCGTAGACCAATACTCGCAGGCGTTTGATCACATCTGGTGGACGCAGATCCCCAGCCCTTACGGACCATTGTGGCAGGCGTTGATGGTAGCGATAAATTTTGTTTCGGATAATCAGATTGTTTGGGGCGTGGTGGCGCTGAAGTTGGTGAATTTGGCAGGCTTGCTGGTGTGCGCGCGGTATATTTTCTTGATTACGCGTAAAGCATGGATAAGCTACGTTTTTTTAATTAACCCCGTAATTTTAATTAATACTGTGGCAACGCCACACTCCGACATCGTGATAGCAGCGGGTTTGATGGTGGCAGTTTATCACCAAAATGCGTCGGTCCGGGGAGTGCTCGTTGGTGCGGCAGGTTTAATAAAGGCCCATTCACTAATTTTCTGGCCGTTTTTGGTTAAAAGCAGGCGTAGCGCAATCGCATTAGCGGGCTGGACATCGGGCGCGCTGGTGGTATTTTTGTTGGCGCTAAAGCCCCTAGTTGGGTTTGAGTGGCGGCCGATGCTGCAGGCTGGCCAGGGCGGAGGGGTAACGGGGATGGTCTCATTACTGATGTACCATTTGCTGCCTGGGGCTTCGGCAAATCATGTTATCTTGGCTTCGTATGGGCTTTTTCTGGTAATGTATGGATTCATTTTGGGATTATATGTCCGGCAGAGGGTGTCGTCTTTGACCGGGCTGGCATTAGCCAGTCTAGCAGTACCCCTTTGTTTGACGGGTGTATTGCTGCCTTGGCATTTTATTATTCCGTTCGCCTGCTTGTTGATTTGCGAGAAGCCCCTGGCGACTGCGGCGGTCTTGGTTGTTACGCTTCTATGTATGAGGTCCGCCGTAACTGTGCCGGAATTAATTGGGCTGTCGGTGCTCATTGCGGCAGCTTACTTGGCATTGCGTTGGACTTACGGAAAAATCTCGGATCCGCCAGAACTGATTGTTCGAATCGGAGGATATTTGAAATATGAGCACGAGCCTCAGGCTAAATAGGCCCTTACATTAAGGGTGAGTTATCCTAGTCGAAAAGACCTTTTTGGCTGTCTGTTTCTATTGCGGCGTCCAGAATGTCGTCGATGTCTTGGGTGGATAATGGTTTTACGCCTGCATCCAATAAGCGCATAAGTGCTAACTTGGCAGTCTCGCCATCGTTGTCTTCGTGGTTCATCTCGGCGTCATTAGTTTCGTAAAGGAGTGAGTTGGCGCGGAATCGGCTGGCATATCCTTCGGGCAATTCTCCTTGATCTTCAAGGTGTACGGCTCGGACTACTTCGTCGGGAATAAAGCTTAAGGCAGCTATTAAATTTGAATGTCTGTCTAGGAATGAGTTAATTTTTGTCGCCTTAACATTTTGCTCATTTACGCTGCCGGACAATATAGGCTGAATTTCATCGTTCTCGGGGTCTCTTTTCAAATCGAAGTCGACTATTTTGGACTCCATGAGCCGTTCTAGCGCAATTCCTATCGGATACGATGGATTCGCGACGAGCCGTGCAAGTTTATCGGCGGCGCTTTGGCCGCCATGGGTTGTGCTGTCTGGCGGCATAGGCATTTCGATCATGTTAACGATATCCCCTTCTACAGCGTCATCTGGATTTTCGTAAATGGAATTTACAAATTCTTCGGCACGTTTCCAGTCTGGGCCTCGATAGGAGGGTTCGTACTCGCCCATTCTTTTCTCCCGTTAACATTTTGTGATTCAATTATAGTGTAAAAAACTCGGGGCGGGTCTTGAGTGAAAGCTTGCTGCGCGGTATAGTATCGAGGTTCAGCTAGTACGGAGAGGTACCCAAGTGGCTGAAGGGGCGGGTTTGCTAAACCTGTAGGGGGGAGTAATCCCCCGCGAGAGTTCGAATCTCTCCCTCTCCGCCAGAGCATTAGCCCGATTTCGCATTGCGGATCGGGTTTTTGCTTTGCTATTTTTCCCGCGATCACGGTGAAACGATCACCCAATCGGCGTTTTGATAGTCGGTTTTGTAGCGGCAGGCTGCAAAGTAATCTATCTGAGGTTTCATGGTAGTTCGATCAAGAATAACGCCGGATACCCGGCCGTTTTTAAGGTGCTGAGTTATTAGATTACACGGGAATGCGGGGGTGGCGATGTCACGAAGGAGGTTGTTCCAGGCGTGATAATTTGGGCTTTCCGGGGGTTGAACGTTGAGCATGCGGGTACGGCTGAGCCACGGGAATCGCATAACGGCCCAATGGCTGCCGATGAAGGACTGCTGGGGATGATTCTCGAGGTAATGCGCCGTCTGCCGATCGGTGGCGGTGACGGTGACGGGTCGGAGATTTGCGGCAAGATATTGGCTTTGGGCTTCGTAGCTTATGGCTATGAGAATGATTACATTGGTGGCAAGAACGGCTAATATATATTTTCGATAATGGCGGGCTAGCGTGAGATTGGCGAGCCGCACGGTTGTCAGAGTGAGAGGGAGCAGCAGAATTAGGACAGAACGACGCCAGCTGTGAACGGGAATAAGCTGCCAGACGGTCGAAACCGTAAGCCATACGCCAAGGTATGGATCGATGGCGCGAGTTATCATCACGCGGGTAATCTGATCTTTTCTGAGCGTGAGTGCTGCCAATATTAGAGCGATTATGATGCCAATGAGTAGCGGTAGTAAGGTTTTGGGCTCGAAGAGAGTGATATTGGTGGCGAGTTGGTTGCGGAAGAATTCGTTGGTGTTCCCCAACCAGGCGTAGTAGGCGCCGGCCAAGAGGGTGGGCAAGATAAGTGTTGACGTTCGAAGGTGGCGGAGCCTGTTGGATTTGCCGGAGATTAATGCCCAGGCGACGATAATGGTTAGCCAATAAAAAATATAATACGGATGAATTAGAGCCCATGCTCCTGCCAGTAGCCCCAGTAGCGGCCAAGTACGAGTATTTTCACGGTTAATATACAGGCCGCCGAGGCAAACTATGGTCATGAGGATTGAGAATAGATCCGATGGCGAGGCAATTGTTGCGTACACGAGGGAGGCATCGGTGAGCTCGCGGCCGAAGCCGAGTAGCATTAGCGGAAATGGTATGAACACCAGGAGGCCGCATAGCCATAGCATGGTGCGGTTGGGATTTTGGTCGGTTTGACGGCACCAGGCGCGATTGAAATAGAATAGTGCAATCCCGATGCCGATAAGTAAGATGAGGCGGAGGCCGATGGCGGCTAACGCGGGTGAGTCGAAGTGATATAACGAGTGGCTGAAGCTCCAGAGGAGCTGGACGCGGCAACCGCCTTCGTTGAGCGTGGAGGTGAGGTTTTGCAGGCAGATGGTGGGGCTGGCAATCAGGATGTTGTAGATCCGATCGTCGACTGTGAAAGCGGGGATGACCTGGGTGGAGCCGGCGGTGAATACTGTTCGGAGCAGGGCAACAATGAAGCCGCCGAACCCTATGAGCAGAGCAAGAATTAGGCTCAGGCTGAGGGTAAGTGCGGCCGGAGGAGATTTGAGAGACAGTCGTGTCACCGATTTCGGCTTCGAATGAAGGCGATGAGTTGCTGTTTGAGCTGGCTGTAGGCCGGTTTGCCCAGGGTTGCAACGCCAGCTATAAAACTGATCTCGGCTGATACGAGGACGATGATCCAGATGAGCCCTTGATGGCTCACGTGGGTAAATGGGATGATGAATTCAGCTGCCCAACCAAGACCGGCCAGATAAATAAATGTGATCCCAATTTTGAGGCGGTGTGTTAGGAGCGGCAGATTGGGTTTTGGGCGGGCAATCATTGTAAGGATTTGAGCTCACGCTGCAGATTGGCGCAGAGCAAGATTTGCTGTGTAGGCTCGAGGTAGTCGAAAATTTCTAGCCAGTAATTGAGCTCGCCCGGATCTTCGCCGAGCCCGATTAGCTGGTGAACGAGGGTAGTGAGTTCAAGCTTGTCCATCTATGCGGCCCTCTCAGCTTCAATTTGGGGGCCACTCTTAGGGTAATCTCGAATGTCGGCGATTATCTTTCTAATCTTGAGCTCGGTGGCTGTTTCGGCTTTGGCGGTGAGGTTCGGGTTGGAGGCCATGAACTTGGCCGATATTTCGAAAATACGAGCCGATTTGGCGGCTCCTTTTTCGGCCAGGCTGGCAGCCAACTTTCCGACTAGGTTTACGCTTTTACCGGCCAACATAGTCCCCTCTGGGATATCTTCGATACCGGTGAAGTCTAAGGCCAGACTGCCGGCACCCATAGCGGCGTGTATGATCCGACTTCTTCCACTGACCTCATTGCCGTCAAGGGTTGTACTGGCGATAGATTCGGTGAGCAGCTTGCTTCCGCCTAAGAATGGAACAAGATTGAGGCCGTTGCTGACTAGGGGCGAGGTTAGGACACCCTTGAGAATGTTTCCGCGTTCGGCACTAGCTTGCTCGATGACTTTGTCTCTCTCCGCGCCTGACTCGGGCGTAGCTTGGGTGTCACGATGAGCTTCTGGGTGAGCGCCGGCTTCGGCACGGATAGCGAGAAGCTCGTCGGTGAGGGCGTCGTGTGATTCGGCTTCGTTTATATCGGGCTGATCTTCCATTAAGTCATTGGTGTCCATAAGTTTAGCCGCCTATTGTTAGAGCAAGAATTGGCGGAACACACGGGTCTGGAACTCAGAATATGTATCAATTTTTTACACTTTACAGATAATAATGGGACAAATGAGACACAGAACACCTATATGCGTCGTGTCTCATTTATAGGTAGCTAGTAATGTTTTTGGGCTTTTGCGGCTACGCTGCTGAGCTCTGTTCTTTGTCGTTGTATGTTGGTCGCGCTTCGGCAGGTGCAGCAGCAGGTAACTGATATAGCTTATCTGCGCCTAGGTCTGCAACGATTTGACTGCGTACGGCTTCCATTTTGATCTTGTATTCTTCACGAGCAGCTACAACTTCAGAGGCTTTCTTGTCGAGCATAGCCTGTAGCATTTCCTTAGCAGCGTCACTACTTGCCGTAGCAAGCCGCTCCTCAAGTTTGATAATTTCATCGCCAAAGACTTCATCTGTAATTGTTTGCAGCTCTGCAACGCCTGCTTCTCCCACGGCAATTTTTTCCTCTACAGTAGCTTTTGCCTGCTCAAGGTCAGTAGAAAACTTTGCGTATTCCGTTGCGTGTATACCACGAATGCCTTTTAATAGTCCGAGTGAGTCGTTTGTCTCGCGGAAGTTCTCGACAAGGTCAGGATGATTGTTGAGTAGATTATCGAAGTCTCCGCTCATTAGTAGTCCAGAACTATCTGTATAGCCACCGGTATCACGGCCGCGATGTACGCGGTTTCCGTCAACATCATGCATGACTCGCTTATTCTCAACGCTGAACATCTCGTATTTACGAAAACGTTCCATCGCACTAACGTGTGTATTGGCGTCTGCTACGCCGCCAAGCGTTTGATCCAATCGCTCTGCAAGTGCGGCCATCGGCTCGGCTTTTATTGCTCCGTAAAGTTCTTTTTGCTCGCTTTTCTCTGGGGCAAGCTTTTGTATAACATCCTGAAGCGTACCTGCTCGCCGTCCATCTTTGTCATAGCCTTGCATTGCATCGAGGAACTTGTCTGCTCCATAACGATCAACCATTACTTGAAGTCCTGCACCTATAATACTACCCTCAAGTCCTCGCTGTACCTCGTCTATACCATGTAGCTCGCCGGCTTTTTGTTGTAGGGTGTCAATATCGCTTTTTTCAAGAGTTTTCTCTTGCTCTAGAAGCATAAGTCCAGTTTCAACAGGCGCATTTTGTTCAACCGTGTCGCTAGTTTGCTCTTGGGGTTGTTCTGGTGTCATTCGGATGAGTTCACTCATGCTTTCCTTTTCCCTTGTAGTGTTATTTTAGTTGTTTGTTTTTGTTCTAACCTGCTAACAATATAGCATACGTAGGTAATATTGTCAAGGTAACGCAACCGTTCGGGGAGGTTCACTATTGAAATCACAAGAAACTAAATAGCCAGTAGTTTATATTCGGAGACATATCCTGTACTAGTTGGCCCATGTTGTTTTACAATATATTCCTCTTCTAGGAGTATGTCAGTGTAGTCAGCCTCTAGGTGGCCGATTGTTAAACTCCTGGACTTTGTACCCCATTGCGGTACATTGTCCTTGTATGGAATCAATCGTATCCCAACAGACACCACAGGTAGCAAAAACAGCACTGATTCGCTGGTGTTTGTACGCTCGCAAATCCAGCGAGCAAGACGAACGCCAAGCCTTATCAATCGAGCAACAAATCAAGGAAATGCTACTACTTGCCGACCATTGGGGCATAGAAATAGCCGAAGTTCGCAAAGAGAGTCATTCCTCCAAAGAATCAGGCACTAGGCCGATCTATAACCGACTTATTAAGGACATTCAACTTGGCTACTTCAACGGAATTGTGACATGGGCACCTGATAGGTTGTCCCGAAATGCCGGTGACCTTGGTATTCTGGTAGATTTGATGGATCAGGGTAAGCTCGCGGAGATCCGCACTCACGGTCAAACGTTCACTAACTCGCCAAATGAGAAGTTCCTGCTGATGATTCTTGGCTCACAGGCCAAGCTAGAGAACGATAACAGAGGCCTCAATGTCATCCGGGGACTACACAACAAAGCCGCCAACGGCTGGAGACCTGGAGTTGCGCCGATCGGCTACCTGAATAATGGTCTCGGCGATGAGAAGATAATTGTCGATGAAATTCGATCACCGATCATTGTAGAAATGTTTGAGAGAGTCGCCAAACAAGCCTACACCGGCCGGGAAGTAAAACGCTGGCTCGATGGCATAGACTTCGTAAGCAGACATGGTAAACGCCTCGTCTTAAGCCATATTTACCGTACGCTAAAGAATCCCTTCTACTACGGCGAGTTCCAATACCCCAAGACCAGCGAAACGATGCATCACTGAAAACATGCACCGATAATCAGCAAAGATCTGTTTGACGAAGTCCAGATCCAGCTGACGGTAGCCCCAAAGGCTCCAGCAGGTACCAAAGAGTTTAGTTTCACTAGGATGATCAAATGTGGTGTTTGTAAAACGGGTGTTACAGCAGAAGAAAAGTTGAAGAAGCTCAAAACTGGCGAGATCAGACGGTATGTGTACTACCACTGCGGTAGGGCAAACGATCTTGACTGCATCCAGCCATACATTCGCGAAGGCGAACTGATGATCGAGTTGCTTAATGTTATCGATGAGCTTGAAATAGATGAAATAGGTGCTCACCAACAGTTCAAAGAAGAACTCATACGATATGAGAGGTTTATAGGCGTATTAGAGCAAAGTAACAATAGTAGTTCTCAAAAAACCAAGCCAACGATCGATCTGAAAGCATACTCAAAGTATGTGCTGCAACATGGAACTAAAGAAGAAAAGCGTGAGATTCTCCAATATGTAACCGGCGAATTATTCCTCAAAGATCAAAAGGTCTATGTTGAGCGAAAAACGAGGTCTAAAAAGTTTATCCCGGCCAGTTCGAATCCCATCGCCATCTGAACGGGAATGGTCAAAATTCACGCACCACATAACATTTTGCGGTAATTAAAAACGACCTTGTACCTTTAGTATGCACTTTAGGTGGACGGGTCGTTTTAGAACTTTATTCTTGGCGGAGCAGCCGGGTCAGGAACTTTCCGACTGTCTCAAGGATTATATCCCTTAAGGAGGAAATGAGACAAATAAGACACTATAAAAAGGGGATTGTTTCGTGTCTCATTTCGAAGCCCTCGTAGCCTTGACTTGACTGAATCGCTATTACAACGCATGGGCTAGCGTTCTGACCTTTTAATCCGCTTAAGCTTGCATTATCAGATAGGGAGAGTAGTTAATGGTGCCTTAAATAGGAATAAATCATGGTACAAATTAGCAAACAGGATCTCGAAGAATTTAAGCGTATTACTAGGGAAATGCGTGACCTAGAGTTTCCCAATGATGAAGCGGCAATGCGGGCAGCTCAGAGGCTAGTCCGTTTGTTCGAAAAGAGACGCACCCTAAAACTTCCAACTTTGAAGTCTTAGGGTGCGGCCCGACCGAAGTCAGGCCTGCTCCTCGAGAATTCCTTTGGACCTCAAGAAGTCTTCGGGATCTTCGACCCCGTTCTCGATCAGGAGCGTGAAGGCGCAGCCAAGCGCCTCATCCATTGGCATTATAGCCAGTTCCTCGCAATCCTCAGCTGAGAGCACCTCGCCGCAGACATTGGCAAGTTGCTCGCTGGTTGGCTCTTTGGTGGCCACTTCTGGGATTCTTTCGCCGTCGGTTTGAACACCTAGTGCTTCTTCCAAAACCGGCATAACGTCTGCAAAGCCCATATTGTCGGCATAGGTCAGTGCATCCTGCAGATCTTCGGCGTAATTCTCGCTCCGGCCGCCATCACGACGAATCAGACCCATTTGCACAATCAGGCCAATCTGAGCTTTCGCAAAGTCATCACCCTCTCGTTGATTGACTACCTCTTCGGCGAGCAAGTGGTAGCGAGTAGCCAACTCTTTGACATCAGCACCGGCCGACATGGCTTCAACCAGCTGTCCACGGAGCTGGCCCAGTTCTTCCGTCTCAACAAAGCCCAATGTTTCAGGCAGAGCGTCAATGGCAGGTCTTGCCTCCATTTCGGGGCTCCTTTCAGAATCTGGTGGCTGTGAAGAATCAAAGCCTAATGGATGTTCATGCTCCATAGCCTCTATTCTAACTTGTCTTTGGCGTCAGTTCTCCTTATTTCTCGGCCCAAGCTGTCTTTTTTGACGTTAGGGATCTCTTCTTTACCGCTGCTCATCTTAAAATCGAATGTCCGGATAAAGTCAGGCACTGAGTCATCATTATCGCGCATCGGTATGATCACTCGGAGTAGCGGATTCATTTTGGATCGAATAAAAGGAATACTGGTCGACTTTTTCTTGCCGCTCTTAAGGGTGATCTCGGCTGGTACCGAATCCAGAGTCATATTGTGCAGGTAAACCAGGGACGATTCACGAAGGTTGCGCTCTCTTGGGCTCAGCGTTGTCGGTGGATGATCCGGCAGTTCTTCAACTGGCTTCGCTGTTGGTGGCGGTAAGGTGCCATGCTTGGCTTTTTGCTCGATTAGCTTCCGTAGTTCATCTTCGCTTTCGTAGGCTCGGAGCCGACCGGTCAAATAGCCAACTCGGTAACTCACCCCCTCGCTCATCAGTCGCCAATTTGTGTCTTCAAGGGTCTTACCGATCAGTTTTTGCAGATCTTTTTTGCTGTTATATTCTTCACGCTCTGGTTTAGCGTCTAGGCAACTGAAACCAACAGCCACCTCGCGGCCTAGCTGCGGCTGATCCAGCTTAAACTCGGTGTAGCTAGCTTTCTCTAGGATTGGTTTCAAGATCTCAGCCAACTGAGCAATTTTGAGCTTCTTGATATCTTTGATGGTCTCATAGATATCGGTATGCACAGCTTGATCAGCGACGGTAGCCTCGAGCTTCATTAGACGCTCGAGATGACGGCGTTTCTGCTCGTACTTAAACATCATGTCACTATCGAAGACAAACCGCTTATTATCCAGCTCATAGTTAGGATCGGGTGGCTCTTCTTCGGTACTTCCACCAAGCTCAAAGCTGTCTTGGTAACTATGTCCACATTTTGGGCATTTGTAGGTAATTGTGACAATCTTGTTATCAGTTTTGCCGGTATGATCCATTGATTCGCCGCATTTCTCGCATAAGGTCTTGGCACCCTCCCACTCGGTGCCGTCTTGCCAGTAAGCCTGGCGCTTATTGCAGCTATCACACTCAAACATCAGTAGGATATCATCTTCATTGCGACCCTCGCGACGCATATAGTTCTTGCTAATCACCCGCATATCTTTGCCGCAACTGCGGCAGTACATACTACCCTCGACGTGGGCGTTAGCTAAGACACGGTCTTTCTCTTCGTCCCGAGCCAGCCAGTCATTGATGGTCTGATCACCCTTTACTGCTCGCGCGGCTGCCTGGGACTCAACGAGGCCAAAATAAAGCTGGCTATAGAACAAGTACCAGGCAGGACGACGTTGTTCAATTTCTGACGGTGGCACTTTCCGTTCCATCTCGCGGAAAGTGCCATTAACTATTCGTTCGCCAGAGCGACAGCCCTCAACTGTGATCTCGTCATAGACGATCCTCATATCTTTTACGATCCATGTCTAATCCTCCTGCTTGGTTAATGCCTTTATTGTAATAAGCTGGCTCAGCTCATATGCGTCGGCGTGAGAGCACAACCCAACGTAAGACGTCAGACTGATGATATCCACCCTCTCGAGCGCTCGTAGCTTGGTCTTGTGGCGCAGAACGATACATTGAGGCTTGAGCACATAGCCCAAGAAGTCTATTCCCTGACCCCAGCTCCGGATGGTGATCTTATTGGGGTGGATCGTAAGACCCAGCCGCACACTTAAGAACTGAGTAATCGGCTCAATCAAATCGAGTAAATGCTGTCGGTTGGTACTGAGAACAATGAAATCATCACAGTAGCGCAGATAATGCCTCTCACGTAAGCGATTCTTCACGAACCAATCAAACTCATGCAAGTAAATATTAGCAAAGAGCTGGCTGGTGAGATTGCCGAGTGGAATACCTTTGCCTGGGCTTGTAGAGAGGCTGTCGATTATCGTTTGAAGCAACTTGAGTGTATCTGCGTCAGTAACTTTCTGCTTCAGTAGATCCATAAGAATCTCGTGATCAACCGAGGCAAAGAACTGCTTCACATCACACTTGAGGGCGTACACCGTTTGGGTGTTGTTATGGCTAGCTTGTCGCAAGAAGGTTCGCAAACGCCTAACTGCCGCGTGAGTGCCTTTTTTCTTGCGGCAGGAATAGCTGTCATAGATAAACTGGCGTTCGAATAGTGGCTCAATGGCACTAACGAGCGCCTGATGAACTAAGCGGTCTTGGACAGTAGCCTTATGGATTCGGCGCGTTTTTGGATCGCAAATAGTAAATGGCACATATGGACCATGTTGAAACTTACCTCCTACAAGCTGTTCTTGCAGTTCGAAGATGTTTTCCTCTAGCGATCGCTCATAACATAAGACATCCAGTTTTGAGCGCTTCCCCCGGCTAAACTTGCTCCATGCCTGGAAAAGGCTTGTAATAGAACAAATGTAATCAAATGACGATAATAAGGAG
>JBBRSS010000006.1:0-57436 GCA_038245115.1 Candidatus Saccharimonadia bacterium
ATTTTGGTAATAATTGCTTGTTTCTTAGTCGCGTCGATTTGGTTACTCATGGTGGCTCCCTCACTTATTAGCTTAAGTCATGAGGGCTAGCTTCGGTGCGAGCACTCAGACTATGTGCTTAATATATCGGGGACCTGACACACCCATTAGATGGTGCACCTGACGAGGAGCATACTGGGTCGTCGAGCCAAGCTAGTGAGATAGAAGTGAGCCGCTTGGTCAAACTCATGGATAAGCTACATGCCGAGGAGCAATTTAGCAGTCTGGAGAATCGGAAGGAGTTTATTAAAAATCTTACCTTTGAAGATCTCCAGAATTGGCTGATTAGGGTCAATGGCATGGTACGGGAACTCCCGGCTGCTCAGCGAACACTCGACGGGAGTGGGGTGGTTGAGGTGAGTAATAACTTCGGCTACGCTGCAGCGGAATATGTTCCACCAGCAAAAGGGGATCGGCAAGAACTATTGTCTGAGGCATTTAACGCTGCTCATGGGCTAGAGCCCGAAAAAGCGGCTACGTTGCTAGGGTTATCGATTAATACGATTCACCCGTTTATGGACGGTAACGGCCGCACAAGCAGGTTTGTATACACTATGTTAGCTCATGGGTACGATGGTTCCCAGGAAGATAAGCAACTGTTAAATGATGTACTGGAGAATGGCGAGGGGCGGAAGGTAGTTGACCTTGACCCAACACGTGCAAAGCTCTCCGAGCGCTGGTCCCAAAATCGTGTTGCAAAGGTTGCCAATGAGCACGGGTATCAAGGCAAACTGCCGAATTATTCTTATCTCGGGTCTGCATACGAAGCGGGGGATGTGGGAACTTATTGTCCGGATACGTTGCTGGTAGGTGAGCACGTGTCAGCCGATGCACGGGCTAAGCTACATGCCGTATTGATGGAGAAAGATTTCAACATGCCGAATCTTTTTGCTCACTGTTTCGAGGAGGACCGTAAGCCAGAGGATTTCATGAGGTCTTTTGAGGATGGGAGAATGATTATTGAGAACGGGAAACTAATAGGTCAAATGACCGAGGAAGAGATAGCTCGCCTAAGAATGGGCCAAGATGAGATTAAGAAAGAATACGTTCAGGGTTTGGTGCGGGTTTTTGCCAACCCAGAAAATGCTGAACTGGCAGATAGCTTGGTCACATTCTATCGTCCACAAGCTGGAGATGATCTGCCGCCATCGCACTAGAGTAGCCCCGCTTGCCTTGGTCGGGGTTCGGCATCTTTAACCTCAGCTTGAACGGTAGGTTTGTGGCCCCTTAGCTTTTGTAGCAAATTCCGTACGGTTAAATTTGTGCGATATGCACAAAGACAACGAGTTTTATCCCGTGCATCATTGAGGTTGCGATTCTGGAGTCGGCGATAACTGAACACCCATAGTGGAGTTTGGTAGGTGCTGCTTTAGGGTTAGCAAGTTAACATGTCGGATTGTAAATAACTCTTTTGCGTTTGTGCTTGATGCGGGAGATCATGTTCTGCTTGGGGACGTTATCTAGCTTATATTTGGGATAATAATCTGGATTGCGGCCCCAATATTGGGAACGCCTGGTGAAAGCCAGCCCTTCGAGTGTCTCAGGAAAGGGGACCTCGATATGATTGATCGACATCGGAGTGGTATGAGCCGCTTGAGCGGAATGACGCCGTTTCGGGCGGTTATTTCGCTGATGGCAGTCATTGGACTCGTTGCAGGGTCTGTTGCTGTGTCGAGTGCATCGATGGCGTCGGGTAGCGTATCGGCGCAGGCGGCGGTCGCAAAGACCGTGCCGTTGGTCACCAAGCTGACTGTGCAGCAGCCATCGTGCAGGGTGGCTGCGCCGAAGTTCGTTGTTCGGACATCATCTGATTTGAGCCTCGGTTACGCCAAGTCCCGAAGCGAGATCATCTGGCCGACGAAGTTTGGCGATGTGCCGGCCGGGACCTACTCGGTTGCGCTGCCCGCGATGAGTCGGGGTGCCAGTGCGACTTGGTGGCTTGTGGTTCAGGTTCTTGATGATCACCCGAGGTTCTACGGGCCATACAAGTTCCATCGGCTGAGCAATACAAACTGCTTGGTGCGTGCTATTCAGCCGACCCGGACGGTGGCTAGCCCGAAGGCGTGGGTCCACCTGGAGGGCGACGCCAGCATCGGTATCACCCATTCCAAGACCAGTGCGATCCACTGGGTGAAGTTTGAGAAGCCGGCGGGCTGGTATCTGATCACGTTCCCGGCTATGAGTCGGGGTACCGCTGCTCGGTGGTACATCGTGCTGAGGTTCCTGGACGACAGTGCGAAGCGGCTTGACCTTGGGCCACTGGTGTACCACCGGCCCTGAGGCGTGCGTGAAGACGGAGATCACCAGTCCGGCTCTTTGTAGGGCCGGGTAGGCGATCAGCCGAGGGAGCGTGAGCGTTCGCTCACGGTGCATGCCATCTAGGTGTGCGCTCACGCTCTTGGCTGTCATTAGCCGTCTTACTCTTGTGCAATCCGGCATGTTACACCTCATTTGGTAATTATATAGTTTGGGCTTGCGAGAGAAAATAACGCTAGGTAGGTTGACTGGGTTGTAGCACAGCGGCGGGATGCGTGTGCTAACATAAGCACAATAAACAGCGGTACGGTTGTGCTCATAAACGGAAATTATCAATGCCTCAAGTGACCAAGCAAGACTGGCGAGAGGCAAATCGCAAACTGCGGCTACCGGAGAAGGCAGCATTCATTACGCTGAGTGCGCTTATTATTATTGCGGCAATAGTTCCAGGGCTGTTCTTGGTGACAGCGCCAAAGGCGTCGGCTTTGGGTAATGTCGGTCCTGCGCCAGGAGATTTTCAGGGTCGGCGAATGACTTTTGTGGTGGATAACACGCCATATGTGGGCGCCACTGTTACGACGGTTATGACCTACTTCAGAAATAAAAATGGTAATGCAGTAACGATTTCTAGCGCCGGGCTGACAGATTCGCCGAATTACGACACTTTCTATTCTGCCGTTGCGGGAAATCCAATCGTCACTCGTTATGATTTGTTTGATGTCCAGACCGGTGCGTTGCTGGATACTTGTAACGCGAATAAAAATACGGCCACGTGTGTTCTGAACTTTAACTTTCCCGCCGCAACAGGCGTAGATATTCGTACGGGATATTTTGGGGCCCAACTGCGGGCGACGCTAACTCCAAGGGCTGGCGAGGTATACCAGAACGGTTTTTGGGTCACTCTGAGTGCAGGAAACGTAGTTGGGTTCGACTCGACAAGTTTGGCCACGACCTTTGCAATGCAAGAAAATATAGTAGCTAAAAGATATACGGACTGGACGCTGAAGTTTGGGGCAGATTGCACGGTGCTACCTCCGGCGGGGAAGTTGGTGCCGTTTATTTGGTACGATCCGGATAATGGCGACCCAGGGGTTCAACCGCAAAAGTCGTCTTTTAGGATAATTGACGTGACGGGTGCAGCGAAGGTGGTTAGTTTGGTGCTGCCTGGCGGGAACGATTTTACGACCGGAGCTTCGCCGGCTTCATTGAACTCCGCGACCAATAGGGTGACTCCGGGGAATAACTCCAAGACAAACGGCCATGTGTTTTTTACTGCGTTGCCGGGTCACATCTATCAGGTGGAGTGGGATCATGTTTATTCTAATAACACGCTACAGTTCCAGCTACCGTTCGATAGTATTTATTTTATGACAAAAGGCTGCGCAATTAAGCCTTATACGATCACGCCGACTCTGAGCACCGCACTTAATCATCTCGAGCCTGGGACTGCCGGCATTGTCAACGCAGTCGCCACGGCAAATATGGGGCCGACGGCACCATACTCGATGAATGTTGCGGCGTCGGGGACGGCCAGTGTGCCCGCCCCGGCATACGCGCCGGCGCCTTCGTGGGCTATGGGAGCTTTTGCCGGGGCGGGGGCCCAGACTAGATCCTTCAGCGTCACAATTGCTAACACCGTGCCTGATGGTACGACTATATGTTTTACAAACACAATAAATCCAGCTAAATGGACCCAGGCGGGGGGTTTTACGGCTCTGACATCGGCGCCATTATGCCTGCCGGTCTATCGAACGCGCTATCCGGCAGTTGAGGGCTTCAAGGGTGATATTCATGCCGGAGGCGGAATGTGTGTGCCCGAAACCAATGTCCTAGCCGGCCTGGGCTCGCCTGGTCGGGTGAGCGGCAATATTAACGGCGGATCGTTTGGGCAATACGTGGTATCGGCCTCAACCAC
Organism: Candidatus Saccharimonadia bacterium; assembly: GCA_038245115.1. GTDB lineage: Bacteria > Patescibacteriota > Saccharimonadia > UBA4664 > UBA4664 > UBA5169. The sequence goes on from JBBRSS010000006.1 coordinate 4,211, forward strand.
CATCAATAGTTTTGGCTCGGCGGGCTCGGTGGGCAATACGGCCCTAACAAGGCTTAATTTTGGCTCGGCGGGAGCATATACCCAAGTGTGCCGACCGAATTTGCTATTGGCGGCGAACGACTACCGAAATAACGGGGGAACGGGAATTACTACCAGATCCGTAGCCTCGGTGCCGCTGTTTGATGTTACGAACCAAGGAGGAATATGGTATTTCGACGGCGGGGGGGATTTGAGTATCACCGGGACGGTTGGAGCATCGTTGAGCATCGTAAAGACCGGCCCCGGCTTAGTGAAGATAGTTCCGTCGGCATCAACTCCGACCGGGATCGTCCGAAGCGCCGCAGCATACCCGGCACATTCGTCTCCGGGAGTGGAAGGTATTCCGTCGCTGGGCGTGATAACTGCAGGAGACATTGTGATTCCGGCGGCTGTTAGAAATGTCGATGCGTACCTGTTTGCCAATGGGCTGATTGATACCTGCGAGGAAGGTCAATCGGCGGTGGCAGCCACAATAAAACTATGCGCGAATACTCTGGCCGTAAACGGGTTCTTAATGGCGAATAAGATTGCCTTTCGCAGGTTGGGGCCGCCCAATACTAAAGGGATAGTCCCGGCGGAGATTGTTACGTTATCACCGCAGATATATTTGAACCCGCCAAAGTTCTTTGACTCCTCTGTCGACGGTACATTTATCGAGGGGTTGGGCGAGAAGCAGCCACTGTATTAGACCTGACGGGCGTGTTTGAGATTGAGATAATAGTAGTGGTAGAGGCTGTTTTGTCAAAACAATCATAACCGGATTGACGCAAAGCTATTTCCTGTACACAATAGCTATAGCATGCCGCAAATATATGTAGAAAAGAGAATACTGGATTGGCAGCGCATTACTGGTGTGGCGATTGCGGTATTAATTGTGACTGCGATAGTGGTCTTTGCTGCCGTTTTAAACGCTCAGAAACCCGATACGAAGGCTGCGACGAAAGCAATCATCTTAAATGCCCAAGACAAAGCATTTTCGAATGACTATGATGGAGCGATAACGTTGCTGAAGGCTCAACTAAAGTCGGCTTCAACGGACGAGGAAAAGCTGAGCATTCATACTGCCATAGGCTCGAATTACGAATCCAAGAAGGATTTTCAGTCGGCGTTGGCAGAGTTTAAGCAGTCTCAGGCGATCGCACACACCTACGGTACTGATATGTCGGTGGCCCGAGCGGCGGAGGAGGCGGCCGATAATGCTACGGCACTGGCGAACTATCGACTTTGCTATCAGGGGATTAAGGACGGCACCTATAAGGGTCATTATGGTGACCTAAGCGAAGTGCAGGTTGCCATCACGAGGGTAGGGGGGACGCCATGATGCGAAAACGCTTAGCAGCTATTTTGATGGTTTTCTCGGCGATATTGCCGCTATTGCAATCGGCCCCTGCTTCGGCGGCACCATATTATGCTCGCGCAGAGCATCGTGGTTACTTCACTAATGTTCTTGACGAATGGGGGGGTAGTGTTCTGACGAATGGTATTCACCCTAGTCCGGCGCCGCTGTTGAATGGGAAGCTATGCACTGCGTCATTTATTGAGCAAATTATTGCATTTACGCAACAGAGTGCGGATTTAGAGTCTCTATATGGGGCGAAGTTCATTATTTTGACGATGCTTGGCGAGCCAGCCGGAGTCGATATGAACCTGGCGCATAGTTTGGCGGAACAGGCAAGATGGATTCAGCTGGTGACAATGTATTCGGACAACGGCTGGATTTCGTGGGGGCCGGCCTGCAAGGGCGTGAACGCAACCTATCAGTACAATACTTACTGGCAGGGTAACAATGGCGGTCAGCCCGGAGTGCAGCCTAATCCTTATGATGATGCTTGGTTTAATGACCCCGGCGGTTCGACGCCCGATGCAATCATTTTCCATAATCCGGCTAAGCCGACGGATTTCTATATGATCCGTGAGGAATGCGGCAATCCGATTGGTGATTTTCAGCCGATTGGCTCGTCTATAGCCCCGTTTGCGATTACGCCTTCGGTAACTGTGACTGGGAGTGCTGGGAGCCCGACTCATCTTGAGCAGGGGCAACTTTACGCGATTAACGCAATCGCAACTAATGGCGGTTCTGCGACACCAGATTTTACGATGAATGCCACCCCGACAGCTCCAGCCCCGCCAAAAGTTAGCGCGTTATCGCCGTTGAATATTTATTCCGGGCCAACTTCCTGGTCGGAAACGGGTTTCCCGGGGGCAGGGGGTACCCAGGTGGAGAGTTATAACTTAACAATATCTACCACTGTGCCCGATGGGTCGTGGATATGTTTTAGCAATACTATCAATCCGGCTTCATGGACGGCGGCCGCTGGATATGCGCCGGCGACTTCGCCACCGTTATGTCTTGAGGTATACAGCACGCGTTTCCCGACCGTCCAAGGTTTCAACGGCGATATCCACGCCGGCGGGGGGCTATGCTTGCCGGGGTCAAATACTCTAGGTACTCCGAGCTATCCCGGGTTTGTTTCCGGGAATTCAAACGGCGGGTCGTTCGGCCAGTATGTAGTATCGGCTTCAACTAGCATTAATCACTTTGGTTCGGCCGGGTCGCCGGGTAATACTGCTTTGACGACTCTGAATCTTGGTGCGGCTGGGGCGTACACTCAGGTGTGCCGACCGGATTTGCTGGATGCGGCAATCTCAAAACGGCCGGCGGGCGCTCCGACGGTGTCGTCGCCGGTTGATGTGTCTGGGTTGAGCGGGGTGTATTACTTTGACGGGCCAGGAGACCTAAACGTATCCGGGACGGTGGGGGCCTCGGTGACGATTGTGAAGACAAGCCCTATTGGGGTTGTTCGGGTTAACGGCAACATAACTCGGAATAATAGTTTTAGCTACGCGGCTCACGGCGTGCCTTCGCTGGGGATAATAACAGATGGCAATATCGTAATTGCGGCTGGCGTGAAGCAAGTAGATGCGTACTTGTTTGCAAACGGGGAGATTGATACGTGCGAGGAAGGTCAATCGGCAGTGCCAGCCACAAGGAAGCAGTGTTCGAACACCCTGGCAGTAAACGGTTTCCTGATGTCGAACAAAATCTCGTTTCGCAGGCTCGGGCCGGCGAACGTTTCCGGAGTTCAGACGGCCGAGAAGGTGACGTTATCGCCGCAAATTTATCTGAACCCGCCAAAGTTCTTTGACAGTTCTGTCGATGGCGGTTTTCTCGAAGGCCAGGGCGAGAAGCAGCCGTTGTTTTAGCAATAATTGGAGTGATTATGTGTTTGAATTCCAAAATGGTTATGGTAGAGTTTAAGTAATGGGACTATTTGTTAAGGAAACTGAATTCTTCGGTCTGGATATCGGCTCAACCGCCATCCGGTTGGTCCAACTTCGCCGTGGTGGCGACCACCCCGCTTTGGTGGCTTACGGTGCTATACCGGTGCCGGCTAACTTGGCGGCGAGTGATTCGAGCCTAGATCAGGATAAGATGGCGGAGTTGATTCGCCAGTTGGTGCGAGAGAACCAGATTAGTCTCAAGAATGTGGTGGCGGGTCTATCGGCCACGAAAGTGTACGCGACCGTTATTACCACGCCGAAGCTCGAGAACGCCCAGCTGGCCAAGGCGATTCGTTACCAGGCTGAGCAGTATATTCCGATGGCGATTGATCAAGTGAAGTTGGATTGGGCCGTGATAGACCAGAGCAAGGACGGCAAGCAGCTTGAAGTGTTGCTGGTGGCGGCGCCGAATTCGGCGGTTGATAAGTATGTGAGTATCCTGGAGAAGGCCGGCCTTGAGCCTTTGGGGCTGGAGCCAACTGCGACGGCTGTGGCACGAGCTTTGATACCCAAGAATAATCTCGCAGTTGTTATTTTGGATTTTGGATCGTTAGACTCGGATATTTCGATTGTATGGAATAATGCACCGCGGTTGATTCGGTCCGTTTCGGCTGGCGGGCTGACTTTGGTGCGGTCGGTGGCGCAGAATCTGGGTCTGGATGAAGTGCAGGCAAATCAATTTACTTATAAGTTTGGGCTTACTCAGTCTAAACTCGAAGGCCAAGTATTTAAGGCTCTCAAACCAACGCTTGATAACCTGGTGGGTGAAGTTGAGAAATCGGTGAAGTATTTTGTGGGGCGTTATCCCGACGTCAAGATTGAAAAGCTAGTCGTGTCCGGTAGTCCCGCCGCCCTGCCAGAGCTTGGGCCGTTCTTGGCCAACTCTACTGGCTTACCGGTTGAATTTGGCAATGCCTGGGTGAACGTGTCGTATCCTTCGGGGTTGCAAGATAAGTTGATGGGGCTTTCCTCGGAATATGCGGCGGCGGTTGGTCTGGCGGGTCGGGGATACATGGAATGAGTATCCTGATAAACCTACTCCCGGATCTGCGTCAGGCAAAACTGTTGGAAAAACGCCGCCGTCAACTGGTGAGTGGCGTGTCGGTAGTTATTTGGAGCGTCTGCGGGGGTGTGATCGTATTGCTCTCGATTTATTGGGGCGGCCAAGAGGCTATTATTAAGAATAAGAGCGCGAATATCGTTCGGGACACCAAACAGCTCAGGGAAGTTCCGGGTATTTACGATGCCTTAACAGCTCAGCAGCATTTGGCTTCATTGCCGAGTCTCTATGCTAAGCGAGTGTATATTTCGAAATTTTTAAGTGCCTACACGGCGTCAAATCCGGCCGATGTAGCGTTAACTACCATGGCGCTTGATGCTACTAATCTGCTAAAGGTGAGCGGTACGGCAAATTCGTATGCCGCGGTGGCCAAGCTGGCCAGGGCCCTCGAACAGTCGAATTTGACAGTTGGATCTAATGCTGCGGTGAAAAATATTCCCTACTTTACCAATGTTCATATCGGCGGAGTAAATTCGGGTGCAACTGGGAAAGTAAACTTTACGCTCGATGTTGTAGTTGGGCCGGGAGCGGTAACAAATGGCAACTAAGCAAGATAAACTAGCCGGAAACAATTTGTATATCGTGCTGTTATTGGTGACGTTACTGGCTCTGGGCTCAACGGCCTTGATAGGTAAGGCGCTGGTGAGCAAGATTGTGCGTGATACAAAAGTTGTGACGGCCAAGGATAAGGCCGAAAAACAACTCACTGAGAATTTGACTACCGCACCAAAGCTAGTGGACGCATATAATGCGATGACTTCCGAGAAGAGTGTACTGGCGGACGCACTTCCGACAAGTTCAGATCTGCCATCATTACTGGTGACGTATGAGAATATGGCGGCGCAGGCAGGCATTAAACTGACTAGTGTAAGTACGGTTGCCTACGGAACGCCGGTTGTTCCAGTAAAAACTACGTCATCGACAAGCGGCATTGTTACGCCGGCTCCAAAAACCTATACCACCAGTTATAATTTTACGGGCAGTTATGTATCGCTAACTAAATTATTCGCTGCAGTTGAACTGAACGCTCGTCCGATGCGAATCACGGGCGTGAATTTAAACGGTAGCGGTACGGCATTGAATGGCGATATCACCGTTGAAACATATTTCCAGGATAAGGCCGAACTACCAATTGGGACGGAGATAATAAAATGAAAAAGAAAGATTTGATATATTTGATAGTCGCTGTGACGATATTCCTTGTAACGGGATATGTTGGGTATACGCAGTTGATACCAAAGAAGGCTTCGGCTAGCGTAGTCACGGTGGAGGTAGTCGGATCAATCCCGGATCATTTGGATGAGGCCGGATTGGCGGCTCTGAGTGACAGAACTAAAGTTCAGGATTTCAATTCGCCGGTAGACTTAACTGGCCTGGGCAACGCAGCAGTATTTGGGCGATAGTCGAAAACGGGGAGATGAGGGCATGACAAATGCTATCGGTTGAAAGCCAGCATAGAATAGAGGAATTGATTCTCGAGGGTAAGCTGCTTACGTCCGGGAATTTGGAGACGGCTAAAGTTGACGCGCTCAAGGCTTCGAAGCCGTTGATTGCCTATATTGCTGAGAAAAATTTGGTGGGAGAGGAAGATCTGACGCGCATCTCCGCTGAGGCTACAGGTGTGCCATACGCCAACTTACGAACCTTAACCGTGCCTGACGATGTTATGAGGCTGCTACCGAAGGAGACCGCTGAATCTTATATGGCGGTACCGTTCGGGATGCAGAACGGTCGGTTGGCAGTGGCTATGCTCGACCCGACAAACATTCAGGCCGTGGATTTTTTGGGGCGCAAATTGGGGCGTACACTGACGGTGTATTTGGCATCGCGCGGGTCGATCGACCATGTGCTAGGGCAGGCACACGCAGATGTTTCGGCTGATTTGGCGGTGGCTATGGATATTGCGAATGTCGAAGATCATCCCAAGGTGGCTTTGAAGAACCCCAAAGCAATGCAGAATTTAGTGCAGGATGCGCCAATTACCAGGGCACTGAATGCGATACTGGATTACGCAGCTCAGAGCCGCGCTTCGGATATTCACGTGGAGCCGCGCGAGCACGAGCTAAAGATTCGCTATCGTATTGATGGTATTTTGCAAGAAACTATGACTTTGCCGAAGAGTATTGAGCCGGCCCTGATATCTCGAATAAAAATTTTGTCCAATCTGCGTATTGATGAACACCGCATCCCTCAGGATGGTCAGTTTCAGATTAGCTCCAGCGGCCGGGAGATTGACCTGCGTATTGCTATTTCGCCGGTGGTCTGGGGTGAGCAGGTGGTTATTCGGTTGTTAGATAAGACGGGCACCGTGTTGACCCTGGAGGCTTTGGGCTTCCGAGGTCGAGCGGCTCGGCTGATTTCGGCGGGTATCCACCGACCGCACGGCATGACGCTGTCGACTGGTCCTACCGGTTCGGGTAAGTCGACCACGCTGTACGCGGTTGTCCAGGAGCTTAAGGATGTTTCTATCAACATTGTGACGCTTGAAGACCCGGTGGAGTACAAGATGGACGGGATTAATCAGATTCAAGTAAATGCGGATGTGGGGCTGACGTTTGCTTCGGGGTTGCGCAGCATTTTGCGCCAAGATCCTAACGTGGTGCTGGTGGGGGAAATTCGGGACAAAGAGACGGCTGATCTGGCTGTACAGGCCGCACTGACCGGCCATGTGGTGTTGAGTACCATTCACACCAACTCAGCGGCCGGCGTGTTGCCGCGGTTGCTGGATATGGGGATTGAGCCATTCTTGATTGCCTCAACCGTGAATACTGTTATTGGGCAACGGTTGGTTCGCAAACTTTGCGGCAAGTGCAAGCAATCTTATGAGTCGAATCCTGCCGAAACAAAATCGCTTAAGACTACCCTAGAGAACGTGCTGCCAAAAACGAATGCCGAGACGGAGAAGGTCAAGAAGGATGTTGGCTACGATGTGGTTCCGACGGCAGATCAGGATACGTTTAAGCTCTATAAGGCGGTGGGCTGCAGCGAGTGCGTGAAGGGGTATAAGGGTCGAATAGGTATTTATGAAGTGTTTGCCATGACGCCCGATATGGAGAAGCTACTGCTGTCTCATTCGACGACGAGCGAGGTCCAAGGTCAGGCAGCGAAAGACGGCATGCTCACAATGAAGCAGGACGGGTATTTCAAGGTCTTGAATGCACTCACGACAATAGAAGAAGTGGCGCGGGTCGCCGCAGATTTCTAAAAAAACCGACGGTGTGCATTCTCAAGCTTCTTGTGCTTTAATAGTGATATCAGTAGAGGTGAAAGTTGGAGAGAAGCGCGCTCAAAATCGAAACAATGCTCGAGCAGGTGAGTCGGGCAGAAGCCTCGGATCTTCACCTGCAAGTTGGACTAGCCCCAATGCTACGGGTGGACGGGGGTTTAGTGCCCATCGAAGACACTCCAAAATTGGAGCCTTCGGACGTGGAGAAGCTAGTCTTTTCCATCCTGGATGACGATCAGAAAGAGATTTTGTTAAAAGATAAAGAAGTGGATTTTTCCTTTGCATTCGGCAATTATGGACGTTTTCGGGTAAATGCCTTTCATGAGCGCGGCAATTTGGCGGCGGCATTTCGGCTGATACCGTCGAAAATTCGGACGCTAGAAGACTTGGTGATGCCGAAGGTGCTGCAGGAGTTCACCAAGTTCCCGCGCGGCTTGGTGCTGGTGACCGGCCCGACTGGCTCCGGTAAAAGTACGACGCTGGCGGCGATGGTCGACAAGATCAACTCCGAGCAGAGTAAGCACATTTTGACCATTGAAGACCCGATTGAGTACGCGCACACCTCCAAGAAATCGATCGTGGTTCAGCGTGAAATTCATTACGATACCTACTCTTTCTCGGCGGCTTTGCGCTCGAGTTTGCGCCAAGATCCGGATGTAGTGCTCATTGGTGAGATGCGAGATCTGGAAACTATTGCGGCGGCTGTGACGATTGCTGAAACCGGCCACCTGGTGCTGGCGACGCTGCACACTAACAGCGCGGCACAGTCTATCGACCGTATGGTGGACGTGTTCCCGCCGCATCAACAGCAGCAGATTCGGGTGCAGCTGGCTGGTATGCTGCAGGGCATTGTGAGTCAGCGATTGGTGCCGGGCATCGGCGGTGGTCGGGTGGTGGCGGCCGAGATTCTGGTGGTTACTGGCGCTGTACGTAACATTATTCGCGAGGGCAAGACTCACCAGCTGGACGCAGTTATTCAGACCGGGGCTGAGTATGGGATGCAGAGTATGGACCGTCAGCTGATTCAGCTGGTGCAAGAGGGCAAGATTACCTACGATGAAGCCAAGAATTTTGCGGTAGATCTGCAAGAGATGGAAAGGTTGATGCGCGGGTAGCTTATGCAAACTTTTAACTATACTGCCCACAAAACTGACAACGGCGAGCTGATTAAGGCTGAGGTACAGGCCGAGAGTGAGCGGGCGGCAGCGAAGTTGCTGATGGCGCAAGGCTTGTTCCCGATTGATATTTCATCCAAGGCGGCCGAGAGTTTCTTGGAAAAAAACGGCATCGGATCCAGAGTGGGCGCCAAAGACCGGGTGATATTCACGCGCCAGCTCTCAACATTGATTAATGCCGGGCTACCGTTGACCCAGTCGCTCCATACGGTTTCAGACCAGATTACCAACAAGACTCTCAATCATATTGTCGGTGAGGTTGTGACGAGCGTGGAGGCCGGAACAAGCCTGAGCCAATCGTTTGCCAAGTATCCTAAGGTCTTTAGTGATATATACGTGAGTTTGGTCGCGGCCGGGGAAACATCCGGTTCGCTCGATAAAGCGCTGGAGCGCATTGCTAACCAGCAAGAAAAAGACGCAGCTATCGTGGGCAAGATTCGCAGCGCGCTGATTTACCCGGTGATTGTGTTGGGCGTGATTATGCTGGTTCTGGTGTTTATGCTTACGACGGTGCTGCCTCAGGTAGGGGGACTGTACCACGATCTGCATAAGCCGCTGCCGTTCCTGACTCAGATACTAATGGTTATTTCGACCTTCATTATGAATTTTTGGTATCTATGTATCCTTGGTGCCATTGGTTTGGTATATTCGCTCCGAAATTATGTTAAGACTGAAAACGGCCGGTCTATCGCGGATCAGTTTAAGCTGAATGTGCCGATATTTGGTCGGATTTACCGAAAAGTATACATGGCGCGGTTCTCGCGCACCCTTGGCACAATGTTGCAGAGTGGTATCCCAATGCTCGAGGCGCTGCGGATCGTGAAGGACGCTATTGATAACGTGCATGTGGAGAAAGTTATCGCAAAGTCGATGGAAGAGGTGAAGGGGGGCAAGGCGCTGTCGACTTCACTCGAGGGCGAGGCGGCCTTCACGACGCTGGTGCCGCAGATGATTAAGATTGGTGAACAGTCGGGCGCGATCGACTCGATGCTCGACCGGGTGGCGACCTACTATGAGGACGAAGTAGACGAAGAGGTGAAGAACATCTCGACTACTATAGAGCCGATAATGATGGTGGTATTGGGCGTAACGGTGGGCGGCGTGATAGCGGCCATTCTGATGCCGGTGTACTCGTTGGTGGGTAGCGGTAGTATTGATAATCTGAAATAACGAAATAAGTTGACACTGGCATAGCATAAGCGCGATACTAGATCCAAGTTGTAATAATTCAACGTCAAATAATTGAAAGGTGAGTTTAAGGTGAGTAACCTCCTCAAGAAAGAAAAGGGATTTACCCTTATAGAAATAGTTCTCGTCTTGGCCATCGCGGGGCTTCTGCTCGTGATTGTGTTCTTGGCAGTATCCGGAGCTCAGAAGAGCCGTCGCGACACGCAGCGCAAGAATGATCTGAGCACGGTTGCAGCTCAGCTCGAAAGCTTTGCTTCGAACAACAATGGTAAGTATCCGGAAGATGCTACGCTACCTACGGCGACGACATTTGCAGCCTTTGCTACGGCATATAAGCTTAATTTGGTTACAGGCAATTTGAAAGATGCTCTAAGCGGTAATGTTTATACGTTTGCCGACGGGGCAACTCCGACCGTTCCGTCTGCGACCACATCGGCCGGGGTAAGCTATGTCCTCGGTAGTGACTGTGACGGAGTGGCGTCCGGAACTCGGGTGTATGCCGTCTACATCGGCCTCGAGCAAGGTGCGAAGAATTGCCGAACCAACAAGTAAATCCGGTTTGACCGAAAAAAGAGGCCCTCGGGCCTCTTTTTTTGTGTATAATCTGGTTATGGTTAATGACGCACAAATGGTGGTGGCAGTAATGTACGGGGTGATCGGAGGGCTGTTTGGCCTAATGTTCGGCTCGGCGATTAACGCGATGGTGTGGCGACTGAAGGTGGGCCGCAGTTGGGTGAAGGGGCGGAGTGTTTGCCCGGATTGCGACCATACGCTGGCGGCTAAGGATTTGGTGCCGGTGCTGTCGTGGATGGTGCTGCGTGGCAAGTGCCGATATTGTCGGGCGCCTATTCAGGACACTCCGGTGGCTGAGCTGGTGACAGCAGGGGTGTTTGCGGTGTCGGTGGCAGTTATTATGCCTACCGCAACAGTTGGGTACGTTAAGCTGGGCTTTTGGTTGGTCTTGGTGGTGCTAATGCTGGTGCTCGCCGTATACGATGCGCGTTGGTTGGAACTGCCAGATAGCATAATGAAGCCGCTGGTGGCGGTGGCTTTGGTCTACGCGGCTACGATGGCCTGGTTGACCCACTCACCGCAGGTCCTTTTGGGATCGCTGGAGGCAGCCGTGGTGGCCGGTGGCGCCTTTGCTTTGCTGGTGGCCGTGTCGAAGGGCCGGGCGATGGGCGGGGGAGACGTGAAGCTGGCTTTTGCTATGGGGCTTATTTTGGGGGTGCAAGGGACAGCCGTGGGAATGTTGGTGGCGTTTAATACGGCAGCAGTCGTGGGAGTAGTACTTATTGCCACGAAGAAGAAGGGGTTTAAGAATCAGATTCCCTTTGGGCCGTATTTAGTGGGGGGTACAGTTGTGGCGTTTTTATTCGCCAGGTCAATTGCGGGCTGGTATTTGCGACTAAATGGCTTGCAGTAAGCGGGCGAAGTTGATTGTGATATATTGAAAGTACTTATGTCTAGAAAACATACATTGAGGAGTCAGTCGGGGTTCACCTTGGTTGAAATAATATTGGTACTGGCTATTAGCTCCACGATGCTAACGATTGCTTTTGTGGGGCAGCGTCAGCTGCGAAGCAGAGCGCAGTTCGATGCGGCAATTGAGAAGGTGGTGTCCAGTATCTCGAACGCCCAAAATCAGGCGACGGCGGGCGTGAACACGCAAGGATCGGGGGATGGGCTGGCGGCCGGTATGTGCCCGACGGGACCATCGCCAACAGTTGCGAATCCGGTTGTGTTCGCGGGTACGACCTGGACTATAGATGGGAAGGCTAGCGCTCCATCTGTTGCGACAATTTCAATTGACTATTACAAGGCGATACCGGGGCTGAGCCCGGCTTCCGCTTGCATCTTTGATAGTCAGTCAATCGGGTTGCCTAGTGATGTTTCGCTAGTTGGTGCCGCAGCAAGACGGGTGGCCGGGCTGGTATTTATGAGGACGAATAATGGATCGCTTGATGTGTGCCCATTGCAGTTGCCGACGGTACCGGCTTTCCAGGCACAATCGAGGCAGGCATTCGTCGGGAGTGCTTGCCCGAATGCAGCGCTCACTTTTACTCTGCAAGACACTGAAGGCCATATTTCGGATATTCAGGTAGATCCCAGCGGCTTAGCGAAGAGGTTGAATTAGCGTGAGTAGATTGAGTGATACTTTGAAAGCAGTTATGGCGCCAGAGGGTGGGTTTACGTTGATTGAGCTGTTGGTGGCGATGTCAATATTTAGTTTTATGCTCCTGATAGTATCGAGCGGTTTTATAAATATCGTGCATATTCATGATCAAGCGGTGGCGGCCAATACAGTTCAGGATAATGCGCGCACAACAATGGATGAGCTGGTGAGAGGGGTTCGAACTTCGAACGCGGTCTTGCCGAGTGCGGCGAATACTTTGTGCCTGTCGAATTCGATTAACGGGATCTATACGCTGTATTACGTCACTGGCGGAGTTATGAGGCGGGCCGATTCGCCAACTTGCACGGCGCCAGGTTTGAACGTTCAAGATATTACCTCGAGCATAGTCAACGTGGTTGATTTTACGGTGGTGGTAGATGCAACCAGCAGGCCCAAGCAGCAGGTGAATTTATCGATAACGGTGACCCCGGTGAACGGCACCGCCCAGTTAGTATCGGGCAAGTGGGTCTGTGGCCCCAACAACTCGGATCGGACATTTTGCTCAATAATAACGCTTAATTCTGGGGCGGTATCACGATGAATAATCAACGCGGATTTGTGTCACTTTTTACAGCTATTATGCTGAGTCTCTTGTTGCTGGTAATTACCGTTAGTATGATTTCGCTCGAGGTGCTGCAGCTGCGCAAGTCGGAGGATTCGGAGCAGACGATGCGGGCATACTACGCGGCCGAGGCGGGGATTGAGGATGCGACGGCCAAGGTGCTCAATGGTACCTGGACGCCAGCAATGGGCGATCGAACTTGTGCGACTTCCGGCGCGAGGAATCCAACCTACGACACGACAGGGGCGGCGGGCTGGACTTGTCAGCAAATTATTTTTTCGGGAAATCCGACCGGTAATGTGGAGGCTGATGCGGCCAAAACTATCGATCCCGGAACAGGGGTTGCTTATAACAGGGTCGTGATCGAATGGAATCAGGCTGGTGGGTTAAACCCGACGGTGCCGGCCGGCGGGATGCCGAATGCTGCTGCGTATGCGGCAGGTGGTTATCCTCCGGTAATGGAGGCGGCGATTGTGCAGTATCCGAACGGGCTGTTTAATTCTCTAAACCCCGCTTTGCAGTTGACTAACGCCGTGATTGTGCCGCGCGGGGCGGCTGGGGGGGTAGTAGACTATAGCCAGACTCCTACAGGTCAGCAATTTAGTGGCAATTGCAGGGCTACTACTGCTCCAAGGGCTATCGTATCCGGCCTCAACAGCGTATATAACTGTTACGCCGAGATAACCAATTTGAACCCGGCAAACCATTATCTGTTTCGGTTAAGGCCGCGGTATGGGGCTACTTCGTATAAGATGACATTTTTCTCTGGGGCATCAATTGTGAGCGTACCGGATGGTACGGCAACGATTGATGTGACCGCTATGGCGGGGCAGACCTCGCGCCGGGTTATTTCCAAAGTGCCAATGACTGGCGGGGCGGCCAGCGGGTTGAATTACGTTATGTATTCGGATAATGATGTCTGCAAGAACTTCGATGTTATCGGCGGCTTGCCTGGGCCGGGTTGTCCTTACTAGATGCGCGGCAAATATATATCATTTGGAGAACGAGGCGATACCCTTATTGAGGTGACGATGGCTTTGGCCATTTTGTCTTCGGTGTTGTTGTCTTCGACCGTGATTGCTACCCGGGCATCAACGCTGGGTCAGGTGGCGGCTGAAAGGACAAGATTGGCAGGTGAGGCCCAGGAACATGTTGAGTCTATGCATGGTTTTCGGGATAACCATACCTGGGCAGAATTCTTGGATGGGCAGACCTCGCCATCGTATCAAGGCGTGTTGAGTGCCCGGAGCTCGATTGGGTGCAGAGTTACCTCTCCGTGTATGCACATGGGGCTTAACCCGGCTTCGCACTTACCGTTGGGTGGCGGAGTGGCAGGTTCGGTTCCGGCTTCGTATATCGAGATCGCGATCGATCCAGATCCGGCGTCGACCCCGCCCCAGTTTGTGGACGTAACAGTCAGCTATGGGTTCGATAACCGTGGCGGGGGGGGCGCAAAGTACCGGGCATATCAAGACGCGGTTTACTAATTTAGGGTTTGCAGTAGCTACCCTGCCACCACCACCGCCCCCGCCTCCGCCTCCGCCCCCGCCTCCGCCTCCGCCTCCGCCACCTGCCTGTACTAATGGCCGAAGCGATATCGTATTGGTATTGGATGCATCGAGTAGTATGAATTTACCTTGGGATACGACAACTCGGGCGAATAAGCTCAGGAGCGTGGCGGCACAGTTCGTGGATCAGGTTACGATTTCGGTGCTTGGTAATCACGGAGCCGCGCTCCAGTTTGAGCAGGTAGTTACGCTGTTGTCGCCGATGACTTCAAATCAGGCTGCGCTCAAGGCAGCAATTGGAAGTTATACAACTGGGTTTAACACTCAGATCACTAAGGCTTTACAGGCGGCAAACGGGCTATTCGGGGGGCGTCCGCTAGCGCCGAAGGTTGTAGTGCTGGTATCTGATGGTGAGCCTAGCGCGGGCGATACGGTTGCGGCGGTGAAGAACCAGGCAAGCATTATGGCTGCGGCGGGCGTGAGAATATATACGGTTATGATCGGGGACCCAACACCCAACGCCTTAGATGTAATGAGCAACATACCGGCCAATGGCGGCACGTATGCCAACGCGCTAAGTGAGGCTCAGCTAGATGCGATGATGGCAAATATTGCGGCCATTGAGGCTTGTGACTAGTCGGGCTGGCGGGAAGATGGTTGGGACCTGTGGCTATGGAATTTTTCGTGGACAGCTTTGAGCTGCGGGTCGGTGATGTGGGTGTAAATTTGCGTGGTGGAAATGTTGGCGTGGCCGAGTAGGCCTTGGACGCTGCGGATGTCGGCGCCATTGATGAGCAGATCGGTGGCAAAGCTGTGGCGTAGGGTGTGGGGGGTGACGTCTTTGGTGATTCCGGCCGCTATGGCATAACGTTTCACCAGCCGCTGGACGCTGCGAACCGTGAGGCGGGTGTACATGCCGCCCTCGGCGCTATCTTGGGAGCCTGAGTAATGGATAAAGAGGGGCTTACCATCGTCGTGGCGGCTTTTGAGGTACAGATCGATCCAGTCGGCGGCGGTGGGGGAGATGAAGATGGGGCGGTCTTTTTGGCCCTTGCCGCGGACCATGAATTCGCGCCGGTCGAGGTTGATGTGGGTGGTATCGAGGTTGACCAGCTCGGACACGCGCAGGCCGCCGGAGAACAGTAGCTCGATGATGGCGCGGTCGCGCAGGCCGATGGGGTTGGTGGTGTCGATGGCATCGAGAAGGCGCTCGACTTCTTCGGTTTCTAGGAAGGTTACTTGCGGGCGGACGGTTTTGGCGAGTTCGATTTTGGCGCTGTCGAGGGCGGCGATGTCGCGCTTGGCCAGGTACTTGAGGAAACTTCTTAGAGCTATGAGGTGGTAATTTTGGGTGGTTTTGGTGAGTTCGTTGCCGGAAACGTCTTTGATACGGTTGAGGTGTAGGCGCCATTGGCGGACCATTTCGGCGTTGAGCTTGGCGATGTCGCAGTCGTCGGTAAATTCGACCAGCCGCTGGAGGTAGTGGTCGTAGTTGCTGATGGTCTTGGGCGAGCGGTTCTGTTCGATCTCCAGGTGCTCCAGGAAGTCGGTGACGAGCTCGGATAGGTGTAGTTCGGCCATATGGTGTGTTTGGTTACCCCTTATGCTTCTATGCTACCACGTCGCACAATCTGGGAGGGTAATTTTGTGGTGGTGCGCAGGAGTAGGCGCTGAATGTCGGTGGGGGTTTTGTCGTTGAGAAAGCCTTTGCTTTTACCGATTTCGACGGCGTGTTGTTGGCGCAATAATTCTTCTTGTAAGCAGATCGAGCCGTGGGCTGAAATGGTGTAGTGGAGGCGTTCTTTGCCCGATTTACCTGCTGGGTGGCGGCCCGAGAGCTCAATGAGGGCTTCGTCGTGGAGGTGATCGATTAATGCGTAGAGCCGGCTGTTGGTAAGGCTAATGCTGCCGAGTGAGCAGTTATATACGGCGCCCTTGATGGCGTAACCATGTAGCTCGTTGCCGGATAGCGCGAGTAGTACGTAGAATGCTTGAACTGAAATTGGTGGCGGCGGTGAATCTGGGTACATACGGGCGCATCCGGGTAATGTAGTGATCGGATTTTAGTCTCTTTTGAAGACTAATTTTAAAAAGACTAATTTCGGGGAAGAGTTAAGCCGTGGGCTTACTCTTGGAGCGCTTGGAAAATCCAAACTAGACCGATCAGGATTAACCCGACCATCATGTAAAGAATCCATTTTTTCTTCAAGATTATTGGAATGGACAGCATACAAATGGTCCCAATAACGATGAAGGGAAGACCGGATAACATGATCAATACAAATATGTTTGTTCCGTCGACTGAGCCCATACCCACGCTGAAGGAGTTGAATATATATGCCAATATACCGATTACGATAAGGAATATCCCCAAAAGTCCTAAAGTTATGGAGAGTCGTAGCCGAGACCCTGCCTGTTTAGTTAGCTTATGGTCCGAGGGGGTAAATATCATTTGGTATCCTTATGGTTATTTAAGCATGCTTTTCGCCTTAAGTTAAGCGAATATTGCTCATGCATTCAACGCGGGTAGGTGTCGCCAGTGCTTGATCGTCCAATTGGCTGCAATGCTTGTCCAGCCTTTATTTACATAGAGTAGATGTGCGCACTTTTCGCCTTTCAGTTTGCACCTAGCTGCATTTATAGTCGAGTAGTTGCAAATTGGATCATTATTTGTGCAGTAACTTTTAACGTTGGGAACCCAAATGTTCTCGATGACTCGCATGTCGGGGACAACGAGTTGATATATACCTGAGAGGTTCTTATCGTAATTGCCCTCATCAACAGCAGGTTGGTTGGGATTGAACCGAGGATCGCCGATGAGTATCAACGCAGCAATGTGCCCTTTCTCTGTGGTGGTTAGGTAGGCGAATTCATCGCCAGCTACTTGGGCACCTTGGCTGTAACCAGCCAAGATTACGTAGGTGTGAGGGCAGTCGACGATGAATTTGGTGAGAAAGGCATCGAGAGAGTCGCGGCCTTTGGCCATGCTTTTTTCGTACTCACTCAGGTAGTTAATGCCGTCATAGCCAACTGCGATTGCCGGGTAGTCAATTGGGGTGCTTTTGGTGCCGGAGACCTTTTTCTCGATGATGTCTTTGATATTCCCCACGGTGTTGCCGTAGCCTCCCGCATCGTTCTTGGTTTCACCGGAGCCTCGCACCCCCACAAATTGGAGTTTGGGGCAGTTGATGGGCTTTGGCGGAGGCGTTGGGCTGGGAGAGGGCGTGGGCACGGGGGTAGGGATCGGAGTGGGAGTAGGAGTTGGTGTTGGGTCTGGTGGCGTGGCGTACCAGGAGGGGTCATTGATGAGTAGGGGCTTCGACCAGTCAGAGGGGATACCGCTCTGAAGATCTGCCCGGACCATTAGGTAAAGGGTGACGTTTGGGTCTTGCTCGCTGATGTCGATGAGAATATGCAAAGGGCTGGCAATGGGTGTGATCGTCGGATCATACGAGATTACATTCACGTTCATTGTGTCGTCCGGGGTTGGGGCAGTACTGGAGAGGGCGTAGCCATACTCGAACGAGTTCGCGAAGTAGCCACTTTCCCAGCCCGGGGGCGTGGTGGCGGTGATGGCTCGCTGGGTAATGACGGGCGGTTGGGCGGCATCAAGGCTGAGCACGGGTCCGGGAGCGATCATGTACATGGCGTTGGCCGAGGGTAGGTCGCTTACGAGGGTGGTGAGCAAGATTAGGATGGAGGGGATAATTAATAGTTTCTTGGAACTGCGGCGGCGGAAGATGCGGGTAAGCATAGCTTTAATGGCTTTGTGTCCTTAAAAAGTGGTTATTGCACGAATTTAGAGAATATACTGAGAAAAAGCTGAGATGTCAAATTCTGATACAATGATCGATATGGATGAGGTACACCAAACAGGTTTGATGAGGCCAATAATCACTAAGGCTTTGGTGGTGTGCCTGGCCATTGCAGTGGCGCCGTGGCTGAGTGGGGGGCAGGAGCCGCTAAGTATGCTCATTAGTGGGTTTGCGCTATTGCTGGGGTCGCTGTTGGTATGGCGTCAGCCGGAGTCTAAGGTGCTGGCGCGCGGGCCGTTGGTAGTGTGTTTTGGCTTGCTGATAGGTTTTGCGCTGCTGTCGCTGTTGTGGACGGCAAATAGGTATTCGAGCGCTATTTGGATAGTAGAGTGGGTAATGGCGGGGTTGGCATTTCGCCTGGCTTACGCGGTAAGTGGAACTGCGTTGGGGCGAAAGTGGGTAGTTTGGGCATATTTGATATCGGCGGGGTTATTTAGCTTATTTGCGATTTGGATTTATCTCACAAGTGAGTATGGCAGGCTCACCGGCACGTTTTATTGGGCCAATCCGGCCGCGGCTTATTTGATCCCGGCGATTGTGATTGCAGTCGACATGATGCGCCGATCAACCGGACGCATGCAGTGGGCGTGTTTGGGCCTGGCATCGTTCTTTATGACATCGTTTTGGATGACTGATTCACGGGCAGCAACCGCTGTATTGTTCGTTATTTTGGGATTGTATTTGCTTATAGCAAAGCTTTCTAGGCGTTTTTGGATACTTTTTGTGTTCAGCGGTGTTCTTGCGTTTGGGCTTAGCTTTGGACTGGTGCGTTTGAGCACTGTAACGGTGCAACATAGTGTAAAAGTGGCACCGGGTTCACGGTTTAGTGAGGCGGCGAAGGGTGAGTCTAAGAGTGGGAGCGACAGGCTGTATTATCTGGGCAGCGCCTTTGAGATGTGGTTTGCGAACCCGGTCGGTGGCGTGGGCGCGGGGGCGTATGGTGATGTGCACCCTCAGTATCAGAAGCGTGTGGTGAGTGCATCAACCAGTGCGCATAATGTGTATGTCCAGGTGTTGGCAGAATTGGGGTTAGTGGGAGCCGTGCTGTTGGCATCAATACTGCTGATAATTTTATTGGGATCGTTGCGAGGGCTGGTGGCGAATCCCGAACTGGTGCCGGCGGCATTGGGCACGCTGGGCCTCTTGATGCACTTTGGGCTCGATATTGATGCGCGATATCCAGCACTATTGGGCTTGGTGGGTATGTTTATAGGTCTAATTTATGCTCAAAGACCTCGAAAGTGGGTAGCGTTGGGCTGGAAATGGCCGGCGCTGGCGGCAGTGGTGTTGGTGCCAATTGTGAGTTTGTATTTTAGTGAAACTTGGGCGACTCGGGGAGGCACTGCCCAGACAGATGGAGATTATGAGATGGCGGCTGAGGACTACGGGCGGGCGCATACAGGGTTGGTGTATAACCCGGATACCGTGGGTGCGGAGGGGATCAATTTATACGTACTGGGGAGTCTGGGGGGCTCTGATGCAGCCGCGAATCTAACATTGGCCTTAGACCGGGCTCGTATGGCGCAGCTGCAGGACCGGGCCGATGGGCAGCATTGGCAGCTGGAAGGTCGCATCTTGGCCTACAAAAAGGACTATAAGGGGGCAGAGGCAGCATTTCGCCGGGCGCTGGTGCTGGATCGGTTTAATCACCCCGACTATGCCCTGGATTTGGCCGGAGCGCTGGTGAATGAGCACAAATCGGCCGAAGCTTTGGGGGAGGTGGGCTCGATGTTGGCGCAATATCCGCCATCGGTGGCGAATAACCGAGCGGCGGATGAAACGTTGGCACCGACGCTGGCGAATTTGGAGACTTTAGCCGGTAATGTTTATCTGAGCGAAGGCAGAGTGGCAGAGGCGGGCGCGGCGGCTGAGCGGGCGCTGAAATTGGATGCGAAGAGTCTGAGGGGGCGGGCGTTGAAGCATCAGGTGGAGCTGATCATTGCCCCGGCACAAACATCGCAGTAGCCGAAGCGTGAGCGTACAGCTATAATGCTGGTTATGCAGTTGATTGATTCGATTATTTTGGGCATTGTCCAAGGACTAACAGAATTTATTCCAGTATCATCGTCGGGCCATTTGATTTTGGTGGGACATTATTTGAATTTCCAATATTCCGGTTTGGCGTTTGATACGGCACTGGATGTGGGCACGCTGATTGCGCTATATGCATTCTTTGCGCGTGATTTCTGGGAGATCGGGCGGGATTTTATACTCGGCGGTCCGAAGCGAAAGCTGGGTTTGTATTTGGTTTTGGCTACTATTCCGGGCGTTATTGCGGGAATTTTGGTGCAACATTACGCCGAAACAATTTTCCGGGACGGTCGGCTGGTGGCGATAAATCTGATTTGGGTGGGTATTGTGATGTATCTGGTGGACAGATACGCTGCGAACAAGTTCAATCTTAGTAATATTACGATGCCTCGTGTACTGACCGTGGGAGTGGCTCAGGCATTGGCTTTGGTGCCGGGGGTATCGCGCTCGGGAATCACGATTACAACCAGCCGGGCGCTGGGCTTTGACCGCGTGAGCGCCACCAGGCTGTCATTCTTGCTGTCGGCGCCGATTATTACCGGGGCTACGCTCAAGGTATTGGTTGACCCCACTAATATGCAGCAGATGAACACGGCGCCGTGGCTGTATGTGGCCGGAATTGTGTCGGCGGCCGTGAGCGGTTTCTTGGCGATCAAATTCTTGCTGAAATATTTGTCGAAGCACGGCTTGGCGGTATTTGCTGCTTACCGGGTCGTGGTGGGCACATTGCTCTTAATGGTGGGGATTAGATGATGAATTATACTCAGATAGCTAGCGATCTACTATCGCAATTGGGGTACGCCGGAATGGCGGTCGGACTAGTATTGGATAGTTTTGGAATACCGATTCCGTCAGAAGTATTATTGGCGATTGGTGGGGCGCTGGCGGCTACCGGTCGGTTTGATGTGTGGGTGGTGTTTATTCTTGGAACTACGGCGCAGTTGGTGGGCGGACTGATCGGTTATACGATAGGAAAATATGGCGGGCACCCGATACTGGAGCGTTACGGGAGATACGTGTTTATTACTAAGAAAGATCTTGATCGCACGCATGCGGCGTTTGAGAAATATGGTGCTTTGATGACTATGCTCGGCAGGTGTCTGCCGGTGGTACGGGGGCTGATAGCCTATCCGGCTGGGATCGCGGGGATGAACCTCGGCAAGTTTGTGTTGTACACCACTATCGGCTCGGCGGTGTGGTCGGCACTGTTTGTGTGGATCGGTTATACGGTAGGCGATAATCTGGGGAGTATAGCTGGGTACATGCATAACTTATCCTTGCTAGTGGTCGTTGCGGCTGTTGCGGCAGCGATCTGGTATTATGTGCATCGTAGGAGAAGCAGCAATTGAAAGTAAATCAGACCACGCTAGATAACGGATTAAGAATTGTAACGGCCGGCTTGGCCGATGCGCGCAGTGTGACGGTAAATATTGTAGTCGGTACAGGTTCAAGGTTTGAGGAATATGCCACGAACGGTGGAGTGTCGCACTTTTTGGAACACCTGCTGTTTAAGGGGTCCAAGAAGTATCCGACTGCGCAGGCGATAGCCGAGGCGGTTGATGCGGTGGGTGGGTATAACAATGCTTATACGACCGAAGATGTAACCTCGTTTTATATTAAAGTGCCGGCACGTTACGGCACATTGGCGCTGGATATATTGAGCGATATGGTGAAGAGTCCGCTGCTGGACGCCACCGAGCTCGATCGTGAGCGTGACGTAGTTATTGAAGAAATGAATGTGTTTCGGGATGATCCGTCGCGGTTTATTGGCACGTTGGTGCCGAGTTTGATTTTCCCGGATAATCCGTTGGGTCGGGACATTATTGGCTCAGAAGAGGTGATTAAGACGGTGTCGCGGGACGAGATAGTGAAGTATTTATCACAACGATATCGCCCGAATAACTTGGTTGTAGCAGTAGCTGGCGCGGTGGATCATGAAGATGTGGTGGCCCAGATGCGCGCTAGCCTGGGCAGCCTGGAGTCGGCAGAGCTGGCGCCGATCGTGTCCGTGGATGCTGAGTTGGGCGATGAACTGGCGGTGACCCATGCCAAGCCGACGGCGCAGGCGCACTTTATGGTGGCGTCGCGCGGGTATGCCTATGAGGATCCGGATGAGCCGGCGGCCAGGTTGGTGGCGGCGATTTTGGGCCGGGGCATGAGCTCGCGGTTGTTCACGAATGTGCGGGAACGGCAGGGCCTAGCTTACACGGTGTTTGCCGAAGTGAATCCGTTTGTGGATACGGGGTTGTTTGAAGCTTACGCGGGTGTTAATCTCGATAAGATCGAGCGGGCGCTCGATTCGGTGCTGCACGAGCTGGAGGTGATTCGGACTGAAACGGTGGGTGTGACCGAGCTTGATAAAGCCAAGCAGCAATTGATTGCCGGGCTTGAGATGAGCCTGGAGAGCAACGGCAGCATTGCGGACCGCATCGGGACGCAGCTAGCGCTGCTGGGGACTGTGAAGTCGATCGAGGAGACAATTGAGCGTATCGAGGCGGTGACCGCGAGTGATGTGCGCCGGGTGGCCGAGGCTATGCTTAATCCCGCGAGACTGAGATTTGCGATTATTGCCCCCGAGCCCGAAGCGGCCAAGCAGCATTTTATTGAATATGTTAATAAGACCAAGGAGAAAGCAGAGCTATGAGCAACATTGATCATCCGGTAATTAAGGGTATCCGAGAGCAGCGGACATTTTGCATGATAAAGCCCGATGGCGTGGCTCGCGGCTTGGTAGGGGAAATTGTGCTGCGTATTGAGAAGGCCGGCCTAAAAGTAGTGGCAATGAAGATGATGAGCGCCACCGAGGAGCAGGTCGTGGCGCATTACCCAATGAGCGATCAGGCTTGGGTTGATCGGCTGGGAGACAAGGGATTGAGTACTTTTAAGGAATTGGAGCTGGATCCGGTGGAGCACTTGGGATCAAGCGACAGGAGCGTGGTCGGCAAAAGCGTCGCCCGGAGTTTAGTTGGCTACATGACCAGTGGTCCGATAGTTGCGATGGTGGTTGAGGGGCTCCAGTCTATCGACATGGTGCGTAAATTGGCCGGCAATACACTGCCTGCAAAGGCAACCGTGGGAACTATTCGTGGTGATTTCTCGGTAGATACCCCCGCTATTGCAAACGTTCAAGGCCGAGCGCTACACAATTTGTTCCATGCCAGTGAGAATCCCGAAGAGGCAGCAAACGAAATTAAGCTTTGGTTTAAAGATAATGAGGTCCAGTCGTACAAGCGAGTGGCCGAGGACTTAATGTTCACCAAGACGTACTAACGCGTCTTGAGTTGATTGCTGAGATGGAAGAATACGAAGTTAAATATTTGAATATCGACCACAAGGTGATTGAGCATAAAGTCTTGTCGCTTGGTGGGGAGAAGGTGTTTGACCGGATATATCACCGGGCGGTATTTGACTACCCGGATTTGCGCCTGGATAAGCAAAAATCTTGGGTGCGAGTTCGCGATGAGGGTGATAAAGTGACGCTTGGTTATAAGCAGCGAATCGATAGCCCCGATAATGGTGATTCCGCAAACGACGGCGGAATGATCGAAGAAGAAGTTGTCGTGAGCGACTTTGAGACAACCTGTACGATTTTGCGCCAGATTGGGCTGGTGGATAAATTCTTCTTTGAGAACCGTCGGGTCAGGTATCTGTTGGACGGCGTGGAAGTTGACGTGGATTATTGGCCTCAATTGGAGCCGTATCTGGAGATCGAGGGAAAATCGTGGGCGGAAGTGGACGAGACGATCGCAAAGCTCGAGCTTGATCCCGGTGACAAGAAAATATTTTCTACGACGCAGGTTTATAAAATGGCCGGTATTAATGATAAAGATTATAGTCGGATTACATTTACCGAAATGGTGAAGAAATAGAGGGTCAGCTCTTTCTTAAATAGACCAAGTTTGAGTTCAAGAATACCGCTACCGCGAAAGGTAATATACACCTAAGCGTTAGCGGTATAGCTTTATCCAAACATAAGGACTATGATTTTGTATTATTAGCTCTCTGACAATCTAGTTCTTTCCGTTAGAAGAGCTGAACCGCGACCCGAGAAAGAGAAGGAGACACCCCATGTTCAATGGTCAATGGGAGGATGCCTCCCGGGCACTTTCCGAAGTCAAAACCGTCATTGGTCCCGACGGTGTACTGCCCAAGGTCCGCCCCGCACTTGGCTCTGAGCACTCTTGCGAGCATGTTCACTCCGATTTTGGCCAATACAACCCAAAGGAGCTAACGCCTATCCAGGCTGCTTTCGTTCGGCTTCCGTGCTTCATGGTGAGCCTGAGCGACCGAGGCGGTAGGTATGGCTTGACTCCCGAGGAGCACATCTGGCTTCATCGGCATGTCGGATCGCCTCCGATGCCGTCACAAGACGACATGATGGAGGCTATGCGTACCCACACGGAGGCTCTCGAAGCCAATGTGAGGTGCCCGAATTGCCTTACCACCAACGAGTACAGGGAGACTTATCTCAAGGTGTCGCTGCCTATGACGCCACTCGAGAAGGTCAAGAGTCTCCTTGGCTTTACGACCATCAGAGAAACAGAGATGTTTCTGGCCGATCTCGGCATAAGTGCCGAAGACGCCGTGCTGATCCTCAAGAAGCTTCCGTCCATCGAGGGCTTGAAGCTTTGGCTGGCATCTGAGTTGAGTCGTTCCTCGACTCTACCCAGCCCTTCTCAGGACACATTGTTCTGACATTCTCGATCTAATTCATCCCTTATGCCCTAGGGCAGATTGGAGAGTTTCTGAGCCTCGTAGTGGTGTGCAATTTGCATCGCTACGAGGCTCTCTTGGTGCAAATTTATATTCGGAGAGTAGCAATTATTTCGCGTAAACGGTAGCTGCGAATCTAGTGCTTGCCGGATTATTGATGGTGCCCCAGTCGGCAATGTCGCTGCGCGACCTGCTTCGCAGCCGAACCGGCCTGGTTCGATTCCTATGATATTCATTAAAAAAGAGCCACATAAAGTGACTCGTTTTTAATGGTGCCCCAGGAGGGAATCGAACCCCCGACGCTCTCCTTAGGACGGAGACGCTCTATCCACTGAGCTACTGAGGCAGGCACAACAGATTATAGCCTGTGATGTACAATTAAACCATGAGCGGATCGAAATCAGCTAACGAAAAACAGTTTCCGGGGCAGCACGATGGCGAGGTGGTGCAGTTGGTGTTTCGGCAGCATCCGCTGGTGATGCGCAAGGTGCTGGTTATTGGCTTGCTGGTGAAAATTATGCTCGGTGTGGTGGTTTTGGTGCTGGCAGGGTGGTTTTACCGATGGATGGGCTGGTACTACTCTCTATGTCTAGTAACAGATCGGCGCATTCTCGTAATAAAGCAAAAAGGGTTCTTTAACCTCACGGTCGATGAGTGGCAACTCGACGGCATATCGAACGTGAATTACCACATTGGTGCGGCATCATTAAACAGGTTAGAACGATACTTCGGAGTTATAACGCCACCACTGGCTAAGCGGCTAGCTTTTCTTGTATAAATTCTTCGATCGTATACGACCCTTTGCGCCCAATGATGTCTACTTCCATGCGAGGATTAAAATTGTAGGCAAATTTTAGTGACCGTAGTGTTACATTAAGTAGTAGTGCTACGTCGCGATCGGTCGTTGTGGTGGTCGTTCGGAGAAACGCCATTCTTGGCGTGAATGAAGCGCCATTGATATTGAGATCCGTTAATTTTTGACTGGGGTGGCCTACGACTGGGCAGTTGACGACAAGGTCGCGTACCAAAGTTTTTTCTTTTATTATGTTCTGAAGACGCTCAGGCAATAGAGCACTAGCAAAAAAGGATCCAGCAGTACCCCCGCCCTCCTCGTCACTAATTTTTCTAGCTGCATAGCGATCCTGGATTTTTTGCTTGATCTTGTCCGGCGCGCCCTTCGGCGGTAGTAGCTCAATCATTCTGATCAAGTATCTAGAGCTCGCTTTAGTTTCATCTTTGAGTCTATTGGATCGCCAACTAAAGAAGCTCTCATTATGCTCAAGATCCAATGTTTTTACAGTGCCATTCGTAAAATCAAAAACCTCAATACTCTTAGTGATTTCTCCAATATTCCGCTTCCACACGGATGAACCGGCATTGCCATAGACGGCTCCACCGACAGTTCCTGGTATACCGGCTAGTACGCTCATATCATAGCCGTATTCAGCGGCTTGATTTACGATATGATCTAGTGAAACGCCCGGCGCGGAAACTATTTTTTCATCATCAATAATGGCGTCAGCATCAGGGTAATCAATTTTTACGACTATACCATCAAAGTAATCACCGCTGATCAGTAGATTAGTGCCTGCGCCGATTATCTTAATTGGTAGCGATTCTTTCTTGGATTCCTGATAGATTGCCTGCCAGAATTCCAGCGTGTCATCTTCGATATTATCAATCACGTAGACAAGGCAAGCGCTACCGACGCTGGCTTTCTTATAATTTGAAAAATGAATATTGCCAGATAATTTCGTATTGTGAAGTGCTATCATGGGATTTACTTTCAGTCTGTTACGTCTGATTGCTCTAAGCTGGTGCCCAGGAGGGAATCGAACCCCCGACGCTCTCCTTAGGACGGAGACGCTCTATCCACTGAGCTACTGAGGCGTGGTTTATATTATAACTGAAGATTGGGTACGGAACCTGAGTGGCGGCGTGATGCCACCCAGGTTCCGTCAGGTTGCCCTGAAGTTGGAAGGTCTGGAGGTGCCGGAGTTGGGCGGTTGTGCCTAGGCGGCGGCGTCCTCGAGTACCGAGTCGAGCTCGCCCCTTCTGGCTGCTGCCAGGAAGTCATCGAGCGCATGGGCGGTGATTTTGACCTGGCGGTCCGGGTCGAAGCGTACGTACAGGACGAAGCCCCCCGAGGGAACCGGTTCGATCTGGATGGCTCCGCTGAAGTTGTGGGTGACCAACCGTTTGATCTGTTCGATGAGCTCCAACAGGTAGGTGTGGTCGATTGCCAGTAGCGTGCCGGAGTTGTCGCCGATACCGACGAGGCGGTCGCCGATGGCGTGGACGGCATCGGTTAGAGGGTGTTGTTCATCGCAATCGATTATCGATTCGACCGCGGTCGTATGGCTCTGTGCAGTGCACATTGTAGGTCTCTCTACTGCTTGATTGTCGGTCGTGCACGGTGCGCGACAGGTTCCGTGGAACTCAAGACAGCCTCAGGAGATGACGCGATGCGTATATCCCGAGAGGCTGCCTTGAACATTAGAGTAAATGTTAAGTTGCACCTGTAACTCACCCCAATGATACAATCTAAGCATGAGCAATAACAAATCGAAATCGGTGGCGGCGAAGGAATTCCCGGGGCAACACGATGGCGAAGTCGTAGAGTTGGTGTTTCGGCAGCATCCGTTGGTGATGCGTAAGACGCTGATAGGGGGATTGCTGGTCATTTTGCTGGCGGTATTGCCGCTGGATTTCCCTCAGGTTTACACTGTAGAGGGGCTGCCGGGGACGCTGGTAAAGGTGATGTGGGTGCTGGTGGCACTAGTGATTTTTCGATGGTTTTACCGCTGGGTGGGTTGGTACTACACCATATACATTGTGACCGACCGCAGGCTGCTGGTGATTAAGCAAAAAGGCTTTTTTGACCGCAAGGTGGATGAGTGGCAGCTCAACGTGATTTCGAACGTTAATTATCATATTGCCGGGTTTCAAGCTGTATTGTTTGGCTTCGGCGATATAACGGCGCGGACGTATATTGGTGATTTGGAACTCAAGACAATTCACAAGCCCGCGGAGATTCATGCGCAGCTGCTGGATGCAGTACGCAGGGGCGGCGGTGGGTCGACACAGTGAGTGAGATACGTTAGCATTATATCCATATAATTACCGAACTTGCTGGATGGGCGGGTTCAAGATGAGGAGTTTGTTTTGCCGAGTAATAATGACGAAGTCGCTAAAGACGAAGCTAAGCCCAAGGATCCGGTGAAAAAGCCCAAAGCGCCCGCCAAATCGGCAGATGCCCCGAAGGTGAAGAAGACCGAAAAAGTCGAAAAGATTAACAAAGATGAAAAGGTTGATGCCGCGCCGGTCGTGGAAGCTAAGGCCGAAGAGTCGGCAACGGTGGTCGACAAGTCTGAAGACACTGTGAGCGGCGCTGTAGCGCCCGTGAAGGCCCGCGATATCCGTGGCCTAGCGGTGAAGGTGGCTGCCGTGGCAGTGAGTTTGGTCGTGGTGGTGGTGGTGATTTTCGGGGTACTGGTATATGCATACCGTAGTGAAAATCCGGCCGTGAAGGCGGTGGCAAAGGTGGTGCCATATCCGGTCGAACGGGTGAACGGCCATTTTGTGACGTATAACTCGTATTTGTTCGAAGTGGATGCCAATAAGCGCGCGTACCAAAACAATGCCAAGCTCAACAATCAACCGGCGGTTGACTTTAATTCGGCCGATGGCAAGAAGTTGGTTGTTCAGATTAAAGAGCACGCACTCGAGAAATTGGCGAGCGACTCGCTGACGGCTCAAATTGCCTCGTCCAAGAAGGTGAAGGTGACCAACAAAGAGGTAGATGATTTGATTAATCAGCTCTACCAGCGCTACGGTGGCAAAGATACGTTACTGAAGACTCTCAAGCAGATTTATGGTTGGGACATCGGGGATCTTAAGCAGGTGGTTTACAAGCAGCTACTGTCGAAGAACTTGGAAGACAAGGTAACTTCCGACCCAGCCGTGACGGCCGCCGCCAAGACCAAGGCGCAGAACGTACTCAAAGACATCAAGGGCGGGCAGGACTTCACTGAGGCGGCCAAGAAGAGCTCACAGGCCTCCGATGCGGCCAGTGGCGGTGATTTGGGCTTCTTCACCAAGGGACAGCTCCCAGACGAGCTACAAAAGGCGGCCGAGGCCTTGCAGCCAGGCCAAGTGTCTGACCCAATTAAGGATCAGTACGGATTTGAGATCATCAAGGTCATCGAGAAAAAGGATGACGGTTCGATCCACGCTCAACACATTTTGATCAAGACAGTCGATTTCACCGAGTACTTCGCCGGTGAGCTCAAGAAGGCTAAGATCAACAAGTACATCAAGGCCTAGGCTTATTCCCCGGGCAAGATAGGGCGGCATGACGTCGCCAAGTCTTGCTCGGGGTGCCATTAGATGGTAGGATTACGAGGTTTTAAACCTATGGGCTCGTAGTGAAGTGGTTATCACGCCTCCCTGTCACGGAGGAGATCGCCGGTTCGAAACCGGTCGAGCCCGCCATGAAAAGTGCGTCACGTAAGTGGCGCTTTTTTCATGCTGAGGTCTCGGTTGAGAACGTCGCGGTTCGGCGGAGCCAAGCTCGGAAGACGAAGCCGCTAACCGGTCGAGCCCGCCAATATGTATATTTATCAATAATTATGTTATAAGTTATCAATCACTCAAGGGAGTGATTGATTTTTGTTTGAAGCGCGGTTTTAGCGCTTCGGTCACCCATCGGTATCTTCATTTGAGGAGGAATTATGGGCACTGACGATACGGGTACGACAGTTCTAGATCATGCTGGGTATACCCAGCGCGCTGATCTGGACGACTTGGAATCTGGCCAGGGATTCGATTGGGATGCGGAACTGCCCTGTACGAGCTGCCAATGCGAAGAGCAGCAGCATAGGGGAGAGGTCGAGGTGAAGCCGCTACGTGATGACGAGGAGCTTGAGCGGGTCTTGATTCACGTCCCGTTTTCTCTAACGCGGGCCAACATCTCATCTGGTTTTCGTCCGAATGCTGGGCCAAACTTCATATCGGAGATTGGCATGCGCCTGGCAAGCCAGCTCACTTCGATGAGAGGAACCGAAGGCTTTGAGTTTTCGGAATACCACATCACCCTTAGGCTCGCTCGAATGGCTAGCAGAGAGGGCGTGCTCCAGGCGTTTGAATCTGCGCTTAGGTATGTTGGTTGCCCGGATTTCCATTTATATGAGGCAGCAAAGTGGCCAACAGGGTTTAGGGCTAACCCCTGAACTTGCACCGAGATCTGCGTTCGAGACTGACGCGCGACACTCCAGACTAGTTGTGTGACCCCAATTCACCCCCTCGGGGCATTACTCATCTCTTTGAGATCGGAATGCCCAGGAGGGGGTTATTTCGTATCTATTTATACGGAGTAGTTCCAGGCTCCACTTGTTCTGGTCCGCTAACGATTATTGTATTTCAAAATTGACCTCGATACCGTGCGCCTCGATTGTCTCGATCTTCGATTCTGAGCTATTGCTTTTATATACATATTGTTTTACAATATTGCGGACCGCAAAATCGAGAGATTCGAGGTAGCAATGTTTAGAGCCAAAAACCGCGATAATGTGCTCGCGTATTCGTCTTTCTCTATCCCCGCTGGCGGGGGTCCCTACGACGTGCACTTGAGCGAGCCGCGTGAACCTGCGTGGCTTCTCGACAGGCAACTCAATCTGACTTTGCTCGGGCGGCGATACGCTCGCGGATCAGCTCGAGACCTGAGGGGGATTGCACTCATCACGCGCATGGTGGAGTTTTTGGCCTTCCAGTTCGGAAGACCGGGGCCTCAGGGCGTGGTGGTCAAGCCGGAAGTCTTTGCTGATCTGTGGTATAGCGGAGACGTGCCGTTCGAGAAGCTCCAAACCTTTCGCCCGGGCAATTGCGGCGAAGACATCATGGTGCTGGAGTCCAGCTTCAGGATTTCGGGCCTTCGAGTGTCCGTGCTGGACGGGAAGGTGTTTAGTATGCTTGGCGAAGACTTCGGTGAGGTCGGCTTGTACACGGAGACAAACCCTCGGATCCGAGGGGCTTCGATGGGCCTGAGAGGGCAGATCTACATGGCCGGGTCGGTCTCATAGCCCTGTTGGGCGATAAAGAACGATGCAAAGAGCATAGGGCTCATGCCGCTATATTCACACTCGAAAGGGAAACGATGGCAACTCGTAGCATTACTGTGAATGGCATCACTATCGTGATTGAGCTTGAGGAAGGGGAGAGTGTCAAAGTCGTACGCGGCACATCAGGCACTCGCACTTCCGAGTCCGAGACGACGGCTTTCTCTCCAGGGCGGATGGGCGGTCCCTTGGACGCCGCCGAGAAGATCGTCGGAACAATCAAGAAGCTCTTGTCCTAGCGTTCGCGTATAGTGTAGCAGCCACCGGCCCCCTCGGGGCATCCACCGTTTCATTGATTCGGAGATGCCCAGGAGGGGGCATTTTCATTTTTACGCATAGTGAAATTGGTTTAAATCTCATACTTTCAGACTCGTTTATAGCTATTTTATATACCGCGACCGACACGGGTTGTTTTTGTTATACTGAGCCCATGAAATATACGGCCGTCTTATTCGATATGAATGGTGTAATTGTTGATGATGAGCCGCTGCACTTATTGGCCTTTCAAAGGGTGCTAGCGGATATGGGGCAGGAACTTACGCACGATGATTATAAGAAATTCTTTGCAGGTAAGACCGATTCGGATGGGTTTAAAGCGTATTTGACGCACAATAACCTCGATTTTGAGCTTGGTAAACTGATGGGGAAGAAGGCTCAAGCATATATGGACCTGGCAGAGGGGGTTATTAAACCATACCCCGGAGTTGTTGAATTTATTAAAAGCCTTTCTGGCTACGGTATCCGGTTGGCTTTGGTTACTAGCTCGCTTAGGGTAGAAGCAGAAACGGTTTTGCGTGCGTTTGAGTTAGCCGATTTGTTTGATGTTGTAGTGACAGCTGATGATATTACCAACGGAAAGCCTGATCCTGAGGGCTATTTGAGGGGCGCAACTGGTCTTGGTGTGGTTCCGGCGCTATGCGTGGTGGTCGAAGACGCACCGAGTGGTTTGGCGGCCGCTAAAGCGGCTGGGATGCGCTGCGCAGCCGTGCTTAACACTCACTCTGAGGTAGAGCTGGTAGGTGCTGAGTTAAAGTTAGACGAGTTAAAACCGGGATGCTTAGACGGGCTTGTCTAGGCGGTAAACTTGAACTTGATTTGCTAAAGCTGAGTAATATTGCTGGCAAGATGACTAAATAGAGATGAGATATCCATGGAATTATATATGGATGCGTGAAGCTGCGGTTGGTTGGGTTTGGCGTGCTCGGCGTGGATAGGCAGCGGAACATTTGGCTGATGTATTTGGCTATTATTTATGAGAAAGTAGGGCTCTATTAAGGGTAACGTGGGAGTTGATGCGATGGCAGATTATGATTTTTCCGGGCTGAAGGCGGTATATATTAATGCGACGTTGGAGAGGTCGCCGGAGGTAAGCAATACCGACGGTTTGCTCGAGAAGAGCCGGGCGATTATGGAAAAGCACGGGGTGAAGACCGAGGTGATTCGGGCGGTGGATCATGACGTAGCGACCGGCGTGTGGACTGATATGCGGGAGCATGGTTGGAAGACCGATGAATGGCCGGAAATATCAAAAAAAGTCATGGCGGCGGACATTTTGGTGTTATGCGGGCCGATCTGGCTGGGTGATAACAGCTCAGTAATGAAGCGAGTAGTGGAGCGATTGTATGGTGGGTCGAGCGATCTGAATGCGGCGGGACAGTACGCGTATTATGGCCGAGTAGGCGGATGCATTATTACGGGTAACGAAGATGGCGTGAAGCATTGCGCAATGAACTTGCTGTATAGTTTACAACATTTGGGGTATACAATTCCCCCTCAAGCAGACGCTGGGTGGATAGGTGAAGCAGGCCCCGGCCCCTCATATTTGGACGCGGGGTCGGGCGGGCCCGAGAATGACTTTACTAATCGCAACACTACATTTATGGCTTGGAACCTCATGCATATGGCAAAGTTGCTTAAGGATAGTGGCGGCATACCGGCTTACGGAAACCAGCGCAGCGAGTGGGACGCCGGGGCACGGTTCGATTTTGAGAACCCGGAGTATCGATAGGGCTTTGAACGGAGCTGTATCAATTAGTAGTTCACAGAAATCTTATCCGAAACTGCCTGCTATATGATAGGATCGAATAATTGACGAGGTTGATTATGGCTGGCGTGGTGATTGAACGATTGAACGAAGTGACTCCCGAAGCCGTTGAGCAAATTGGGGTTTTGCTGCCGCAATTGACGCCGTATTCTCAGAAGCTGACGTTGGAGCGGTTGGAGCGGGCGTTAACTATGCCGGGGGCATTGTATGTGGCGCGGGCCGAGGGGCGGATTGTGGGGACTGTGCAGCGCGTGGATGTGAGTCATTTGGTAAGGACAAAGTGTTGGATCGAGGATTTTGTGGTGGATGAGGCTTTGCGAGGGCAGGGAATTGCGACGCGGCTGATAGAGACGGCGATAGCGGAGGCGCCGACCGAGGCGAGTTCGATTAATTTGACCTCGAATCCGACGCGTGTCGGCTCGCACCGGTTGTATGCCAAAATGGGCTTTGAGCGGCGCGAGGATACTAATATGTGGCGGCTGGGGCTTTAGCTGGCGGCATTGGCGGCGAGGACGAGCGAGCGGTCGGTGAAGTATTGGGTATAGTAAGTTTCGAGCTGGGGCGGTAGATGTTTGTACTCGGTACCGAGTAATGAGTGTGCTTCGTCGCGGCGATCTTCGAGATTAGTTTCGGACCGGAGCTCATCAGTGATGTCGGCCGCATTGTCGGACATGGCTTGGTCTAGAAGTGGGGCGAGGTTGGCTTTTTGACTAGGCGAAAGGCGACGATAGGCGAGGTGGAGCATTTCGTGGGCGCCGGTGACAACGGTTTGGCCGGGTTTGGTGAAGTCATCGAGAATAAAGGTTTGGCCGCTAGAATTGAGGCAGCCGAGCCGTTCGATATCGCACTGGGCAATGATGGTTTCTCGATTGGCGAACTGCGGGTTGGTGCGATAAAAAAGGGTGCGGCCGAGGTCGGTGAGGCCGGCCGCGGTGCCAATTTGGATGGTTTTGGCGGTAGGCTGGTAGCTTAGAAAGAAGACTTTGTCGCCGATGGTTTGGCGATTGGCGGCGGCAAAAATGAGCAAACTGGTGACGGCAAAGAGAAAGATGAAATCGAATGTCCGGCTGGTGCGAAAGGTTGCCATAATTTGCTCTGAGCATAACATGCGAGGAATATTTCTGAGCATAAGCATTAATCTGAGAATGTGATATTATTGAGTGAGTAATAGGTATCATACGAGCGTGGATCAACCAAGACCAAATCGAAGAATGACAGATATGGGGCCGCGAAGAATGGACGGGTTTGCTCGACCAGCACGTCCGGCTGGAGCTCCGCCGGTGCAAAGTCCGACTGAGCGCCCGGTAGCACAGCCTCAAAGGCCGCAAGAGCCGATGCGACCGGCACCGCAACCTCGCCCAGCAGCACAGCCTCGTCCCGTGGGGCCATCGGCACAGCAAACGCGGTCGGTAGATAACCGAGCGGAAGCGTTAGAACAACCGGCTAAATCTGTTCCTGCCAAACGCGGCGGGGGATGGAAGGTGGCGCTGCAATTTGTGATTGGGTTACTTGTAATAGTGGGCGTAGCTGCGGCTATTGTGCTTCTGTATATCAAGTATTACCAACCGTAGGCATATAGCGTGCAGAGGGTAGCAGCAACGTTCGGTGGTCTGTTGGTATTGGCTATATTGGCTGGCGGGCTAACGGAGGCTACGATGGCGCTTGGCGGCCGGGGCGGCCTGACAAATGATAATTTATTGCGGCCATTGAACTTGGGCGCAACACCGTTGTCTAGTGCAACGCCAAGTGTTTCGCCAAAACCGACCCCCAGTCCAAGCCCTACGCCGGCTGCAACTGTGGCACCGACCCCGGTACCAACGGTGGCCGTTGCGCCTACAGCCACAACCAATTCATATCCGATTGTGCATATGCGGGCTAGTAAATCGCTCTATGCGTCTGTTGTTATGGACATTAATGGCGGTAGCGTCGTACAGCTTCTGCCAGATAGTGATGCATCTTGGCAACAGGTGAAATACAACGGTTTGACCGGATATATTTTCAAACAATATTTAACTTACTAAGTTAGATTTGATTAGACAAAACTTTGGCCATTGAAGACCTTAAGCTTTGTGACAAGTGCCGAAGCTTGGAAGCTGGGTATCGGACATACTGACCTCACAACTAATGAGTGAGGGTTGATACCGTGGGCCGATCAAGAATTCGAAAGATCAAATCGCAAAACATGCAGGTGCAGCAACAGGATCTGTATGACGTGTTTTATATGAGTCCGGATGAAGCCAAGCGGGCTCTTGAGCAGAAATATGAATTTCTGGCAGAGCGGTACGAGCGCAAGTTCCCGAAGCACAAGGGTTTTGCTTAGTACGGCAGAGTAGTTACGATTCAAAAATAGTCCTGATAGCTAGCGGTAAAGGCTAGCTATTGGGTTTTTTATTTTTGGGGCGTATCTGAGGTAATCATGGTGAGGGCATTCATGAAGGCGGCTTCTTTGAATGTGACGTCCGATCGCTTGGCGGTGTCATACATTGTTTTTATAGCCGGGATGAGATAGCGCTCGAGCTCGGAATTTACTTTGGTTTCGGTCCAGCGCTCGGCGGCTAGGTTTTGCACCCATTCGAGGTAGCTCACGATGACCCCCCCGGCATTGGCGATGATGTCGGGCAGAATAATGGTCTCGCGGGCGGTGAGGGAGTCGCTGGCGGCTTCGTTGATCGGGCCGTTGGCCAGTTCCACAATAATTTTGGCCTTCACGCGGGATTGGTTGGACTCGGTAATGGTGTCGCCAAGGGCGGCCAGTACTAGCACGTCGACGTCTTGGGCGATAATGTCGTCGGGGGCTATTTGGGCGACGTTGGGGGCTTGGTAATTGGTGAACCGGCCGTGATCCTGTTTGAGCCGGGCGAGCTCGACGGGGTCGAGGCCATCGGGGTTGGTGAGCCCGGCAGTGGTATCGCTGGCGGCCACGAGTTTCCACTGGGGGTAATCGGATTTGGCGACGGTGCTGAAGAATGAGCCAACGTTGCCAAATCCTTGAACGGCAACAGTGAGCGGGCGATCGGTCTGGCCGGAGAGGCGTAGGTACTCGGCAAGAGTAATAACGCCGCCGCGGCCGGTGGCGGCGTCGCGGCCCAGGCTGCCACCGGCGCCGAGGCTTTTGCCGGTGAAGCTGGCTTTGGTAGTGTCGCCGGTGAGGCGTTCGAATTCGTCGACCATCCAGTCGATGATGGCTGGGTTGGTGTTTACATCCGGCGCCGGGACGTCTTTGTGGGGGCCGATGTGGGGCGACAGGTGCCGAGCGTAGGCGCGGCTGAGCTCTTCGAGCTCGGCGGGGGAGAGGTGACGGGGGTCGACGGTGATGCCGCCTTTGCCGCCGCCGAGCGGCAGACCCACGGCGGCCGTCTTGAGGCTCATGAGGGTGGCCAGGGCTCGGACTTCTTCCAGATTAACTTCCGGGTGGAACCGAATGCCGCCCTTATACGGCCCATGATGATCATTGTGTTGCACACGGTAGGCTTTGAAGCGCTTGCCGTTTTTGAGCTCAATTTCGAATATATGCTCGGAATTTGGCTCCAGAAAATCGTTAATAATAGCGTCATCCAGGCCCAGTTGGTGCCCGGCGCGTAGAATTAGGGAGGTGGCTGTGTTTAACATGGTATCAGGATAGCACTTGCGCTAGGCTCTGGAAATCTGACCCAGAATTTGCTAATCTATCCTGGTTACGCCGATGTAGCTCAGTTGGTAGAGCGGCGCTTTCGTAAAGCGTAGGTCATGGGTTCGAATCCCTTCATCGGCTCCAGTTTTTATATTCGCGGGTATAGTTTAGGGGTAAAACGCGACCTTCCCAAGGTTGAGTCGAGGGTTCGATTCCCTCTACCCGCTCCAATGGATTAATACTTCCCTTATGGGGAGTTTTTGTTTTGAGCCTGTTGTTATCTTTGGCGAGATACGATATACCAGATCTGAGATATCCGACTCCCGAAGGGAAGCATGATGATCTGGTTCCTAGTTACAATGTTGGCGGTAATCTGATGCCGTCGGCCAAGCGTGGTTCGCGGAGGCGGATGGTGGGTGTGGCACTCAGTGCTGAGGACATCAAGCCCGTTGTTGAGTTTTCTTACAAGTTTCTCCTGCTTGTTCAGCTGAACGAGTACGTTTCGGGGAGGGGCGAGGCGCCGACATTGCCAGACCCAGTGGCTAATAAGTTCTTATGTACGGCGGAAGGAAAGAAGGCAGCCGAACGTTCGGGGTCCATTTACTCTGAAGCCTTCGACCTGCTTTGTGAGTTTTACGCATCAATGTTCGAGTCTCCGCCCAGTAAGCGCGATTTGAATGAAGTGATTGATGCAGCAGATAGGGTGTTGAATGGGCTTATTCGACGCCTGAATTGCATGGCAGTCCAGCCGAAGGCTGATTAGCTATCCAGGTGTCTGACATGGTCATCTACAACCCAACCGGACAATTGAGCAATCGCTGACTGGCCAAATGACTTAGGCCCCGGTAACCAACCCGGCGTGTTTCTCCGGCGATAACGGAGAATAAACATTTTGATAGGGCTCCGGGGATAGTAATTATCGCAAATTAGTCTCTTTTGAAGACTAATCCAAAAGAGACTAATTTCGGGTGGGGTATCCAGGGTGGGCTTAACCTCAGGGGGTGCTATAATTCCATTCATGAAAGGCATCCAGCCATTGGGCTCGTTTCGGCGAGCTGTTCGAGAACTTACCAGCGATGTGCTTAGCCAGCGCTTTTTTCATGATCGGCTGTCGATGGCAGTATTGATTGCGGCGGTGGGCGTGAACGCGGTGAGTTTGGTGAGTTTGGTTCTGCGGCTGCGCCCAACGGATGGCGAGGTGCCGGTGCACTTTTCGAGTTTTACCTGGTTCGACAGATTGGGCCCCTGGTATTTTCCGTTTGAGATTGCGGTAGTGTCGATAGGAATCACGGTGATTAATGCGGTGTTTGCGTATCATAGTTTTAACCGGAGCCGGCTGGCGAGCTTCTTTTTACTGATGACGGCGACAGTAGTGAGTGTATTTGGGTTTATTATTGCGCAAGCGTTTGGGGCGGTGCGATGAGTAGCTCCGAAGTGGTCGTGAGCAAGAATAGGTATTACGACCAGCATTGGTTCACGCGGGCGATGGAGATATTGCCCGGAAGTGTAACTTGGCTGACTTTGTTGTTGCCGATTTTACTGAGCGTGATGATGCCGATAGCTGTGGCGTATTTCATTATTGCTTATGATTTGTATTGGACGATTAAGTCGTTTCGGATGAGCGGCAACTTGATTCGAGGGTACCGGCGACTGCATGTGGCCCAGAGTATTGATTGGAATGGGCGGCTTGAGCAGCTACGGCATTTAGACAAGAGCTTACGGCAGTGTGATGATGCGTTGGCAGACATGCGGGTGGCACACCCCGGGGTTGAAAATATTTGGAGCCTAGCGGGAAGGAAATTGAAGTCGCAGTATCGCGGTCTGTTGGGTGAAAAAGCGCGGGTGGCAGATTTGGCGGTGCGGGCCAATGAGATTATGAACCCGACCGAACTTTATCACGCGGTAGTTTTGGCCACATACAACGAATCGATGGATATTTTGTACCCGTCCGTAAAGACGCTGACGGAAGTAGATTTTCCGTTGAAGCAGATCATGCTGGTGGTAGCCTACGAGGAGAGGGGGGGTCCAGAGACAGAAGCCAACGCGCATTCGTTGGTGGCGGAGTTTGGTGAT
Source organism: Candidatus Saccharimonadia bacterium (assembly GCA_038245115.1). Classification (GTDB taxonomy): domain Bacteria; phylum Patescibacteriota; class Saccharimonadia; order UBA4664; family UBA4664; genus UBA5169. Next base: position 42,829 of record JBBRSS010000006.1, read on the forward strand.
AAGTTTGCGATGGCAATTGCCGTGAAGCATCCGGACGGAATGGCGGGTGAGGTGCGCGGTAAAGGTGGCAACATTAGTTACGCCGGTCGGGTACTGACCCAGCAGGTGCGCGAGCGCGGTATTGATCCGGAGCGGGTTATTGTAACTACGTTTGACTCTGATCACCGGGCGGCAACAAATTACTTTAGTTACTTGTCGTACCTGTACGCTACCGATGTTAATCGGGTGCAACGAAGCTTTCAGCCGATTCCGATGTTCTATAACAATATTTGGGACGTGCCGGCGCCGATGCGGGTGATTGCCACCGGCAACTCGTTTTGGATGCTCATGGAGACGATGCGGCCGCATCGATTGCGTAATTTTGCAGCACATGCGCAGTCGCTGGCGGCGCTGATAGCAACCGATTACTGGAGCGTGACTTCGATCGTGGAGGACGGGCATCAGTTTTGGCGCACATATTTTGTATTTGATGGCAAACACGAGGTGGTGCCGATATTTACTCCGGTGTACCAAGATGCGGTGCTGGCCGGGACTTATCTGAAGACATTTAAGGTGCAATTTTTGCAGCTGCGTCGATGGGCGTGGGGGGTGAGCGATTTCCCGTTTGTGGTCCGTAATTCTTTGGCCAACAAAAAGATTCCTTGGGGCAATAAATTGGTGCAAACTGGTCGGTTGTTTGAATCGCATTTTTCCTGGGCGACAGCGCCGTTGATTTTGACATTCGTGGGTTGGTTGCCGCTGTATCTGAACAAGGGGTTTGCCTACCAATCGTTGGCGCATAATTTGCCGATTATTACTTCGAGAATCTTAACTTTGGCCTCAATATCGATTGTGGTGAGCATATGCCTAAGCTTAATTTCGTTGCCGCCCAAGCCGGAGAGGTACCGCAAAACGCGGTTTATCGGCATGCTGGCTCAGTGGGTACTCCTGCCGGTGACTAGTATCTGTTTTGGTGCCCTGGCGGCCCTAAATTCGCAAACGCGGTTGATGTTTGGTAAATATCTGGAATTTTATGTGACCGAGAAAGCAACCAAGAAATAATGATGTACTTGCTCGGGTTTGGGTTAGCCTTCGTATTGAGCGCAGGTTTGACGCCTTGGGTGCGGCGGTATGCCTTGGCACACGGAATTGTGGACCGGCCATCGACGAATCGCAAGATTCATACTCGTGAGGTGGCTTATTTGGGCGGGGTGGCAATATTTGCCGCGTTCGTGATAGCGGTGATGATATTCTTGCCGATGTCGCGCCAACTGGCGAGTTTGCTGTTGGGCTGTTTGATTCTGGTGGCGGTGGGGGTGGTGGATGATGTCCGAGATCTGTCGCCAGGGGTGAAGCTGGCGGGCCAGTTTGTGGCGGCGGGAGTGGCCCTGGCCGGGGGGATCGGGATTACCACGATTACTAATCCGTTTGGTGGGGTGATTGATCTGAGCTGGGGACGGATGAACTTTGAGCTGTTGGGCGCGCAGTTTCACATTACGCCGGTAGCGAATATTTTGAGCTTGTTGTGGATGGTGGGGCTGGCGAACACCATTAATTTTCTGGACGGGCTCGACGGTTTGGCGTGCGGCGTATCCGGGATTGCTGCGCTGGTGATGTTCATGGTGGCGGTAGGGCCAAACGTGAATCAGCCGGCGGTGGCGCTGTTGGCAATTATTTTGGCGGGCTCGGCTTTGGGATTTTTGCCGCACAATTTTTACCCGGCCAAGATATTTATGGGCGATTCCGGGGCGTATTTTTTGGGGCTGACACTGGCAATGCTGTCGATTTACTCTGGGGCTAAGCTGGCCACGGCCGCTCTGGTACTGGGTTTTCCGATTCTTGATGCCGTTTGGGCAGCGGTGCGGAGAATTTTGAGAGGAGTGTCGCCGTTTTCGGCTGATCGTCAGCATTTTCATCATTTATTGCTTGATGCGGGGCTGAACCAGCGACAAGCGGTATTGGTGGTGTACTCGGTGGTAGCGGTATTTGGAATGGTGGCGCTAACTTCGAGCACGACAATAAAATTAATTGGCTTTGCGGTTTTGGTATGCGTGATGATATTGGCTATGGGCGGGTTGTTTTTGCGGGATCTGTCGAAACGCCGAAAAAAGTCTTAGGGAGAAACGAGCTTACCTCCTATGTTTGCTCGGGCGCAGGCGCGGGTGCTAAGATGAGGCAGTAATGAGGGGATACCTAATGCAGCCGAAGTACTTACAAGAATTGATCCGCAATCTGCAAGAGTTCTACAAGTGCCCCTCGTGTGAGACGAATTATCATTTTGATGATATACGTTTTTTGGGCGATATAGATCTATATTGCTTCGTGCAGTTGTCGTGCCATAATTGCTCGTTGCCCGTACTGGCAACGGTATCGGTGAACGGTAAGAACGGGGGTAAGCGCAAGTCTGATTTGCGCCAGAGCGAAGAAGCCAAATTCGCCTCCAAGGGAGCCATTACAGCAAGCGAGATCGCAGAGTTTCACCGCTGGGTGTCAAAGTCTAAGACTTTCGTGAAAAAAGGTAAATAACAAGTTAATTTCGGATAAAGGATGTAACGATGGATATGATTGAGCTGGTTGCCGAAAAACGCACCGACACAGGTAAGAAAAATAAGCTACTGCGCGCCGCTGGCAAAGTGCCGGCCGTGGTTTATGGCAATGGGGTGGCTTCGGAGTCACTCGAGCTAGACGGCAAAACGATTGAGAAGATTTACCGGACGGCCGGCGGTAACAAGATTGTGGCGCTCAAGGTTGGCGCGGGCAAGGCGAGGAACGTACTTATTCACGACGTACAGCACAGCAGTGCGCGCGGTGAAATAACTCACGTGGACTTTTATATTGTGCGTATGGACGAAGTGCTTACGGCCGAAGTGCCATTGCACTACGCGGGCGAATCGAACGCCGTGTTCCAGGGTGAAGGTACATTGATGAAGGGCTTCGAGATGATCGAGGTAGAATGTCTGCCGGGCGACCTGCCGCAGTCGATTGAGGTTGATATTGCCGTACTGGATGACTTTGAGAAGGTAATTACGCTGGCCGATTTGAATTTGCCCAAGGGCGTGAAGTTTGTGGAAGAAGATTTGACGGTACTGGTAGCGAAAGTGGAGCCGCCGCGGTCTGACGAAGAAATGGCTGAGCTGGATGAAGCCGTTGAGGGCGGAGTACCGGAGAGCGCCATGGAAGAGGACCCGATTGTGGTGTCGGAAGAGAACGAAGGTGACAAGGATCGCCGCGAGAAGAAATAGTTAATTTCTCAATTTGAATAAAAACGGGCTTTCGGGCTCGTTTTTATTTGGTATAATCGGGTTTGCCTCGAGAGTCGGGGGAGTTTACTCGACCGAGAGGGGTCGGCAATGAATAATCCGCAACATGGTCGCAGAAGTGGCAGCCTTGTTAGCAAGATATTTAACACTGCCTCTGAATCGCACGACGGCTGGCTTCAGGCCATTTCAACCCTGAATCCTCGGTTTCGGGAATGGCGGTTGGACAGGTCGGGGCTGAGGCAGGAGCTTCGTGACTTACCCGAGGAGCAGCGGATTGTTCACCGGAGCTTGTGGCAAGAGCGTGCAGTTTGGCTTGAGCTGGCCATAATCACCCTAGGGGAAGTTCTCGGGTGGTGGGCTGGTTTTGGGTGGTTGGCGCGTCTCTGGTTGGTGGCAGTTTTTGCTGGCTTTCTGGTGGTTGAGCCCGCAAACACAATGATCGAGTGGCTGATTGACCAGTATCAGGCAATCATTGAGGGAGGGCTGGAGGACAATGTTTTTGTGAAGCTCATCAAGCATGTGGCTTCGGCACCAACCTTAGTCCTCAACTTGGTGGGGTTGGCTGGCTGGATATTCTTTATGATCTGGCCGAGTACATACTTGGTAATGCTGAGGTGAGGCGTCTTGCCTGCTTCTGCCCGTGGCCTGCCCCGTGTGCTCAGCTGAGTACTGCGGGGCAGGCCCTTAGTAATTTTTGAGCTGGCGTTTGAGCTCGGATTTGGAGCGTAGGTCGGCGTGGGAGGCGAGATAGCGCAGGAAAGCTGAGGTATCGAAATGCTTGAGCGTGGTGAGAATTATGGTAGCGATTTGATCCGGAGTAATAATGGGGGCTTTGAGGTCGAGGAGCTTGCTTTCGACGGTGTCGGTGACGGCATCGACGGTGGTTGAGCTCGACTTGGCGGGTTCGAAGGCAGCTGCGATGGTGGAGTATAGCCTAGCGCGGCTGTACGGTCGTTGTGAGCCGTCTTGAGCCCTAATATGGATGAATCCTAGGTCCACGGCTTCGTACGTCGTGAAAGCCTCGTGGCAGCTGAGGCAGCGCCGCCGCCGCCAGAGTTGGGTGGCAAATTTGGTGGCACGAGTGTTGTAGACTTCGGTCTGGTTGGATCGGCAAAACGGACATTTCATGACTACATGTTGTCATATGACTGTTAATAATGCCAGGGGATAACTATTCGGAAATTGGGGAAAAGTATCATTAGGGCTTGTTGGTATCGAGAAGTCCTACTACAATACGGCCTTATAGAAGCGTCGAAAATGGTTATACAGAATATTTATTTGGGAGAGCTATGTTAGACACGACTGGTCTGGTAATTGTGATGGTTGGTCCGCCGAATGCCGGCAAGGGGACTCAGGTAGAGCTATTGGCGGAGCACTTGCAGGCTGTACATTTTTCGGTTGGAGACCTATTGAGGACGGAAAATAATCCCGACATTATGGGTTATTTGAATGAGGGCGGGTTAGTTCCCTCGGATCATATTCGTGAGCTGTTGTTGCAGGCGATTTCCAACGTGCCATTGGAGCAGCCGATTGTGTTTGATGGAGCTAAGAAGCTGGCTGAGGCGCAATGGTTGGTGGACTTTTTACCAACCGTTGGCCGGCGTCTAGAGCGTGTTATTTCGCTGGTTCTAGATGAGGCTGAAGCTCGCAAGCGCAGTGCCAAGAGGGCTAGCGGTAGGCCGGATGATGCTCCTGAGCTGCAGGGCAAGCGGTGGAGGATGTACCATGAGGGTGTAGTGCCGGCATTGGATTTTTATCGTAGCCGGGGATTGTTAGTTGAGGTCGATGCATTGGGATCGGTGGATGAAGTCGCTGAGCGGGTTTGGCAAGTCTTGGCGGCATGAGTGGCCGGCGGATCGGGTTGCTCACGGGTACGTTTGACCCTATACATCTGGGGCACATTGCTATGGCTAGGGCGGCGCAGGGTGCCTGTGAGCTTGATGAGGTGTGGTTCCTGGTAAACCCCGCTCCGGCGCACAAGAGCGGCGTGACGGCGCTTCAGGACCGCGTGGCGATGGCGCGGTTGGCGGTGGCGGGCGAACCGGCGATGAGGGTGGGGGTGCCGGATGGCGATGCGGAGCTGGCGACGCACACGATGGCCGAGTTTGGGCGGCTGATGGATAGGTATCCGGATACGGAGTTTGTCTTTATTGTGGGAATTGATGTGCTGGGGTCGCTTCAGGGCTGGGAAGACGCCGAGCGGGTGCGCGAGCTGAGCTTTGCTGTGGCGCGGCGGCGGGGGTTTTCGGAGATAGCGCTGGATAAGCGTTTGCGGGTGCAATGGTTTGATCTGGCCGAGCATGCCGAGGCGTCTTCGCGTCGGGTGCAGGCTGATTTGCGGGCTGGTGAGCGGCCGGTCGAGCTTGATGATGGGGTGCTTGAGTATGTTCGGGAGCGGGGGTTGTACGGGGCGAAGGCGAGCTAGGCTGAAATGTGTACGATTGTGATGTATTTTTTACTACGAAAACAGCTAATTTTTCGGGTAGTGACGCCCGAACTTATTGCGGTTAAGGCCGAGGGTAGCTAGTAGCTAGAAATTACTCCCTTTTTGGGTAGTATTTTTTAGAGACTAATTTCGTGTAAGTAGTAATCCCCGGGTGGCGGCGTGGGGGAATTTTTGCTTGTGCTTGCGTTCGGTATACGTTCGGTATAGTATCGAGAGCGAAGGGGCTCGAACTATGCGCGAAGAATGCGACGAGACGGTGAGCGTGCTGGCATCATTTGCGCCGGGGCCGCGGGGCGCGATGCGCGTGATCCCGCACGTGATGAAGTGGCGAGGCAGGCGCTGGAAGCTGACTACTATGGGGCTGTATCACCCGGAGCGGCGGGGTGCTAAGCGCGTGCATATTTTTAGCTTTTCGGCGGACGAGACGGCGTTTCGGGTGGAGCTGGATCCGGACACGCTGGAGTGGAAGCTCAAGGAGGTGTTTTATGGGTAATAAAAACCCTTTAGCTTGCGCCTTTCTGCGTCGAAGCTTGCGCTCCGCACTCGGCGTACGTCTGAGTACGCCTCGTTTGCGGTGCTCGCTTCTCCTTGAAATCCATCAAGCTAACGGGTTCTTAAGGCAGGTGTCTTATGGAGCTTAAAATCAACCCGGAGCCGGCCGAGGTGATGCACATTGATCTGAATTCGGCGTTTGCTATGACGGAGCAGCAGGCGAATCCGTTGCTGCGGGGGCGGCCGGTGGGGGTCACGAACCGGCTGAATGATTACGCCATTTGCATAGCGGCGTCGTATGAGGCTAAGCGGCTGGGGATCAATTTGGGCACGCGTAACGGCGAGGCGCGGCAGGTGGCGCCGGATTTTGTGATGTGCGAGAGCGACGCGGCCAAGTATCAGCACGTGAATAAGCAGATGCAGGCGATATTTGCGAGCTATTCGCCGAGTTTTGCGATGAAGTCGATCGACGAGGGAATTATAGATTTTCGGGGGATGCGGGGATTGCTGAAAGGGCGATCGTTGGAGGATGTGGGGCGGGAGATTAAGCAACGGATACGCGAGGAGGTGGGGGAGTACATGAGCGTGAACGTGGGGATCGGGCAGAACCGGTGGCTGGCCAAGGTGGCGGCGGGGTTTATGAAGCCGGACGGTCTGTACCAGATAGACGGGAGCAATTTGGAGGCGGTGTACGGCTTCATGAATTTGGTGGAGCTGCCGTACATTAAGCGGCGGATGGAGCGGCGGCTCAACGATGCGGGGATATTTACGACGCTGGAATTTTACCGGGCTTCTGAGGCGGTGCTGAGCAAACAGGTGTTTCGGAGCGTGAACGGGCATCATTGGTACCTGAAGCTGCGGGGGTATGAGACCGAGGTGGAGTATGGCATTCGCACGGTGGGGCGAAGCTATGTGCTGGAGCACCGGACGTCTGATCCCGAGGAGATGGCGACGCTGCTGTATAAGGCTTGCGCCAAGGTGGCGCGGCGGCTGCATCACAATAATCTGGCGGCGCGGGGGTTTATGCTGTGGCTTGGCTACGTTAGGGAGCCGGAATGGGGGGCGCATCGGGGTTGGAATGGGCCGCGGGGGTGGCACGAGCGCAAGATGTACCAGACGAGTGCCCATCGTGCCGACCAGCTGTATGGCCGGGCGATGGAGTTGTATAGGCACGCGCGCGAGCAGTGGCCCGACCGGGTGGTGAGTTCGCTGGCGATGACGGCTTATGAGGTAGAGCCGGTGAAGTCGGATCAGCTGTATTTGTGGGAGAGCGAGGATGCTAGGCAGGACCGCCTGGAAGATGCACTGAACACACTAAATGATCGATACGGCGAATTGCGTGTGATGCCGGCAGCCGTGATGAAGAGTAAGAACCCTATGGTAGATAAGATCCCGTTTGGGACGGTGAGGTATTTTGAATAAAAAAGCAGCCCCAATGTACCTGGGGCTGCTCGAGGTTTGTTGTGGAATTTACTACGATGCCATGGCGGCAACCAGCTCTTCTTTGGCAGAAACCTCGGCTTTTTCTTGTTTATCGCGGAGCTTTATCTTGAGCCATTTGGTGAGTCCCCAAGATTGCTTAATGATGCCAGTGTACTCGGTGATGAGCGCATCGGTGGCGCCGAGGGTACGGGCTTCCTCGAGATATTCTTGGGTAGCTTCGGCGTGACGCCGCATGGCGCTGAGTTCGTCGAGCTTGAGGTGGTAACTGAACAGTCGGTGGGTCCCCATGATGTGGTGAGAGACGGCGGCGCTTGAGCGACGCAGGTCGTTGCCGAGACCATAGAACTGATCGGCAGGGAACTGCTTTACTAGCTCGTAGACTTGATCTTCGGCCGCGCGGGCGGACTTGTAGATACGTAGTTGTTCGATTGATTCGGCCATGAAACACTCCTTTATGTAAAACTCTATATCTCCCTCAGGACATCAATATACCGAACAGGAACCGAACAGTCAAGTACCAAAAAAGCCGCAAGTTGCGACTGAGTGGGGATCTTGCTATGGGGGCTAATCTTGCTGGGTTGGCGGAAGAGCTTGATCTTGGTCGGGAGGGGGTTTGGGGCGATTTGCTTCGGCAAGGGAGTCGATGGCGATAAGTGATACTTGCTCTTCGCTGAGGCCCAGAGGGGCTTCATTAGTTTGATTTTCGTATTCGTCTTGGATTTCGATGTCGTTTAAATTATCTGTCGGTGGAAGCTGGAGGAAGAAGTCCTCGTAGCTAGTGGAAAACTTTTTTTTCATTTCTACCTCAATTATGAATGTATGTCGCTCACGAAGATTTGCGTACCCAACTATCACAAGATACTCCGGCCGGAGAATGGAGCAAAGGCGATGACTTACAAGATTTATGGTCAAAATTGAGGGCAGGTTTGTGAAATGATCTGATTCGGTTTGGCTAGATGGTCTGTGAACACCAAAACGACTCACCGAGATATTGCTTAGGCTGGCACTTGATCCTGGTAAAACATGAGGCCCAATTTGATTTGCAGCGCATCGTCGAAGTGGCGCGGGTCGAGCCCGATAAGTTTTTTGGTTTTATCGAGACGGTAAATGAGAGTGTTGCGGTGAATGTGGAGCTTGCCGGCGGCGTCGGTGAGGTTGAGTCCGGAAGCCAGGAAGGTTTGCACGGTTTTGAACAACTGCTCGTCGCGCAGCAAGGGGGAGAGAATTTGGTGCGCCAGCTCGGCCTTACGCTCTTGGCTGGTGCTGGCTAGAGTAATGAACATGCCGACCTGTTTGATGTGGTAGACTCGCCCGGTACCCCAAACTTTGCTGCCGACTTCGAGGGCGAGTTTGGCATCTTGGTAGCTTTTGCGTAGGCCGGCGAGTTCGGGATAATATTGGCCGACGCCGATAGTTATTGGTTGGTCTAGCTTGAGGCCGGTCATAATACTTTGTACGGTTCGGGCATGTTCGCCCAGTTGGCGAAGGGTATTGATGGTAGTTAGTGATTCGCCGGTGAGCGCTTTGAGTAACACTAATTGGTCGTGGCCGAGGTAGGCTACGAGGTTTTCCTGCAGGTTGTTGAAGCCGGCTCGTAGGCTGATGTTGTGGGTTTCGGCGACCGAGTCTATCTGGAGCTGCTGCTCTTCGGAGGATAGTTGAGTATGCTTGGCACGAATGGAAGTTTCGAAACCGTCCAGGTGGATGAGGATGGCGGCTTGGGGCATGCGGAGATTGAGCTGGAGGATGTCGGCTTGGTGATGGACGTCGACTGAGTTGATGCTGGGGGCAGTGAGGAGTTCACGGAGGAAATCGGCGCGGACGCGTTCGGCTGACTGGATCTTATCGAGCAAGAAGTGCTGGTAGACAATGACTTCGGCGAGACCTTGCAGGAGAGTGATGGCTTCTTGAGTGATCGTGCCGGTATCGAGGGGTAGGCCGAAGACTGCGACGGTGCGCTCGTCGTAAACAAAGGGCCACCATTTGGTCTGGCGGTCGTTGAAGTCGGAGGTTGTGGCACGGCCGGTTTGTGCTGCCGAGAGGGCTTCGGACACGAAGCTGCGGTTAGGCACGCCGGCAAGGATTTGGCCGGAAAGATCGGCGATAAGTAAGTCGCGTTTGAGCACCTGATTGGCTTTGTCGGAAATCTGCCGGGCGAGGGCGGTGTTTAATACCATAATTATCGCTCCACGAATCGGCTATATAGGATAGCTAACTTTATTTGAATGGCATCATCAAAAACACGCGGATCGAGGCCTAAGGTTTCGGTAATGCGGTCGAGCCGGTAAACGAGCGTGTTGCGGTGGATCTTGAGGGTTTCGGCGGTACGGGTGAGGGACATGTCGAAGCTAAAGAAGGCTTCCAGGGTTTGGATGATTTCGTGATTTTCGCCGACGCGGTCGAGCAGTTCACGGGAGAAATAGATGTTGTTCTCATCGACACCGGAAAGCAGAGGAGCGACTACGCCGAAATCGTCGATATGGTAGATGCGATCGACGTCCCAGGTTTGAGCGCCCAGCTCGATGGCGGAGGTGGCTTCGTGGTAGCTTTGGCGCAGACCTTCGAGACCGGGGTGGTAATTGCCAACGCCGACGGTAGTTGGTGGTTTGAGCTCGCTCTTGAGAATGCTATAGATCACACTGAGGCTTTTCTTGAAGCTTTCGAGGGCGGCGGTCAGCTCGTGCTCATGATCGCTGGAACCGACCAAGTCTTTGAGAATACAAAATGAGGTGCCACCGAGGTAGCTCACTACGTTTTCGCGGCTGGAGGTGTAAAAGGAGTTGAGGGCACGATTGATGCCGAACTTGTAGCGGGTGAGGCGGATTTCTCGGTCGCCGGTGGGGTCTTGGAAGCGGGCGGTGAGAGTGGGGTCGTCGATTTGGATTACGATGGCGATGCGCGGGCGGTCGAGTTCGATGTCGAACAAGCGAGCTTCGGCGGCTAGCAATGACCATTCGGGCTGGGGCTGATTTAGCAGATCGTAAATAAATTTATCGAGGCGTTCATCTTGGTGAGGGATTTGCTCGAGAACTAGCGATTGATGCATTACGAGCTCGGCAATTGAGCGGATGAGCGGCGAAATCTCGTCGTGGTTGGGCATTTCCGTGTCAAGAACAATGTATCCAACGATGCTGCCGCCATAGGAAAATGGAATAGCCCAGGGGATGGCGCTAATAGTCACGTTTTCTGGTTTTAGAGCCGAAGTTTGAGATAAGGCTTGCCCATTGGCATCGGTGAGGCGCAGGTTCTGGTTGACCAGTGCACTCACTTTGGCGCAGATTTTGTCGGCGATTTGCTGACTTAGCATGCTCCGTTACCTCTTACGTTGGCAGATAGTACAATTAGTGTATGTTTTTCGAGGGTAAGGCTGCAAGCATAACTGGGTTATGAAAAAGCCCCTCAAAAGTGTGATTTTTTTGATAGCTACTTGATAGCCAAAATAATTGATTGAGCTTAAGCACGCCGAGATGATTGAATAATGACTTTGGTGGGCAATACAGGACTCGAACCTGTGACCTCACGGATGTGAACCGTGCGCTCTAACCAGCTGAGCTAATTGCCCTTAAGACCATCGAAATTGTAGCTTATTTTGATGAATGCGGAAAGGTTGGGCATCCGACGGGGGCAAGAATCTGCCCCCGTCGGTTGCGGGGTGGTCAGGGCTTGCGGAGCCCCTTTGGCTTGCGGACAGGGTTGGTGTAGGTGCGCAGGACCTCGGTGAGGCGCGACGGTTTTGGTGCCGACGTGGACTTGAGGAGCTCACTGTCGATTCGGAAGTAGTCTTCGAGGACAACTTGCAGCCCCTCGATGTCGGCGAACAGACGCCGTTCGGCCGCGATGGTGTCGCGGTTGAGCGTGACAGTGACCGTGAGGAAGCGGGACCCCTTGTCGGCGACCTGTCGGATGACGGCCTGTTCCTCGCCGGTGATCTCGACTCTCCATTTGCTACTTAGATAAGCATCGAGCACGGCCGGGGGGAGCTTGATGGCGCGACCGATGCCGTAGCGATGCAGATTGCGCCTGTACCACTTCATGAGCGCTGTCTTGCTCTCGCGGATGATTTCGCGGTGAGGTTCGGTGGCCCTGCGGTGCTGAGCCTTGGCGGCGGTCATAGCGGCCTGCAGTGGTCTGGTGACCTCGGCGAGATTGCCGTCGTGTGCCCGGATGGCCAGTTCGGCCTGGATAATCTCTTCCGTCAGCTTGGTGGCTTCGTCGATGCCGTGAGGTGTGCGCATGGTGTGTCCTTCCCGGGACTGTGGGGCTGGGTGGTCGAAGAACGACAGCTTGGGACTGCAGACAGGAATTATTACATATATTGGGACGAAATTCATCGATAGAGAGCTTGAAGGCGGTCGCGACATCCCGGCGAGAGGATTTTCGACCGCCTTGAGCGGACTATAGGACAGGGTTGGTTGGTCTTATTGAAGAGCAGTGACGCCGATGAGTACACCGTACCCGCTGGGCCCGTCGAGGCCGCGGCTGGCGGCGCAGACAAGTTGCACCAGGCAGGCGCCGTTGCTGCCGACGCGGACGTCGTACATATTCCTGGTTGAGTGAGGCCGGACGTTGTTGGTGCCGGCGAGGGCGTAGGCTGCGGCCATTATTGGTGAGGCGAGGCTGGTGCCGCCGATCTGCGAGAAGCTGCCTTGGTAGTACAGAGCAACTCCGGTAGCCGGGTCTGCTACGGCCGAGAGATCGTTTTGGTACTTCATGGTGCCGCACATTGTTCTGGCTTGGTCGGCTGGCTTGGTGGTGAAGGCCGAGCAGCCGCCGCCGGTGCCGGACCAGACGGTTTCGGAGAGACGAGATCCGGTGGAGTTCAGGATGGCGGTGGTGCCGCCCACCGACACAACTTTGGGGGCGGTGCCGGGGAAGGTGGCGCCGGTGCCGCTGTCGCCGGAGGCAGCAACGTAGCGCACGCCGGGGGCGCTGAGGTGTTGCGCGGCGAAGTCACCCTCAGACGACCATTCACCCGAGCCCCAGCTCATATTAACTACCTTGGCACCGAGGCGCACAAGGGTGTCGAGAGTGTTTCCTAGGCTACCGGTTCCATCGTATGTGGGGGCGTTGGCTTCGGAGACAATGATGCGCGAGGAAGGGGATAGCCCGGCCGCGTAGACATCGAGGGTTTCTTCGAGGCCCCAACTGGAGTCGAAGGCGGGGTAGGTCTTGCCGCCGAAGGCGTCGACTACTTGGAGGCAGGCGCGTTGGGTTGCTGTTTGGCATGAAACTAGAGGGGCTAAGCCCGATTTTTGGCGGCTGGTATTGACCTCGGCGAGAAGGTTCGGATTGTGGCCGACAACCGAGATGCCGATAGTGGAGGCGTTCGGGTTGGTGGGCAGCTTGTAGACCGCCTTAATCTGCTGCAACGTGAGCGCACTGGCGTTGCCGGTTGGCACGGCGTGAGCTTTCGCTCGCACGAACGAATGCACGATTGGCGCAGTTGAGTGCGCGGGCGCCGCAATTGCGTTGGCGTTGCCGCCGGGCAGGGTGGCGGTGAAGACAATGCTGGTAATAAGGGCAAGGGATGAGAGCAATTTGTTGTGGGAATTCACGAGGGCTGCTTTCTGCTCGGCATTCGAGCAATTATGGCCTGAACACGATTAATTGCGATATAATAGCATTAATTGCCAAAATAGTCAAGGGTAAGCGCAAAAGTAATGGCTACGCTCATTGATTTCATTCGAGACTTACGGTATATTACGACCTTGTATAGGTACGGGTCCTTAGCTCAGTTGGCTAGAGCGCCTCATTGACGTTGAGGAGGTCAGAGGTTCGAATCCTCTAGGACCCACCAGTAATTATTTTCGTACCGCCCTTCGGGGCGGTTTTTGGTATGATGGGTTTATAACAAGGGGTGCCGCAATGGCCGAAGCCGAGAACAAACGAATGCAAGAAGCGCTTCAACGCGCAAAGGCGCCGAAGCGACCAACAGGGCTGGGCGGTAAGGCCGAGCCTTATGAAGCGGCGGACGATGCGCCTGCTCAGGATGACGATGGCTGGAAGCGCCCCGAGCGCGTAGAGCACACCTCCGAGAAAGAACACCCTCCGGGGAAGGAATAGAGGGGTTATGGGAGTAGACGGGTCAGAGTCAGGGCTGAGCGAAGAGGGGATAGCTGCAGACAGGAAGGAGCGGCTTCAGGCGCTATCAGACGCGCTGCTTCAGAGGGGGACGCCGCCGGAAGTTAAGCCCCCGATGCTGTTTGGCGATGCTGGTCTCGATATCGTTGAGCAGGGTGAAGCTGATAAGGCCGAGACGGTCACAGGGATTGATGCCCAAAATTAGGCCGAGGCTCGCGAGAGAGCTGCCAGGCTTGCGACGGAGCGGGCGGCCGCGTTGGAAGGCAAGACCCCGCAGGAGCGGGCGAATATGAAAGTTCAGTGGAGGGTTGATGACAATCAAGCGGCTGCAGACGAGTTGAATGCGGGTGCGTCTGGTGCTCGTCAGAAAGAGACGTCTCCTGTTGTTGTAGATCCGGGATCCAGCGCGGCGATAGATAGATTAGCTCAAGCTGCTAAGGAGCTTCGAGATGATGCGACTGCTAAGGCGAAGACTGAGGCCTTTAGTTTGGATAGGGCCGCGCGTAGGGCGGCAGCGGCGCAAGGAGCAATCCGCCCGCGCCAAGTTTTGGGTGCATTAGATCAAATAAAGTTGGAAACGAAAAATCCAGCCCTGGAACCTGGTGCGCCGGATCGTGAGGAGACAGTTAGAGGTGAATGGTCGCAGGAGAAATTGATTCAAACGCCAGAGGAAGCGCGTAGGATTGCCGAAGAGTTGGCCGGAGATAAGGGCTCTCCATCAGAGTGATGATCATTTTATATCCTGTGAAAGACAATTTGCTCGGGGAAGTCTTTTCCAATTGAATAATAAGCATGAACAGCACACGCCGTAGCGATTAATTATTGTTACTGTTCATTGCTCCACGGCAGTACTTTGCCCCATATCGGCAGCTTGTCTTTAGCCTGCTCCATGAGTACAGCGAACTCC
>JBBRSS010000007.1:0-55845 GCA_038245115.1 Candidatus Saccharimonadia bacterium
CTCCGCCAAGAATATGGTTCAGATCCGACCCGTTCCCTTAAAGTGCATACTATAAGGAGCGGGTCGTTTCTATTTGCTTGAAATGTCATGAAATGAGCCTAAATCCGGCATTCCCATTCACTATGGCAATGGAATTCGAACTGGCTTAGTTAAACTTTTTAGACCGTGGTTTTCGCTCTAAATAAACCTTTTGATCTTTGAGGAATAGTTCGCCATTTACATATTTCAGAATCTCTCGCTTTTCTTCTCGGGTTCCGTTTTGTAGGACATACTTTGCATAGGCTTTCAGATCAATCGCTGGTTTCTGTATTAACTCATCGCCGGTATAGCCGAGGACACCATTGAATCGTTGATAGCGTTCGAGTTCGTCCTTGAATTGCTCCTGTGCACCGATTTCGTCCAGTTCTAGGTCATCAATCAGCCTTAAGAGCTCATCCATGAGGTCACCTTCACGGATGTATGGCTGTATACAGTCTAGGTCATTAGCTCTACCGCAGTGGTAGTAGACATATCGTCTAATTTCTCCTGTGGTTATGAGTCTTTTCATGTGTTCTTCAGCAGTTATGCCTGTCTTACAGGCTCCACACTTGAGTATTTTAGTGAAGCTAAATTCTTTGCTACCTGTGCGTAGTTTTGGGGCTACAGTAAGCTGAGCTTGCACCAGATCGAACAACTCCTTAGTAATAAGCGGTTTATGTTTACCCTGATGCATCTTTTCATTGGTTTTTGGGTATTGAAACTCGCCGTAGTAGAAAGGATTTTGCAGTGTTCGATAGATATGGCTTAAGACCATTCGTTTGCCCTGCCTACTCGTAAAGTCTATTTCATCCAGCCATCTTTTTACATCACGGCCTGTGTAGGCCTGTTTGGCGACTCGCTCAAACATTTCTGCCATGATTGGTGCTCGTTCTTCGTCAATAATAATCTTTTCTTCGCCTAAGCCATTGTTAAAATATCCGATCGGAGCCTGACCCGGTCGCCAGCCATTGGCGGCTTTGTTGTGAAGGCCTCGGATAACGTTCAACCCTCTGTTGTCATTCTCCAGTTTAGCTTGAGAGCCGAGGATCATCAGCAGGAACTTCTCGTTGGGCGAGTTGGTGAAGGTTTGCCCATGGGTACGAATCTCCGTTAACTTCCCCTGATCCATTAAATCTACCAGAATACCTAAATCTCCAGCGTTCCTGCTCAGGCGATCAGGAGCCCATGTCACAATGCCGTTGAAGTAGCCAAGCTGGATGTCCTTTATGAGTCGGTTATATACAGGACGTGTACCTGATTCTTTGGAAGAATGGCTTTCTTTGCGTACTTCAGCTATTTCAATGCCCCAATGATCGGCCAAGAGCTCCATTTCTTTGATTTGTTGCTCAATTGAGAGGGCTTGACGCTCATCCTGTTCGCTGGATTTACGAGCATACAGACACCAGCGGACCGGTGCTGTTTTTGGTGTATTTTGTACCTGTTGGGATAAGGTTGATTCCATCAGGTACAAGGTACCGCAAATACGGTGTAAGTCTAGAGTTAAAAATGTTATTATTTAACTTATGAATGAAGAAACAAAATATATAGATATCACACCCCATAGGAGCATCCTCACAAAAATTAGCCAAACAGGTTATTCAATACAAGAAGCCTTATCCGAACTAATTGATAACGCAATTGACGCCAGAATAAGCGAAACAGTTCTAAATGTTACTGTAGACATATCAGCAGATTCTATTGTAGTTACTGATGATGGAACGGGTATGACAGAAGAACAAGCTGCTAAATCCATCCGTCTTGGGTTTTCTGAGAAAAAGCAGCAACTTGGTGAGTTTGGGCTTGGACTAAAAACATCAACATCGTTTTTGGGACATGGCTTCACCCTTACTACCTCGCCTGTTGGGTCAGACGAAGAGTATTCAATAGTTTATGATGCAGATGATTGGCTTGAAAACGGAGATTGGTACAAATATCCGTTTGTTGTCAGAAAAGGCGTTGATGTCGAAAAGAGCGGAACTAGAGTTGAAGTTCATAAATTGCGTGTTCATATTACGGATAAACTACTAGCTAGTATCAGAGAAGAATTTGGCCTACGATTTGGTCCGTTCATTCAAAACAAAGAGCTCAATCTTGTCTTTAATGGCGAACCTTGCCCGCCATTTGTTCCATCGATACTTGATGGTAATAAAACAGAATTTTCGTTTGAATTTCCTGGCGGTAAAGCTTGGGGCTGGTGGGGCTATCAATTGAGTGGTTTAAACAAGAGTTACTACGGTTTTCATACCTATAGGAGAGGACGACTCGTTACAACATACGATAAGGTGGGGCTAACTCCTAACCAAGACATCAAACAGATAATTGGCGACTTGCACGTAGAAGGAATCCCTATAAATCACGACAAGAAAAACTTTGCTAAAACATCGGAAGGTTATAGAAATCTTGAAGATCAAATGAGGGTTTACTTCAAGCCATTTGAAAAGAAACCGAAACGAATCTTAAGCGGCTACGCTGCGTCTGCGGGACGTGTACGTGGTACAGTCAAACTGATTCGTACTACGGCACATGGTCCTGATATTCAAAAAATACTAGAAAATGTTAAGCACGGTGACATTATTGTTACTGAGATGACTCGACCACAGTATCTCTTGGCAATCCGACGCTCGGCTGGAATTATCACTGATCTTGGAGGGAACCTCTGTCATGCGGCAATTGTCTCACGAGAATTCAATATTCCTTGTGTCGTTGGCACCCAGAACGCCACGGCACTACTAGCCGAGGGTAAAAAAGTTATTCTTGATGGAAATGAAGGGTATATTTATGAAGATTGATCCACATATTCTAAAGTTCCCACACTCATTACCGAATGATGAAGCCGACTTCATGATCTACTATCCATACAAGTTCCCGAAGGTAATAGAATTTTACGAACAGAAGGCTCAGGAGCTTTATGACAAACCTGAAGCTTATGCCCAGTTTGTTCAAGATGAGTTTAAGGAACTAGAAGCAGCCGTAAATGAAGTAAACGACGAGTACGGTAAAGGTAACAAGGACGATCTCAATTTCTTAGTTAGCATAGACCAAAAGTTTAATAAGGTATTTTGTTTCAAGTTCTGGGTGATAAACTATGTTTTTGCCGATGGACTGATCCATGAGTTTTACGTTGACCAACTAAAAGCATTTTCTCGAAAAATGGTTGATGTAATTGACGACATCGAAGAATACGAACAAAGAGTCATCCAGATCCAACGCGATTTACTGCAAACCGATTACGCAGACATCTACCTAGTACAAGCTCTTCATGGCGTTGTAGTCATGAGCTTCTTGGAGAATGACGAGTTCTCAAAAGAGATAATTTCAAAAATTATTCCACTAATTGATGAACATACTGATAAGAATAACGAAAAGATCATTGAACTATGGAAGCCAATCGTTGATAAAATTCTCGATCCAGACGATCATACCTATGACCCACTTACTGTGTTTCCGCCAGATTTCGACGAGAAGTACGAAACCTTACTTGACCTACCTCCACTCCAGCTACCAAGAAATCAGGTTAGAATGCGTGGGATACCGTTCCCTATGTATAGCTTTTTGAGTCACACGATTGAATTCCGTGAACAAAACAAGGCTCTTAAGGAGCGTCACGACAGCATGATAGGGATAATTGAAGACATCTTTACTGAAGCCAGGGGCAAACTCAATGAGGAAGAATATGCCGACTTCCGTTTGTCATATGAGATGGCCAGAAACTTCTCTATGTCCAAGGATATTATGGGTAATGTTGACCCGATACTTGTACCGGTTTGGGAGGGCGATGTGCACAGGAGAATCAACGAAATACTATCCAAAGATCAAGAGGTTCGATATCCGCACGTCAGCCACGCATCAATGTTTGGCAGCTTTGCCTGGTATTTGCCACCTGATTTAAAAGCTAAAGTAATGTCGCCCGACACATCACCGTTTAATTTTGAGGAGCTTTAGAATGAGTGAACGAATTGCACCAATGTCGGATGGACGTATAGAGATGCATGTTCAACGACATGACGAGCACGACAAAGGACATCTCACTCCTGAAGGTCATGAACACGCAAAACAAACCGCAACAGAGAAGGTGAATAAATACCTTGATGTGAATCCAGAAACACATTTTATGATTATTTGTTCTGACCAAGTGCTTGATGAAGCGGAACCAGAATTTGGAGGAATTCGTGCCAGAGAAACCGCCCAAGACATTATTGGTACTGTGCGTGATGCCCTTGATGAAAGAGGATTGCCCGCAGATCATTTATTTGGAAGTGACGGTGATCCAGCTACTGTAAGCCCCGTATTGCGCGAAGCTGGTATTTTCTCACAGGGATTTATGAAACATTTAAGAGAAAATTACCCCGATGATAACGCCTGGTCACTATACTATCAAGATGCTGACTCTGATACACGAGTTGCGATGGGTGGAGAAAGCCCAATAGACTTAGCAAACCGCATGGACTACATGATAAAAACTGCCGAAATGGTCGGAGCTTCATTACACAAGGTTCCGGGTAAGGAAGATTCGCCCTTACTCGTTTGGATAGTTGGTCACGGAGGTGGGCTGGATTCGTACCTACACCATTATGCCGATGTGCCGATTGATCAATTGGGTTTTGATTTTAGCGGTGGTTTTACTCTGCGCTCTTCGCCTGAACATGGCGTAGTCGCTGACGTAAAAGGTACAGAATATCCTGTTAGAACAGACGAGGTTATGAGTCTCCCCAGATGAGTTTTATAAAATTCTTTAACGAAATTAAGGTGGATGATCTTAACTTGGTTGGGGGCAAAGGACTATCTCTGGGCAGAATGGCGAATGAAGGTTTCCCGGTGCCTCCAGGATTTGTAATCACAACTGAGCTGCATAAAGATTTTAAAAGTAAAAACACTATTGAAGAGCGAGAAAAAAGCGACCTTTATGCAGCATTTGATGACTTAGGGGCAACTAGGGTTGCCGTACGATCATCAGCAATTTCTGAGGATTCAGAGAAGGCATCTTGGGCTGGACAATTTGAGAGCTACCTAAATGTCACCAGAGATGATCTAACAGGAAGAGTAATGGATTGCTGGAATTCCGTTAAGGGGGCCAGTGAGTACGCTAAGACGCAAGGCCTCGAAGAAGAAGAGCTTGCTCTGGGGGTGGTCGTCCAAAAGATGGTAGATAGTGAGGTGTCCGGAGTCGCATTTAGTGTTAATCCTCTGAACCACAATAGCGACGAAATCATGATTGAAGCTACCTTTGGTCTTGGTGAGCTGCTCGTCCAGGGCATGGTAACACCCGATAACTATGTAGTGTCTAAGCGCGACAAAAGAGTAGTAAGCAGCAAGATTGTGGCGAAGACAAATATGCTGGTGTACCAAGACGGTGAAACCAAGGAAATGCCCGTGAGTGACGATATACAGGAAAAACCCTGCTTATCCGAAGAACAACTATACGAATTAAGTGCAACAATCTGCCAAATTGAGGATTACTATAAAAGCCCACAGGATATTGAATGGGCACTCCAAGAAGATAAATTCTATATTGTTCAATCAAGACCAATCACAGTATAACTACCTTTTTTAAAGTGTCCGATTTTGTCCCATTTACACTAGTAGCCACTTAAAATAATGGGACACGGCGTATATAGGCTTTCTGTGTCTCATTTGTCTCGTTTTTATCTGTTAAGTGTCAAAGAATGAGACAACTACACAGTTCCAGACCCGTGTGTTCCGCCAAGAATATAGCTCGGATCCGACCCGTTCTCCTAAAGGAGGGGGGTCGTTTTCATTTAGCTTGAAATGTTATGAAATGAGCTGTATTTTGCCACCCCGTTTACTATGGCAATGGAATTCGAACTGGCTTAGTTGACACAGCTATATGCAAACAAGTACGATATATATGAATAGTATGATTTATGAAAGAGAATAAAATGAAATTACCAAGATTAATAGGAACAACGACTGTTGGTGAACGGGGACAGATAGTTGTACCTGCCGATGCCCGCGCTGAATTAGGTATAAATGCAGGCGACAAGCTGCTTGTTTTTAAAGCCCCTATCGATGGAGCGTTAATTATTGCCAAGCCTGAAACTTTCGAAAAACTGATCGCTCACATGGGGGAACAGTTTAAAAATATGACTGAGCATGATGCAAAATAAACTAAACAATGCCGTATTAACTACCCGCACAGCATTTTTTATTGCGGCTAAAAGCATCCGCCGTGGTTCTTTGGCAGTAAAGATAGTCACTGTTTTCATCCTACTGCTAACTTTTCTTAATTTGCTAGTTGTTGGAGGCTTATTAAATGGTATTACTAATGATGTGGGAGCTAAGGTGAAAACCTCTCTGTCCGGTGATGTGTATATTAAGCCAAACAAAGGGCATACGTACATCCAAAATACCGGTGACATCCTTTCTATTCTTGATAGAACTACTGGCGTACACTTTTCTCCCAGACTGACCAGCGGAGCAACAATAGAATATGGTGATGCAACCGCCGAACAGAAGCCGGCAAGAATAAACACAGTGGTAGCCGGGGTTGATCCTGCTCTAGAGTCGCAGGTTACCACAATTACCAAACGAGTGGTCTCTGGGGCGTTCCTTGGTGCCGATGAAATAAACTCGATCGTGCTGGGGTCATCACTAGTAGATGGCTATACGACCAGTGAAACGAGTAATGGCGAAACACTAGGTAGTGTAGTAGTCGGCGACAAGGTGCGTATCCGTTTTCCTACAAATAGTTCTCCGCAAGAATTTACAGTTGTCGGTATTCTAAACTCTAAATCGGCGGTAGTTGACCAACGGGCATTTATTAATCAAGCGACGTTGAGCAAATTATTGAGGACGGGCAGTGGTGACTATTCGGAAATTGCAATTGTAGCGGGTGACGATAAAGCTGCATCGGCTCTTATCCAAGAGTTACGTGCTGCTCCAGACGCCGGCAAGAACAATGTCAAATCGGCTGATGAAGCAATACCCTCAGCAATCGCTGATGTCCAAAAGGCTTTTGGGATGATTGGGAATATAGTAGGCGTCACTGCTTTATTAGTAGGTATCGTGACGATTTTTGTCATTGTATTTGTTAGCGCGTCTAGTCGCCGAAGGTACTTAGGCATATTGAAAGCTCAGGGTATTTCAGCGCCAACTCTTGTTTTGTCGTATATTCTTCAGATCGTGTTTTATGTATTGGTTGGAGTGGCTCTTGGGCTAGTGGTACTCTTTGCAATCTTGCAGCCATTTTTTGTGTCACATCCTATTTCGTTGCCGATGGCGGATGGTCAACTATTTTTACCAGTCCAATATGTTACTACGCGCATCGTTATATTGTTTGTGGTATCGATCATTTCCGCATTTATACCCGCTTGGTTAATTATTCGGCAAAATACGCTTGATGCGATATTGGGGAGATAGGCTAAAATCATGATTAATATACAATCTGTTACGAAAAATTTCACAACCGGGGAGGTTGTTACCAAAGTCCTAAAGGGTATTAATTTTGAGGTGCCAAAGGGGCAGTTCATGTCTATAATGGGCCCGTCTGGTGCCGGTAAGTCTACCTTGCTTTACCAAATGAGTCTTTTAGACAAGCCAACGAGTGGATCGGTTATTATTGACGGAGTTGATGTTTCACGGCTTAGCCAATCCGAAGCGACACGCTACCGCTTAAAAAATTTTGGTTTCGTGTTCCAAGACTCTGCACTAATCCCTGAATTCACAGCTCTTGAGAATGCCTTGCTACCGAGCCTAATGCAAGGAGACGACTACGCAAAGGCTAGGCGGAAGGCTATTAAAATATTTACATCTTTTGGTATGAATGAGCAGATCAACCACTTGCCGAGTCAACTTTCTGGTGGCGAACAACAACGCGTAAGTGTAATCAGAGCAATTGTAAGAAAGCCAAAGATCTTATTCGCCGATGAGCCGACTGCAAGTCTGGACACCGCAAGATCACATGATTTAATGATGGCACTGTTAGAGCTGCATCGGGAAGGCCAAACAATTATAATGGTTACGCACGAGGAAGAATTCGCCAAAATGGCTGATAGAATGCTGTCTATCCGCGACGGGCGGATCGAGAATGATACTATTCTAAAAAAATAACGTTTTTAGTGTTGCTGAACCACAGTTTTGTCAGCCTCTAACTTTCTGCAACACTCTGTCTAAACTTTGCAGCCGTTTGTTTTTGTGGTTTGGTTGTTCTTTGAGCCGGGCCGCGTAAGCGGCTGGGCTCATCTTTAGAGCTAAATGGATTCGCTTGAAGCAAAACTTTAAAACCAGCGGCAGCTCTTTTTATGGGGGCCTATTTTGTCTCATTTACTCGAGTAGTCGCCAAAATAATGAGACACGGCACATATAGGTGTTCTATGTTTCATTTGTCTCTTTTTTATCTGTATAGTGTCAAAAAGTGAGACAGCAACCCAGTCCCAGGCCCGTGCGTTCCGCCAGTGTTTGTCTTGAATTATTCAGGCCGGGCGCTGGTTTTTTGGTTATAATGTAGGCATGAATGTTCTGGCAGCAATCGGTTTAATTGTGGTGCTGGCGGCGCTGGCATTATTTGTGATGGTAATGGTGGTTTACGGCTATTTTATGTTGCGCAATCGGGTGCCGTATGTGGTGTTGCCGGATGGAGCGATGAAGGCGGTGGTGGATAGGCTTGGGGTGCGAGACGGGGATTTTGTGTATGATCTCGGTTGCGGCGACGGCAGGGTGATTGCCGCATTGCAAAGCGATAATTCAAATGCTCAATACATTGGGGTCGAGAATAATTGGGTGGTTTGGGGCTTGGCAATGCGGCGTTTGCGGGGGAGAGCTAAGTTGGTTCGTGGAGAGATATCGAAGGCGAATCTTCAGGAAGCCACGCGGGTATTTGCCTATCTGGGACCGAAAATGATGGCTGAGCTGGAGCTGAGGTTTGAGATGGAGCTGCCGAGCGGGGCGCGGCTGGCCAGTGTGCAGTTCCCCCTACCGAACAGGAAGCCGGACGAAGAAGTGGAGCTTACGGGTAGCGCCAGCCATGCTGCAAGGCTCTACATATATAATTATTAGATGGCAGCTAAACGAAAAGTAATTATCACTCACGGATGGAACGATAGCCCGGCTAACCTCTGGATAAGTTGGCTGGCCGGCGAGCTGGAGGCGAGGGGTTTTGAAGTGATCGTGCCAGCGATGCCGAGACCACGGGTGCCGAAGCTCGATGTGTGGCTCAAAACGTTGTCTGATGCGGCAGGTGAACTTGATGGGAATACGACGTTGGTAGGATATTCCCTTGGTACGCCAACGACATTGCGGTTCATAAATGATTATGTAAAGGACGTCAAAATAGCCGGTCTGGTCCTGGTGGCGGGGTTTGGTGATGGGATTATGGACAAACCCGGGCCGCTGTTTGACCCGCCGCTGGAATTTGATCGTATTACCCGGCGGGCGAAAACACGCGTCGTAATTTATTCGAATAATGATCCGTTGATTGCTCCTAAGTACAGCCAGCAACTGGCGGTTAATTTGGGGGCTCGGGAGCTGATTGTGATGGGCGGCGGGCATTTTATGGGTAAAAATCACTTCCCTAGTTCAATAGACCGGTTGCCGGCAGCGCTGGAGGCGGTGTTGAGTGCTTATCCGAGGGGGTGGAGGTATAGACTAGGAGGTGTCTGGCGGAGTTTGGTTCATCGTTTTTGAAGGGGGTAAAATGATATTCTCAACTAGGTGGATGGGTATAACGAGGGGGTATTAATATGGCAGAAGATTTGAAAAATAAGCCTGAGGGATATTGGAAGTCCAAGCTGACGCCGGAGCAGTATCGGATTATGCGCCAGAAGGGGACGGATGCGCCGTTTACCGGGCAGTATGAGCACAACGCTGAGCCTGGGATGTACGCTTGCGCGGCTTGTGGGCAGGTGCTGTTTTCGAGCGATACTAAGTTTGATAGCGGCTCGGGCTGGCCGAGTTTTTATGATGTGGCGCAAATGGGCACGGCGGAGCTTCATGATGATAAAAGCTTCGGAATGGTGCGCACAGAAGCGACTTGTGCGAACTGCGGGGCGCACTTGGGGCACGTATTTCCTGACGGGCCGAAGGATAAAACTGGCCAGCGGTATTGTATCAACTCGACGTCGCTGAAGTTTACGCCGAAGTCTTAAAATGCCTCGTAAAAGGGTAAAACCCCGCATACCTGGAAGGCATGCGGGGGCCGGAATGATTGTCGCTCATCCGGCGGAAGGCGTTAGCGGGCGATGAAGAAGTCGACTGATTGGTCGTTGGCGGCGCAATGGGCCTGATAGGCAGGCTCAGCGACGTCAACCAGGTAGCGTCGAATTTGCTCGGGCGTGTAGCCCTTGCGCTGGACATCACGGCTCATGCGGCGGGCGAGCCGATCTTCGAACGAGCGCCAGGCAGTGCTTGTGAGCGTAGCGTGTTGGCGGATGATCGGGTGGTTGGCGAAGATGCCCTCAACCACGATGATGGGTTGCGGCGCTACGGGCACGGTTTTGCCGGTGGGTTCGCTGGTGAGCATGTCGTACACCGGTCGCTCGACGGATTGGCCGTTCTTGAGCGACAGTATGTGGCCGGCCAGCTGAGCCAGATTGACGGCCTCGGGGAGGTCGAAGTTTTTGGCATCGTCGGGTGACATTGATGTGCGCATGCGAGAGCGGCCGATGTAGTAGTCGTCGGTACTCAGGCTGGCGAGCTGGCCAAAATGCTCGGCCAAAAGATCCATGAGGGTGCTTTTACCGCTCGCACTTGGGCCGCCGAGGGTCATGACGATGGGCTGGGCGGTGTCGGCGTTGAGGCTAGCGAGGCGTTCAACGAGCTCATTGATGTCAGTGAGAGTTGGTGTGGTCATGATGTCTCCATTTCAAGGGGCGGTCGTCGGGTGGATCAGCAGCTCATGCCGTCAAAATGGCTTCGTTCGAGGCTATCCTTGCATTCTGCACAGAGGGGGTATGAGGAAACAAACCCAGGCTCTTCGTAGTAGTGCACCACTTTCCCGTCCTCGATGCGGGTGTAGGTAGCGGCGGGCCGCAGCTCGCAGAAGTGGCAACGAATCGGGATCGGTACGACGATCGTTTCGGTAGGGACTGGTGTCGTGAAGATGAGGTGCTTTGCTGCTTGTTCGGCCTCGGCCAGGTTGCGCTTGGCTTCCTTGACGCGGGCTTCTGCGGGCGTGTCTGCGGGTGTGCTAGGTACGGATACGCTACCCCAGCGGAAATGCAGGCTATCAGACATATCGTTTCCTTTGTGAAGGTGCGGGTGGGTCCTGCTGAGCCGGCGACGGTGTCGTAGGCTCAGGTTGGACCCCGAGCGGTAATGCTCGGGGTGATGGGCTAGGGGACGGTGCCGTCATCGAGATTGTCGATGATACGGGCATGTGGCTTCGGGCGGCGAGTGCCCCCTGGAGAATCCTCAATCACGTGGAGGCCTTTTTTGGCGGCCAGTATGGCCTCAGAACCAGGTCGAGGATCGGCAAGTGAGCCGGGAGTTTCCATCCCGAGGTACCGAAGCATGTCGTCTGGGTCGTCGTACGCTTCGTCAATACTGGCGGTCGTTGCGACTGTGCAGGCGGCGTCATTCTCGTGCGAGAACTGTTGCCGGCCATTGTGGCCGACTTTGCTGAGCTCGAGTTCCCCGGGGAGAATTCGGCAGCTGCAGCGCACGCAGTAGTGCTTCTTGGTGCAGACCTTAAGCATCGCTTTCTCCTACCTGGAAGTTGCTATCGTCGGGCTGGTCCGATCGACTTGCAACATAATACTGCTTTTGTTCCGATATGTCAATATGTATACGGCCGAATATTGCGCCAACAGATAGTATTGGTGTCACAAATGAACTGTACAAAACTGGAAATCAGGATTAATATAGGCCTATGAACCCTGATTTACTTATCCAAATGGGATTAACGCCTGCTCAAGCCAAAACATATCTCGAGCTGGTGAAGGCCGGCAGTCTGACGCCGCCGCAGCTAGCTAAGAAGATTGATGAGAGTCGGACCACGGCCTATATGGCGCTGGCGCGGTTGGAGGAGGTGGGGCTGGCTATTAAGCAGGCTGGCACCAAGAAGCAGACATACGAACCGGCCAGTCCGAGCGCGTTGGAGAAGTTTTTGGCTGACCGACAGGCAGATCTGGCGCGGACTGAGCGGGCTTATAGGGATGCGCTGCCGAATCTGTTGAGTTATTACTACACTTATCGCGGCAAACCGGGGGTGCGGTTCTTTGAGGGTGATGACGGGCTGGAGAAGCTATACGAAGATATTTTGAGGACGCGCGCTACTGTCGATATTGTGCGTACGACGGCCGATGAGGAGAACTTTGGGGAGGGTCGAGATGTTGGGTCGATTTTGGGGAAGTATCTCAACACGCGGGCGAAGCTCGATATTACTTCGCAACTGCTGGCTCCGGCGCTGCCAGGAGCAATAAAGTGGGCCGATGAGAACGATGAGCGGCTCAAGCGCAAAGTGACCTGGTTCCCGCCGGCTGCCTATACGGCGCCGGTGGAGATTAATGTGTACGGGAATAAGATATCGTTTATTTCGTTCGGCGATGAGGCTATTGGGACGATTATTGAGAGCCCGCAGATAGCCCTGGCGATGCGTGAGCTATATGCCATGGCGCAAATTGGAGCCGAAACTTTGATGGGGCGCGGGTATAAGATTGATTCATGAGTATTGTAGACGTTAAAACCCAATTGAGGGGGCTGGGGACGCCAGAGAAGGCCAGGGCGTCGGCTTGGTTTTTTAAGACCGGGCCAGGCCAATACGGTGAGGGCGATGTGTTTGTGGGCGTAACGGTGCCGGAGCAGCGCAAAGTGGCCAAGCGCTACCGGGAGCTTTCCGTGCAGGAGGTGGAGCAGTTGCTGCACTCGCCGGAGCATGAATTTAGGCTGACGGCGCTACTGATTTGGGTTGATCAATTCAAGTGGGGTGATGAGGCGACGCGGAGGGGAATTTATCAGTTTTATCTGGCGAATACGCGCTGGATTAACAATTGGGACTTGGTGGACACTTCGGCGGCTGCGATAGTGGGAGCTTGGACCGAGACGCGTGATCGTACGGTGCTGGATAGGCTGGCGGTGTCGGAGAGTCTGTGGGAGCGGCGGATCGCGATAATAGCTACCCTGTGGTTTATAAATCTGGGGCAGGCCGAGGATACGCTGCGAATTGCCGATATTTTGCTGACAGATACGCACGATTTGATTCATAAGGCGACGGGGTGGATGCTGCGGGAGGTTGGGAAGCGGTGCAGCCAGGAGGTGCTCGAGGCATGGTTGGCGACGCGTTACCGGACCATGCCGCGGACTATGTTGCGCTACGCCATTGAGCGGTTTGAGCCCGAGCGGCGGCAGGCGTATTTGAAGGGGACAATATGAACGTAGCGGAATATTGCCTGAGCTTGGTGGGTGCAGAGGAAACGTATCCGTTTGGGGCGGACGTGACTGTAATGAAGGTGGGCGGGAAGATTTTTGCGATAATGGCGGCGGTGGACGAGCCTGCAAATATTAGCCTCAAGTGCGATCCGATGCGGGCGATAATGCTGCGGCAGGAGCATCCGGAAATTACTGCGGGGTACCATTTAAACAAAGTTCACTGGAATACACTTGCCCTGAATGGCGACTTGCCCGATGATTTGGTACGAGAGTTAATTGATCATTCTTATAGTTTGGTGCATAAATAGGAGGTTTTTATGGGAAGAGTAGTGCATTTTGAGATTCATGCGGCTGATCCGGAGCGAGCCGTGAAGTTTTACGAGAGCGTGTTTGACTGGGAAATTAAGAAGTGGGACGGCCCCATGGATTACTGGCTGGTGATGACCGGTGAGGACGATGACGGCATCGATGGGGCGATTATGAAGCGGATGGGGGAGAACCCAAAATCGTCCGATATGCCGCCGGTGGTGGGCTACGTGAATACGGTGCAGGTGGATGATCTGGACGAGTCGATCGAAAAGGCGCTGAAGGCGGGCGGCACCGAGGCGTTGGCGAAAATGCCGGTGCCGGGGGTGGGCTGGTTGGCTTATTTTCATGACACTGAGGGCAATATATTTGGGATGATGAAGAATGATACCAGTGCAGAATAACCAAGGAGCAAACTAGTGTCGGCAAAAAAACAGTATCAGGAGCTGGTGAATCGCCTGGTGACCACGCACCGCGCGGAGGTGAAGGTGAGCAAAATGTATGGCATGTCGGTACTGACGACGCAGGGTCGGGCATTTGCCGGGTTTTCGAAGGATGATCTGGTGGTGAGGCTCGATAGCCTCGAATTTAATAAGGCGAGCGGGCTCAAAGGGTCGGAGCCGTACGCTATGAGCAACGGCCAGATTTTGCCGGAGTGGCTGCGGGTGCCGGCGGTGCATGTAAGTCACTGGCGCGGATTGAGCGAAGACGCTCGGGTATATGCCAACGAGGGCTAGGTGGAGATGACGATTGCTCTGGCAAGATGATAAGATATGGAGCGATGGCAGGTAACCCGAACAAAAAAGTGATCGATAAGTTGGGCGTCAAAGCTGGCGCCCGATTAATTGTGATGCACGCGCCCGAGGGGTATATGGAGCTGATGCCGGAGCTTGGCGAGCGTGCCAATGTCGCGAGTCGGCTGAGCGGGCGGTTTGATGTTATACAGTATTTTGCCACTAGTTTTGAGCAACTCGGGGCGGTATTTCCGAATTTGGGCTCGCATTTGGAGCCGGGCGGGATGTTGTGGATTTGCTGGGCCAAGCGGACTTCACGGTTAAATACGGGGCTGAATGAGGGGATTGTGCGCGAGTTGGGCTTGAAGGCCGGGCTGGTGGACGTGAAGGTGGCTTCGCTGACCAACGATTGGTCGGGATTGAAATTTGTTTACAGACTAAAAGATCGGTAAGAATTACGACATGTACGAATCATTGCACAATCACACTGTTGCCTCGGACGGCACGCAGACATATTTGGAGGTGTTAGAGGCGGCGCGACGAAATAAGGTGAGCGTGGTGGCGTTTACCGACCATGATACGCTACCGAGCGCGGCTGACTTGGAGATACTAAAAGCTTATGAGGGCCCGGTGAAGTGGCTGTTGGGCTGCGAAGTGTCGAGTGGCCTGCCGGTGGAATTAGGTGGCGGGGTGACGAGTAGCCTGCATATATTGGGGCTGTTTACGGATCCGACTAATGCGGCGTTGCTGGCGCACTGTACCAAAGCGGTGGCGGCGCGCATTGAGCGGATGGAGCGGATTGTGGGCAATCTGAAGGGGCTCGGGTTCACGATAAGTATTGATGATTGTTTGGCGGCGTCGGGTGGGGAGACGGTGGGGCGGCCGCATATCGTGCGGGCGCTGAACTCACACGCTGAGAATGCGGCGGTTATTGAGGTAATGAAGGCCGATATGGAGAAGGCGGCAGTGGACAGCGCGGCGGTGGCGATGGATTATGCGCACATGATGGAGCGGCCGCCGAGCGATTATCCGTATCGGTTGTTTTTGAGCGACGACGCGTTTATTCCGGGGGTTTATGTGGATTATTTGTACTCGATTGATATGGATAGCGCCGTGAAATTGATCCGAGGGGCCGGAGGAGTGGCGATTGTGGCGCACTGGTACACCGCGCAGCGCAAGGTTGACGCCGAGATGCTTGAGGGTATGGTGCGGGATGGCCGACTTGATGGCGTAGAGATATTGGGCAACCCAATGAACGGCATGGCGCGTCGAGCCGAATCGACTTTGAGCGCGATAGTGAAGCGTACGGGCTGCATTGCGACCTACGGGACTGATGGCCACCGCGAGCAGGATATGGAGAATTTTGTGAACGATCAGAGCGTGGCGAGTAAGAGTATCGGCGAAACGGCGAAGTTGATTGAGCGGGTGAAGCCGGATTTGAGCTGGTCGAATCTCTAAGATGGGCCGGCCCATTCGCGGGTGAAGCGGCGGATGACGTTATAGTAATTCTCGAGGTCGGTGAGGTCGATCCATTCGCCGGAACCGTGTTGGTTGCCGCCAGTTGGTCGGACTGACACAATCGGGATATTGTGACGCGCAAAGAAGCGGGCATCGGAGGCGCCATTGGATATAACATTTGGCAGGGTGTGGTTTGTAAGTTCGCTGGCGATTGTGCGAAACAGCTTTACTGGTCCGTTGTGGGGCAGGTGGTACGCAGGGTCGGAGAGGGGCAGAGTGTAGGTGACACCAGGTACAGCGGCCGCGGCATCGTCGAGCCACTGTTGGATGGTAGCAACTTGTAGCCCGGGTGGGAGGCGGAAGTCGATGGCGGCGGTGGCGTGGTCGGGAACTTGGTTGGCAACATTGCCGCCAAGGAGGTGCCCAAGGTTGATGGTGTGGTGCGCGTGGGTTGGGTCGCCGCAGGGCTCCGTGACAGCGTGCGATTGAACGTTGCCAATGTATGCTATGAGCCGATCAAGGGCGTTGGCGCCCCGCCAAGCGGTGGAGGCATGGGTGGACTCCCCGGTAGAGGTGAGGTCGGCCCAAACGATGCCTTTGGCTCCCACTTCCATTTCCCAGTTGAATCCGCCGTCGGGGATAAGGGCGGCTTGCCCGCGGTAACCTTCATTGATGAGCCAGTTGACGCCGCTTTGGCCGCCGACTTCTTCGTCGGAGGTAAGCATGAGACCAAGATCATAGTTTGCCAGGTCGGGGCCGAGTTCCTGGAGGAGGCGGATGAAGCAAGCAATGGCGAATTTCATATCGTAGGCGCCACGGCCAATGAGCTTACCGGCATGAATTTTTGGAGTAAAATCTTTGGTGGCTCCGGGAACTACATCCATGTGGCCGGCGAGCCAGAGGCGAGGATTTTTAACGTTTTCTGTGCCTGGCGTAGTGGCGATTAAGATCGGGAAGCCATTGTTTTGGAGGTGCTTAAACGTGAGCGGGAGATGATGAAGTTGTTCCTGGACCCAATCCAACGCGGCGCGGTTGGTGGCGTGGTCACTTGAGACCGTGGGCATCCGGATGAGATGAGAAAGCAGATCAGTGAGAGTGGTAGGTTTGGGGGAGGTTGTCATGAGATTATCCATTATATTAATGCACCAGAGGTGTTTTGTGGAGTCGCTATTCGCTTTTTGTTCGTAGCGGCTGGTATATAATGGGGCTATGGATGAGGTTGCCGAGGTCAAGAGCCGGCTCGAGATCACGGAAGTGGTCGGGGGCTATGTGCCGTTGAAGCAGGCGGGGCGCAATTTGAAGGCGCCGTGCCCGTTTCATCAGGAGAAGTCGGCGAGCTTTATGGTAAGCCCCGAGAAGGGGATTTACCATTGTTTTGGTTGTGGCGAAGGGGGCGACATTTTTAGCTTTGTAATGAAGATGGAGGGGGTGGATTTTCGCACTTGTCTAGAGATGTTGGCGCGCAAGGCCGGGGTGGAATTGGTGGCCAAGAAGGGCGACAACAAGGAGGCGAGCCGGCTGCGGGACCGGTTGTATGCGGCGCACGAATTGGCGGTGAAGTATTTTCAGGCGTCGCTGATGCAGAATCCGAAGGCGCTGGAGTATGTGGTGAAGAAGCGCAAATTGACGCGGGAGACGATACGGGATTTTCAGATAGGCTACGGGCCGGATTCGTGGAATGCGTTGACGGATTTTTTGACGAAGCACGGGTTTACGCAGCAGGAATTATTGCAGGGCGGATTGGCGGGCCAGAAAGAGGGTCGCAATACTATTTATGATCTGTTTCGGGGGCGGGTGATGTTTACGATTACCGATCGCGAGGGGCGGCCGGTGGGGTTTACTGGTCGGGTGCTGGACGACAGCCTGCCGAAGTATCTCAATACCCCGCAGACGGCGCTGTACGATAAGTCACAGGCGATTTTTGGCTTTGCACTGGCTCGAGAAGCGATTCGGGCGGGGAATGAAGTAGTGCTGGTGGAGGGTAATATGGACGTGGTGGCGAGCCATCAGGCGGGGGTGAAGCAGGTGGTAGCGGCCAGTGGTACGGCGCTGACGCTGGAGCAGCTGCGGACACTTTCGAAGCTGACGAAGAACATTAAGCTGGCGTTTGACGCAGATCGGGCGGGGTTGGCGGCCACGGAGCGGGCGATTGAGCTGGGGCAAAAGCTGGGGCTGACGCTGCGGATGGTGGAGATGCCAGAGGGGATTAAGGATGCGGACGAGTTGATCCAACAAGACGTGGACGCCTGGAAGAAGGCCATCGACGGGGCCAAGTACATTGTGGACTACTTGTTTGATAGGTTTGCGCACGACTTTGATCTGAATTCGGCCGTGGGCAAACGCGGATATACCGATCGGTTGGCGTCGACGTTGCGGCGGCTGGGAGATCCGGTAGAGCAGGACCATTACGTGAAATTGTTGGCGGCTAAGACAGGGACGAGCGAGGAGGCGGTGAAGGCTAAGCTCGAGAAGGGTGAGGATCTGGCGGTTTTGAGTAGCGGTACCGAGCGGGACCGAAGCGGGGATGTGACACGGCGGGCGGTGGTGCAGTCGAGCGGGAAACCGACCGCGCGGCGGATAATTGAGGAATCATTGTTGGCGATGGCCTTGCTGGATCCGCTGACTCGAGTGGCGCTGGACGACCTTGAAGCGCGTGATTTTACGGCGCCGGAGCGCCAGGCGGTGTTTGAGGCTATTCGGCAGAATCGGAACGAGGTGGCATCCGGAATTGCGCAAACTTTGACACAACAGGCCGACTATATTAGTATCTTACTGTTACGGGGCGAGCAGGAGTTCGCTGAACTCGCTCCAGCAGACCGCAGTTTCGAGGCATTCGGACTGGCAAGACGGCTGCAAATCCAGTCGAACAAAGACATCAAACAGATATTGAGCGAGAAATTGCGCGAAGCCGAAAAGAACGGCGACGCGTCGCTTGTTGGTAATCTATTGAAACAATATCAAGCGGTAATTGAAGAAGAAGGTTAGGAGAACATAGTTTTGGCGAAGAAGGCGGCTGACGAAGAAACATTGGAGCGAACTGGCGGGTACTCGCCCGAAGTTGAGCGACTAATAGCAAAAGGCAAAGAGCAGGGTTATGTGACGCAGCAGGAAATTGCCGGCGTTTTGCCCGAAGCGGAAGAGAATCTCGAAGAGCTCGATGAGCTGTACGCGGCACTGCTGGAGCAGGGCGTGGAGATTACCGACCAAAAGGACTCATTGATCTGGGACAAGGACGACGACGACACCCCGGATACGAGCGAAGATTACATCAAGGATATTGCTGATGACTCGGTGCGGTTGTACCTGCGCGAAATTGGTAAGATTCCGCTGCTGACCGGCGAGCAGGAAGTTTCGCTGGCTAAACGCATAGAATCCGGCGACAAGGCGGCCAAGGACGCGATGGCTGAGGCCAACATGCGGCTAGTGGTGTCGATTGCCAAGAAGTACATCGGCCGCGGGTTGGACTTGCTCGACCTCATTCAGGAGGGCAACACCGGGCTGCTGCGGGCCGTGGAGAAGTTTGACTACACCAAGGGTTACAAGTTTTCGACCTACGCTACATGGTGGATCCGTCAGGCGATTACGCGCGCGATTGCCGACCAGGCACGTACCATTCGTATTCCGGTGCACATGGTGGAGACGATTAACAAACTTATTCGTACTCAGCGCCGTTTGGTGCAGGAACTCGGCCGTGAGCCACTGCCCGAGGAAATTGCCGCCGAGATGGAGATGGACGTGGAGAAGGTCAACCACATCCTCAAGATTAAGCAGGATATTGTGAGCCTTGAGGCGCCGGTGGGCGAAGAAGAGGATTCTCAGCTGGGTGACTTTATTGCCGATGAGGACTCGTTGACGCCGGAAGAAGCTGCTACGCACCAGCTCCTCAAGGAGCACGTGAATCAGGTGTTGGCATTGCTGACGCCGCGCGAGCAGAAGATTTTGCGGATGCGGTTTGGTCTGGAAGACGGCCGAAGTCACACGCTCGAGGAGGTGGGCCAGGAATTTGGCGTCACACGTGAGCGTATTCGCCAGATTGAGGCCAAAGCCCTCGCGAAGTTGCGCAAGCACCGTGAGAGCAAGAAGCTCAAGGACTACTTGCGGTAGTATTGGGGCCGGAATAGAACCAAAAAGGAGCCAATTGGCTCCTTTTTGGGTTGAATCAGACATAGGCGTTTCTGTTATGCTTGAGTCTATGGATAGACAAGAAGCTCAGATAGATCGCGAAGAGGGCGCAGATGTTGACCCATTCGAACTGGCGAAGCAGCAGGCGGCCGCACTTGAGCCACCGAGCTGGCTTGGAAATAATGCATCTGACTCAGAAGCGCGTGAGGCAGAACTTGTGAAACGGGCGGAAGAGGCGGAGTTGACTCCTGATATTTTGAGATGGAGAGAGGAGGCCGATCACGACGCCTTATTGGTTGGCAAGGCCCTCGGGCAGGGTGATCTCCCTAGGGCCGTAGGGGTTGCGTTGCAACTGCGGATTCATGAGCTGGCGGATCTCGGCATGGCCGTGGGTTCAGGTGAGAGGTCTGATGTCGAGCTGAATGACGTTACGCGGGCACGACGAGACTTGGGATTTCTGCTATCGGGGTTAACTGTGGCCTTGGGCGCGCGCGACTGGCAGGCTGGTGTCGAGAACCAGACATATGTTTACTTCAGGGGTGCAAAGAAGGCCGGTAAGGAACGATTTGAGTCCGAGTACGACACCTGTGTTGACCGGTTCTATCCTGAGGGTGATGGCGATTTTGAGTGGGTGGATGATGACGGTGGTGGCGGAGCGTATAAGGATGTGAATGGTAAGATGCCGGACAATAGCGAGGAAGTCCATTATCCTGGCAAGATACTCATCGCGGTTGATCCCGATAAACGGATTAATTTTTCGTATTTTCACGAATTGGATAGTTCGGCGGTGCACTATAGGCAGACGATTTCTCGGATAAGCCTTAGCGGCAAGCCAGTTGATGATGAGGCCGCGGATTTGAGTGTCAGACTTGATCTAGACCCCACGGCGCCCGCCGGGATTGCACTGGATATTGGTCGAAGCAGTTTCCGCTCCGAGACGTACTCCCGACTGGGGGATTTGATGGGTAAACTACTCTCTGTGTCATCACCGGAGACGGGTAGCCATACATACGCGCCGTTCACCGAGAGTATGGTCGAGGAATTTAAGAATGTGGCTGAATATCTAGCCGTGCATCAAGACTTGGTTCGCCGCCGTGTTGCCGAGACTAACGATAGTATGATGCCGATTAAACCCGAAGAGTCCGAAGCTAATCTTCGGCGAGTTGTCGAGAACGATAGTTAGTCGGTTTTTAGCCCACGCCGCATTAGCTCGAACATTTGCTTCATGGCGCCTGCTATCTGGGGGCTCTCGATAATTGTACCCAACGCTTCCTCGCCAAACGATAGGATGGCGACTTTATTGCCGTAGATATTCCATTCTACGGGTGCATCGTAGAGCTTGGGGTTGAACCAGATGCGGTGGGTCAGATTGGCCTCATCTATGGATGGATCATGGTTTACGTTCGGCACATCAGGAGTGAGGGCAATGGTTTTAATGCCTAATTTGGCTCGTTGGAGCTTAAATTTATCGTAGAAGGCAGCGCCCATGAATTTATCGTCGGCGGTGCTTCGCAGGAAATAAGTGGGTTGGCGGGTGCGCAAAATGTCCTCATAAACCTTGGTTATGCCTTCTTTGCCCTGATAGAACCGCACGCCGGGCTGCTCGGAGTAGGTGTAGAAATAGGTCATGAGCTGAGGCATGAGGCTACGGAGGCGATTTTCGTCGGTCATGATCTGCGTTCGCTTCTGTTCCATAAGCTTTTCGAGAACGGTAGGGTTGGCAGGTCGATAGGCCAGTTTGGCACCGGTTCCAGCATTTACGGCCAATTCGAGCTCAACTAATTGTTTGAGCACCTCATATGCATTGGTGCGAGTGATCTGGATTTTTAAGGCTAATTGAGGCGGAGTTAGGCTGCCGCCGGCAATGAGCGCGAGATAGGCCCGGCTTTGGGTTTGGTTGAGGCCGGCTTGTTCGAGTAATTCTGCATCCATGCCTGGAATATAGCACGGATGCGTTGTCTCGTCAATCAACAATTGACAGTATTTAAATAGAGTTTCTATCTGTTGAGCTGTTTAAGACGCTTGCGCTAATTGACATAAACTAATTTCGGTGGTATGCTTGTTCTCGTTCAGTCAGCTGCGACACAATCGTTCCGGCTGAAAGTCAAGCTTACAAGTATCAAGAGGTAGGACGCGCCGCACGAGTCAGAAGCTTATGCGCAGGTAGTTTGGTTGAGCCCGTATGGGTTCCCGAGCCCTGCCGAGCGCGTCTTTTTCATTGCTCCTAACTTTAGGGTTGGGACAGCTCGGGGAGAGAATGCATCCTTGTCGGGCACGCGCGAAGGTATACCTAGTAACGCGTAAGGAGACAGCCTGGCCTTTCCTTGGCCCGCTGCACCGTAGTTTGTAGTGAGATTCACGCGCGATGATCAGAAGGCACAGCGCCCGTCACGCGTAATCTCTCTAGAAATAGAGAGCGAACTTTACATTAAACGCTGTTTTTTAGCTGAGCTAAGAAGGATTGCGGTGCTCCAGTCGCTCGACGCGGGTGCGGACATCGAGAAACTCGCTTCGGCGCACAGTGTCGGACAGACCCCATTTGACCTCACGCATGTCGACCTTTAGCTCGGAGACATCATTTTCCAGATTATCGAGTCGACTGTTGACCTTCGCAAAATTGTCGGTGACTTCGTTGAACCCCTGGCCGATCTGGAGTGAGAGGGTATCATTGGCGCGATCGATCATTGCTGGCACCTTGGTCTCAATCGCTGCCTCGATCATGGGTGGAACTTTAGTGTCGATGGCCGAGTTGATACTGGTATCCATGATACCTTTGATGGCCGAGAGATCTTGAGTGGTTAGTGACATGGAGTTGTCTTTCATGGGTTAAGTATATCTGATTTATGAAATGAGAATACCGAACAATAACCAAACATGCAAGCATAAATAGTTCGCACGAAGCTGCCTCTGGTATCGTCCAAAAGTATACCGGAGACAGGTTCGAGAGAACCAAAAAGTACCTTTCAATGTTGACCGCGATAATGATTGCGATATCGAGTTTTCTCGAATCGTGTTTGAAGTAATTTGAACGCGAGGGAGAGAGCTCGATAGAAGGTCGCGGCTCCAAAACGGGGTGTAAATCCCGGGGAAGGAGCCTACCATGGCTCTCGCAATGCTCGTAATCGCCTGGGCGGAAATTGCCGTAGGATGGTTCATCGCCAGGTTGGTGATGAACCGGGTACGCTACGGGACGTTTCTACGTCCCTGGTGGGTCTGGTCCGCACGAGGCACGGAGCACATCCTTGCCTCGTATAGGAAGGTTGAGGAGCGCAACGCAGCGCTCCTCAACCAGCTGGCTTCACGGCTGGCCGGCCACCGAACCGTCGTGTTCGGATCGTCGGTTCAGAAGGGGCGGTTCGCCCACTGGCGGTTGTGGGAGCAACTGTACGGGCAATCCGATATTGACCTCATGGTAGAGGTCGACATGCCCACTTG
Source organism: Candidatus Saccharimonadia bacterium (assembly GCA_038245115.1). GTDB lineage: Bacteria > Patescibacteriota > Saccharimonadia > UBA4664 > UBA4664 > UBA5169. The sequence continues at coordinate 23,394 of JBBRSS010000007.1, forward strand.
GCTGAGTTGGGTGAAGTTGGCATACGGCGACAGCGCCCTCGTCGACGCGGCCACCACTCAGCAAGCCTGCTGCGCAGGCTGCTGCGTATACGTCGACGGCCAGATGATCTCTGGCCTACGCGGCTACCAGAAGTTTTCTCAGACCAGGATTCCCCGCCTTGAGGCGGCGGAGCAGGTCCTCGGCATCAGCCTTTCGGGGCTGAATGCCGAGGTGGATGTTTTTCTTTTCCCGCACGAGTTTGTGCGGGGGGAGATCGATATCTCAGTTTGGAACGACCCTGAGAGGTCGTTCCGGAGTGAGGTGCTCGCGGGCACCTCACTCCGGGAAATCCGTCCACGGCGGGTGCCCCTAAAGGAGTTTTTCCCGCGCTAGGTGTAGATCTGACGCGGAAAGACCCCACCGTGCCGGAGGGCTTTAAATCTCCGGGATAGCGCCAAGGAAACCCCGTTCTGCGGGGTGGCGCACTGTCCATAATGCCTCTGGGGAGCGGCTTTGTAGCTCCCCACCCATCCCGAGGGTTTAATCGAACGATTGAGTTTTCAGGTTGGGGCGCATGTTCCAATAAAGTACCTTTTGACAGATATAGTTCGTGAATTTCCTGACCTGGTTTCAGGTTGGATAGCTGGCAAGCTAATTAAATTCAAGCCGGCTACCCGACCTGCATCGACGCCACCAAAAGTGTGGCTGCATGGTTTGGGAGATTCGAGTCTGAGATGACCATTATCGAGACCTTGGCCTCTGCCGATCTTGTCATCGCCGTCGGGTCGGTCGACGGCGTCTTGACCGCCGCGGCGGTCAAGCGGCTGAGTGGTCGGCCCGACCTGGAGGTTGTGTTTACGCAACCTTTTCAGGTTAACCAGCTTCCGGTTGGGAGCTGGAGCGGCCGACGGGTCGTGCTCGTCGACCTCGCGGTGAATAACCGCGAGCCGGCGATGACGAAGGCGTTCATCTCCCGGGTGTTTGCGCCCGGGATGAACGTTCTGCTCGCCGTCATTGACGAGCACGACGCCGAGGCGTGGGCGGAGGTTTTCTCCAACCACGCCTCGGCCACGGGAGATTGGTTGCCACAGTGGATGGCAGTCGCGCCCCAGAGCCAGGGGGCCGAGGGCGGCCCCGATTCGTCCGGAGAGGTTCTCCGGCGGGCGCTGGTGGCGGAGGATGTGGTCATTGACGACCACACCGCCGCACTGTTGGCAGCCGCCGACTCGGCGGACCACGGCGACTTTTCGTTGCCGCTGGCCGGGGTCGTGAACTCGGCGGTGAAGTCGGCCATCGGCGACAACCGCCGTCGGGTCCACCTCGTCGACCTACTGGCCGCCGGGCCAGAGGTCGACGATCAGGTTCGCGCCTGGGTCGACGAGTACGAGGAGATGACGGCCAACCAGGCCGAGCTCCTCACCAACGCGGTAGTCGACCTGGGCGATGGAATCGTTCGGGTCGACACCGACGGCCGCCGGGTCGACTCTACCTCACTTCTGTTCGCGCTGTACAAGCGCGGTAGAGTAGCAGTGCTCGCTGGCACGTCGTCCTTCAACAAGGCTGCCGGCCGGGCCGTGCCGGTGGTGTCGATCGCCACAGGCGACCGGGCGCTCGACGTCCTGGCCGCCATCAAGGCGGCCGGCGTGTCGGCAGGTGGGTTCGCCCAGAAGGCGAACGTCGATCCGGCCGATGAGGAGAGGGCGATCGCCGCGTTTCGCGCCGCGCTGACTGCCTGAATTTCACTTCTCCTAAGCACGAGAGGCCAAAAAACTACTTAAACCTGAACCAGCAGGCGAACCTGAGACAAGGCGAAAGGAATCCACGATCTGTGGAGCGCCCCGTCGCACGTGACGGCTTAAGCGGTACCAACCGCATCACGTAACTTGCCTGAGCCTTATCAGGTACCGGTCGGGGGCACTGCGCCCCCGACCACCCAACCCGAGGGTTCCACACCTTCTGCGCCCCGACTGCTCATGCGAGCGATTCGGAGGGTGGTCGGAGCGGTGGAATCCTCAGGCTGGGGTATTGGTGAACTTGTGGTATGTATGAGGGCCAGTTCGTACAGGCGCAGTTGAAAAAATGCGCTTATTATGTTTATATAGGTTGGTCTATCCAACTGTGATTGTTTGGAGTTTTTATGCCCGAACGAAGTGGCTCAGGATTGCCTCGAAAGTTGACACCGGCCGAACGAAGGGCGGCGAACAAAGCATACACCGTGATTACTGAAGCACAGATAGCGCAAGCGGTGAGGAAGCATTTCGCTGCCAAAAGAAAGCGGCAGGAACCGGAGTAATACCGCAACTGGGTGGATATTTGCTTGGCCGGAGGGATTGTCCCCTCCGGTCGGGCCCAACCTGTACGTCGAAGTGCCACTTGAAAAAGCGGGCTTTTTTGTTTTATATATAGTGTTATCCGTCCAATACGGACCCGTTTGGGGGGGTTGTGATGGCAGAAAATGAAGATGAGTGCAGGTCCGAGGTATTACGGCTGGAGCGGGAAGCGGCCAGAAAGTGGTTTAACAGCCTGACTCCAAAACAACAGGAAGAGGCTAAGGATAGGTATTCCAGGGCGGACTTTCCGAAACGCCGCAAACCTGGCAAACGAAACGGCCTCAAGTGATAAGCTTGTGGCCGGAAAATAGAGTGCGGCCGGAGGGCTAATACCCCTCCGGCCGGGCCAAACTTGTACTCTGAAGCCAAGCACTTTAAGATTAGATCTTAAGAGGCCGTTTTTTTGCCAGAATTAAGTGAGAAATGCGGTGTATTTGGGGTCGTTACGACTAGGCCTGACGCTGCACGCCTAACTTACTACGGGTTATGGGCATTACAGCACAGGGGGCAGGAGAGTTCCGGAATTGCCAGTATTGATGCTCAGGGAATTCATCTGCGAGCTGGCGCGGGTTTGGTAGCGCACGTGTACGACGAAGCGGATCTGGTTCGGTTGAAGGGCAAGATGTCGGTGGGGCATAATCGTTACGCGACGTCCGGCGACAGTGATGGAGCCCATCTGCAGCCGATAGTTCACCCGGAAGTTGGCTTGGCGTTTGCGCACAACGGCAACTTGCCGACGACAGACTTGTTGAAAGCTTTTTTGGCAGATCACGGCGTCTCAACGGTTGGGCTAAATGATTCGGATATGATGGCCGCCAGCATTGTTTGTTATATGCAGATGGGCAAGCCGATGATAGACGCAATAGAAGCAGCTTGGCCCCTTTTTACAGGGGCTTTTTCGTGCGTGGCGATGGACGGAGTGAATTTGGTGGGATTTCGGGATGAGTGCGGAATCCGGCCGTTGTCGTTGGGCAGCCTAGCCGACGGATTTGTTGTGGCCTCGGAGACATGTGCGTTTGATACCATTGGCGCGGCGTTCTTGCGCGACATTAAGCCGGGCGAGATTGTGTCGGTGGGCCCATTGGGAGTGAAGAACCGTCAGGTTAGAAAATCGCGCACCGCGTTGGACGTTTTCGAATACGTATATTTTGCCCGGCCGGATAGCTTGGTGATGGGTCGCAAAGTGAATGAAGTGCGCAAGCAATTGGGGCGCAATTTGGCGGCAGAATTTCCACTGAAGGCTGACATCGTAATTCCCGTACCGGATTCGGCGATTCCGGCGGCGCTGGGTTATGCCGAGGCTAGCGGCATGCGCTTTGATCACGGGTTTATTAAAAATCGCTATATTCACCGGACCTTTATTCGACCGACACAAGATCTGCGGGAGCGCGACGTACGTACTAAGCTTAATCCAGTGCCGGAGGTATTGATGGGGCGTGACGTGGTGGTAATTGATGATTCGATTGTGCGCGGGACCACGACGGGACAGATTGTGGCGTTGCTGTACGGCGCCGGAGCGCGCAAGGTCCACGTGCTGGTGAGCTCGCCACCGGTGAAGTATCCGGATTTCTACGGCATCAATACGCCCAGCCAGGATGATTTGATTGGCGCCAATAAGAGCGTGGAGGAGATTCGCCAGCATATTGGCGCGGAATCTCTGGGATATTTGTCTATTGAGGGGACTATCCAGGCTACTGGTCACCCTCGTAGTAAGCTCAACATGTCGTGTTTTGACGGGGTCTACCCCATAGATATTGGTGCCCGGGCTCAGACAGTAACTGCACGGGCTTAACGGCGCCGGGTTGTAGGGCAGCTGTGTATACTAGATAGCATGAAGAAGCCACTATTAGTTCTGGTGGATGGGTCGGCGGTGTTTCACCGCGGCTATCACGCGATTCCGCATCTTTCGACCCGTGACGGCACGCCCACGAACGCCGTGCTGGGCTTTGCTAACATTATTTTTAAGGTAATGGAGAGCCTGAAGCCTGAGTACGTAGTTATTACTTGGGATAAGTCGAGCAAGACGTTTCGCAAGGAGTGGTATCCCGAGTATAAGGCGACGCGCGTGAAGGCGCCGGATGATTTGTATGCCCAGATGCCGATAGCGCGTGAGCTGGTGGGAGCATTGAATTTGCCCTGGATTGAGCTCGAAAATTATGAGGCTGATGACATTATCGGTACCTTGGCGAGGCAGGCGGAGAACCGCGGGGATTTGGATATCGTGATTGCTACGGGCGATAAGGATCAGCTGCAGCTGATAGATAAATCGACGGTGGTGGATATGTTTAACCCGCGAGGGCTCGAGCCGACGCGGTATGATTTGGCCAAGATGCAGGAGAAGTATCAGCTGACGCCGCTGCAGTTTATCGATTATAAGGCGTTGGTGGGGGATAGCAGCGACAATATTCCGGGCGTGGCGGGAATTGGCGATGTGGGGGCGCGTAAATTGCTGGCGGCGTACCATTCGCTGGACGGTATTTATGAGCATATCGATGAGATTGCCGGGAAAGTGCACGATCAATTAGTCGACCAAAAGGAAATGGCTTATCTAAGCTATAAACTGTCGGTAATTGTGCTGGATGCGCCGGTAACATTGGACCTTGAAGGGGCGCTGGTGCGGCCGCACAATTATGATCATTTGAAAGAGTTGTTCCGGCGGTTGGAGTTTCGGAGCTTAATGAATAAGCTGCCGGTATTGGAGCAGATTGTATCTGGGGTTTCGGAGGCGGATTCGGGAGCGCTGACGCTGTTTGGCGACGAAAGCGGCGCAGGGTCGGCGAAGGTGCGGCCGCACCTGGCGGGCGCAAAATATGCGACGATTACGGGTGAACGCGAGCTGGATGAGCTGGTGGCGAGGCTGGAGAAGCAGCCGATATTTGCGTTTGATACCGAGACGACTTCGGTGGACACGACTGTGGCGGGCTTGGTGGGGTTGTCATTTTGCTTTGAGGAGGGGGCGGCTTATTACATTCCGGTGGGGCATGTCGAGGGGGAGCAGCTTGATCGTGAGTTGGTGCTGGAACGGCTGAGGCCGGTGATGCAGAACTCACAGGTCGGTAAAACTGGGCATAATCTAAAGTTTGATTATGAGGTGCTGCGTAAGCATGGCGTTAAGGTGCAGGGAATTGTCTTCGATACGATGATTGCGGCCTTTTTGCTCAATTCGCTGGGGCGGGCGCAGTCGCTGGATGATCTGGCCTATAGCGAGCTGGGGATTGAGATGATCCCGATTTCCGAAATGATAGGTACGGGCAAAACCCAGACGACGTTTGACCATACGACGATTGAGGATGCGACAATTTATGCCGCCGAGGACGCGGACATGAGTTGGCGGCTATATCTGAAGCTCAAGGCCGAGCTGGAGGCGCAAAATGAGCTCAATGAGCACGGCTGGAGCATGCTGCGGCTGGCCAACGAGATTGAATGGCCGATTGTGCCGGTGCTGGCCGAAATGGAGATTGAGGGTATTGAGCTCGATATCAAGGTTCTGGGAGAGATCGGCGCGCGGCTAGAGGCGCGGATTAATCAGCTCAAGGGTGAGATATTCGACTTGGCCGGCGAAGAATTTAATATGGGCAGCCCGGCTCAGTTGGGCCAGATATTGTACGGGCGACTGGGGCTGCCGACGGCGGGGCTGAAAAAGGGCAAAACGGGCGTATCGACGGCGGCGGATGTGTTGGAGAAATTGCGGGAGGCGCACCCAATTATCCCGCTGATTATGGAGTACCGTGAGCTGGATAAGCTCAAGAATACCTACGTAGATGCATTGCCGGGATTGTTGAAGGCGGACGGGCGGATTCATACCAGCTTTAATCAGACGATTGCACAGACGGGGAGATTGAGCTCGACCAACCCGAATTTGCAGAATATTCCGGTTAGAACCGAGCTGGGACGCGAGATTCGGGGTGCGTTTGTGGCGCCGGCGGGCCGGGTGCTGGTGAGTGCGGATTATTCGCAGATTGAACTGCGAGTGGCTGCGGCATTGGCGGGCGACGAGGGGATGATTGAGACTTTTAAGGCGGGTATAGATCTGCATCAACAGACGGCCGCCGAGCTGTTTGGGGTGGCGCTGGAGAATGTAGCCAAGCAGCAGCGGTACGCCGCCAAAACGATTAATTTTGGCGTGCTATACGGCATGAGTGCGCATGGGTTGAGTGTGGCAACGGGGATGGACGGCAAGGAGGCGGCTGGGTTTATTGAGCGGTATTTCGAAGTGCGGCCGAAGCTGCGCCAATACATTGAGGATACCAAGAAGTTTGCGTACGATAATCAGTATACGGCGACGTTATTTGGTCGGCGTCGGGCGTGCCCGGAGATTCGCTCGAGCAACTTTATGCTGCGGTCGGGGGCGGAGCGCATGGCGGTCAACGTGCCAATTCAGGGCACGGCGGCCGATATTTATAAGCTGGCAATGATTGAGGTGGCAAAGAGATTGGAAGACGATTGTGGCTTGCTGCTGCAGATTCACGACGAGCTGATCGTGGAGGCGCCGGCGGCAAAGGGGGATACAGTAGCCGAGCTGATGCGGAAAGTGATGGGCGAGGTGATTGATCTGGGCGTGCCTTTGGCGGTAGATACGGCGATTGGTGTCAATTGGGGAGAATTGTAATGAAAGAGATAAGGGACTAGGCGATGAGTGATTTAATTCAGACAGACGGGCTGCATCAGGCGACATGTGAGCAGATTGTGGCCGAGATTGCTCGGGCAGTAGACGCAGAGCCGGAAGCTTCGCGAAGGGTACTACGGACGCCGGGCGGGCCGGGGGTGGGTTGGCAAATAACAATTGATGCTACCGAGAAGGGCGGGCCGAAGAGTCTGTGTCGGTTGTCGATTATGGACGTCAATACTGCTCCGGATGGTGAGGCGGCGCGTATTGAATACGAACACATAAAGCAAGGTAAATCCGGAGCCTACCCGGTGTATTCGGTTCAGAGTATTCGTCGGCGGGGGGATGGGTTGGTGCTGTTGGAGAACTTTTTGGCCGAGAATCCCAAATCTGTTCGCGAACAAGACTTTCGACCAATTGGCTCGGAGGCATATGCGAGCCAGGCGGTACTGAAGGGCGTGCAGGACTGGGCTAAGTATCGTGCTTGGCAATTGCAGGAAGAGCACAACAAACAGATCAAGTTGTCCTAGTTATCACAGTAATAAATCAGTGGGAGTTGCGTGATGCCGGAAGGACCGGAAGTTGAGACAATTCGGCGTGGGCTCGAGGCAAGCATAGTGGGGCAGACCATTGCTGGCGTGGAGGTGATGTGGGAAAGAAGCTTCTTGGCGCCCGGTGACCTGATTGCTCAGATTGTAGTGGGGTCAAAGATAGTGCATCTCGGACGGCGAGCCAAAGTTCTGATAATTGAGCTTGATAATGGGTACTCGATGCTCTTTCACCTCAAGATGACGGGGCAGTTGGTGCTGGTGAAGATTGATGGTGAGCGGTTTGCGGGAGGCCACCCGACTCAGAGTATGCAGGACGGGCTGCCTGATCGTAGCACTAGGGTGGTTTTTGGTTTCGAGAGCGGCGACCGGCTGTTTTTTAATGATTTTCGCAAATTTGGTTGGATTAAGCTCGTGCAGACGAACGAGATTGAGTTAGATCCGTTGGTGGCGAGGTTGGGGCCCGAGGTGCTGTCGGCTGCGTTTAGTGTGGAATTTTTGCAGTCACAGTTGGATCGGCACAAGCGCGCCCCGGTGAAGCCGGTGATTCTGGATCAATCTACGGCATCGGGCATCGGGAACATTTACGCCGATGAATCTTTACATTTGGCGAGGCTGCATCCGCAGAGATTATGCGGCAATTTAACGGCCGCCGAAGTGAAGCGCTTGCACGCATCAATTCGGGACATCATAGCCTTGGGGATCGAGCACGGCGGAACGAGCTTTTCGAGCTATGTGAACGCCCTCGGAGGCAGGGGGGACTACTTGGATCACGCGCGGGTGTTTCGGCGGGAGGGGCAGGGCTGCCCGGTACATCCTGGTACCATGATTGAGAAATTCAAAGTTGCTGGCCGTGGGACGCACATCTGCCCTAAGTGTCAAATATTGACAGTGGTATAGTTATTTTTTTGTTGATTTCGAGGTCGAGAATACCAGAAAGGCACAACCGGAGGCTATAAACGCCCAGCCGTAAGTGCGATGGCTATCTTGGGCAATGGTTATGACGCCGGCGATAAGAAGGACGGCTCCGACTGATAGATACGTGAGTTGTTGTTGGCTTATTTTCATAAGCCCAACCTTAGCACCGACTGGGTCCAATAGATACGGAGATGAAAAATTAGGAAAACTCTCGATAGGGTAAGATGTAACAATGACGATCTTTTTTTACGGGCCGAACACGTATGAGTTGAAGCGGCAGGTCCAGCAAATGGTGGAGGCTTATGTTAAAAAAGCTGGGTCGGACTTTGGTTTGGAACGGGTCGACGGCACGAGCGTGAAGCCGCATGAGCTGGCGGGTATTTTGCAGGCGAGCCCGTTTTTGGCTAATTCAAGGTTGGTGATTGTGGATGGTTTGGCGCTTAATAAGGCTATTTCTGACAAGTTGGCAAAATTGATGGAGAACGTGCCGTCTTCGACTGTGGCGGTATTTGTGGATCGGGAGGTGGATCAGCGCACCATCGTATTTAAGCAGTTGGCTAAGGCTGACAAGGTAGTGAAGTTTGATCCGCTGTCTGGTTCTAAATTGCAGTCGTGGGTGCGGTCGCAGATTGAGAAGCTTGGTGGATCGGCTGAACCGGCGGCAGTGCGCGAACTGGTCGATGTGGCAGGCGAGGATCAGTGGCGGCTAGAGGGTGAGATTAATAAGTTGGTGAATTACGATGGTGCAGTAACAGTTAAAAATGTGCGTGGTCTGGTAGCGTCGAGCGTGGAGCAGTCAATATTTGATCTGGTTGAGGCGATGACGGCTGGCCGAACTGCGGCAGCGATGGCGGGGTTTCGGACGCTAACCCAGCAGCGGCAGAGTGAAATTTATATTCTGACAATGGTGCAGTGGCAGCTGCGAAATTTATTGCTGGCAAAAACTGCTCCGCCTCAGATGAGCCCCCAGGAGTTGGCAAAAGTGGCTGGAATGAGCCCATATGTGGCGGGTAAGATGGCGGCGGCTCAGGGGCGAATGAGCGAGAAATCGTTGCGGCAGGCTTATATCGGCGCGGCGGATTGCGAATTTGATATTAAGTCCGGTCGGCTTAAGACCGAGGTGGCGGTGGAACAGTTGATCTACGCGGTAGCAACTGGGGCCGGCACGCGCTAGTAGCCGGCTTCGATGTCGGCCTGCTTGATGTCTTCGAGCAGGCTCTCCATGTCGCTTAGGAGCGTCATGAGTTGTTGGAGCTCACCTTTGGCCAGCCAAGCATTGCCCGGAGTGGTGGCGAAATCGCGCAGACCCGAGGTGTGGTCGGAGATATCTTCGGTGAGCTCGAGGAGGCGCGCACGTAATGGATCAGTGGGGTTTTTTGACATAGTGGGTGAATTATAGCAGGAAGCGGGGGTTAGTAGTCGGTTTTGATTAGGATTGTTTTTGGGCTACGGCAGCGGTGTAGGTTTTTGATTGTTTGAGCTTGTCGTAGTTGCCGAAAACGAGCGTGAGGTGGCGCTTCATATATTCTTTGAGGCCGGAGACGGTGACGATGTAGAGTTTGCCGCCGGGGTTGAGGTGGGCGTGGGCGTCGTTGAGGAAAATGGTGAGCAGTTCGGTGCCGATTTTGGCCGGCACGTTGGAGACAATGAGGTCGAATTTTTGATTGTTGGGGACGTGGCTGAAGCCGTTTGAGAGGTAACTTTTGACGTTGCTGAGGTGGTTGGCAACGGCATTTTTGGCCGAGAATTCGACTGCAATGAAGTCTTTGTCTATGAGGTGAACCTCGCCGGCTGGAGCGAGCTTGGCGAGCGTGATGCCGAGAGGACCATAGCCACTGCCAAGGTCGAGTACGGTAGCATTGGGGGCAATTTCGATGTACTCGAGCAGCAAATGAGTGCCTTCATCGATAGCTTTGGGACTAAAAAGACCCCAGGTTGAGTGAAACACCAGGCTTTGGCCTTTGAGGACCGTTTGGAAAATGATGTCTTGTTTGAGTTCTGGGATTGTCATATTTTTCATGATAACAAAATAGGGACCTCACGGCCCCCAGGGTTTGAGAGATTTAGGTAACTATTTCTTGGGGGTCTTGGCGGCTGCAGGTTTGGCAACGGTCTTGGAGGCGACTGGTTTGGCAGCGGGCTTCTTGGCCACGGCGGCTTTGACTGCGGGGGCCTTTTTGGCGGTTGTCTTGGCAGTAGTAGCCTTCTTGCCTTTGCCGGCACCCTTGGTAGTTTTGGCTTCCACGGGGGTAGCCTCGGCTCCAAGAGATTTGGCTACGGCGTGGGCGAGAGCGCTCTTGCGTCGGGCAGCGGTGTTTTTGTGCAGGGTGTGCTTGCGCACGGCACGGTCAATTTCGGAATAGGTGGCACTCAGTGAAGTGTCGATTACTTTAGCGTCACCAGCCGCCAGAGCGGTGTGGAGAGCAGTGACATCTTGTTTGATGGCACGCTTAACTTGCAGATTGCGACTGCGGCGAACGACGGCCTGCTTGGCGCGCTTGATGGCTGACTTGATGATGGGCATAAAAGAGTTCCTAAAGTACCAAGGGAATATAGCGGATTTCAGGTGGTTTGTAAAGCGAGCGATGGGCTGGCGTTTAAGCATAAGCGTCTGATTTGATGGTAACCATAAGCGTAACCCTTGACAAATGGAACAAAATACGGTACATTATGTCACTATGGATTTAACCCCCAAACAACAGACGTCTGAGGCGATTCGCCAAGCAGAAACTATCGTAATCTTGACCGGCCAACATCCTTCGGTCGACCAAGTAACGGCCGTGATGGCGTTGGCCGCTTTGCTGCGCAAATTTGAGAAGAAGGTAACGGCGATTATTAGCGATAACCCGCCGGCCTCGGTGCAGGCGCTTGATATGGGCTCGATTGACCGGGGGTTAGCCGGTTCACGAGACTTTGTGCTGAAGCTTGATGTTTCAAAAGTTGAAGTTGATAAACTTCGTTATGAAGTCGCGGAGGGTAAGCTCAATATTTATTTAACGCCGTTCAAGGGATCATTCGCTCCCAGCGATGTGACTTTTGGTTACGGCGATTTTCACTATGACCTGGCGATTGTGCTGGGCGTGCCGACGCGGGCCCGCATTGATCGTATTTACGAGCAGAACGCGGCGTCATTTGAGACTATTCCGGTAGTAAACCTGGATTTTCACCGATCCAACGAGAATTATGGTGCCGTTAACCTGATTGAGCCGAACGCTTCGAGTTTATGCGAGATGCTGGTGGCATTATCCGAGAGTCTGCAAAGTGGGAGCATAGATGGCGAGATAGCTACCGCTCTGTTGATGGGCATCGTGGCTTCGACCGACCGTTTTACGGCTGCCCATACGAGCCCCAAGAGCTTGACGGTGGCTGCCCAGATGATGGCGGCTGGTGCTCGTCAGCAAGCGGTCGTGAAGGCACTGTACCGCGATAATAAGCCGGAGTCGCGCAGTTCGGATCGTGGCGGAAGTGATCGCGACCGTTCGGATCGCGGTTCGGATCGTCCTAGCGGCGTTGACCGCAATATGGATCGCCAGTCTAATTCTAATAGTGATCGTGGGGGTGAGCGAGCTAACCAAGGCCAGTCAACTCAGTCTCGCCAGAGTACTCCGGCGCCGACTCGCGAGCGCCCTGGACAATCCCAGCCTCAATCTCAACCCCAACCTGAGCGTAATAAGATGCAATCAGAAATACCGGCCGAGCAGCAACGTCCGCGTGTCGATCCGCAAACAGCCATTGTTTCGGTGGCTAGTGAGCAAAACATTTCGCCAGCCGAGAGCCATTTGGATACTTCAGCCGAAGTGGACCTACCGATTATTCAGCCTAGTCATATCGAGCTGAGTGAGCCCGAACCGCAAGCGCCTGCCCCATTGGCAAAAGTAACCGAGACGGAACCTGAGCGCGTAGTTCCAGCCCGACCGCAATCGATGCCAATTGCCGATTTTGCCGCTGCCGCCGAGATGTTTAAACGCGATCAGCCATTGCCGACGCCTCGACCCGCCGGGGACGAATCATAGATTCGCGATCGAGAGAGGGTCTGTTGCTGAACGGCCTGTTATTGGTCGACAAACCTCTCGGCATTTCATCGTTTGACGTTATTCGAATATTGCGTCGCCAAACTGGTGTGCGCAAGATCGGTCATGCCGGAACGCTTGATCCTTTGGCAAGTGGCCTAATGTTGATGTTGTTTGGGACGGCATGTAAGCAGGCCGAAAAGCTGACGAAGTTTGATAAACGGTATAAAGCTCAAATTACGCTGGGTTCGAATAGCACTACCGGCGACGGCGAGGGCGAAAAGTTGGCTGTAAGCGAACGAGTTCCGACCCGCACCGAGGTAGAGGCTGCGATCGCCCTGTTAACGGGCGAGATTACTCAGACTCCTTCAATGTACTCGGCAATTAAGATAAATGGCAAAGAAGCCTATAAACGTGCCAGGGCAGGGGAGACAGTGGTGATGCCGAGCCGGCAGGTGACGATTTACGAGAATGTTCTTATTAATTATGAATATCCGATTATTGAGCTTGAATCGAAAGTTTCGAGCGGCACTTACATTCGAACTCTCGCGGAAGATATTGGTAAGATTTTGGGAACCGGTGCGTATTTGATTGGCTTGGTACGAACAAATGTTAATCAATACGAGTTGATTAAAGCCAGCCAGCTAGATGATCTGACGGCCGAAACTGCGGGTAAGGCAATGCTGGCGATCTAGTGTATTGAACCGGCATAATTAAGTCATTGAAGGTAGGCAGTTTTATTAGCGTGGCTATTCTAAAGCTTCAATAGCTTGATTGAATATTTGGGCTAACCCTGGTCCCTCAGGTGCAAAGTGCGCCCGAGGGACCAGTTGGGTAGATGGAGCGGCTCATTGGTATACGAGCCTCAGTGCTGCTCCGCTTAGGAGCTCCGCGTCGGGGAACTGGATGGTCGCGACTGCGGCATTTCGGGTGGACGAGAAGTCGTTTTGCGACCCGAAGATCTGACTGTCGGCTGTTACTAGCTCGGCCCTGAAATCGGCCGTTTTGAGCAGAGAGCCTGTTTTGGTGTCTTGCTCGATTACGCAGAGTGTGAGCTCAGCTGTCTTGCCGATGGTGAGTACGGCCAAGATTTGAAAATTCCCTGGCTTGGGGAAGACTCCAACCGGAGCGGCGCCTGGATTGGATGCTTCATCGATGGCGTAGCGGACGTCTTCCGGGGAGAAGTATCCTGCCCTCAATGCAGCATCGAGGAGCTGCTGGTCGTTGTCTCGATGGGCTGCGGGGGAATGCTGATGTAAGGGGTTGAGGTCCATCTTTGCACGTCTCCCTAGAAATGTTTGATGCCAACAGATATGACAACATAGTAGTCATACTAATTATTAACGCATTAGTCAATAGCCGAAAATCCGAGCGTGGCTAATCAGCCAACCGTAAATATAGCGCTTACGGTGCGGTGAACAGGCCTAGGCTCTTGATTAGTGCGCTAGAAAGTGCTAGGATGCTTGAGTTATGTTAAAGCCTGAATCCAAAACTAAGGTAATCACTGGGCTGCAAACCCACAAGACTGACACCGGCTCGCCGGAGGTTCAGGTTGGGATCTTTACTGAGCAGATCAAGGAGCTTACTAAGCACCTTCAGACCCACAAGAAAGACGAGCACTCTCGTCGTGGTCTACTCAAAATGGTCAGCAAACGTCGTTCGATGCTCGACTATTTGAACAAGCGGGATCCTTCCCGCTACCAAGACGTAATCAAGAAACTTGAGCTACGCCGGTAGGTTTGTTCCGGCCAGACTAAGGTTTGGCTGTGGTATAATTGCACTTGCACTTCCAGGTTGTACAACAACGGCCAGCAGATACGTGATAAGTGTCGGAGCTTTGGGATGAATTTTTTTAATCCCTTGTCCCTGGCACGTATGAGCTGTCTTCATGAGGAAAAATATGCAAGATATCATCCACCCTTTCGGGGGTAAGACTCAGCAATTTAAGACTGAGTTTGCTGGACGTGAGTTAACTATTGAAACCGGTAACATGGGCTTCTTAGCCGATGGCGCCGTAACGGTTCGTTATGGCGACACGGTTGTACTCGGTACCGCGGTAGTGAGCAATACGCCCCGACCGGGAATTGATTTTTTTCCGCTCTTGATTGATTACGAAGAGCGTTTTTATGCCACCGGCAAGATTTCCGGCAGCCGCTTTATTAAGCGCGAAGGCCGCGCTAGCGAACACGCAACTTTGGCTTGCAGATTGATCGACCGTCCGATTCGTCCGCTATTCCCTAAGGGCTACCGCAACGATGTGCAGTCGGTGGCGATGGTGCTATCAGCCGATCTGGAATTTGCTCCGAACATTATCGCCATGACGGCGGTATCGACGGCGTTGATGCTTAGCGGCGCGCCATTTGAGGGCCCCGTGGCAGGTGTGCGCATCGGTTTGATTGACGACGAGCTGGTGGTATTCCCGTCTGAGCAGGACATGGCCAATTCGAAGCTGGATCTGACCGTGGCCGGTACCAAAGACGCCATTATGATGGTAGAGGCCGGCGCCAACGAGGTCGACGAAGAGACCATGATTAAGGCGATTGAGCTGGCTCATAAGTCGATTCAGCCGTTGATTAAGCTGCAAGAAGAAGTGGTTAAGGCGCTGGGCTCCAAAGCGAAGACTTACGAATTGGTAACGGCCGACGAGGATCTGATTGTTGCCATTCAGCACTTCTTGGAAGGCAAGCTGGGGGCGGCGATTCGCCACCAGGATCACTACGCTCGCCACGATGCCATTCGCAACCTAGAGGGCGAGGCGCTGGAGCACTTTGAAGAGAATTACGAGCGCTCGATTATTGAACTGGCTTTTCGCAAAGTGATTGACTACGAAATTCGCCGAGGCATTTTGGAAGAAGGGGCCCGACCGGACGGTCGTAAGACCGATGAAGTACGAGATATTTCCTCGACGGTTGGCTTGCTGCCTCGCACACACGGTTCGGCTTTGTTTACTCGCGGCAGTACTCAAGTACTGAACGTGACGACGCTGGCTTCTACGAGCTACGCGCAACTTATCGATACGATGGAAGAGAACACCACTAAGCGCTACATGCACTACTACAACGCACCGGGATACTCGGGTGGCGAAGTGAGGCCGATGCGCAGCGCTGGTCGGCGCGAGATTGGCCACGGCGCTTTGGCGGAAAGGGCACTTCTGCCCGTGATTCCGACCGTGGAAGACTTTCCCTACACTATTCGCAGCGTGTCCGAAGTGCTCAGTCAGAACGGTTCGAGTTCGATGGCATCGGTGTGTGGTTCAACCTTGAGCCTGATGGACGCTGGTGTGCCGATTTTGAAGCCGGTTGCGGGAATCGCGATGGGGCTGATTATTGATCACTCCAAGGGCGACGAGAATTATGTAATTTTGACTGATATTCAGGGTGCCGAGGACTTTGCCGGCGATATGGACTTTAAGGTGGCCGGAACCAAGGACGGTATTACCGCTTTGCAGATGGATATTAAGGTGAAGGGTATTACGCCCGACATTATGCGCAATGCATTGGCGCAGGCGCATGTTGGCCGCGACTTCATCATGGGCAGAATGATGGAAGTATTGGACGCTCCTCGCGCCGAGATGAGCCAGTACGCACCGCGAATTTCCAAGATTATGATTAGCCCCGATAAGATCAAGGACGTGATCGGCAAGGGCGGCGAGACGATTAACCGCATTATAGCCGAGACCGGCGTGGAGATTGATATTGAAGACTCCGGCTTGGTGATGATTGCTTCGGTGGACGCCGATGGCGCCGAGCGGGCGATTGCGATCATTAAGGGTCTTACCGAGGACCCTGAAGTGGGGACGATTTACGAAGGTACAGTCGTGAAGCTGATGGAATTTGGCGCCTTTGTGAACGTAATGCCGGGCAAAGACGGTTTGGTGCATGTGTCGCAAATGAGCGACCAACGTGTTGAACGTGTCTCGGATGTGGTAAAGTTGGGTGACAAAGTGCGCGTTAAGCTCCTGGAGATTGACGGGCAAGGACGACTGAATTTGAGTATGAAAGCCGCTGTCAGCAAGAAAGACTAAAGGCTTTGGTGCGAGGCCTCTTGAACGAAAAAGGTTTGAGAGGCCGAAGGGCCACAGCAATTGGTATCAAAGACGAATATGCAGGATATCCAAATAGAGAAGCAGGCGCAACTCGACGAGATTGCTCGAGCTATTGAACAAGACGGTGTAACGCCGCAGCTGAGGGCAAAGGCGACACAATTGGTGTTCGGGGTGGGAAATCCGGAGGCGCAGCTGGTGTTTGTAGGCGAAGCACCAGGAAAGAATGAAGACCTGAAAGGGGAACCGTTTGTGGGTGCGGCGGGGAAGTTCCTGAATAAGATGCTGGCTTCAATTGACCTCGAGCGTTCGGACATTTACATTACCAATATCGTGAAGTATCGCCCGGGGGACAACCGCGACCCTACAGCCGAAGAAATAGCTGACTTTGTGCCGTATTTAAAACGTCAAATCGACGTGATACGACCCAAACTGGTAGTTTTCTTGGGACGGCACTCAGCAGGAGTGTTTTTCCCGGAGCTTAAGATCAGCCAAGCACATGGGCAGCCGGTAGAGCTAAGTGGACAGATGTACCTGCCGTTGTACCACCCCGCCGCCGCACTATATAACCCACGGTTACGCGAGACGTTGCTTGAGGATTTTAGCCTGATACCGGCAATATTACAGACAATTTCTTAATTATCGGAACGAATGTTCCGCCCTAACTTTAAATAGTAAAAAAAGCTGCCAAACGGCAGCAGATATGAAAGGACCTTAATTGGAACCAAATAATAATCAAAACAACCCTTCGAGCGAGAACCCTCCCGCGCGAGCAGAAAATAACCCTGTGGCGGGCAATGCGCCCGATCGGCTGAAGCCGCAAGTGCCGCGCGAACCGCGTTTGGAAGGTACCGGCCAACAGCCTGTGCGCCGAGATCAGCGGGCGCCTCAGGCGAGTCGCCAATCAATCGGGTATCAGCCTGGTGGACGTCCTGGTGGTCAGCCGCCACAGCAGCAAAACCGAGGCGGGCAACCGCAGCGGCCAAATGCGAACGCAGCCAATGCGGGCTCGGGTCATACGGCCGCGCGTCCGAATGACGCCAGCACGCCTCAGGGTGGCGGCGCTAAGCCCCAGGGCGGCCAGCGCTCAGGCGGCGGTGGTGGCGGCGGTGGTGGTGGGCGAGGCAATCGCCGTCGAGGTGGCACGCAGGTGCCAAACCACGCCGATCTCGTGCCAGCACTGGACGCTATGCCGGTTAACAAGAGCTTGTTTAACGGCGCGGAGGGTAAGCAACAGACTAAGGCTAAGGGAGCGGGCCATTCCGCAGTAGCTCAGCCGCAGGGCAACCGCGGCGCGGCAAACCAAGCAACGCGGCAACCAACCTTGCGGATTATTCCGCTAGGCGGCCTGGGTGAAATTGGCAAGAATATGACGGCCATTGAGTTTGAAAACGAAATTATTATTCTCGATATGGGCTTTGCGTTTCCGGACGCCAATCAGCCTGGCGTGGACTATATTCTGCCTGATGTGTCGTACTTGGAAAATAACCGTTACAAGGTGAAGGCGATCGTGATTACTCACGGCCACATGGACCACATTGGCGCGGCTGGCTATATGATTCCCAAGTTCCCCGTACCCATTTATGGTTCACGGCTGAGTCTGGGCATGGTGGCGAAGCAGATAGAAGAATTTAAGATTCAGACCCCGCGGTTTGTAGTAATGGATCCCGAAAAGCACGAACGCGTCCAGATTGGACAGTTCAACATTGAACTGGTGCGGGTAACCCATACCATTGCCGATTCGACGGCGGTGGTGGTGCGGACTCCGGCGGGTATCATCATTGACACTGGCGATTGGCGGCTAGATCCGAGTCCGCTTGACGGCAAAATGATGGACCTCGCGCGATTCAAGGAGCTCGGTGATGAAGGGGTGCTGCTGCTTATGAGCGACTCTACGAGTTGCGACAAAGTTGGTCGGGGTGGTAGTGAGCGCTTGGTGGAGCCGACGATTCACGACCTGTTTAGCCGGGCCGATGGGCGGATTATTATCTCGACGTTTTCGAGTTCGATTACGCGGGTCCAGCTAATAATTGAGGCGACAGCCAAGGCTGGGCGCAAATTGGCGCTGGTGGGCCGCTCGATGCTATCAACCATTGAGTTGTGCGTGAAGATGGGCTATTTGCAGGTGCCACAGGGCTTGCTGATTCGGGTTCAGGATGCGGCGAATTATGGCGATGGCCAGGTAGTAATCCTGTGTACCGGCTCGCAGGGCGAGGACAACGCAGCATTGGCACGGATGAGCACCGGTGACCACCAGAGTGTAAAGATTAAGCCATCCGACACGGTAATATTTAGCTCGAGCGTGATTCCGGGTAACGAAGTGGCCATTGTGACCTTGATAGATAACTTGATGCGTGAAGGCGCCAATGTGTTTTCGCGGGCAACCGAGGCCTTGCGGGGTCACGGGCCGGTCCACGTGGGCGGGCACGCTTCACGCGACGATGTAGCTGAATTGGTTAACTTGGTCCGGCCGAAGTATTTTATGCCGATACATGGCGAGTTTCACCACTTAGTCTACAATGCCGAGGTGGCGACGGAGAATGGGGTTCCGCGCGAGAATTGCTTTGTGATGGACAACGGCGACGTGCTGGAGCTCACTGCGACTTCGGCCAATAAGGGCGCGCGGGTTCCGGCCGGTATGGTAATGGTGGATGGATCCGGCGTGGGCGACGTGGAGGGTGTGGTGTTGCGGGACCGCATCGCCATGGGCGCCGACGGCGTATTCATGATCATTGCCACGGTGAGCCGCAAGACCGGTAAGTTAGTCTCGAGTCCCGATATTATCTCCCGCGGGTTCATCTATATGAAGGAGCACGAAGAGCTAATTAATAAGGCTCGGGCCGAAGTGCGCAAGTCGTTTGAGAAGCGCGCGGTCAGCGGAAATCCGAGCCGCGAGGATTGGGCCAAGTTCAAATTGCGCCTGCGAGACGATATTGGCGACATGTTGTATTCCAAGACTAAGCGTTCGCCAATGGTGCTGCCGGTAATAAACGAAGTCTAATAAGCGTCAGCCGAAGAGCTGAACTAAGCATAAACGGATTCGAACAAAAAATGTGTTCGAATCCGTTTATGCTTGTGATCTGATATAATGCTTAACAATATGGCAGCAAAGAGATCTACGAAAAAGACTAGGCGAACTTCCGCTTCGACGCGCCGAACCAAAGCCAAGGCACCGTCGCTGTCGACGGAAGCCAGGCGGGAGATTACGGCCGTGTTTTTGGGCGCCATGGCGCTGCTGCTGGGCTTTGCGGCGTTTAACTTTGGCGGTAGTTTGGTGACCTCAATGTTCCATTCTTTGCGGGTGGGAATGGGGTACTCAGCTTATTTGTTGCCGTTTATTTTTGGTTCTTTGGCTTGGATGCTGTTTCAGCCGACGAAATACGCGGTGAACGGACTGAATTACGTTGGCTTTATTGGACTAATTAGTAGTGTGGCGGCGTTATTCCATATCAGCATTAGTTCGGCAGACGGCCAGTTGGCAGCCCAGAACGGCTACGGCGGCGGTTATTTGGGCTTATCTATTACAACTTGGATGTTAGGGGTGCTGAATGTGGTGGCCGCATCGATTGTGCTGATCGCGCTGATGGCGATATTCTTGATTTTGGCAACCAACACCAACCTCAAAGAGTTGTTCGGAGTAATTTTGGCTGGGTTTACGCGTGAAGGGAAGCCGGCGAACGAGATTGTTTCTGAGGTACGGCCCGAGATAGACCAGTTGAAGGTGAATAATAATTCGGGCGCGCCCGTAACGGTGTTGCCGATGCGGGGAGATCTAAACGTTGGCAGTATTAAGCCGCCGGTGGCGACGATGCCGGCGAAGGCAGACGAGCCAAAAGAGGCTTTGACCGCAAATTCCGAAGAGGCCTGGACGCCACCGGGGCTAGAACTGCTGGAGTCCACTAGCAGCAGTGCCGATCCGGGCGACGTAAAGGCTAACGCGAGTACTATCCAGAAAACCATGGAGAGCTTCGGCATCAACGTGAAGATGGGGGAGGTCAACGTGGGCCCAACGGTGACGCAATATACTTTCCTGCCACCGCCAGGGGTGAAACTCAATAAGATTACCGGGCTGGATACTAACTTGGCGTTGAGCTTGGCGGCTCATCCGATTCGGATTGAAGCCCCGATTCCCGGTAAAAGCGCAGTGGGCGTGGAAATTCCGAATAAGGCAATTGCTACCGTACGTCTGCGTGATGTGTTGAGTGCGCCCGAGATTACGTCTAAGAAAGCGCCGCTGACGTTTGTACTGGGTCGTGATGTGAGTGGTACGCCGATGAGCGCCGATTTGGCAGCCATGCCGCACCTATTGATAGCTGGTGCGACAGGTTCGGGTAAGTCGGTGATGATTAACGCGCTACTAACGAGCCTACTGTATCGCAATGCACCCGCCGATATGAAGTTGATCTTGGTAGATCCTAAGCGGGTGGAACTGGGATTGTACAATGACATTCCGCACCTGCTGACGCCGGTGATCGTGGAGCCGGAGAAGTGTATTTCGGCGCTGAAGTGGGCGGTGGCTGAGATGGAGCGTCGGTATAAGTTGCTGGCCGATATGGGCAACCGTAATATCGTGGAGTATAACGGGGCACATAAGGGCGAGGCGATGCCGTATATCGTGATTGTGATCGATGAGTTGGCCGACTTGATGGTGTTGGCGGCGGCCGACGTGGAAACCTTGATTGTGCGGTTGGCTCAGATGGCGCGGGCGGTGGGCATTCACCTGGTTCTGGCCACGCAGCGCCCGAGTGTGGATGTGATAACGGGTATTATTAAGGCCAATATTCCCGCGCGGCTCGCGTTTAGTGTGGCGAGCCAGATTGATTCCAGGACAATCTTGGACCAGATGGGGGCTGAAAAGTTGTTGGGCAAGGGCGATATGCTGTTTTCGAGCCCCGAGTACATTAAGCCAAGGCGTATCCAGGGTGTATTTATTGACGACAAAGAGACTAAGGCGCTGACAGACTACTTGCGTAGCGCTCGGAGTCCGCAGTACAACGATGCGGTTCTGCAGCAGAAGGTGTCGTATGGCGGGCGCAGTAGCGGCGGCGGTGATATTGGTGAGCCGGATGACGATATGTTTGATGATGCCGCGGCGGCGGTGTTTGCAGCCGGTAAGGCATCGGCGAGTATGTTGCAGCGGCGATTGCGCGTGGGTTACGCTCGCGCGGCTCGATTGCTTGATTTGCTCGAGGAGCGGGGGATTATCGGGCCGGCCGATGGCGCCCGGCCGCGCGATGTGTTGATTTCGAGCTTGGATCAGGTGAGGGCGGGGAGCGCATCGGCCGAGGTCATGCGGCCGGCGGAGCCTTTCGACGAGTAAGGGGAGTTCTTGGAGTAAGCCACTACGGGCGCGCCACATTCTTGCTCTCGAACTCAGCCTCTTTGCTAGTTCATACGTTGTATTGTCGGGCGCTCGCTGCGAAGTGGCGCATCCCTGTCGCGGAGTCGGCCGATCGGGCGCCCACTTCGCCATCGCACGGGTCAACTGCGGCGTTGGCCAAGCTCCAACTTAATTTAATTACACGTTAAGATGTATATATGCCAGATGATCCCAAACAAGTAAATGTCGGTCAGCAGCTCAAAGCTCGGCGCCAAGCACTGCGGCTGAGCTTGGCTCAGGTAGAGCTTGATACGAAGATTCGTGGGAAGTTTTTGACGGCGCTGGAAACGGGTGAGTACAAGAGTTTGCCCAATGATATTTATTCGCGGGGTTTTGTGCAGCACTATGCGAATCATTTGGGGCTGGATGGGGCCTTTGTGGCGGCACAGTATGTGGGTGAACGCGGCGGCATCGACCAGGCGAAGACTAAACGGCCGCAGATGGAGCGGGGTACACGGATTGTCTTAACCAGGCGCTGGATAGGAGTGCTGGGGGTGCTGGCAGTGGTTGCGGCTGTATTGTGGTATTTACTGTGGCAGTTTTCGGCTTTGGCGGCGGCACCTAAGCTGGTGATTACTTCGCCGGGTGCAGACAGAGTACTGGCGGGCGCGGAGATAACCGTGGCTGGGCACACAACGCCCGGTGCGGATGTTAACGTGAATGATTCGCCGGTACTAACGGATACTGACGGCAATTTTAGTGAAAAAGTGGCGCTACATGAGGGTATAAATACCATCAGGATTGTCTCAAAGAGCAAATTAGGTAAGTCGACCGGTGTGACCCGTAATGTGCTGGCTAAATTGCCGAAGCTGGATCCGGCGCAAGCCGTAGTACCGGCGGCGGTGTTTGATGGCGTGGCTGTAGCGGTGAGTGTAAAGGAGACGACTTCGGTGGTAGTAATTGTGGACGGCGGAGTGCCATGGAAGGCCACAGTATTGGCGGGGTGGAGTCAGGTGTTTACGGGCAAAACGGACGTGAATATTACGACCGGGAATGCCGGGGCGACTAGTTTAGTGGTTACAAATGCGGTGGTAGCCGGCAAGAAATTGAGTCCCTTGGGCCAAGAAGGCGAAATTCGTCGTAACCAAGACTTTGCTAAGGGCACGGTTATTCCGTAAACTAACACCCGTAAGGAAGGATAGTTATTATGGCCAAGGATTTTTCATTTGATGTAGTGAGTGACTATGACGTCGCGGAAGTAACTAATGCGGTGGATCAGGCGCAGCGCGAGTTGGGGCAACGGTTTGACTTTAAGGGAACAGCAGCCAAGCTGGAGTTTGCGGATGGCAAAACTGGGGTGCAGCTTGAGGGTGAGAGCCGAAATCAGTTAGATGCAATTTTGGATATGCTCCAAAGTAAGCTGGTGAAGCGCGGGGTATCGCTGAAGGTGCTGGATACGACCAAGGACCCGGTGCAGGGCGGTAAGGAGATGCGCTGGAATGTGTCGTTTAAGAAGGGGCTGGATCAGGAGAAGGCCAAGCAGATCACGAAATTAATCCGGGAGCAATACCCCAAGGCAAAGGCGCAGATTCAGGGCGAAGAGGTGCGGGTGAGTTCGGCGAGCAAAGATGATTTGCAGGGGGTAATGACCTTGCTACGTCAAGCGACGTTTGATTTTCCACTCGATTTTCAGAATTATCGCTAGCCTAAGTTGAGAGCAGATGGATGGTGGGGAAAGCTTCCTGTTGCTTGGCTAGCTGGGCAAATTGGTCGCGAAGGTAGCTAGGTTTAAGATCAAGGTCTGGGTTCGTGGGGTCGGCGAATAGGAGTTCGGCAAGCTCGTGGCCGTGGCTGGCGGTGGCGAGGTCGGCGGTGCGAAAATCGCTTGCATTGTTTATCCAGTAGAAGAATTCAATGCGGTGATCGCGTTCGGTCACCCACTCGTTTATGATGAGGAGCTTGCCAATTTCGGCAGAAATGCCGGTTTCTTCTTTTAGCTCTCGGGCCAGGCAGGCTTCAAGAGTTTCACCAACTTCGAGCTTGCCACCCGGTAGGCAATAGAAGGGGTGGGTTTGGCCTTGTTGGCAAATTAGGAGCTGATTTTGGTCGATGGCGAGGGCGCGACAGGTCACGGCGAAGCTGGTTGAGGGATTATTCATAGTGCATTAAAGATACGACATATATTATTATATTGACAGTACGGCTTTTGTTCGGCTATACTCCGAATGTATAGATAACCAGATCAAAGGAAGATACAATGAGCACTGAACTAGCGGAGAAAGTAGTGATGGAACCGAAGGCAGAGAAGACGGTGAAGCCGGACAAGACAGATAAGGCTGAAAAGCAAATTTCGACCGAAAAGGCAGAACGAATGAAGGCCATTGATTTGGCGATGGCACAGATTGAAAAGCAATTTGGGGCTGGTTCGATCATGAAGCTGGGAGAGGCGCATAAGATTGATGTGGCTACGATTTCCACGGGGTCATTATCATTGGATTTGGCACTTGGTGGCGGACTACCGCAGGGGCGTATTGTTGAGATTTACGGACCGGAGTCGAGCGGCAAGACGACCTTGGCGCTGCACGCCGTAGCTGAGGTGCAGAAGAACGGCGGGACGGCGGCTTTCATTGATGCTGAACACGCGCTAGACCCAGATTATGCTGCTAGGATTGGCATTAATCTCGATACGCTGTTGATTTCGCAGCCGGATACCGGCGAGCAGGCGCTGGAAATTGTTGAGACGTTGGTGCGCTCTTCGGCCGTCGACATTGTTGTGGTCGATTCGGTGGCGGCACTGGTGCCTCGGGCAGAGATTGAAGGTGACATGGGTGATGCCCACGTCGGCCTGCAGGCCCGGCTGATGAGTCAGGCCTTGCGTAAGCTCACGGGTGTAATCTCGAAGAGCAAGACCACGGTGGTGTTTATTAACCAGCTGCGCATCAAGATTGGCGTAATGTTTGGTAACCCTGAAACTACGGCAGGCGGGCAGGCTCTTAAGTACTACGCTTCCGTAAGAATGGATATTCGGGGATCGGAGCAGATCAAAGACGGCGATGTGTCGATCGGCAAGCATGTGAAGGTGAAGGTTGTGAAGAACAAGGTGGCGGCCCCATTCAAGGTGGCCGAATTCGACATCATGTTTAATGAAGGTATTTCCACGGCTGGTGACATTATAGATTTAGCCGTGAAATTCGAGCTGGTTATCAAGAGCGGTGCCTGGTACTCGTATAACGGCGAAAAGATTGGCCAGGGGCGCGAAGCGGCCAAGCAGTATCTCAAAGATCACCCCGAGGTTATTAAGACCCTCGACAAAGATATTCGCAAGATTGCCCAAGGGGCATAGTCGTGCCATTTGTGACGTCGATAAAGCGTCAGGCGCGTGCTGGATCCAACAGATACAATATTTCGATTGATGGGGCATACAGCTTTACTCTGTCTGATCTGGATTTGAGCATGAGCGGTTTGCGAATTGGGCAGGAACTAGAAGCTTCCGAGGTAGATCAGTTTGCTCAGAATGCGAAAGAAGCCAAGGCTTATGCCTTGGCTCTTCGTTATCTGGGGATTCGTTTACGGAGTCGGCGGGAGTTATCGGAGTATTTGATTCGCAAGAATTGTGCGCCGGACGAGATAGATACAGCGCTTGAACGGCTGGAGGATCTAGGGCTGGTAGATGATCAGGCTTTTGCGACGGCCTGGATAGCGGATAGATTGGCGGTGCGACCGCGCAGTCGCATGCGTCTGGCGCAAGAGTTAGGCTCCAAAGGAGTTTCAAGGGATATTGTTGATGTGGCGCTTGAGGAAATTGAGCCTGAACGCGAGCTTCAAACGCTCAAAGATATTATTGAGCGCAAACGCAGAACGAGTGGTTACGGGGATGACAAAAAGCTGGTAGCTTATTTACAGAGACAAGGGTACCGGTGGGCCCTGATAAAACAGGCGATGGAGCAGCTTGGGGAGACTAGCTAGTTGGCGGTTACAAGACGGTAGGCGAGAACGAATGCTACAGCCCAGATAAGGATAATGATCACAATTGACTCTGGTTATATGATATTAGTTTAGCTTAAGGGCTTTTTATGATCAAGAGCGGATTTCGGGAACAGTGTCCGGATTGAGTAGCTTATTTGTAACCGTAGAATCTCTAACGGTAATTATGTCGGGGGTTATGTCGATAATTTGGGTCCGGTCGATTATTAAGTTTGAGCTTAGCAAAGCCCGCCAAATTGATTGCCTCACATATAGCTTCTGTACCCGGTTGGTTTCGAGATTGATGCTGTAATCCTCGACTGCTCCAATTTTTCGACCAGTATCGGCGATCACTTGCTTGTCTATCGGAGAGTAATGATTATTTAGGTTGGTTTTAAATCGGACGATATCGTCGGGATTGGCAAGCTCGTTTTCGTCATCAATGATGAGGCAATCGGTGGCATATTGCCGAATGTCACCTATTAAAAGAAGCATAGGCATTTTTTGATGGGGGACCTTGCAGGTATATGCAATAACTTCAAGGTTCCCGACGTTGAGGACAGGTGCGCCTGTCCAAGCCACGACTTGTCCGGTCTGCAGGCTGATAATCGGTTGGCCTACCAGGTTGCTCTCCAGGGAATACATGCCTTGATTGTACACCAATGTTACTCAGAACGAATGATGCAAATATACTGTGGTTTTGGTGAGGTACCAGATTGACTAGTGAGCCAAAATTAGGTACAATTGCCTAGTTTTAAATCAATTAACCTTTTTGCGTTTAACTTGCAGTTGAACGTATCCGGGATTAGAAAACCCTGGTTTCCAAAGAAAGGAAGCAATGCAAAAGACATATGAATTGATGGTGCTATTGCACCCAGACCTAGAAATCGACGTCGAAACGCCGATAAACAAGGTTGAAGCTCTCGTCACAGCGGTGGACGGAAAAGTTTTGAAGCGTGACAACTGGGGCAAAAAGCGCCTCGCCTATAAGATTTCGCGACAAGACTTTGCGATATACGTATATTTTGAATTGAGCCTACCACCTGAGGGTGTTCAGGAGCTCGAGCGGACGATTCTGATTACCGAGGAAGTTCTCCGCCATATTTTGGTGGTACACGAAGAGAATCCCGTAAAAGTCGAATCCAAGAAGGATGAGAAGGGCGAGAAGAAATCGGAAGTAACGGTCGAAGAGGGAGCTAAGTAGTGGCAAAGAGCTTTAACCAGGCCATAATTATGGGCAATTTAACTCGGGATCCTGAGCTGCGGGCTACCCCAAGTGGTCAGCAAGTGGCTTCGTTTGCGGTGGCGACGAATCGTACCTGGACGGATGGAAGCGGTGAGCGCAAGGAAGCCGTGGAATATCATGAGATTGTGGCTTGGGGAAAGCTTGGTGAGCTTGCAGCCCAGTATTTGGCTAAAGGCCGCAAGGTGATGGTTGTAGGCCGCCTCCAAACCCAGAGTTGGGAAAAAGACGGCGTGAAGCGTCAGCGCACCGAGATTGTGGCGGCTGATGTGAACTTCCTGGATGCTCCCGGAGCAGCTGGGGCCGGTGGGTCGGATGACCGTCCGGCGGCTAGTTCTGGCAGCCACTCGAATTCGGCTAAGTCCGATGATGTTGTGATCCAAGATCTCGACACGAACTCCAATATTAATTTAGATGACATCCCTTTCTAGGGAAGTGATAAAGCAAGAGGAAACGAAAATTAATGGCTAATTTTTACTCTAAAAAAGTCTGCCGCTTCTGCGCTGAGAAAACCGACTACGTCGATTATAAGGACGTGAAGCTGCTGCAGCGCTATTTGTCGAGCTACGGCAAGATTGAAGGCCGTAAGCGTACCGGCAACTGCCTGCGTCACCAGCGCCGTGTCGCGGTAGCGCTCAAGCGTGCCCGTCACATCGCACTATTGCCCTTTACGGTTCGGTAGATCCAAATGGCAAACGTTTATGGACACACGGATCTAAAGATCGGGGTGGTGGTTGAAATTGAAGGTGCGCCTTATCGCGTGACCGATTATTCTCACCACGCCATGGGGCGCGGCGGTGCCGTGGTCCAGGTTAAGCTCAAGAATCTGCTAACCGGCGGTGTGGTAGAGAAGTCGTTTCGGGGCTCTGATAAGATTTTGCCCGCTGATGTGAGCCGGGTGAATATGCAGATGTTGTATCGCGAAGGCGAGAATCTCGTATTTATGAATAACGAGACATACGACCAGGAGACGGTGAGTGCTGATGTGCTAGGGGATCAGTCCAAGTACGTGGCGGACGATACCACCGTGGGTCTGCAGATGTTTAACGGACGCGTGATTGGTCTTGAGATACCCAACGCCGTGGTGCTGGCAGTGACAGCGACAGAGCCGGGCGTGAAGGGCGATACCGCTACAACAGCGCTTAAGCCGGCCACGCTTGAAACCGGCGTTTCGGTGATGGTCCCGTTGTTTGTGAACGAGGGCGATAAGATCAAGATAAATACGCTCTCTGGTTCATACTTAGCAAGAGCGTGAAGAAGCGCCTCGATGTATTGATGGTGGAGCGCGATTTGGCGCCCACTCGGTCGCAGGCGCAAGCGCTGATTATGGCCGGGCAGGTGTCGGCGGCGGGAAAACGGCTGGACAAGCCGGGAGTGAACATCGATGAAGCGACGCAGCTGCATGTGAAAGATCAGCCACGCTATGCGAGCCGCGCGGGGGATAAGCTGGCTTCGGTAGCCCAGGGATTCAACCTGGACTTCGGAGGCAAGGTCGTCCTGGACGTGGGTTCGTCGACGGGTGGGTTTACGGACTACGCTCTGCAACATGATGCGAAGCGAGTTTATTGTGTGGACGTAGGCACGGGTCAATTGGCATACAAATTGCGCCAAGATGACCGGGTGGTAGTGATGGAGCAGACTGATATTCGAGAAGCTGAGCTGCCGGAACTAGCTGATATGGCGGTGATGGATGTGTCGTTTATTTCGCTCGAAAAGGTTTTGGAGCCTACCTCTGCACTAGTTAAGCCAGGTGGTTTGATTGTGGCTATGGCAAAGCCTCAGTTCGAAGCCGGTAAGCTGTTGGCGGATAAATATCGGGGCGTAATTCCGATGGGACCGGAGCGCGATGAAGTGTTAAGCGGCCTGCGGGAGTGGATGCTCGAACGGTTTGAGATTGTGGCGGAGGCCGATTCGGGTTTGCCGGGCGCCGAAGGCAATGTGGAGCGGTTCTTCTTGCTTCATTCACAATAGTGATCTTTCGGTTAATCCATGGTATATAAGGAACCCAGGCATCAAATCGGTGTCTGGGTTCCTTGAGAGAGGGTTCGCGATGATTCGCAAGTGTAGCGGAGCTAGGGTAGCTGCCGCCTTTTCGCTGATTTTGGTCATGTCGATGGCCACAGTAGGGCTGGCGACCAATGCTTCCCCCGCAGTGCCGGTGGCAAACGTAACTATCGCTTCATCAGGGGGCGCTTACGATCCGCTCCAAACTTTGACATACCGAAGCACGGTGACGGCCCGCGGTACTTTGGCGCAAATCACCATGGGGATCCCTCGGACAGCCAGAACCGGCAGCCTGCGCAGCTCCTCCGGGACCGTGCGACTGGCGGTAGCTCAGCCTCATTTCATTGTTTGGAGACCCGCTCGTCCGATCGCGGTGACCGCCGGGATGCGTTTGGCGATTTCAGTTGCCGGAGTTTACTTCGGCGGGAGGGGTACTTATCGATTGGGACTAAGAGCGGTGACTGCTGCTGGTGGGGTATTATCGGCGGGTTATGGCTCACTGGTACTGGCATCTAAGCCGACAGCTTGCCGGGCCTCTTGGCCAAGTAGTTACATCAAGACCGAAAATGCCAAAGCCGGCACAGCCGGTTGGCAAATTCCGGCTGCAGCCTATAAGCCGGCCGCATTGAGCGCCTACGCTTCGCGGCAGTCTGCCGGTTGCGGCAACATTGTTTACCTCAAAGTCGATGCGCGGTCTTCCAATGGTTTGCGCTTGGCAGTCTATCGGGTCGGTTACTACCACGGTGTGGGGGCGCGCAAGGTGTGGGTAACCTCATCTGGCAAGTTCCTGGGTGGCCGACAGAGCCCGGCTCGGATTCTGAACGGCACCAATCGGGTTAAGCCAGACAATATGGTTAGCGTCGCCCATTGGTGGTACAACATCGGTATCCGGGTGGACGGCAGTTACACGCCGGGTACATACCTGATTCGGATCGATGACCTCGCGGGCCACCAGACTTTTGTACCGTTGACGGTACTGGATAGCACCAAGAGTCGGCACGCGTACCGCCTGCAACAGGCCACGACTACTTGGCAGGCATATAACCCGTATGGGGGACGGTCGTTCTATTCCAAGATCGGTTCGGCCAGGTTGTCCTTCGATCGACCCTACCTGGACGGCCAAGGCTCCGGCCAATTCCTGTCGCTTGAGTACGGAATGGTGTATTTCATGGAGAAGCAGGGCCTGGACGTCGATTATTGGACGGACATGGACCTGCATAATCATGCTGCCAGTTTGAGAGGCCGGATCAGGACCTTGGTGTTGCCGGCGCACGACGAGTATTACTCGCTGGCGATGCGCAACGGCTTGAAATCGGCGATCGCGAGTCGGATTAACCTGGTGAGCTTTGGCGCCAACCAGGCTTACCGTCAGATTCGGCCCGACAGGTCTCAGAGGGCTTTCGTGGTCTTTGAGAGATGGACGGCCTGGCCCAAGTCGACAACCTGGCGCTACCGGGGGCCTAGCCTTCACGAGCAGGGCATCTTCGGGGCGGAGTATGGTTGTCGTTCGAATGGGACGGTGACTACCAATCGCAGCTGGATGTGGGCTCGGGTGGCATCGGGTACCAAACTGTCGGGATTCGCCAACGGCGAGACCGACTACGTGCATCCGGCTCGACAGGCACCGATTCCGACTGGTACCAAGGTGCTGACAACAGCACGGCTCGACAGTTGCGGCGCCTCCGGGGCGGCATTGAGGATGGATATCGTGGCCAGGACCGATCGTTCTGGCGCGCGGGTCTTCGGTGGCTCAACGTTCGCGTACGGCTGCTTCGCCGTTGGTAACTGCCCGACAAATTGGCGGGTGGGCGGTTTCAAAGGAAAGCCTTTGGTAGTAACTGCCAAACAAGCTCAGGTGGTGGGCCAGATGGTCCTAAACGTCCTGAGTTGGGCGAACACCGGGGTTAAGGCTGCGGGTCTAGCCCCGCAGCAGGGTCTGACAAAGAGTTCAGCCAATGAATTCCAGGCTCTGGTGACGGGTCCGACTTCGCCTAGCGGCGGTTTGCCTCGACTAGTCTTGGGAGGGGACGGTAAAGATTAATTAGAAATAACTCCCGCGTCAGCAATGGCACGTGAGTGAGGCCCGGGATGTTCGTCCCGGGCCTCATTACTGTTCGGCCGTTCTGGCTAAACGTTGAAGCGAAATTCTACTACGTCGCCATCGTGCATGACGTAATCTTTGCCTTCGAGGCGGGCTTTGCCGGCGGCGCGGGCTGCTACCAGGGAGCCGGTGGCGATGAGGTCGTGGTAGCTCACTACTTCGGCCTTAATGAAACCTTTTTGGAAATCGGTGTGGATGACTCCGGCAGCTTCTGGTGCAGTCGCTCCTTGGGGTATTGTCCAAGCTCGGACTTCTTTTGGGCCGGCCGTAAGGTAGGTTTGCAGGCCAAGGGTGGAGAATCCGATACGGGCGAGTTGGTGGATACCCGATTCGGGCTGCCCGATGGATTCGAGTAATTCCGAGGCCTCGGATTCTGGTAATTCGATAAGTTCGGACTCAATTTTGGCGCAAAGGAAGACGGGAATTGCGGGGACGACTAATTGAGTAAGTTTTGTCTTCAAGCCCTCATCTGCTAGCTCATTTTCATCGAGATTGAACACATAGATAAATGGCTTGGCGGAGAGCAGATGCAGTTCTTGGAGGGGCGCCAGATCTATATTTGAACCATAGAGTGTTTTACCGTCATCGAGCAGTTTGCGGGCGGCGATAATGGCCTCGAGAAGCATGCCGGCGCCCTTGGGATCGCGTCGGGCCTCGCTCTCGAGTTTTTTGATGCGAGCGTCGATGGTCTGGAGGTCGGCGAGTATGAGCTCGGTATTGATAGTTTCGATATCGCGCTTGGCGTCGGGTTCTCCGTCGACATGAATGACATTGGGGTTGTGAAAGGCCCGTACAACTTGAACGATCGCATTGGATTCGCGAATATTGGCTAGGAATTTGTTGCCGAGACCTTCGCCCACGGACGCGCCGCGTACGATGCCGGCAATATCGACGAAGGTCACGGGTGCCGGCAGTATCTTCTCGGAATTATAGAGTTTGGCAAGCTCGTTTAGACGCGGATCGGGCAGCGCCACAATGCCAACGTTGGGTTCGATGGTGGCAAAAGGGTAGTTGGCCGCCAAGACGTTGTTCTTGGTGAGGGCGTTGAAGAGGGTTGATTTGCCGACGTTTGGAAGGCCGACTATACCGAGACTAAGCATAAAAGGTATGTTTCCATTTTGAATCTTGAATGGCTATTATATCAGGACTTCTTGAAATGACCGTTATGTTGCTATGATGAGCTTATGGAACAGACTACACACGAAGAACATCGAATGCATGAAAAGAGCGGCTCGGTGTTAGCCGACTGTCAAGTCCCCGATTCCTGCAGCACTTTGTCTGAGACAACTTCCGCCACAGATCGTTCAGCATTTATTTGTTCATACGCCAGCCGAAACTTTCTCGGGCTGGTTTTTAGTTTGGTGTGAATGCGGTCGAGGTTGTAGTA
>JBBRSS010000008.1:0-53909 GCA_038245115.1 Candidatus Saccharimonadia bacterium
ATTGCTGTTGAATGAGTTGGGCGCAGGACGGTATGATGTGACGTGACGGCATAACTTTTGTTTTCCTTCCAGGAAGTATTGGTTTTGCCGTCTATTTTTGTGCCTGGATGACGCTTATGTCAAAAGTGAGGGTGGTTCAGATTGGCACTATTGCTTTTTGGAAGAAAGTATAGGATAATACTATTGCCAACGTGTGATACTAATGGTCTGCTAAAGCGAAATGCCTAAGCATTCCAATCCGGTTCACCTGTTGGCGTTCTTCGAACACCCCAATATCCCACTTCACCGTCATGAAAGGACGGCATCATGAGTGCAGGAAAACGTTTTACGGCGCTGCCGTCCCCCCTCGTCAATATGGCGGAGTGGTACCAGAGCGTCTTGGCGCAGGCAAAGTTGGTTGACCATGGAGCCGTCAAGGGCACGATGGTTATCCGGCCTTACGCCTACTCAATGTGGGAACTGCTTCAGGCAGAACTCAACAGGCGCTTCAGACTCTTCGGAGTCGAGAACGCTTCCTTCCCCTCGCTGATTCCCCAGAGCATGCTCGACCGCGAGGCGGAGCATGTCGAAGGCTTCGCGCCCGAAGTCGCCGTCGTGACACACGCCGGTGGCAAAGAGCTCGAAGAGCCCCTGGTGATCCGGCCCACGTCGGAAACCATCATTGGGCACTCCATGGCTAAGTGGGTGGAGTCGTACCGCGACCTGCCCATGAAGCTCAACCAGTGGGCCAATGTGGTCAGATGGGAGCTTCGGCCCCGCCTGTTGCTTCGCACCATAGAATTTTTGTGGCACGAAGTACACACTGCCCACGCCGACGAAGCCGATGCCAGGCGAGAAACCCTTTCCGCCCTAGAGATGTACACCAGTGTCGCCCGCGAAATGGCGGCCATTCCCGTTGTACCTGGAGAAAAGACCCCCGGAGAACGGTTCCCCGGCGCTGTTTGCACCTTCTCCATCGAAGCGATGATGCTAGATGGCAAGGCGCTGCAGGCTGGCACCGTTCACTACCTCGGCACGAACTTCGCCGAGGCACTCGGGATCCAGTACGCCTCCAAAGATGGGGGCAGGGAGTACGCGCACACCACCTCTTGGGGTATGAGTACGCGTATGCTTGGTGCCATCATCATGGCCCACGGCGACGAGAAAGGTTTGGTGCTGCCCCCTCGGCTAGCGCCCATCCAGGTCGTCGTTGTCCCCATCGGCAAAGGTGAGCAGCTCGACGCCACTACCGACTACGGTCGGGAGTTGGTCCAAAAGCTGGTCTCCAAGGGAGTGCGAGCGCACCTCGACGATCGAGATAACCTCTCGACTGGCTCCAAGTACAACTACTGGGAGTTGCGAGGTGTACCGGTTCGGTTGTGTGTCGGCCAGCGCGAGCTGGACGATGGCATGGTTGAACTGTCGTACCGAATCGGCTCCGAGGGCAAGCAGAGCGTCAGGACCGACGAGGTCTTGGAGCAAATGCAAGCTCTACTGGATGCATACCACGATCGGCTGCTACTTCGGGCCGAGTCCTTCCGAGACAGTCGAACTACCACGGTTGATTCGTGGGATGACTTCGTGACAGCGGTGAAAACCGGCTGGGCCTTGGCCTTCCACTGCGGCGAAACCGCGTGCGAAGACGCTATCAAGGCCGAGACATCGGCAACGCCTCGGTGCATCTCGTCTGATCAGTCGTCCGAAACCGGGGACTGCGTGTTGTGTGGGGCGCCTTCTGCGTACAACCAACGGGTGATATTTGCCCGTGCGTACTAGGTGCAAGTTGTTCGGGCTGGGGGTGGTGCAAAGTGCACTACCCCCAGCTACAACTCTTACTTATATCATGATATAATCCAACGTTAATGAATCCTAGATCTAAATCAGTCAGCAGAGTTAACATTCTCCAAATCGGAGTTGGTTTTCACGCGCGTCGAATCTACGTTCCGGCCATCCTTCGCCTTGCCGAGCGTTTTCCGGTTTTGCTGTGCGCAGCTGTTGACACTATGGCTCAAAAACCAGTGCTTGACGCCTACATTAAAACGCTAAGTACAAATCTAGAGATGGTTTACCTTTCGCCAACAGACGACCATAGTCTGTCTGCTGAAGCCAAGGCATCATTAGATAGCTTAGTAAAGCGCCTCGATATTAATGCCGTCATTATTTCAACCGATCCAACAACCCACTTCATGTACGCTCAGTGGGCTCTAGAGCAAGGCCTCCACATCCTCATGGACAAGCCGATTTCTACGCGGGCCTTCGTAAGTAGCTCGATCAAGGAAGCCGAAGGACTCGTCGAGGATTACGACGACCTTTTGAAGACATACAGCCAGCTTCAACTACGCAAAGAAACGATTTTTTCAATTAACGTCCAGCGCCGTTACGAGATCGGCTTCAGGAAAGTATTTGAGCTTATCCGTGAAGTCGGGGAGCGCTTCAACGCTCCAGTTACATCGATTCAGTCAATGCACTCGGACGGCGTTTGGATATTTCCCGACGAAATAGTTGACCAGACTAGCCATCCCTATCGAACCGGATACGGCAAATGCTCGCACAGCGGGTACCACATATTCGATATCATCTGGCAGTTCTACTTGGCCAGTGGCCTCAAGGACAAACGTGCAGATGCCGGAGAGGTCATGACCTCATTCCTAGGCGCCCGAGGCCTGCTCAAGCAGTTTAATATTGCCGATTACGAATCCTATTTTCCCGGCTACAGCAATCTACCGCATCGTAGTGAGGCCGAGCTGGCCGAGCTGTTTGAGAATTATGGCGAGATCGACGCCTTCTCTCTAATCCGTCTACTAAAAGACAATGAAACCATCTGTAATATCTCGAGCAACTTAATACACAATGGTTTTTCACGTCGATCGTGGGAAGTATCGAACCCCGATCTGTACAAAGGCAATGGTCGGGTAAAGCATCAGTCTTACACCATCCAACAGGGTCCTTTCCAGAACATCCAGATCCATCAGTATCAGTCAGAGGCAAATCACGATACCAACGCCAAAAAAGATTACCTATTGGGCGGCAACAATCATTTCGAGATCTACGTCTTTCGCAACGCAGGAATGTTCGGTGCGGGTGAGCCGTCATTCATGCAATACAACCTTCGTGACCTGGGTAGCGGCCGAGAGCTAGATGATAGCCGTCTCTACAATGAGACTGTCAAGGACACAGTGATCATTGAGTTCATCCAATATATCCTGGGCGGGATACCGAAGAGCGCTCTGAGGTCTAACATCGATAGTCACAGTGTGGGGGTCAGCATTTTGAGTGCTGTATATCGCTCCCAGTCCCAACAGATTGCCGGGCTAACGCCCCTTGCGCCGTTTCTAATTAATGAGGCCTATCGTGGCAAATAGTTCAGCTATTTCGGCTGTGATTGCAGGCCTGACCGATGGTGGCTGCGTGTATTCGTCTAATTATCCCGGTTCCCAGAGCCAGGAAATCTTCTTTGGACTCGGCGGGAAACGCATATCTATAAACGAGCGAGTCGCCTTTGAGCAGGCATACGGTGCTTCGTTGGCCGGGAAGCGCTCCGTCGTTACACTCAAAAGCGTCGGCCTGAACGTCTGCGCCGATCCTTTTTTGCATGCCATGATTGCCGGCGTTCAGGGTGGCATGGTAATAGTGGTTGTCGATGACACCCAGGCAGTGGCATCGCAGGAGCGCCAGGATTCGCGTCATTTTCTGGAGTTCTTTGGCGGACTCTGGCTTGAACCTTCATCCGTTGAGATGGCCTATGAAATGGCGCGTGAGTCATTCGAGCTTTCAGAACGGTTCGATGTGCCGGTAGTTATCCGCCTCACCAATGAGTTTTTCAGTGCCTCTGGAAGTTATGCTCAGCTCCCTAAACTAATGGGATCCGCCAGTTTGGCCACCAGCCCCTCTAAATACATTAGCTATCCAGTCTACTGGCGCCGACAATATGATGCGTTAAGCGATAAGCGGGCTCGCATTTCAGCCTATGTGGAAGATATTTACGCGCAGAAACCATCTCCACCCAATGACAAACCCGGGATCGTGGTCATTGGAGCAACACCGGGGGCTACCGGCCATAGCGACGCGCCGGAGGCCGATCGGCTGCAAATCAACATGTATCCAATTCCC
Source organism: Candidatus Saccharimonadia bacterium (assembly GCA_038245115.1). Lineage (GTDB taxonomy): Bacteria > Patescibacteriota > Saccharimonadia > UBA4664 > UBA4664 > UBA5169. The sequence continues at coordinate 4,090 of JBBRSS010000008.1, forward strand.
GTAGACGCCATTATTAAGTTCATGAAGGACCGCCCTCACATTGCCATAATGGAGCAAGGGGATGATTACGCCCTCAGCCAAGTGCAGCAAGCGGTTGGTCGCCGTACCATGGGCGCGACCGTAATATCGGATACAGGTGATTGCCCTGATTTGCCCGAGCGCTGGATTACTTGGAGCCATCTTTCAAAACTTTTTAGCGCCCTGAGTAATCTTAAGCCGAGCTTTGTGGTTGGGGACGTCGGGCAGTATACCGTTGAGAGTACTCATACAGTTGACGCCTGCCTATGCCTTGGTTCATCTGTTGGTGTGGCGCTAGGCTTGGCAGAGGCTGGCGTTGAGTATCCCTTTGCGGTCGTGGGTGATGGTGCCTTTCTCCATAGCAATGTTGCCGCTGTCACCGAAGCTTTCGCTCGCGATAGCGCTCTAGGCGTTATCGTACTCGATAATAATGGATCCGGTGCCACAGGCGGCCAGCCACTTATAAGTGATATCCGCGCCATAAACCCGTTAATTCAGCAGTACGAGTTAGATTATAATGATGCCTCCCAAGGTGACTTAACCGGCACCCTCGAGACAATGCAAACTAATAGAAAGCTGGCTGTTCTGTTTGTTAATATTCGTGGAGTAAAGGCAAAATAATGACGATTCAAGAACACATTAAGGCACTAAACAGTCTAGAGCGCTTAAACGCTGAACGGTTGCATATTACAGCCTACGAAAATCAGCTTTCGCTTACCGCAGCCTCGTTTCTAGGGAGCAAACTATCGGAACGCTATTATTTTGGCGCCGGAGAAGAGGGGATTATTAATTGGGATCCTTTTACCTGTATTGGCATGGAGGCAGTTCAGGATGTAATCAAGGACGCCGAACGGGCTGCCGCTGCCATGATGAATGCCGAGGTAGTCAATTTACGGTGCTTATCGGGGGCCCACGCCATGATGTGCGCCATTCTAGTGTCGACCAATCCTGGTGATACCGTGATGATTCTTCAGCACGATGATGGTGGTCATTTTTCAACTCTCCCCATTCTGGAGCGCACCGGACGCCAGGCGGCCTATGCCACCTTTGATCTAGCAAATCTGGATTTAGATTTGGCTCAAACCGCTAAAACTTTCCGTGACAGCAAATGCGCCGCGATATATATAGATATCTCGTACCCGTTAAAAACCTTTAATTTACGCGGACTCAGGAAGGCACTGGGTGACGACGCAATAATCATCTACGATGCGAGTCATACGATCGGGTTAATGATGGGCGGTGTATTCCAGTCGCCGTTGGCGGAAGGTGCGAATATTGTTTGCGCCAATACCCACAAAACGCTGCCCGGACCCCAAAAGGGGATGATCTTATTTCGAGACAAGGACGCCGGCCAGCGGATGAGCCAAGTCATTGATGCTGGACTATTTTCATCCTCACACACCCACCACCTTGTCGCACTTGCCATAGCGATACTGGAGATGGAAGCCTTCGGTAGAGAGTATGCCGCTGCCATCGTGCGCAACTCCCACGCGCTGGGAGTAGCGCTAGAGAAGCTGGGTCATAGTGTGCGGAAGATATCGCCATCTCGCTATACCCAAACCCACCAAGTGCATCTTTTCCTCCCACCCGAATCTCTTCCCATCGAGTTATACAAGCGACTAGTCCAGAATAATATTTCGACTAATTTCGATGATCGTCTGGGCGGTCAAACTTTTGCCAGACTCGGAACACAGGAGCTGACTCGTCGCGGTATGACTGAAGCTGACATGGAAACCATTGCGAAATACCTGAATGACGCCCTGGCCGGGCATAATGTGGCCTCCCAGGTTAGCGACTTCAGCCGTAAGTTCAAGCAGATTAAATATAGTTTTGATTCCTAAGAAATGGCAAACTATGTTCTTTCCACAGACCACCTGGGTGTTATTCAACCAATAGCTGCCGGGAGCAAAAGCGAACGGTATTTTAGCAGTGGTGATTCGCTTGATTTAAGCAATCCACTCCCGGCTAGCTGGCTCGAGGTAGACCTCTCGCAGCTCAGTCGAAATTATCGGAATATTAAGGATCTAGTTGGCAAAGAAACGGGGATAATTGCCGTGGTCAAATCCGATGCCTACGGCCATGGTTTGGTGGTAGTGGCGCAGGAGCTAGAAGCGGCCGGGGCAGACATAATTGGCGTCGCAGACGCAATCGACGCTAGAACGCTTCGATCTCACAACCTCAATGGCCGGATATTAGCCATTTATCCGCCGCCCTATTCTCAAATTAAATCCTTGGTTATGGACCGAATAGATATTACTGTGACAACTCTGGAGGCAGCCCAACAGGCCGAGCGCATAGCCGCAAAACTACAGTGTGTTGCGCGCCTACATCTGCAGCTCGAAACTGGGATGCACTACTACGGCGCCGAAGGAGACGAGGCGATTCGTATTGGCAAATACATCGCCGGTTCCCCGCAGTTGGATTTGGCGGGTGTGAGCACGCATTATGCCGCAGCCGAATCCAGTTACGACTTCACCGACCAGCAGCATCAAAAGTTTTTAGGCGCGCTGCGCCGACTAGCTGCCAGCGGGGTTCAGCCTAGCTGGGTCCATTCAGCCAGCAGCTCCGCTATGGACCGATTCCCTGCAAGTTGGGATGCAGCCACCTATCACTCCATTTTCCCAAAGATTAAGGTGTTAGTAAGGCCGGGATGTGCCCTATATGGTACCTATACCGCTTCTAACCTACCACTTTCGACCCAATTTGTAGCAACCAAATTCATCACGCATATCAGTGAGATAAAGCATGTCCCGGCAGCAAGCTATATTGGCTATTTTCGGAAATACCGCACCAAAACTCCGAAAACTATCGGGATATTGCCGATTGGGTGGGGCTCAAATGGCCTTTCAATCAAGAGCGCAAGCGTCTTGATTAACGGGGAAAGTGCACCTATTTTGGGCCTAATAAGTGCAAATACCTGTGCGATAGATCTCGCTGGGCACGAAGTTAGGATCGGCCAGCGCGTCGTGCTGTTTGACCACTCCTCCGGTAGTGGGCTGTCGCTCCACGACCTAGCTGCCAACTCTGATACATTCGTGAATTTCGTAGTACGCCAACTTGGGGCCTTTAGCACACGGGTATACACCAGGAAATAATCACGTCAGTTTTGTATTGTGCGCCATAGAGGGTAAATTATCCCAATGGCATACGACAATCAGTTAGGTAAGAAATCAGAAGATCTATTCGCGTCAGCCCGATCCCGAGTTTCTGCTCAAGACACTCGGCCTGGACGATGGCGAGATCCCGTGGCACATGAGATCAGCCGGTGGCCACCCCGACGACGCCATTGGCTTCCCCGGTGCAACCGACTACCTGGCGAAGCACCTCCCGAATCTCAAGGGGTACTCCGGCAACTTGGCAACCAAGCTGGTCGCCAACCACGCACACTGACGTCATCTGCCGTCAGCCACCGCCCCGCTAGCAACGAGTGAACCTCACAGCCAGCGGGGCCTTCACTTGTCAATTAGCCGCAGAATTGTACGTGGACATATTTTTACCAAGTTCTGTAAGGTTAAATCACAAATTATCCATAATTTGCTGGACATCAGCCTTTACTTGCTTTGGATTGTTGTGTCTGACATCGGCCGTTAATTGAATCCGAAATCTGGACTCTAGCCACTACAAATAAATACCGATTTGGTCAAATAAATCCAGCAATTAGCGCTACCACGTATAGCAATTTACGAAACGGCTTAGTTATGGTATATTTGACCCCATTGGACTTAGCCTCCTTGGCGAGCAAGATATTTTTATGCGTCTCGAGGAATCAGACGCAATCACTGAATCAGACGCAATCACTCGAGGTGCTTTTTGTCTTTGTCTTTTCCTTCCATTTCAATAGTTGTGCCAGCGCTCAATGAAGCTGAGAACGTCGCCAATCTAATCGAGCGAATTGAGACAACGCTGTTCCAAAAGGCGCGCTACGAAATTATTATAGTCGATGACCACTCTACAGACGGCACGGCTGCCGCTGTTAACACTGCAGCCGAAAATTCGCGCAGCACCATAATTTTGCACACCAAAAATGGGCGCCCAGGCAAGGCCGATGCTCTACTTGAGGGCTTCAAGCTTGCCCGACACGACCTGATCTGCATGATTGATGCCGACCTCCAGTACCCGCCCGAGGCTATACCCGCGATGATATCAAAAATCCTGGTGAAAGGAGCCGATATTGTGGTGGCCGATCGGACTCACCACAAGACCTCTCGCATTCGCCGGATAGCCAGCAGCAGTTCACGAAAACTTCTCGCGTCCCGCCTCCACGGGTTAGATGTTGATGTTCAATCTGGCATGAAAGTCTTTCGCCGCGATATTCTCCGTCGCGTTAAAGTCAATCCCGGACCCTGGACCTTCGACCTTGAGTTCCTGGTAAAAGCGCGGGATGCCGGCTATACGATTGACTCAGTCTACATACCTTTTAGCTCACGAGTCAGCGGCAAATCCAAGCTAAGCCTCTTCCGCAGCGCCCCGCAAATAGCCGCCGCCAGCCTCAAGCTCAAGTTTGCCGAGTCACAAGTAATACCCTCAAATCCAGATAGCGATAATCACTCCGCCACCGGCTTCCACTACAAAGGCAATCATTATGTCACCCATTCCAGCCTCCACCACAGCGAGAGTGCGCTTCAGCAATTAACCCGCCGGCAAACCATTCTAATCATCGCACTAGCCGCACTGTTAATTGTGCTAATTGCCTTGCGTGCCCACACCGTACTCACGATAATCATTGCGCTACTCACCACGCTCTATTTTACCGACTTGCTCTACAGCCTTTGGCTCATTACCAAGAGCTTTTCATCCCAGCTCGAAATAACCGTTACACCGGATGATTTGAGGCTGGCCAACAAACGAGGCTGGCCGTCCTATACGGTGTTTTGCCCGCTCTACAAAGAGTGGGAGGTGTTGCCGCAATTCGTCACAGCCATGAGTCGCCTCGATTACCCGAAAAATAAACTTCAGGTCATGCTTTTGCTCGAGGAAGACGACGAAGAGACGATTACGCACGCCCGCGAGATGGGTCTACCTTCCTATTTCGATATTGTGGTAGTGCCTCACTCCAAACCCAAGACGAAGCCGAAAGCCTGCAATTATGGACTCAAGCTGGCTACCGGCGAGTATTCCGTGATATATGACGCCGAAGACGTCCCCGAGCCCGACCAACTCAAGAAAGCCGTCATAGCCTTCGCCCGATCTAGTAAAAAGGTCGTCTGTATTCAGGCCAAGTTGAACTTTTATAACCCCCGTCAAAACCTTCTCACCCGCGCCTTCACCGCCGAATATTCCCTCTGGTTCGATCTCGTACTTACCGGGCTTCAGGCAGTCAAGGCTCCGATTCCGCTGGGTGGCACCTCCAACCACTTCAAAACCGCGGTCCTGCGCGATCTCAAAGGCTGGGACGCTTTCAACGTCACCGAAGACTGCGATCTGGGCCTACGCATTGCCAAGCAGGGCTATTCTACCGCTATCGTCGACAGTGTCACGCTCGAAGAGGCCAATAGCGCCAGCGTCAACTGGTTCTTCCAGCGCACCCGCTGGATCAAGGGCTACATCCAAAGCTACTGGGTGCACATGCGCACGTTAAAAGACTTCAAGCTCACCTGGAGCGAACCGCATGCCATTACCTTCCAACTCGTCGTAGGAGGCAAGATTACCTCCATGTTCATCAACCCCATTATGTGGGTGGTTACCATTAGCTACTTCGCCCTCCGATCAACCGTCGGTCCCACCATTGAGTCGTTTTACCCGGCTCCAATCCTGTACATGGGCGTCACCTGCATTATCTTCGGCAACTTCCTCTACATGTATTACTACATGCTCGGCTGCGCCAAGCGCGAGCAATACGACCTCATCAAATATGCCTACCTCGTACCGCTCTACTGGTTAGCCATGAGCGCAGCCGCCTGGGTGGCTCTCTTCAAGCTCTTCTACCAACCGCACGAATGGTTTAAGACTCAACACGGCCTGCATCTAGCCAGCAACAAGACCATGGACCAGGTCCACAGTGCCATCGGTGGGAGTATGGTGGATCAATCTCTCATCGGCGGGCATGGAGGGAATGTAGGATAAAGAGCAAACACAAGCATAACTTTTCTGAGTTCGCCAAGCGGCTCAGCAGTAAACCAGTATTCTCTGGCGGTATTCTCGTGGCGTCAATGATGCTAACAAACCTCCTGAACTTCATCTTCAATTTTTATCTCGGAAGAAAACTAAATTTTGAACAATACGGAATCGTTACACTGATTAATACGGTCTGGCTCCTCCTCGGGGTAATCGCCATTTCCCTCGCCCAAAGCGTCAATCATCGCACTAGTTTTTTGGCACTTCGCTTCGATCCACAAACTGCCACCACCTTCTTTCGCGCTACTAAGCGCAAGATTATTATTGCCGGAACTGTCATCTCACTCTTGTGGCTCATTTGCGTACCCGGGCTTACTGCCTACTTCCAGCTGCCCAGCTCTAAGCCACTTCTGATCTTCACCCCCATCATCCTGTTCGGCTACTTAGCAGCAATCGAAAAAGGCTTCATGCAGGGTAACATCGCATTTAAGGCTCTATCTGCAGTCCTTATCGGCGAGGCACTTTTTAAGATAGTGATAGCAGTTATCTTCGTGCAGGCAGGTCAGCCAGGCCTAGCCTACCTCTCAATCATCAGCTCGGTAGTTTTTTCCTTTCTGATAGCGGTCTCATTCTCATATCGGTACAAGAAATCGAACGCAATACCCGATATATCGGCCTCAAAATTTCCGAACCGATTTATGTTGGCCGCCCTTATTTCGAGTATTTCCCTGACTGCATTCGTCAGCATCGATATTCTCTTATCCAAGCACTATCTCAGCCCAAAGCTAGCAGGTGAGTACGCCGTATTATCGTTAATCGGGAAAATGATTTTTTATTTCGGGTCATTATTTAATGTGTTTATTATTACTTTTGTAGGTCGCTCCGAGGCGAAAGGCGAGAAAACCAATCCAATATTTCTTCGCTTCTTTATTGCAACCGCTACCATATGCGCGTTGGGCGCTGGGACATTAATCGTTTTTGGCCATACCATACTCCCCTTAATATTTGGGCCTAAAGCGCTAGCCGTTGTTAACTACCTCCCCGAATACGCTGCCGCAATTGGAATATTTACTGCGTCCACAAGCATCGTTTATTACCGACTTGCAAAGAAGCAGTACGTCTTCTCTGCAGTAGCACTTATTTTTACAATCGCTCTGGCCGTGGGAATTATGCTAGAGCATGGCAGTATTGCGGATATCATCCGTGTAGTCCTTCTCACCGCCATTTATCAATTCTTAGCTCTTCTTGCTCTTCATATTTGGACTGAGCAGGGAAGGTTCTTCCTGCCGTTCTTATTAGACCTGCGAGATCTATTTCTACCCCTTCCGGAGGTTGTGCCCCCAGGGCAAAAACGCATCCTGATTTTTAATTGGCGTGACTTGGAACATGTTCACGGTGGAGGAGCAGAGGTATATGTCCACGAGCTCGGGAGGCGTTGGGTGGCTGAAGGTCATAAAGTAACGCTTTTTTGCGGAAACGATGGGACAGCCAAGCGCAACGACGTAGTCGATGGCATCGAAGTTATCCGCCGGGGAGGATTTTATTTTGTTTATGCGTGGGCTTTTCTCTATTACATCGTGAAGTTCCGCGGCAATTATGACGTCATTTTAGACTGCCATAATGGGATACCTTTCTTTGCACCGTTGTACGCCAAAGAACCGGTTTATTGCATATCTTTTCATGTGCATCAAGCTATCTTTAAGAAACATCTTAGAGCTCCGCAGGCTACTCTCGCGGCCTTCCTGGAAAAATACGGCATGCGCTGGGCCTACCGAAATACGCGCTATATTGCCATTTCGCAATCAACAAAAACTGACATGCTGGAGCTAGGGTTAGGTCAAAAGGGAATCGAAATAATCCACTCAGGAGTTGACCTTGAAACGCTCACGCCTGGGCCTAAATCGCTTAATCCAACTATCTTGTACGTAGGTCGATTAAAGCGGTATAAATCGGTTGATGTGCTAATCAAGGCTTTCGTCAAAGTTCTGAAGGAGTCCCCTGATGCTACGCTCATCATTGCCGGTGCTGGAGATGAACGTTCTAGGCTTGAAATCCTCGCGGGAGAACTAAATGTAGCGAATTACGTGGAGTTCGTAGGCAAGGTTACAGAAGAAGCAAAGATAAAACTCTACCAGCAAGCCTGGGTATTTGTAAATCCTTCCCAGATGGAGGGGTGGGGTATTACCACTATTGAGGCAAATGCCTGCGGAACGCCGGTTGTAGCATCCAATGTGCCGGGTCTACGTGATTCCGTTCAAGACCTTAAGGCGGGCTACCTCGTTGAATATGGAGACGTCGATGCATTTGCTACAAAAATTTCGCAGCTCATTGGTCGACCCCATGAGCTAAAAGAAATGTCCGAATCCAGCGTTCATTGGGCAAATGGCTTTAGCTGGGATACCAGCGCAGTAAAAAGTCTGGAGTATTTGTTATGAGTCAACAATTCCAGTCAACTGCTCCAGTTGCGCCGAGGCTATCAATTGGCATTCCCGCATACAATGAAGAACAAAATATCAAATTTTTAATCGAGGCACTTCTCGCCCAGAATCAATCCGGATTTAGTCTGGATGAGATAATAGTCGCTTCGGATGGAAGTACAGATAGAACAAATTCACTTGTTCTCGAATTTTCGAATCCCCAGATTAAGCTCATGGCTAATCCGCAACGTTCAGGTAAAGCCGCTGTTCAAAATCAGCTACTCCGTGAATTTACCGGCGATTTTATACTTCTTCTAGATGCCGATACACTACCACGCGATAAACATTTGCTCGAAAAACTAATGAATATTGCAAGATCGAGAACTGAATTGGGGTTAATATGCCCTTCAGTTGTTCCTCTACCGGCTGAACACTTTTTTGAAAAGGTAATCGAAGAAAGTGCACATTTTAAAGCAGATATATCGTCAAGCTGGGATAAGGGCGACAATATTTATACCTGCCATGGCCGATGTAGGTTATTCTCCCGGGCGTTTGCCGAAAAGATGTATTGGGATGAGAGCATTGGGTCATCTGAAGATGCATTTACATTCCTTACAGCAAAGAAGATGGGCTTTGGCTATTTGTTTGTCGCTGATGCTGCGGTTAATTATCGGTCGCCAACTACATACGCTGATCACGCGCGCCAAAGTCGAAGGTTCCTCGGCCATACCTCGTCACTACTTGGGTCTTTTGGTCAGAAGGAAATTTCAGATAACTACTCAATGCCAAAAATGATTACAATCAAACACCTGGTTCAGCACATGGCCCGCCACCCGTTACTTATGACGTCATATATTGGAACATATATATATCTAAAACTGGGATCGTCCCCTGCGCCGACAACGGAGCCTTGGGAAGTCTCTCCAACATCTAAGAAGTTAACATAATGAGTGAAAGTATATGGCCAGTGGAAAAATCAAATATTAGTAAAATATTTACACGCGACAATATTATCCAATTTTCGGCGATGGCTATTAGTTTCATCGCATTCAAATTCTTTGTCTTGAATCGCCAATTACAAAACTTTTTAAAAATACCGGCAGACATCATATCATGAGTGCTCAGAATCGCCCCAAAACCAAAGCGGTACCCTCATTTCGACTACAAACGTTTATTACTACTCCAAAAATAGTACTAGTTCTTTCGGCATTTGCGAGCCTGACCAGTTGGGTTTACTATTCGTCAACGGGAGCGAATCTTAGTCTGGGTGACGCAGTTTCACGTCTCGATATCGGAAGACGAGTAATGGATAATCTGACCCCGGGTTTTGCTCAACTTGGGAATGTATGGTTGCCGCTGCCACAAATATTGATGCTACCGTTTATCTGGTCCAGCACTCTGTGGCACACGGGAGTTGCTGGGGCGATATTATCCATGATTTCCTTTGTCCTAATTGTTTGGTATCTCTACAAGATTGGAGAAGACATATTCAGGAATAAGTTGTCCGGAATTATCATGGCGTTGATACCCGTAACGAACATAAACCTCCTATTCCTTCAGACAACTGCAATGAGCGAATTATCTTTTATTGCCGCCGTCGTGGTTGCGATTTACTACTTGCTTCGATGGACGAATGATGAGAATAATAGCTATCTCATAGTTGCAGCACTAAGTGTTGCAGCCGCTACACTTATCCGTTACGAGGGATACCTGTTTGCTATCAGTAGCATTATTTATGTGCTCTTGATCGCGGCGCTAAAGAAACAAGATCTTAGGAGGATTGAAGGCGAACTACTCTTATTTAGCACCCTCGCTGTACAGGGAATTCTACTATGGGCTCTTTACTTATGGGCAATTTTCGGCAATCCACTTTACTGGATAGATATCTATTCCCATAAAGCCTCATTAATTTCAAATGATGTTGTGACACACGTTTCTGTTGCAGATCAGGGCAGTACGATCTCACAAAAAGGGCATTTATGGGCATCCATCAGTTCATATTGGCAAGCAAGCGCTTTTATGAATGGTGCGCTATTAGCCGCTTTTGGTAGCTTGATAATCATAATTCTCATCGTTCTAGCAATCAGAGCTGTAATATTACGTAGAAACCTATACCTTATTGGCCTCCTGCTGCCCCTTTCGCTCTTTGTATTTGTCGCATTCACTGTTTACAGAGGCAGTATACCCCTCGACTTACCTACACTCGATTGGAAGGCGGTAACTAGCGCAAATATCAGCGCGAAATCCGAATATAACATTCGGTACGGAATCCTAATGTTGCCGATGCTAGCAATCGCAGCTGGTTGGCTCGTATCGCTCAGGAAGGTCGGAAAGTACTTTAGTATCATTGTCATTGCAATAATTAGCGTTCAATTATTCTCGATCACCAGTAAGCAATACTCGCTAACCTATCAGCTGGCAGCCAAGGCACGCGATACACCATACGGCTTAGTAAAAAACGAGCAGCACGCGGCGTATTGGCTTAAGGCACATTACGACGGTGGATACATATTAATTAGTGCGCTTAAGCACGATCCAGTGATGTTTTATTTGGGAGTTGACTATAAGAATTATATTCATGAGGGTACGGGCAAATATTGGCTGTCGGCTAGGGATAACCCCGATCAGATTGCGACATGGATTTACATGTACAAGACACCTAGCGGAGCGTTAAACAGTGATGATTCTGTCACCAAGTACCTTTACCACAGCAAGGTGCTCGAGACGAAATATCGGATTGTATATGAAGATGCGGCCGTACAGATTTTTAAACGCAATTAGATGAGTCGTAGCGCGCATAGTAATTATGTTTAATTGTAAAAGCTTTAGTTAAATGTTAATATATTAAAATTGTTGTCCTATTTTTAAACTCAGCTACCACTAGGTGGAAGTATCTATGCCCACAGATTCTCGCCCAGAAGAAAACCCGCCAGAATCGCTAGCCTCTCAAAATGAGGTGCATCATAATTTCGTCTACAAAGTTAAAAAGTCGTACGATCTCATGATCGTTGGAATTGTAGCCTCGATCCTGAGCATACTGGCCACGGCCTGGTCATACTTCAATGGCTATATTTTGGCATATGGTGATGCCGAGTCGCACTTGGATATCGCTAAGCGCGTCATTGGTGGGCTCGAGCCAGGGTTTGGGCAGTTGGGAGGTATTTGGCTGCCGCTGCATCATTTGCTGATGGTGCCGTTTATTTGGAATGATTTTATGTGGCGCAGCGGGCTAGCTGGCGGCATTGTTTCGATGGTGGCTTACGTTGTGACAGCGGTGTTTATTTTCAAGCTGGCCGGTAAGATCACTGGAACACGCTTCGGGGCCTACGCGGCAACCGCTATTTTTGCGCTCAATCCAGACATTTTATATATGCAGACAACGCCTATGAGCGAGATGCTGTTGATTTGCATGATGGTTTTGAGCATCTATCACTTATACGAGTGGGCACGCCAGGAAAACCTCACCAACTTAATATTGGCTGGGCTGTTTTGTGCCGCCGGTACGCTGGTGCGCTACGATGCTTGGCTCTTAGTGGGCGCCGAAACGGCGGTGGTGATCGCGGTGGCGCTTTACCGGCGCTGGCGTTGGAGCCGGCTAGAGGGCGCTCTAATCATGTTTAGCGCGGTATCATTCTCGGGGATCGTGCTGTGGATTGCTTGGAGTCTGGTGATCTTCCACCAGCCAGCTTATTTCCTGACCAGCCAGTATTCGGCCAAGTCGCAGCAGCAGGGTTTTGCCGCCCGCGGCGAGCTTGTAAATGCACACAATATCGGCAGTTCGCTTTTATATTACGGTGATGCTGTGTGGGAAAATGCCGGTGGCATCCTCACTACCATAGCCTGCATCGGCCTGGTGCTTTTCATAATTATTTCCCTCAAGACCAAAACCCACCGGGTGCTGGTACTACCTGCGTTACTCATTTTGGTGCCGTTTATCTTTAATGTCTTAACGTTATACATGGGGATTTCCATCTTGTTTATGCCGAGGCTTGTACCGACAAATTTTGAGTGGCATATTTTTAATGTGCGCTATGGGCTAATGATGGTTCCGGCCGTAGCGGTCTTTGCCGCTTATGCCTTATCGAAGCTTAAGATAGAATATGCACCGGGATTCGTCCTCGTGTTGGCTTTGCCGCTCATGTTTCTTCAAACCCCCATCACTTTGCAGGATGGCCTAACCGGGCTATCGGCTCGTAAGCTCTTGCCCGCCAACAACTACGTGGCGGCCAACTACGATTATGGCAACATTGTGTTTGATGACTTTTCGCGCTCGGCCAACCCCATTGCGCTCGGTATTCCCATCAAGAACATCATCTACGTAGGGTACGCCAAGGCCTACCAACAGGCTGTTGATAAGCCGTCATCAATTGTGCGCTGGATCATCGTGCGCAAGGCGGATACCGATATATATTGGAGTGCTGTGAAGTCTAACCCTGATTTTAAAAAGAATTTCCAGGCTGTGTATGTGAACGGTGACTCGGTGGTGTACCGCCGTCAAGATGGATCTACTCAGAAGGCTCCGGAAACAAAATCATGAGCACTATTACTGTCATTCTACCCACCTATAACGAGGCCGGAAATATTCGCAGTATGCTCCATGCGCTGTTTGCACGAATGGCGAGCAACCACCTCGATGCAAATGTTCTCGTCGTGGATGACACCTCACCTGATGGCACGGGCAAGATTGTTGAGCAGGAAATGCTCAGCCAGGGCCGGCTTCATCTGCTGTCTGGTAATAAAGAAGGCCTGGGCAAGGCTTATATGCGCGGGTTTGAATATGCACTTCATACCTTCAGCCCCGACATCATTGTGATGATGGATTCGGACTTTTCCCATGATCCCAGTTCTATTCCGGCACTAGTGGCGGAAATCGACAAAGGGGCCGACTACGTTATTGGCTCCCGCTATACGCCGGGGGGAGCGATCCCGGGCGACTGGCCGCTCAAGCGTATTATCAACAGTCGCATTGCCAACTTTGTTGCTAAGACAGTTGGAGGGATTGACCCCGAGGTTAAGGATATTTCCGGCGGCTTCAAAGCCATCCGGGCCAGTAAGCTCGAGGACGTGGACTGGGAGGGCATTGAAACCAGCGGCTACGCCTTTCAAATGCATTTGCTCCATACCTTTATGGCGAATGATGCGGTGATCAAAGAAGTGCCGATTACGTTCGTAGATCGCCGCATGGGGCAGTCGAAGTTGCGGTTAGGGGACATCCTTGAGTTTATTAGTGTGGCCTACGGGCTAAACCCACAATCGCCGCTGCGCCAGCTGATGCGGTTTATGGCTGTGGGCGCCAGTGGGATCATAGTCAACTTGGGGGTACTGGCGCTACTCGTAAATCACACCCCACTGCCGATTATTGTGGCCTCCGCCATCGCTATTGAAATTAGTATTCTCACTAATTTCCTGCTGCATAACCGGTTCACTTTCCAGGAGGTCATCGAGGCTGAAGAGGGGAGTGTGGCTTCGCGTGTGCGTCGCAGCCAAACGTCGCGAGACTTTGTCGGCAAGCTCATCACCTTTAACGTTACATCGCTGGGCACGGCCGCGATGAGCCTGGTAATATTTGCGCTTCTCCACGGTCTCGTTGGAATGTACTATTTGGCGGCGCAATTTATTGGAATTATCAGCGCGTTTACCTTAAATTATCAGATCTCCTCCCGGGTCATCTGGAAGGGAAAGCAGCATGATTGATGTTGCCTATGCTATTTTTCTGGTCCTTATGTTGGCTCAAGGATTATTCAACCTCTATCTGACCCTCTACGTCTGGGAAAGCCCCGAGCGACTTGATGAAACCGCTTCGCCGCAGGAGTTTCTACCGCCTAAATTCGGCTTTACGGTGCTCATACCCGCCCGCGACGAGGAAGTCGTCATCGCGGCAACTCTGTCACGGCTGCTGAGGGCACGTTATCCCGCCAAACTCCTAGAAATCATCGTCATCTGTGAAGCTTCCGATGTGCGTACCATCGCCGCCGCCAAGGCTGTCACATCACGGGCTCCCGGCCTCAATGCGCGAGTGGAGATTTACGACACCCTCCCGATCAACAAGCCCCACGGTCTCAACGTAGGGCTAGCCGCCGCCACGCAACCCATTACCACTATCTTTGACGCGGAAGACGATATTCACCCCGACATATTCAATGTGGCCAACACCATATACCTCACAAAACGGCCCGACATCATTCAGGCGGGTGTGCAGCTCATGAACTATTCCAGTAACTGGTACAGTGCACATAACGTACTCGAATATTTTTTTTGGTTCAAATCAAGAATGCACTTTCATGCCCGAGCCAAAATGGTGCCGTTGGGTGGCAATACGGTGTTCTTTAGTACCAAACAGCTACGAGAGGTTGGCGGCTGGGATGAGAATTGCCTTACCGAAGACGGCGAAATCGGCATTCGTATGAGTGCAAAGGGTGCCAAAGTGCACGCGACCTATGATGCGCGGCACGTGACCAAGGAAGAAACACCGCACACTATGGGGCAATTCATTAAACAGCGCACACGTTGGAACCAAGGTTTCCTGCAAATCCTCAAGAAAGGTGAATGGAAGAAATTCCCTAGTCTGAAGCAACGAGCGCTCGCGGTCTATGTACTATCTTTTCCGATTCTCCAGTCGGCATTGCTAATAGCCACACCCTTCGTTCTGGCGCTCGGTTTTTTTGGCAAACTACCCATTGGGCTAAGTTTGTTAAGCTTCATGCCGCTCTTCCTGGTCTTTATCCAAATCGCTATGCACCTTATCGCCCTGGCTGAGTTTAGGCGCGAACAGCACCTGCCATTCAAGCCCAAGGCCTTTCTGGCTGTCGTATGGGGTTTCCTGCCCTACCAAGTGTTGCTCGCCATTGCGTCGGTGAGAGCCACTTTCCGTGAGGTGCGCGGCCACAACAATTGGGAAAAGACGTCTCATGCTGGCCAACATCGTCCTAGTCGACAGGTACCCCGTATCGCCGAACCCGATGTTCTTACTGGGGTTAGTTTGTGAGCGTATTCCAAAAACTCTATCGTTATATATTGGCCAACCGGGCTGAAAGCCTGCTTTTAGTCGTACTCCTAGCTCTAGCGGGGATCGCCCACGGATTCAATATGTTTCATTACCCGTACCTCGAAAATGATGAAGCCACCTACGTCACTCAGGGCTGGAGTTTCATCACGCACGCTCAGCTCGCCCCCTACACCTATTGGTACGATCACGCGCCCGGTGGCTGGATCTTCTTATCTTTGTGGCTCAAGTTGGCCGGAGGCATACATGCTTTTGGTGGAATGATTTATTCCGGGCGGGTGTTCATGTTGCTGCTGCACATGACCTCCGCGCTCATCCTCTATTTCATCGCCTTGCGATTAACCCATCGCCGGGTTGCCGGAGTTATTGCCGTCATTCTCTTCTCGCTCTCGCCCCTCGAACTGTACTTTGGCCGCCGGGTCTTGCTCGACAACATCATGACATTTTGGATGCTACTGAGCATTTTACTGACCGTGGTAGCCAAGGGCCGCATGAAATTCACATTAGCCTCGGCTATAACGTTTTCGATTGCCATCCTGAGCAAGGAAAACGCCGTTGTTATCGCCCCGGCCCTGCTCTACTGGCTATTTACGACCGGCGGCAAAAAGCATCGGAAGTATTTGCTCACGCAGTGGACCTTAGCGGTCGCCGGCATCGTTGGGATTTACTTTCTCTATGCTCTGCTCAAGGGTGAGCTCTTCCCTGCCGGTACACTGCTAGGAGGAGCCCATGATCACGTCAGCCTACTTGGATCATTGCAGACCCAGGGCAGCCGCGGGGCCTTCGCCTGGCCATGGGATCCGGCCGGTGATTTCTATCACGGTGTGCTTGATTGGCTGAGGATCGACTGGAGAATTATAACGGCCGGAGCAGTTGCCACCATCCTTGGTATCATCGTGGCCGTCCGCGAACGCTCGTATCGGTTTGTATCCCTACTTTTGATCTTTTCGTGGCTATTTTTAGCCCGCGGCAAGCTTGTCATTGTATTCTACATTGTTCCAATATTGCCGCTGCTGGCGCTCATGATCGGTATGTTGGTGTCGTACCCTCAGCAGTGGCTTGGGCGCATCAAATATCTACCGTATATCTACCCAACCGCCGCCGTGTTACTGCTATTGGGCTGGTATTCCAATATACCCCTCACTAGCTGGAAGAACGATGAAACTAGCAATCAGCAGCTGGCTGTAAATTGGGTAATCTCTAATGTCCCCGAAAACTCCACTATCGTTATCGATGACTATGCCTATCCGCCACTCCGTTATGACCATAATTATGTCAACGCCGACTGGATCTGGAAAATTGAATATGACCCCCAAATCACGGGCAAAATAAGGGGCGATTGGCAGAATATTCAGTACATTTTGCTCACCCATGAGGAACTCAAACAAATCAAAAGTGCCAACTTTCCGCTTACTAAGCAGGCCTTGCAGCATTCGGAGCTCCTAGCCAGTTTTACAACAGGCACTACCAGCTACCTTAATATTCCCGACTTCATCAGCACCAATGGCGACTGGGCACAGATTTACCGGGTAAAGAGTCGCGAACGAATTATCACACAAGATTCATGGGCGGCGCTCAAAAGTGGGTTTATGCAGTCATATGGGCAAGTGATTGAGCCGGGCTCCACTGTTACTAGCCTTCAAAGGCAAACTAATTTCATGGCCACGGCCCTGCAAGAGCGAGATGCCGACACATTCGCCGGCATCTATAGCTGGAGTCGCGACCACCTCCAGCACCGCGCGGAAGACAAGTTACTTTCCAGCACCTGGGTTTCCAATCCAGAAGGCAGCGGAGGTGTGGGTGAGAGTGGCGCCGATGTTGCAGCTAACGCCAATCTAGCAGCGGAATTACAGCGCGCTGCCAGCACGTGGAAACGTAACGATTACAGCGCCGACGCCAGCGTCATCCTGTCCGATCTGTGGCGGCAACATGCCGTGAACTATGGTGGCAAAATTTTCCTGGCCGCCAATAAAGGCACCCCGACCGAGCCGATCTATGTGCCACTGAGTACACTACGCACGCTCGCTAGCGCCGACCCTGCCCACCCCTGGGGCCAGGTTGCAGCTGGTGAATATGCCGTGCTGACGGCCCAGGCGATCACTTCGCCGTTACTGAGCCCGGCTTTCACCGTCAAACCCGATGGCACGCTCGATGTCGCGGCCAATGACGTAACCGAGCAAAGTTTACAGATGGTAACTGCCGATCTGGCTACCGAGGTGCGAGTCGCTAAAGATGCCAGGGCGACGGCCTTACTCAAGGGGATCTCAGCCTACTTCGACCAACACTTACCCACGGGCGCGCTTTATCACCGCGATGGAGCTGCCGCAGGAGGCGCCTCACTGGGATTTGCGGCCGTGGCCGCGGCGAGCAGCCGCGTGGCGAATGGAGATGGCCCATTGGCGACTACCACCTATCAACGCTATTTGGCCCCGCTCTACGATTCAAAGGCCGCCTTCTTTCGGCCTACTGGTAATCCTAGCTTTCAACTCGCTGTTAGTGCCCTGTTAGACTTAGGCGACCATAACCATATAGAATTAGTAAAACGATCCAGGTAGGGGAAGTTTGGATGACGCTTAATGAATAACATTTTAGGTTGGATTCTGCGCCAACATCGGGGCATTCACGTGGTGGGCGAATTAAGCGTCTTCGTCATAACGTTTTTTGGAGCTGTCATGATTTTTAACGTCCCCGCTATCGCTGCCACTATTACTCTCGATCCGCTTGAAACGCGTATCAGCACCGAGATGAGCTGGTTCACCGGCTGGCTGGCGGCCAATAACGCCAAGGGCTACATTGGTGAGGTCGGTTGGCCCGACAATACTGGCGGCGACGCGGTCCCATGGAATGCCCTGGCGAATGTTTGGTACCAAGATGCCGACAAGGCCAATTTATGGGTGACGGTATGGGGAGCTGGCAGCTGGTGGGGAACTACCTACAAACTCAGCCCGTATCAGGACAAACAGTCGGGCGGCGGGGTCAATAGCCCCAACTCGCAAGCCGCGGTGTTAGAAGCCCACCCGCCTACTGCCAGTTATCAGCGCGGCGTAAACGTATCGGGGGGAGAATTTGGTACGGGGGGGACATTCAGGAATACCAATCCGGGTACGTATGGCACGAATTATTTCTTTGATCCCACCGCAACTTTCGCCTACCTCGGAGGGCGAGGTGAAAATGTTATTCGTTTGCCCTTTCGCTGGGAGAGAATCCAACATACTCTCGGTGGCCCGCTTGATGCCCCCGAATTGCAGCGGTTGACCGATGCTGTCAACCGCGCTGGTGCAAGTGGCCTAGGGGTAATTCTAGACCTGCACAACTATGGAGAGTACCAAACTGCGGCTGGCCGCCAGACTATTGGCCAGGGCGTGAGCTCGGCAAACCTCAACAATCTCTGGATGCAATTAAGCCAGGCGTTTAAAAACAACCCAGCCGTGACGGCCTACGATATTATGAACGAACCTCACGACCTCGGCGGCGCCAATCCTGCCAAAACCTGGGAGCAGGCATCGCAAAGTGCGCTGTCGACAATCCGCGACAATGGCGATAGCAAACTGATCATGATACCGGGCTACAACTGGTCGGGCGTGGCCTCATGGAAACAAACCCACCCCGCTACTTGGATCTCCGATCCCAGCAACAACTTTCGCTATGAGGCTCACCACTATTGGGACCGGGACAGTAGCGGAGTGTACGCCAGTTCGTACGCCTCTGAAGTGGCCAACGCCGTCGGTCGAGGATACGCGGCCTCCACTATCAGCCAAAACCCGACCGCCATAGCTGCCTCGAATGCGGCCAAATCTACCAATGGTGCAGCCGGCGGGACTACAACCCCCCCTCCCAGCGTGAGCACCAAGCCCGCCACCGGCTCTACCAAAACCACGCCAATTCCGACCGCCAGTCCCACCGCTTCCAATAAATCCGACACCAGCGCCGCTGCAACTAGCCCTGATAAAACCCCGACAGCGCATCTAAGCGAAATATTAGTTAAGTCAAGCCACGGCCTAATGAGCGTCAGCGTTACTGCCTTAGTTTTGGCAGCACTAGCCCTCCTGATTCTGGAAATAAAGCTACGGCTTAGCCCCAAGACGCATTATTTTAGGCAGGAGCTCTAATCTAGCGGGCTCAGCCAGCTCGGCGCTTGGGTCGAACCTTGATTCCATCGGCATTAACGGCGCCTTCCTTGCAAACCGCAGCCCCAAACTAGCAATAGAAATCCTGCATCGATATACTGAAGCGCATCCGGTCGGGGAATGCTACCCATCGGCGCCTAATTAAGATTTCGATCTGTTCCGAGACGTGGTCGCAAAATTCCTTCCCGAAACCACTAATAAGGACCGCCAAGTTCAGTGCATAAATTGTCCCCACCCCGGGGACAATTTTTATGCCCGTCTTATCTGGTATCGTGCTATATTCGTATTGCCTACCCTATAAATATACGGAGTAGGTGGGGTTGGCAAACATAATGCACTCAAGTCTAAACACTACCCACAAATCGCAACATCATTACCCATCACATAATTCACATCTCCATGAAACTATCAACCATTACACCCAAACAACAAGCACTGATACGTCTTATATATCGCTACAGATTCCTAGAAAGAAAACAACTACAGACGTTACTCGGCCACAAGGACAAAAGACGTATCAGTGCTTGGCTCAAAGACTTACGGGAAAAGCAGGCTATCAGCTGGTTCTATGAGCCAGACAGTCCAGGCAAATCAAAGCCAGCCATATACTTCATTGACCGGGTGGGCATACAGCTGCTGCGGCGTCTCGGCGACTTGCCAGAAGAGCAACTCCGTAAACGCTACCAGGAGGCCGCGAAGCAACGGGATTTCATCAGCCGTTGTCTGCTCCTCGCGGATTGCTGCCTGCACCTGGAAGGACGCAATAGTAACGATGATGAGGTTACCTATACATATGCACTAGGCCCCGATTTCGCGGATCCAGAAAGTGATTACTATTTCCTGAGTGAAAGTGAGTTTATCCATCCGGACCTTGCTTTCACCAAAGAATCGAATACGCATAGCGGCTTCGAGAAGCAGGCCTATTTCCTGAATGTGTTTAACCCAACCATGCCCCGCTATATAGTCAAAAAGAAGCTAAAAGGCTACGTAGAATACCTGGATAGCGATGAATGGGAGAAGCAGGTGGGCGATGAGGAGATGCCCATCATTCTTATCGCCTGCCCATCGACAGCGGAGCTAATCTACGCCAAAAGATACACCAGAAAGCTACTGGAAGATTATGGACTCCAAGACCAACAAGCTGCGCAAATTCGATTTGCAACAACCGAGAAAGTCCGGCGTCACGGATTGACTGGCCTCATCTGGGAAGAATTATAAAGCGGGCTAATCCTCAGAATTACCCGCTGGCGCCGCGCACATTCATTCTGCCTTGACCAAAGAAATAGGCCCGGGAGCGCTAAGGCTCCCGGGCCATCCCTTTTGACGCTAATACTCACTCGCCAGCATCACCGCGGGTGCCTTCCGGCACTGCGAGCCACAAATTCAGGTAGTTAGCGAGAGTCCCATCCTAAATATTCAAGCCAGGCAGTTCTCGAATGCTTGGGATGGTGCCGGATCCGCGCTACATGCGCACGGATCCGGCGGTGTCTGTGGTTACCCCCAGACGAGCGTGTTGTAGAACTCGACCGTGATCGAGGAAATCATTTCATCCTCTTCGGCCGTAAGGGCGCTCGCACCCACGAGGAGCTGACCTGAACTGGTCCCAGCAATTCCTTCCAGTATCGCACCGCCGTGCGGAAAGTCTCCCCATGGAAAGAGATTCGACCGGTCTTTGGTGAACGAGGGAACAACCTCCCGGAATAGTTCCGGGTTGTTGGCGGCGACGTCGAGGGTATTGCGGCCCAATCGGGCCGCCGCGCGCATCTTGCGGAGGGCGTTAGCGGCAAATTGCTGCCACTCGGGCCCCCAGCCAAGGACGAGGCCGTTGGTGAGCAGAGCGATCGGGTCATCCCAGATCTCACTGTAGCGTCCGGCGTATTCGGTATTGGCAATCACCAAACCGAAGCTGTCGCCCTCCTTGACCTTGCCGTACTTCCGCAGATTCTTGACGAGTGGGTTGAGGAAATCTTCCAACTCCTCGCCAAGCTCAGCGTCCTGTTCTTCCGAATCGGCGTAATGCCGCACGAGTTCGGCCAGATCGTATGTGACTGCAGTCATGATTGGCTCCAGGGGGTATTGTCGCGGGCGAATCCCACGAACAGGTGATATTCTAACACATCATAGCAAAAAAATCAATGAATTACGTGTTGGACGCAACAAAAAAGCCCGGAAGCCGCAAGGGCTACCGGGCCGTCTGACCGGTCAACTAATACTCGCTCGCCAGCATCACGGTTAGTATCCGCCGGCACTCCGGGCTCAGCGGATCGCACCAGCCCTCCAGCGCCTGGTCGTAGTAATCAATCTTCCACAGCACCTTCGCCGGCCCCCACATGATCTGACCGAAGTCGTGTTCCTCATATGGATCATTGTCCTGGGTCCACTGGTCGAACTTGCGAACCTCCTCCATTAGCCCATACAGGTCTGGCAACACCTGGACGCCCGTTGTGATCGTCACGCCCTGTCCTGCTGCGCGGAACGCATCATTCAGCGCTGCCACCTGGCTTGATTGCTCTGTCTCCATTCTGACCTCCTTAAACTCTTACGGCGAAGGCTTACCTCCTTCCCCTGGCATCAGGGCCAAGGGCAGGCCTGAGCGTGTCAAGGTGGAGCTCCACACCTGCAGAACGACCTTGAGACGCTCAGGCCTGCCCTTACGATAAGAAGACAGGGGAGAGGTCTCCTGCTGTTTGCTACTTTTCAGCGGCCATGATTACTTTTTCCCGCAAGCTGAGCTACAACAGCTCTGCGTCTATCAATAAAGGGACTGATCGGGAAGATGATAGAGCCCTATATCAGAAAACTCTTAAGAAAGTTCGTTGTTATCCAAAATAACGAATGCGGACTGCCTCAACCAAGGCGACGTTCTATTCTTTGCAGCCACCTAAATACCCGTTATGCCCCATGCACCTTTGATCGCGTCTTTGGCTGCTCATCTTTGCTCTTCGGAGCCTGCTTAACCGATGCTGGCGACTTCGCATCCGGACCATTCATAAATAGCCGCGTCATATACTTCTCCACCGTGGCTCTCGGCATGCCGTACCTCTGCCTACTACTGGCAATCACCTTAGCCGAAATCTCATCCGACGCCGCCACATCCAGGGGCACCGTTTGACCGGAAAACGCATCTTCACTCTCGTCACCCGTCACTTTCATATAGAAGTGGTATGGCGCGAGATTCACGATATCGCCCCTTTCAACCTCCGGCCTCATGTAGGGCAAGATGAATGCCTCATCCTCTGGGCTGGCCTTCAAACAAATCATCGTGGCGGCATTGCCGGCCACCACCTTCACCAAATCCTTATCGGCTATTTGCGCGATATTCTGATGCGACACTACTAGCGATACCCGGAATTTACGTCCCTCGCTCGTAATTGCCCCAAACTGCGGCGTGGCAAAGTTTTGAAACTCATCCACGTACACAAAGAAATCCCGCCGCTGCTTCTCCGGTATCTTCGTTCGCTGATAAGCCGCCATCCAAATAAACGACGTTAATATCGTGCCAAAAAAGAAGCTCTGGTCTTCCCCAATATCGCCCTTACTCAGATTAACCAGCAAGATTTTGCCTTCATTCATAATGTCGGCAATTCGTACCGTACTCTTTTCTTGCAGCAAGATATGGCGCGACATCTTAGCCGTAATAAAATGCCCCAATCGGTGCGTTAGCGGCGCCGTCGCATTCGACATCTGCATCGATCCCAGCAGCTTAAACTCCTTTTCCCAGAACTGTTTAAGGACCGGGTCCTTGAGAGTTTTAGCCACCTCTTTCTGATACTTCTTATCCGTCAGCAACTGCTGCAGGGTGTACAGACTCGGATTCGGAGTTTGCAGCGCCGTCAGCGTGGTGTTGCGCAGGATATGCTCCATCCGCGGCCCCCACTGATTCTCATCCGCGAGTTTTGCAAACACCGATAGCACTGTGCTAGTAATCCATTCCTGCTTATCGTCTTCATCATCAAAATCGATGCCCGGATCAAGGATATTTAAGCCCACGGGGAACTCCCGGTCGGACGGGTCAAGCACCACCACGTCACCGCGCCGGTGCTCCGGCACTACCCGCAACAGCTCCCGAAACATATCGCCATGCGCGTCAAGCACGGCCAAGCCTTTACCACTTGCCATATCCTGATAGATTGAGCTCATCAGCAGGGTTGTCTTGCCGGTTCCCGTCTTCCCGATAATATAGGTATGCTTCTGCCGCTGACCGAGTGTTAGCCCAATCCCTTGCGTTTGGCCACCAAACTCATTGCGGCCCACCACTACATCAAATGCCTCTCCGCCGCTTTTCTGAGATAGGGGAGTGGGTAGTTCACGGCTGCGGCTCTTCACTAAGCCTTCCGTCTTCGTTAGATCCGTATTCGGAAAATGATATAAATCCGACAATTCCGCGCTCGATAAAATCGTCGGCCAGCTCATGAGATGCGGCGACAGTACCCGCGCGCGAAACCTGGCAATATCCTTATCCGCTGACCGCCAGAAGGGGATATGACGGCGCCCCCTAATCGACTGGTACGGGCTCGAAAAAGTCTGAAATGAGGAGGTAATTGCATCGAGCCGGTTCATCACAAGTTCCGGCTCAGGCGAAGCCACAAGCAGCCGTATCGTCACTTCAAACAATTGTTGATCAAGCTTCTGGCGAACCGTCTCGCTGAGCATTTGAGCATAGGGATCGTCTTTGCGCTGCTGCTTGCCCGTGTCCTTCCAGCTAGTTGGCAAATCGTTATTCATCAGGGCCGAGATTACCTCGCCAAAAAACTTCAGGCCCAAACCCAGCGCCCAGACCGGGATCAGGATAATTTTAATCAGCAGTGCCGGCACATCCACCCGGTCTGGCCAGATCGCGTCCGCTAGTTCATGACTCAGCGCAATCCGGTGCCGAATATTCCGGACATGCCGCCACTCGTTGGGGTGCGTATTATTAAGGAAAGGAACAGCCACAATCTGGTATGCCACGGCCTCGCCGGTCCCCAGACTTCGCATATGACCGGTCAGATAGGCGGTCGGATCATGCTCCGCCAGCGATTTGTTATTGGTCAGTGATAATACAAAATCGTTGCTAAGCCGCAGCTCCCTCACCCCAACAGCTAGCCCCTCAAATTGCGTTGTGTAGTCTCCGGCCTTGGATATCTTGAGCCCTGGTAAGAATGATAGTAACGTCCGACTCACCACCTCGACCTCGGCTTCCGGGACGCGGGCCACGTATCGGATCCCACCCTCCTTCGTTGCAACCAGTTCCAGGGAATAGGGTTGCTTACGGGCAGCCTGTTGCTCCCAGAAGCCGTAATACTTCACCAAACTGCGCATTACAATATGAAGTTGCTCAGTGGCATACGCCGACTTCGTCGTATCAGATGGAAACGCCAGCTGCAAGAACGTATATGAAATCTCACGGTTGCCGACACCACTCCAGCGAAGAACCCCCGAAAATGCCGACCGCATATGAAGAAACCCAAACACCACAAGCCGAAACAATAGGTAGATGGCTCCAAACTCAAGCAATAATGCGCCCAACACAATGACCAGTGCCCAGAGCGGATCGAGATGACGCGCCTCAGTATACCGGGCTGGACCATTGAGCAGGATATCGAAAAGTCGTTGCATGTTACGGTAGCCTCCACTAAACAAAAACGGGCGCACCAATTGCTGCACCCTGTCACAAAATCGCTAATGTAAGCCATGATAGCACCCTGAATAAAGCCAGGGCAACCAATTACGAGCTCGCGTCGACACCGCGTAAGGTCTTGGGCGAACGCGGCGTAGCAAGTAGTCTCATCGTAAAGCGTCGCTGTCAGCAGCTCAGATGGCGGGGTGGGGGATGTCCAAAACTTAAGCATTGCTGCCTTCCTCTGCGCCCATGTACGCAGCTTCATCATCGGCAAGTACCACTCCCAAATCCGCTAATTTCCGATACATCAGCTGCATGTTAGGCACGAAATGGTTCCAGTAACAATCCAGTGAGCGCACCATAAGAAACACACCTACCGCCGAAGGTGTATTTCTTTTTGCTGGGTGATGTAACGAAGATTAATCAGTTATTGCACAAATACGGCAGTTAGTGCTATTATTGATGCATGAAAGCTTCAACTCCAACAGTCATACGAATATCTATAACGAACGAAGTTCGCAGTGGGCTACTACTCGCAAAAAAGCGCTATCCAACGTTGTCCGACCCTGAAATCCTAAAACTTGGACTTTCTAAGATTCTAACCGAGTATGATGATGTACGTTCGTTCGACGATGACGAGTCAGAAATCAGACGTGGCGCTACTCGCGCTGTGGGTGCTGAGTATCTGAGCGATCCTTCAGAAGATTTGTACTCGGCTGATAGCGGCAATCGAGTAGACTTTTCGTGAGCGGACCGAAGCCGTTTGGAGTCTATACCGTCGCGTTTCCATTCCTTGATACACAAGAAACAAAAATCCGGCCAGTTATTGTCATCAGCAAACCTCAGGGCATTCATAAGGTTCTTGCAGTTATTCCGGTTTCATCAAAGATCAAATTGGAAGAAGTCGACATTGCTATCAAGCAATGGTCCCAAACCGGCCTGATACGACCATCGGTGGCTCGAGTGCATCGATTAACGACAATTTTGCAATCAGATATTATTGCTGAGCTCGGAGAATTAGCAGCAGAAGACAAGCAAAATTTGCGTAAAGCTTTAGAGCGATTTCTCGACATCAAGGCGTAAAGTTATGAGCTTTTCGTACGCAAGCATGACGCCGGGGCACAGCCGGCTCCACCTATAATTCAGTTGTCGCACCATAAGAAACACACCTTCCGCCGAAGGTGTGTTTCTTATTTGGCTTCAAGAGGGTTTGTTACGAGGAACGGAACGCCGACCACTGCGCAAAGTCGGCTCCTGGCCAGGAATAATATTCTGGTTGCATCCCCCGGCTTGATTGAAGCGCCTGGTGGGCTCTGCGGATAGCTTCGGTCCGCTGGGCGCGTTCTTCGGCCGCCTTGAGGATATCAAGCTCGGGGACCTTGCTCCCCATGGTCAGAGATCTAGACTCGTGCGCGAGGGCGACGTGGCCGCGCAATGCAACAGATTGCCCGTTTGCCAGCGTGACTTCGGAATCAGGCAGGTCAGAGAATGTGCTCCGAATGTATTGTACAAGGCCCCTTTCCTGCACCTCGCTCAGCAAGGCGGCATTCAGCTCGGACTGCTTCGGGAATCGCGGTGGTGCAACGGGCGGAATCGGGGCCGATGAAGCGACCGGATCCGAGCCCATGTGCCGCCTGCGTAGGCGCGGCTCCTGGCTCATTTGATTGGGCTCAAGAAATGAATCAGGCGTCCCCGCCAGATTCGAGACCGCGAAAACCACGCGACCCTGGGTAATGTCGTCCTCGTACTGCTGGGCTAGTCGTGCCCAGGAAATTCCAACGCCGCCGCCTATATCCAGGACAATGACCGGTTCACCTGAACTGGCGACAAGGCTCGAATCGACTAAGTTTTTGATCAATTCTTCGTGCTTGACGGCTTCGCCGGACATCATCTGCCCTGGCTCTGAAGTTGGCTCAGCCGATGTCGCATATTCAATGTCGCGATAATCACCGCTGGTCCAGTTATAGCGTTCGCCTCCAGGATTGCTCAAGGCGGCAGTTACAAATTCATCCTGAAGCGCCAGCCGCTCCTGGAAGTTAGGTGCGGGATCCAGGCCATTATTCTTGAGGTATTGCAGGGCTTCGTCGCGCCGGGCAACTATCGCTTCCAACTCGGATCCTAAATCACCAGATGATGTATGCACATCGTTTACTTCAGGCTGTTCCGGATTGCCACTCATTGTATCAGCGTCGGAATTCATGGCTTTGGCTCATACTCGTATTATGCGTCCATTTGGCACCTATGTTTGGCTCGCGTATGACAATATACTATGATGTTGGTCAACGACATGAACAAACCCCAATACATAACAGACTATCTGGTGCACAACTCCGAGCTGTGGCCCGATAAGCCAGCCATAATTTTTGGCGAGAGGGTTTTGACTTGGAGCGAATTGCTGACAGCGGTAGCCAGAGGGGCGGCGTATTTGTCTATGCAGTTGCCGCGCGAGGAGCAGGCAATTGTGGGCATTTTACTGCCGACTTCACCGGACTTCATTATTGCCTACCTTTCAGTGCTTCATGCCGGCCACATAGCGATGCCGCTGGATATCGGGTTCAAGGCTTTGGAAATTCAGGCGGTCGCCGATCAGATGCAGCCAATGCTCGTCATCACTGATAGCGAGCACCAGGCGCTACCCGGACTTCACCCCACGGTATTAGTTGATGCCCTTCTTGCTGCGGATGACATCATCCCCGAATCGCCGTTTTTGCGCCTCTCGCCCGACACTCAAGTTGCTACGCTGCTCTTCACGTCGGGTACGACTGGCAAGCCCAAGTCCGTCCCTTGTACTCATACGAGCTACCTCTGGAACGCTATGACCGCCAGTGAGATCTGGCGCTGGACGAGTGACGACACGCTGCTGGTGTCGCTGCCGTTGTCCCATTGGCATGGCTTAGTTCTGGCCCTGGGCGGGATCGTCTATCACGGAAATACTTGCTACCTACAGCCAAAGTTTAACTCCGCAGAAACGCTTGGGTTATTGGAAAGTGGGAATATATCCGTGTTTATGCATGTACCGAGCGCGTATGCCGACTTAATCGTGCACAACCCCGGCCAGTCCTATGATCTCAGCCAGGTGCGGCTGTTTATTTCGGGTTCATCCTTCCTGCCGCCTAAAATCTGGGAGCTGTTCAAAGACCGCTTTGGCCACGAAATCGTCGAACGCTATGCCGCTAGTGAAATGGGATTGGTGGCAACCAATATCCTGAGTGACCGCCAGCCTGGAAGCGTGGGCTATCCGCCGGGAGACGTTGATGTGAAGATTATGTCAAATGGTGAGGTGGCTATACGCTCTCCTGGGGTTTTCAGCGGGTATTGGCAGGCCGATGCAACGAGCCAGCAACTCACGCCGGATGGTTATTGGCGCAGCGGGGATTTGGGGCGGATAGATGATGCAGGCCGGCTGTGGCTCAAAGGCCGGCTACAAGAGCGGCTTATCAAATCCGGTTACGTCGTATCGCCGCGTGACATCGAATGGGCCCTCATGCAGCATGGCGCGGTGCGCGAAGCAGTTGTGATGGGTGTGCATCATGAGGACAAGCTCAATGACCGATTTGTTTATTTCGTAGTGGGCGACATTACAAAACTCGAAATAATATCCTATGCCCGCAAAGCTATGCCGCAATATTGGCGGCCAGACAAAATCATCCTGTTGCCAGCAATCCCCAAATCCGGGCAAACCCGAAAGCTCGATCTGAGGAAGTTGAGAGCGATCATTGATCAGGAGATGCCGAATTGGTAGGCCGTTCTAGCGTTTGATTTTCAGCGTCGAGGTCTTGGCAAATTCATTGGCCCGGATATCGATCCGTTGAATTTTTTCGTAATTCGCCAATGTTTGATTCATGGCTTCGATGTAGGCCCGCGCCTCGGCTTCGATCGCGGGCTGGTCGGGCTCCTGCTCGGCCTCGGCCAATACGACTTCAGCGACGATAACGGTCGCCCCCCGGACTTCTTCCCCCCGCACCACAACTTCTTTTACGGACGGGCTCTCCAAAAGAAGCGACTCGAGCTCTTCGGGATAGATTTTTTTTCCACCGCTCGTGACGATGATATTTTTGGTCCGGCCGACAATCTTCAGGCAACCATTGGCCTTCATGAGGCCAAGATCGCCGGTGCGGAAGTGCCCCGTAGCGGCGAAGGCTTTGGCCGCTGCCTCAGGGTTATCATAATATCCCAACATCACTTGCGGCCCCTTAGCCAAGATCTCACCGATACCTGCTTCATCAGGCTGGTGGATGATAAGCTCAGTTCCAGCGACCGGCCGACCGACTGAATCAATATCATTGCATTTAAAGTGGCTCATTGATAGCGCCGGTGAACACTCCGTCAGGCCGTAACCTTGAAAAATTGTAAAACCGAGACCGGTCAGACGACTGGCGCTGGATTGATTCAAGCTCGCGGCACCACTGACAAAAAAGCGCATCCGTCCACCGAGCTCGCGATGGATCTGCCCGAATACCACCCGCTTCAGCCGTACTCCAATCCTGCTCATGTTGGTTAATGCGATCAGCCGATCAACTTTGGCCTCAAGTTGGCGTTGCCTAATTTTTTTGTCGATATTGGCGGATAGGGCATCTATTATACGTGGCACGCAGACAATGATAGTGGGTTGTTGCTGCTTTATTTCCTGGGAGATATACCGCAGTCCTTGACTAAAGTAAACCGAGGAGCCGGCAGACAGTGGTGCCAAAAATCCCGCGACGCATTCAAACATATGATGCATGGGCAGTAACGAGAGGAACGTATCGCTGGGTCCCAGCCGGAACGGAGGCACGGCGTTGACGACATTGGAGGTGATATTCGCGTGAGATAGCATTACAATCTTGGACCTAGATGTTGTGCCTGAGGTGAAAAGCAGGGCAGCTGTGGCGTCATGATCGATTTTGGCGCGGCGGAAATCATGATTGCCGGCCTCGATCGCCTCCTGGCCGTCAGTTACCAAATCGTACATATAATGATCGCTGTCATGAAGATCCATGGCTATATAATGACCGAGCGGCCGTACAGCTCGCGCGGCGTTGACCTTCTCCGCTACGTCGGAAGAGTACATGATGACGTCTGCCTCGACGCGTATCAGCGATTCGGCCAGCTCGTGCGCCGAAAGCTCCTTATCCAGCGGAATAGCGATCCCGGCGCCATTCATCACGGCCAAGTAGGCTAGTCCCCATTCATAGGAATTGCGTCCGATGATAGCGATGCGGCGCCGTTTGAGCGGCAACCGCAGCAGCGCGGTCCCGAGGGCATCCACCTGCCTGCCCAATTCACGATAGGTGACAGGCGTAGCCTGGTTATCCTGCCAGCGATACAGTGCCGTCTCTTTGTCGAAGGCTTCGACACTCTGTTGCAATAGCTCCTTCAGGGTGGTTGGTGGTGTCTTACTTTTCGGCATCACTATTCCATTTCTTGAAAATCAAACTGGCATTGTGCCCACCAAACCCAAAGGAGTTGGATAAAACGATGTCTAAATCCTGGCGCCGGCTTTGCCCGGTAACCAAATTGAGATCGCAGGCGGGATCTGGTACCCGATAATTGATACTCGCCGGGATCACCCCGTCACGCAGGGCCAGGAGGCAGGCGATGGCTTCGACAGCGCCGCCGGCGCCCAGCAGGTGGCCGGTCATTGATTTGGTTGAAGACACAGGAACCCGGACGGCATGATCACCCAGTGCCCGCTTGATGGCCAGAGTTTCGTTGCGGTCATTCAGGACGGTGGATGTACCATGAGCGTTGATATAGTCGATCTGCCTGCCGCTAATGCCGGCGTCATGCAGGGCTTTTGTGATGGCCCGGCTGACAGTCATGCCCTCTTGGTCCGGAGTGGTAATACTATAGGCGTCGCAGTTGCTGCCGTAGCCAATAATCTCGCCGTAAATGGGCGCGTGGCGGCGGGTCGCCTGCTCGAGCGATTCCAAGACCACGACTCCGGCGCCTTCGCCCATCACCATGCCGCTGCGCTCGGCATCAAACGGTATGCTGGCGCGTTGCGGGTCGCTGCCAGTATGCATCGCGCGCATAGCGGCGAACCCGGCAATGGCCGTAGGGGTGATGGCGGCGTCGCTGGCCCCCGCCAAAATCACCTCCTCTGCCCCGGACCGGATCTTGTGGAAAGCTTCTCCGATGGAGTTTGCGCCACTGGCGCAGGCCGTGACAATGGCCAAATTGCTGCCCTTAGCGCGCAGATCGATGGCGATGGCGCCCGAAGCGAGGTTGACCAGCGTCGTGGGTATGAGATAGGGTGAGACACGATCGGGACCCAGCTCGGCTAAAACACGGCCCGCCTCTTCTAGGTTATCGAGCCCGCCAATGCTCGATGACACATATACGCCCAGGTTGTCATGATCCACTGCTGAACTGGCCAGGCCACTATCACGGTAGGCTTGCCGGGCTGCGATACGGGCAAACAGCATAAACCTTGAGTTGCGCTTAAGCTCGTGCGGGGCAAAATACGCGTCGGTCTCAAGATCTTTCACTTCGGCTGCCAATGTAACCTTAAAGCGTGAGGCATCGAAGGCCGTGATCACATCTATGCCGCAGGTGCCCGCCTGGAGACCCTGCCAAAAAGCATTCACCGTCTGGCCGATGGGCGAGACGACCCCCATCCCGGTGACGACAACCCGTCTCGGCGCAGTCATCATCTACTGCCGCGTATCCTTGACGGTTGTCTTGGCTTCAATGATCGACAACAGATTTCCGACCGTCTTTAGTTCCGCCAGCTCTTCGTCGGTAATTTGGATGTCATAGGTTACCTCGATTTCGAGCGACAAGTTCACCGCTCCCAGGCTGTCTATGTGCAGGTCATTGCGCAAATCAGAGTCGAGCTTAATCTCTGCGGGATCTATCCCGAACTCCTCAGAGATCATTTTTTTTAGTGTATCCAGCATATTTCTCCTTGCCTACAACGTTAGTGCCAAAATGTTTGTAGTTAAACCAGCGGCAGTGCCGCAGAGCAGAACGCTACTTCCGGGTACTAGTTTGTGCTGCTCCAAAAGGCGGCACAATACAAACGGCACCGAGGCCGACACCATGTTGCCATATTGGCTCACCCAATCTATGTATTTATCCTCCGGGATATCTATGCGCCCCATGATCATCCCGAGCGCCCGGCTGGCCTGATGAGGGATTACCAGATCGATATCACCGGGCGTCAGGCCGGACTGTTCCCAAAAATCGCCAAACATCACGGGCGCCTTAATGGCAATTATGCGCAGGCTAGCCCGGCCATCCATATCGAACAAATAATCGGCCCGGTTGGCGGCGCTGTAGTGCTCAGGGAGCATACCCGTGAGGCCGCCCCGGATTTCGGTGGAGTGCGCCCCTTCAGACCACGTGCGCTGCATGCTCGCCACTACGCCGCTACCAGATTCGCTGGTCGACAGCACGATGGCGGCGGCACCATCCGAAAACAGCTCGTAGCTCTCACGTTGATTCTCGTTGAGCCCGAGCGAGCCAACTTCACTCGAAACTATCAGTACGTGCCGGTACCGTCCGGCAGCTACAAGGTATGACATGAGATCGAGTGCAGTAATGAAACTGGTACAAGTAGTATTGATATCGAGCGCGGGTATGTTGGTGCCGCGAGCGAGTTGTTCGTGGATAAGCGCGGCAGTACATGGGATGGGTTGAATGCCGACGGCACTGGCCGATACGAGGCAGTCAATATCGGTGATATCCAGACCGGCCCGCTCAAGCGCCTGGCGGCAAGCCGCGACGGCTAGCCCTAGCTGGTTTTCGCCTCCGGAGACACGGTAACGGGTTTGATCGCCGAACACCACCGTTTTTTGCGGCAGGGCAGTCCCGAAACCGGTAATTTGGCAAGGTCTGAATTGCTTCCTACTCAAAATAGTCGTTCCACCCGCTTTAATTTCCGGCTTAAGTCAAGCTCAAAGTTGGCAAAGGAAAGCTTTGGCAGGCGAAAAGACTTGAGTCTTGCCAGCCGTTCAAACTCCGCCGTCACCTGCTGCTGCACCTTTTTATCCATGTGATCGAGATATATTGTAACAGCATCATGAGCAATTTGAGTAACCCGGTACTCTTTGATACCCGCAACATACACCAGGCAGCGGCTCACCATATCAGGAAAAATCGGCACGTCATGGCCACTTGAGTTCTTGAAAATGAAAATGTCATCCTCTCTTCCCTCGACCCGTTCAATCATCTGCATCGCGCTCCCGCACGGGCATGGTTCCAGCCGTTCTACGAGAATGTCATTGAGGCGATAGCGAATGATGGGCTGGGAGGTACGGCGAAAATCTGTCACGATGGGTACAAAGCGCCGCTCATCAAGGTATGACTTTTCAAATATTACTGCATCCTCGTTGAGGTGGAGTGTGCCTTGCTCACACGAATAACCCAAAAAGCCTTCAGTGCATTGATAGGCTTGATGAATGATCGGCAGCTCAAAGCTCTGCTTAAATCTCGCTTCGTCGCCCGGCTCCAATACCTCGGCCACGGAAATGATTTTTTGTAGTGAGCGCTTGAGGGTGGCCAAGTTGACCTTGCTAGTGATTACTCCCAAAACTGAGGGTGGGGCAACTAGAATTGTCGGCTCATAGAGCTCCAAAGCGCGGAGGTTTTCGTCCATGTCGTCATATATATCAAAGTATCTGAAAGCGATGAACCGCGAATGAATTGATTGATATAGCTTATTGTCTGCCCGGAGAAAAAAGGCAATTTTATGACCTTGCAGATGTCTTTTGGGCAGAAACTTGGCCAGCACAGCACCGGCCCAGGCGCTACGCTCCGCGGGGCTGACCAGGAATAACCCGCGGTGACCGCTCGTACCCGACGACAGGCCGATAGCGATTCCGTGGAAGGTCTCGCTAAAATTCCGGTCGTGCTCGGCCATGATCGCCAGTTCGAAACCCTGCGCTTTGGTCAGCCCCACCGTGTTCATGGAATCAAACTGCTCCATCATGAGGGCTTTATTCATTGTTGGTAGCTCGCTTAATTGAATGAGCGAGGTAATGTTGGGCAGCTCGGCAAAATAGCGCGAATGTTGCCTGATATAGTCCAAATGCCGCCGCAGCATCCGGATTTGAAACCGCTCAATTTGGCGGCGCGACCGGAACCGCCGAAACCACCGGGTTGCCGCAAAAAACTCGATAGTCCTCAGCTTTTCCCTCATAGCCAAAGTTCCTTGCGGCCAATCGTGTCGTGGCTAAAGTACAGTTTGACGCCCTTCTGCCGTAGGTCGGCCAAATCGTTCACGCGCTGCAGGTAGGCCTGATAATCATCATTCACCCAGCGCACAGCGGGGCGCATGCGAAGGGCATATGGCATTAAATCCTCGCCCCAGCAGGCATCGGCGGCCAGGAGCAGCCGCTGCGGTAGGTATATCCCCAGCTGCCCTTGGGTATGGCCGCCCAGCGAAGTTACCAGCAGGCTCTGGTCGCCGAGCAGATCGTGGCCGCGCACCAGTTTATCGCCGCCACTGGTCAACTGATTCTGGTCGAGCACCTGGAGGTGCTCGTCAAACCAGTCCGGAAATAGGTGAGGGAAAACCAGATCCCGCGTGCGCGGATGCCGGTATGTGTTCCGCGTCGCTTGCGAGACTATGATGGTGGCATTGGGAAAAAACTTCAGTCCGCCGACATGGTCCGGGTGCAGATGCGAGAGTACCACGTAGCGGATGGCGCCTGGGTCGATCTCGTCGGTCGCCAACTGGGCGGAGAGGTGCCCGGCTGGCTCGATAAAGGCCGGATTGAGGGAGTTGTACAGGCGGCCGCGCCAACCGCAGCGGTAGATATCAGTCGAATAGCCGGTATCAAACAAGATATATCCGGCCGAGGCGTGCTCGATTAAGAAGGCGTTGGAAGGAAAACGGCGGCGCTCGAGAGGATGACCGCGATAGGCAAATGCCAACTGGTTTTCGCAATATCCGCATTCGTAGCGTCGAACGCTTCGAATCGGGCTAGTGGAAGTTTGCGGCATAACGCGCGATCCCTTCATCGAGAGTTATGGCGGGCCGGTACCCCAGATCACGCTGGGCTGCCGAGATGTCGAGGGTCTGCGAATACGCGATCGTGGCCACCGTGTAACGCGTTAGGAGGGGCTCAGGCAGTTGAGGCAGTCGCCGATGAATCCATTCCGAGCACGTTGCCAGGCCGTACATCATTGACGCGTTCATCGGCCGGTAGCGCGGCGTTTCGCCGATAGCCGCAAAAACCTCGTCGAGCACCTGTTTAAATCGGCGCGGCTCGCCATTGGTGAGATTGTAGACCCGGCCGCTGACTACCGGCGACTCGGCCGCCAACCGCAGTCCGAGCGCGACATTTTCTACACAGGTGATATCGATCAGATTGTCACCGTTATCAAATAGCGGGATTCCCAGACGCTTATTGGCCTGCAGCAGCCGTGGAAAAATACTCTTATCGCCAACTCCAAATAACCCCCGCGGACGAATGATGACTGTTTCGAGGCCGCGCGCCTGAGCCTGGCGCACAAGCTTTTCGGCCATGATTTTTGATCGGATGTAATAATTGAGGTTGTTATTCGGATCAACCTCAGCTTCGCGGATACCTAAACGGTGGCTCCGGCCGCTGTAAATGCTTGGTGACGATACATAAACCAGCCGTTTCGCGCCATTTGCCAGGCAGGCATCGATAACGTGCTGGGTGCCGTCGACATTATGCTTCTGGAAATCCCGCCACACGCCCCACGGCGACGACAGGGCAGCCACGTGCACTACCGTTTCGAGCGGCTCGTGGTACCCGCTGAGTTGGTCGAGATCGAGCGCTATGGGGTGGACGCGCTCCGTCTCCAGCTCTTTCAGGCGGGCTGCATTTCGTCCCGTTGCAACAACGCTGTAGCCAGCTTGCTGAAACTCGTTTACAACGTAACCGCCCAAAAACCCAGTGGCGCCGGTAATGAAGACATGTTTTGGATGTGGCATTGCAGTAAGTTTATATCAACACAACCGTCTCTGGCGATGTTTTGCTGAAGGCAGCACAAATATAGCTATCGGTTACGCGAAGCCAGTTCTGGTGCTTCTCAAGGAGCTCGGCGGCAGAATAAGCCCCAAAGGGCAGGGCCAGACCGAGCCCAAGGTACTTGCTGTAGGCTTCTTTAATGACCCAAGCCGTCAGGGGGTCAATGCCGTCTTCAATATCGCCAGCCGTAAGCACCCGCTGTTTTAGCCGCTCCGAAAACGGCCGTCGCTGCTCGATATCGATGCCGACTGGTTCACTGGCCGCGACACACGCAACAAAGTCGGCACTGTGGGAGATACTAAAATGCAGATCACTTTCTGGCAGATAAGGCTTACCCGTCGGGGACAACTGGATCTGCCGTAGATCAAGATCAGTGCCGAAATGTTTCCGGGAGAGCTGCCGCAGCAGCATATATCCCATTATGGATTCTGTGCGAATCTGCCCGCGGTAATGCGCTGGCATGGCCATACCCTCAAGCTGTATTATGGCTGTTTTCGGCATAATCAATATATACATTGGGACTATTTTTGCCCCACACGAGCGTAAAGTTCGATAAGCGCGTCAATGCTATGACTTTGCCGCACACAATCGCGATAGTCACTTACTGCCTGGCTCATGGCCGTGATCGCTTCCGGATGAGCTCTCAAATTCGTGACCGCTGCCGCAATACTAGACGGCTGAGCCGAGGCCGCTAGAACTGAGCCCGCGGCCGGGAGTAACTCGCCCAGGTCCGGGTCACAATATAGCGCCGGCAATCCCGCTGCAATGGCTTCAAGTAGTGTCATTGGTTGATTCTCGAAATCATCGGACGTATTGATGATGAGGTGGTGCGTCTCCATAGCAGCCAAAACGTCTGCCTGGCTGACGGCCCCATGGAGCGTCACCTTTTCGGCTAGGCCATGGCGCCGGAGGTATGCCTGGGCCTTTTTGAACAGCATCCCATCACCATACATATCGACAGAAACGCCTGGTGGGAATGAACCTGCCGCTTCGAGCAAGGCGAGCGGCCACTTCTCAGGTGAAAACCTGGCGCACCACATTACGCGCAGGTCTTCATTCGCGCCAACGAAGCGCGGCTGCTTAATGGGTAATTGTTCGAATACGCTATCCTCCAGGCCGTTTGAGTGGACAGTTAGCGGTTTGGTGACGCCATGATCAAGCAGCTTTTCGGCAAAGTGACGGGATGGCACGATGACGTGGTCAGCAAAATTGGACTGGCTCACCATCAGTCTCCATATCCGGCGGGCCGTTATCGTGCCAACATTGTGACCCTGGGGATTAATGCGCGCCTCACGATGGCTTATATATTTGCTATGCAAGTGCGCAAAGAAAGCGCTGGTGAGGTCCGGTAGCGGCAATATCTGCGCAACATAGACATCCTCGCGGCCGTGCATTGACTGAATAGCCGGCAGGCCTACGGCCTTGGCTGCCAACAACCCGGCAACCCCGGCCGCCATATCCGAGTGCACATGAACCAGGCCGATATCGGGCCGACTCTGCAGCTCACGTATCGCCGCAGCGACTACCCGTTTGGTAGTACCGGCTACAGGAAAGCCATCGGGCTTGAGATATTTGAGAGTGGGTAATCTCACGATATCTGGATCAGTACTTGGTAGCGATAGCGGACAGAAAATCGTTACCCGATGTCCCCGGGCTTCAAGAGCTGTTTTTTGTGCCTTGATCGAGGTCTGAATTCCGCCCAAAGTTGGCAAATAGTAGTCACTAAAAACTGCGACGTGCATGGGGCCATGATAGCACGTAGAATTAGGCAACATGGCACCGCTTGCATTACCGAAACAACGTCGCACGATTGGCCTCATTTGCCAGACCATCTTCTTAGACCTCCTCGGTGTGGGGATTCTGCTGCCGGTCATACCCCAAATCATCAACCCGACCACTGATCTCAATATTTTGCCGGCCGGTTGGACCGCCGCCCAGGGTGCCATATTACTGGGTTGGCTGACCGCTCTTTATCCGATTTGTCAGTTCTTAGCTGCCCCCTGCTCGGCCAGCTCTCTGACCGCTATGGCCGGCGCT
This sequence comes from Candidatus Saccharimonadia bacterium, assembly GCA_038245115.1. Taxonomy (GTDB): domain Bacteria; phylum Patescibacteriota; class Saccharimonadia; order UBA4664; family UBA4664; genus UBA5169. The sequence continues at coordinate 42,276 of JBBRSS010000008.1, forward strand.
TGCTCTTGGCGGTGTCATTGGCGGGCACGGCCGTCGGTTACGCGCTATTTGCGATTGGCATCACTACTCACAACATTCCGTTATTATTCATCGCCCGGGTTATCCAAGGTTTGACGGGAGGGGACATCGCGGTGGCCCAGGCAGTAATTGCTGATATAAGCACTGAGCAAAATCGGGCCAAATATTTTGGTTGGGCCGGGGCTGCCTTTGGCTTGGGCTTCATCTTAGGTCCCTTCCTGGGTGGGGTTTTGACTGATCCCCGGGTAGTCGGTGGTCTCGGCCTCGCCGGACCGTTTTGGGCCGCCGCCGCCCTCCTGTCGATGGATGCCATCCTGGTATGGATGCTCCTGCCTGAGACCCGAACTGCGACCTCGCGCGCAGCGATCCGCTTGTGGCGATCACTCACCCAGATACACCTGGCTTTTACTACCCGTGGGCTCAAAGATCTCATGCCGAGTACGTTTGTATTTATGGCCGGCTTCACGGGCTTTAGTACCTTCATCGGACTCATTCTTCTGCAAAATTACCGCCTCAGCCCGCTTCAGATCGGGCTCTATTTTGTGTACTTTGGGTTATGGATCGCCCTTATCCAGGGGATTGTGGCAGGCCTATTAGCCAAAAAATATCAGGATATCCAGGTGCTGCGATATAGCATGATGGCAACGGCGGCAGGATTGCTGCTGTATATATTTATCCCAGGCCATTTGCCCCTGCTCTTGCTGCTTCCTCCTCCGGTCATTGCCCTCGGTAATGGCTTAACGCTAGCCTTTATGGCGACGGCGCTGAGCAGGCTGTCGCCGCGGGATCAATATGGCGAAATCTTGGGTATTAATGCCAGTGTCATGGCCTTGGCGCAGGGGATACCAGCTGTGCTGGCCGGGTATATGTATACTATCAACAAGGTTACCCTTATAATCGTGTCTGTAGCGGCCATTCTCTTGGCCATTGTTATTTTCTGGGCCAAATTCCGCTCTACCCCGTTTTCGCGTATATAAATTAACCCTGTGATGAATGCTTTTAACGTCAACGCCACAAACCGATATTTTGGTGGGTAACGAAACCCTGAAAGGAGTTTTGCGGACGCCAGTTGGTGCGCAAATTTTGGTGGTGGCCTGTCATGGATACATGAGCTCGAGTGACCACCCTACCATAACCGCCATCTCCTCCGAATTAAATGCTCGAGGCATGGCCACCTTTTCGTTCAATTTCACAAGTTCAAATCCGGTCGATATTCCGCGCCAAGCAGCCGATCTTAAGGCAATTATCGAAAGATTCCGCCCCGAATTTGCCGATATTGTTCTTCTGGGGAACAGTTTCGGGGCGATTAGCGCCGCCATTGCCGCCCGCGCCCCAGGAGTCGGTGGACTGATTACGGTCAACGGATTTTTCGGGAGCGGCGAACTGGGGCCGCGTTTTATATCGAATTACCGCAAATTTCGGATTATGACGCAACTGCACCCGGCCTACCGGGCAATCGACCGGTTCCATCAGTGCGAATTCCTCCCCGCATCTATCAACTGTCCCACGTTCGTTATCCACTCGCGATCAGACGAGGTGGTATTTCAGGTCCAATCAACAAACTTTTATGACCAACTCACGTGTTCGAGTCAATTCTTCGAGCTGCAAGATGCCGACCACAACATCTCAGATCCAACTGATAGCCAAGACATTGTTCGGCGGATCGCGGAATGGATTGAAAGCCGCGAATCGAATACTGCCGAAACGTAAGTGGTTTCACCTATAATCCAGTTGGCGCACCAATCAGGACTTATCAATGGGATTTCCATGTTCCATGTCCGCCATCGAAGATTCAAAATTGTTCTAACGTCGCCTACGACCCGGAGCCAGATATTATCCATACTAGAAGGTGATAACCAGCCGATTGTGCTATAAATGCATTAATGGCTACGAAGCGAACATTGATTTTAACGGCACTTGCCACCACCGTTGCGATACTTCTGTTTACCGTTCCGATATACCAGAAATCCATCGACATTACATGCGGTGAACGAGGGACAATTCGTCGCAGCTTAATCCAAGGCCATAGTAAAGCAACTATCAATCAAGAGAGCGAAGATGCTCTTCTAGAAGATGCACAGAAAGGTTGCGCGAGGCAAGAAGGAACAGCGACCTATAAATTGTATGTGCTTTAGCAATCAAAAGCAGTTCTAACTTCATCTACGATGCGGATGCAATTATCGTCAACAACAGCTCGAAGCAGGCGTTATCGTATTTGCCGAGTCGCATAGTCCTTCAAAATATTTGTTTCAAACCATAGTCCACAAATGTAATGTTACCCATAAAAATGAAGCGCCCCCGGCACCAACCGTTAACGATGTAACGGTGGTACCAGGGGTATGCGCCTCCTGTCTCATGAGTCGTAGGGGTCTAGCCGACGTTGTTCGACCAGAGTGCGGTCGTCAGGGCGGCGGCCAAATCGATGGCGCTCTGGTTGGTGGCCAAGACGCCATCAGGGTCGGGCCGCGTGCCTTCGCTAGAGCGCGGGGCAAGTATCACGAACGTCACGTGCGGCCTGATTGGCCGGTAGATGTCGTCGTACGGACCAGCCAGGCGGTCACCCTCGAGCCGGAGCAACAGCTGCCGTCCGATGGTGTCCCGGTGCTCTTGGATGCCCGAGAAGCCCGCCAGCAGTACCCCGCAGCCGTTGGCGTGGCGAACCACCACCTGATAGCTGAAGTCGCGGTAGTTCTCATCGCGCATTTGCACGAAGTACCCTTCCGCGATGGACTCGGGCGAACCGGTGACAAGCTCGAGGCCGTCGACGGCGCCCAGGGCGTCGAGCAGCGGTACGAGGCCGAAGTCCACCTCGGGGCCGTGCTGCTCGTAGAACACGTTGACGTGAACCGACACCAGAGGGCGGGGCTGCCCGAGCTCGGCTGCGAGCAGACACTCCGTGTAGTTGAGGCCGACTCGGCTTGGGTCGAGTGACATCGGGTTGACGAGATCGGTGATCTTCAGCCGGTAGCGGGTAGCGCCTTCTCCGTCCTCGAACTTGTTGATACGGATCGAGTGGTTCTCGAAGGGGGCGAGCCGCTGCAGTCCCGAGTCGTTGTGCACGGCGTGGCGACTGCCAATGAGCCAGCCTCCCTTGGCGAGCGTTACCGTACCGGTGACCGGTCCGGCTGGCTCGTCTGCGCCGCGCATCAGCGCAGCCGCAAAAGGAGAGTGGGTCATGCCGATGGCGATGTCGGCCTCCATGCGGCCGAGCAACTTGTCGACCCGCGCGGGATCTTGTGTGAGCATGACGCCGAGCCGACGGACAGCCGCGGCGGCCTCTTCGAACGAGTCGAAGACGATGCCGTTGTGCTCGTCGGAGCGCCCACTGGAACCAACGAAATGCTGGGTGGACGTAATGTCGTGAATGTACATCGTGACTCCTACAGGGTAGTAGAGACAGGTAGACGAATAATATTATAGCATATGTACAAAGATAAGTAAATGCTTGAAGCTTGAGTTTAGATCCGAAGTGCATATTCCCAGATATTGAATAGCCACCTCACCTCCACGGTTAATCTGGTTCTGAATCCAAACATCCAAGACCAAGACATCCAAGACCGATATGTCATTGACGTCTCCTCAGTTAAATATTTCCGCATAATGATACGTTTTACTACTTTTTAGGGCTTTGAGTAAGCACACATCTCACAATAATTCGTACACTCCGGCATTCTTTTACAGCCGTGGGAGTATAATTACCCGCATATGACCACAAACAGCTCTCCTCAATCCTCAGCCCAATTAGCGGCTCAACCCTCCAAGAAGTGGTGGGGGCTAGCCGCCGTCGCGCTCGGCGTATCGATTATTATTATGGACGCCACAGTGGTCAACGTTGCCTTGCCGGTTATTATTCGCGACCTGCACTTATCCCCGACGCAGGCCGAATGGATGAACGCGATATACTCGCTAATGTTTGCCGCCCTACTGTTGACCGTTGGACGGCTGGGTGATCTATATGGCCGGCGAAAACTATTCTTGTATGGCACACTCATATTTGTGGCCGCCAGTCTGACGGCCGGGTTTGCCGGTAATGGGGCGGCCTTGATCGCCGCCCGCTTCCTGCAGGGCATCGGCGCCGCCATGATCCTGCCCGCGACCCTCTCAACGATTAACGCGCTGTTTCAAGGGCGCGAGCGAGCCATCGCCTTTGCGGTGTGGGGCTCGACTATTGGGGGTATGGCGGCGCTGGGACCACTGGTTGGCGGCTGGTTAACCACCGATTACACCTGGCGCTGGGCCTTCTGGATCAACATCCCGGTTGGGTTAATCGTTCTGGCCGGTATTATCCTGTTTGTTCCCGAAACCCGGGACCAGGACACCAAGCCGGGTCTGGATATTGGCGGCGTATTGCTGTCGGCCCTGGGTATGGGCGGCATAGTCTTTGCGTTAATTGAAGGCCAGCATTATGGCTGGCTCAGGCAAGCCTCCGGCGCTATCTCACCGGTCTTAATCGCCTTCGTCGCCGGTATCCTCCTGATGACCATATTTGTGCGCTCCCAACGGTCCCGCCTGAAACGCGGTCGAGTTGTGCTGGTGGATTTAAACTTATTGCGCATCCGCTCGTTTCGCTACGGGGCCATCGCCGCGCTCGTAGTGGCACTGGGTGAATTTGGTTTGCTGTTCACGCTGCCGCTGTTGCTCCAAAATGCCCTCGGGTACTCGGCGCTCGGCACGGGCTGGCTAATTGTATCGCTGGCGGTCGGTACCTTTCTCATTTCCGGCGCCACCCCTCAGCTGACTAACAAGTGGGGTGGGCGAGCGGTTGTGCGGATTGGACTGGCCCTCGAAGCGCTGGCCGTCGCCGCTTTGGCTATTACGCTGTCCGCCCAGATTAACGCCTGGGAGATAGCCGGTTGGTTATTTGTCTACGGTATGGGCGTGGGCATGGCCACCGCCCAGCTTACCAGTGTTATCTTAGCTGAGGTCCCGGTGGCGCAGTCCGGCCAGGCCTCCGGCCTGCAGAGCACCTTCCGCCAGCTGGGCTCGGCGCTGGGAGTGGCCATCCTTGGCTCGCTACTGATTAGCACGCTTCACGCTTCAACCGCCACCCAGTTATCGGCCGCCAGCGTTCCGGCCCAATCACAAGCGCGCCTTACCCAAATTGTGACCGATTCGGCCGGCTCCGCCATCCCGGCTCTGCAAAAGGTTCCCGCCACTAAAGCCGCCGGTGATGCCGCGGCCGCCGCCATGATCCAGGCCAGCAAAGTCACCACCGGTATTGCCTCAATTGTGATCCTCGCCGGATTCGCCGCCACCTGGGCGCTTCCAAAGCTGCCAGTGGTAGCGCCCAAGCCGCGCTAACTCCCCGCAGCAACAGTTTACCGGCAGCATAGGGGTGAATCAGATCTTCGCGCTGGCAAATAAAGAGGTATATACATAATTAAGATTGTTGCAAGCCATAGCTCGTCCCCAAAGGTATCCTTATATCCAACTATCGCAAGTTTTACAGCATAACTCACTCAAAAGCTATAATTACAGTGAGTTATACTCACCGTAATGTTGACATTACAGTGAATTTAGCGTATGTTTATAGTATGTTAATCCCGCGATATCTTAATATCTCCCGTGAACTAAAGCCTGGCAAGACGCTCGTGCTGTTTGGACCGCGGCGTGTTGGCAAAACGACGCTTCTGACCGAGTTTATTAGAGACAATAAACAAACGATTGTCTCCTACAAGGGGGATGAGGCAAGTACGCAGCGCGCTTTTGAAGTAGCAGATAGTGCTGCGCTCCAGCCGTACATCGGTGCGGCCGATGTCCTTGCCATCGATGAGGCCCAGGCAATTGCGGGTATTGGTCACACTCTAAAAATAATTAACGACACCATGCCAAATGTTTCGGTCGTGGTCACTGGCTCGTCATCATTTGAGCTAGCTGGCCAAATCGGCGAGCCATTGACGGGGCGCAAAACCACCCGATATTTATTCCCGATTGCCTTAACTGAGTTGCTGGCAAGTGAAACGGCCCCAATGCCGGTGTTCGAGCAACATCTTCCGGGTTTTCTTGTCTATGGGATGTACCCCGATGCACTTACAGCCAAGGACGATACCAGCCGAGCTGAGTTCCTGCGCGAGCTCGTTGATTCATACTTATTGCGTGATATTCTTACCTACCAAGATGTAAAAGGCCCCCGCGTCTTGCTTCAATTACTCGTGCTCTTGGCGTACCAAGTAGGCAATGAAGTGTCACATACCGAGCTGGGATCGTCACTGAACATTGATAAAAATACCGTTGCCAGATACCTAGATCTACTCGAAAAATCGTATATTATCTTTCGGCTAGGCGGCTTTAGTCGTAACCTCCGAAATGAAGTCACGAAAACCGCTAAGTACTATTTTTACGATATAGGAGTTAGAAACGCCGTTATCAATAACTTCAATCCCCTAGAAATTAGAGACGATGTAGGCAAACTGTGGGAAAACTTCATCCTAGTTGAGCGTATGAAAATGCGGACTTACACAAGTTTATATGCTAATCAATATTTCTGGCGCACATGGAAGCGAAGTGAAATAGACCTAGTTGAAGAGCGAGAAGGCAAACTGTTCGCATATGAGATGAAGTGGAAGGATAAAGCCGTTTCGGCTCCGCTTGAATGGCAACAAGCATACGGCGATAATGCCCAGTGGGCGGTTATTACACCCACGTCAGCGCTTAAATTTTTGGGTATAACCAAGTAAATCACCCACACAAATGAGGCCTTACGCAGAATAAAAACCCCACGACATGTGGGGTTTTTATTCTGGTAGTCCACCGTATCTCGAATTGGGACCAAGTAAGGGCGGAAATGCTGAATTGATACAGCCAGCTCGGTCAAATGAACTTAACTGGCACTACTAGGCGTGTTCGTCGAGATGGGCCTGGTTACGTACATTCGAGGGCTTGGGGGAAATCATCTTCCAAGCGTTCCTAACGCCCTGGAATTGAACCGACCTATGCTAAGTGTTCTAGGTAATTACACTAGTACTAGGGGCTTCCAGAACCTCGGTAATTGTCTTAGGTAAGTACTCATCAAGCTTAGCTTGAATATCTATAGGCGTCATACCTCTCACATCTCTCATGCGTAGCAGGGGTATGCCACTTTCCTTAAACATAAAGTCAACGTTAACATCTCTTTGCTTTCTTACATCGCCATCATGGCTCCAGTCATCCAGCTCGATGCCTAGAATAGGACGTCGATATTGCCGATTGCAGACAACATAATCAACTGACTTTTGATTGATAAAGCTAAGCGCTGCTTTCCAGTTTTGTCCCTTTATTCTATGGTCCAAGATAGTCGAGAGATGTACCTGCGGAAAAACATAGTACTCATCACCTAATATTTCTATAAGAGTATTAAAAAAATCATTCTCAGCTTTGGTCATTACAAAGTCCTTACGACGGTAATGATAGTTCACTGTCGGTTTAATCTCAGTTTCGGATTTCTCGGTTCCTCTATCTCGTCTACGAGTAAATAAATAGAGAACGACAATTATAGCGGCCAGTAATAAGATGTCCATAGACATAGTCTATAACAGCTATACAAATAAGCATAAGTACGATAGCGATATATGATATATAACTGTTCGGTATTTGTATGGTATGATTCAGGCCACATAAAAGGGCAAGCTGCAAAGGCAAATTTACATGTCTTGGAGAATTCTCATGTACGAAACACCGAGCAACCAACCGGTACTGCAAAATTTTATAGATAACACCCAGAAAGATGCACGAGTTAAGATATATCGCCACATCGATCTATTGGCAGAATACGGCCCCCGACTTGAAATGCCCCATTCAAAGGCATTGGGTGGTGGCTTATACGAGTTTCGGGTGCGTGGCAAACAAGAGATACGCATATTTTACGTTTTTGCCTTCAGGGAGACAATATTTCTGCTCCACAGCTTTCAGAAAAAGAGCCAAACCACTCCACAGAAAGAGCTGGATTTGGCAAGGCAGCGCCAGAAGGAAGTTGAGGGTATTAAATAATACAGTTGCGCCCGTAACACTTATATGTGATAATGGGACTACCAAATTAGATATCAGGTCGCATCGTTATGAAAGACTGGAAAACCTACAAAGAGGAATCCTTCAAAAAGGACCCCGAACTCGTACGCCTCTACAAAGAACTTGAGCCTGAATATCAATTGGCTCGAACCTTTATCGAGGCACGCCTTGCCAAAGGGCTAACGCAAGTCGAATTGGCCCGGAAAGCAGGCGTTGGCCAAACTGTCATTGCTCGCCTCGAGAGCGGCACAGCAAACCCAACATTTGGGACTATGTCAAAGGTTGCCAGTGTTCTCGGCGAAAAAGTAAAGATTACCATCGGCGACTAACGCCATATCTATTAATCTGAGAGCCAATTCCCGCATCGAAGGCATTTGACCGATTCCGAAGCATTGCCCGCAAAGAAAAGGGCCCACGCAAGGTGAGGTCTTTTCTTTGGTAGACCAGACGTCCCAACTGTGGAACACCCTGTGGCTTAGCTTGGTCCGAATTAGCGCGCAGCTCTAAGAAATGATCACCGCAGTAATGAGCATCACGCTTGAAATATTTAGTGCTACGACCAAATCCATTATTAAATAAGGTGCGTGTAATCTCTCGCGCCATGAATGACTCGATGTACATATATGACTCGAGCTTCAACAATGTAGAATATAAGGTAATTGTCTAGTACCAAGTAGCGATAACCCATGAGTACAAGGCTATCCTCTTTAGGGACGCTCCCTAGATATGGATTATCCGCAAGCAGACCAATTTTGTGAGCGAAACGACCCGCGAGAGCTTCGGCTGCTGTCGGCCGATCAGCTGCCACATACAGTACTATTTCCGTAAGATCATCTTCGGCTGTTCTGAGTAATCGAAGTTCGTAGCTAGATTGACCCATGTATGCGAACCCGCAAATCGCTCATTACATCTGATAAGTTTCGCCCTCTGTCCCCTGAAGCGTATTTAGCCTGCGCCGCCGCCAGCTTACCCAATAAATCGATCTTGAGCTCCAGTTGACTATATTTAGCCATGGACATCACTACCATATCCCCCTCGCCGTTGCGAGTAATAAAAATCGGCTCGTTCGAATCGTGAGCGATATCTGAAATTTCATTCGACTTATTTCTTAAGTCTGATATTGATCTAATGATAGGCATATATACTCTCTATTCAATATCATAATAATATCATAATAATGACTCTATGCACTTTACCCATTTGGCTTAGATCGATTCGATGTTGCTCATGGATGTTTCGTCGGTACAAGAGCTGCATGCGTGGCTCGACACAGAAACATCCGTTGTCGGCAAAGTCTGGGGAAAGTTCGAAGTCCAAAAGAGCAACGTTCGCGATCCCCGGCAATTTAACCGACCTCAAGAATGGTTCAAGAAGAGAAGCTGCAAGCAGACCTAAAGAAAAACACAAATGAGGCCCAACAGAGCCTCATTTAAGCATAATTGCAATGCTAGACCAGGCGTCCCAAAATTGGAACACTATCTGAAAGAGTCTGATAAATATGAGCGACATACTAGAAATCCTAGGCATTAGACCGCCCAAACCCTCTCAGATTGAAGCATCGATGTTATAAATCACTCATATTGCAGGATTACAGTGAAATATACTCACCAAAATGTTTATCCTGTGGTTTTAGGGGCAATCGTCATAAATATGTTTTGACCAAGTTGCACCTATAAAGTAAACTATAACTATAACTTATTGGGTACGTCATGCTTACTATTAGTGCAAAAGAGCTGCGGATAAACTTATCAGAATACCTCAAGCGCGCAATGGCCGGAGAGGAAATTGAGGTAATCTATCATTCAAAGCCTGCCGTAAAGCTTCTATCAGCCACGCACCAAACACACGGGAACGCTCCCGAGGTAATCAAGGCCATTCGGGACTACAACCAAAAGGTTAAATCCGTCTCCTCCAGCATTGACCCCATCACGAGCGTCAAGGAGCAATATCACGCAATGTTAGACCAAGACTCTAAATACCAGGGCAGATAACCTATGCTGACCGTCTTTGTTGATGCCAGTGTTGTGCTGGAATTACTCTTAAAACGCGCGCGGACCGAAGACATACTCGCATTTTTTGAACAAGATGCAAACCAACTCGTAATAAGCCCCCTTAGCGTCCACCTGGCTTATTATTTTGGGCTAAAGAGCAAAATCAACCCAACGCTTATCAAAGGCGCTCTCCAGGGTTTTGCCATATTGAGTATTGATGCCAAATCAGTTCAACTAGCCCAAACGCGTCTGAAAGGATACGACTTCGAAGATTGCCTTCAAGCTGCGGCAGCCGAACAGTTCGGCTGTGATCTTATCGTCACCCTCGATAAAAACTTCTCACGAGCAAGCGGCACGATACTGAAGGTATTAGTCCTATAGTTGGCAAGTGAAGCAAAGCCAGGATCGCAGGCTCATGAATGAACTGACTGATTCCATAAAACCTACGATCCTATCAGTTATCGAACAATATTATATTGATGGCGTTGGCTATATTCCGCCAACCGTAAAACGTGAACTCCAGCTTATGAAACAACTCCAGAACCGGTTGAGCCTCAACGTCCGGTTGGTGTCTCTGGTCAAGATCAAACTGTGTACACCTGGGTCTTCATGGGGATATTATATCAGAATCAAACTCGATTGTTTACTTGAGCACATATGCAAACTACACCATCGTACGACATCGCCAAGATCAGATATGCTACCGACCAGCCAACCTTTCAGCGGGCAGTCGAGCTATATTCAAAGGGCAAGGTCTCAAACTTTGTCTCGCTCTACGAAGGCTTTCGAGCTGCCGTCCAGGGAACGCAGGCATACATGGTAGTTGTATCCGCCAAGCACTATGATCGTGGAAGCTGCGACTGCTACCTTGGTCGTACCGATGTGCTATGCAAACACATGGTAGCAGTAGCAATAATGGCAGTAAGGCGTGGCGAGCCGCTTACGGAGTCAGATACGAAACTCGTCGAGGCTCCAAATGCCAGTGAGCATTTGGGGGAGCTCTCACCCGACGAGCTTGCACAAACCAAACTAGCCATCACGGCCGCCATACGTTACATCAAAGCTTACTCCGGACCGTCCCGCACCTGGTTTGCCTACCAGAACTCTCTGCAAGAGGGCAGCAACCGTCTCTCGGAAATCGTATCTAATTTGCCCGTAAGCCTACAGACCGCAAAACTAATCGTAGATATGTTAATCCGCCTTGACCACAAGCTCTCCACAGGCGGCGTAGACGATTCCGATGGAACCGTCGGAGGGTTCATACAGGACAGCGTCATTGTACTCAAAAAATTCGTCTACCTTGACCCCGGCTGCAAGCGGACACTCAATCGCTTGACCCAAATAACCACATCCTTCGACTGGGAATATCCGCTCATAGAATTATTGAAAGAAGAGTAAAAAGCTCCGCAGAGACTTAATATTGGCATAAGTGCATTGGTAGTCCAGACCTCCCAAAATTGGAACACTATCCGGAAAAGTCTAATAAATATGAGCGAGCATCTTGTCACCCTCCGGTAATAATGGACACGTTGTCTCTTTCGAGGCTTCCGTATAAAATACGCAAATCACCTGCAAGGAGCGTGTCCAAATGCCGAAAGGCCTACCAACCGACCCCCAGATTAAAGCTGAGATCATCACCAAG
>JBBRSS010000009.1:0-52376 GCA_038245115.1 Candidatus Saccharimonadia bacterium
GAAGACCAGTTTTGCCAATGTCACCCAAGCAGATGTTGACCGAGCCGTAAAGCTCATTAATACTAGACCTAGAAAACGACTCGGATACCGCACACCGGCGCAGGCTTTTAAGAGGTGGTGCGATTTGGATTAGAATCCAGCGCCTTTGACGGCTTAGCCTAGCCCTTTTAATAACAAGCTCGCTTCCTATGATCCTCAATCTCCAAAATATCGGCAAAACCATCGGCACCAAAGTGTTGTATTCCGACCTCGATCTCACCATCCAGGCCGGCGAAAAAGTTGGCCTCATTGGCCGCAACGGCATCGGTAAAACCACGCTTCTGGGCATTATGGACGGCAGCGACACTTCGTTTACGGGAACCTTGGAGCAGCGCCGTGGTCTGGTGACAGCCTCCACCGCTCAGGAGCACCACGAAGTGGCCGAGCAGCCAGTGCTCGAGTACGTGCTCGAAAACCTCCCCGAGTATAAGCACCTCAAACACATTCTGGATACCTATCCCGACATAATGGGGGAGGACATGGACAAAATCGCCGCCTACACCGATGCCCTCGGCCGGTTCGGCGAGCTCGGCTACTACGACATCGAGCAACGCGCGCGGGTTGAGCTTGAGGACTTCCAGGTGCCTGCCGCCCGCATCGACGGCCCCATGAAAGCTCTTTCCGGCGGCCAAAAACGCTTCGTAGAACTGGTCAAGGTTACTCTTAGCGACGCCGACCTAGCTCTGTTTGACGAGCCCACCAACCACATGGATTATATCGCCAAAGAGGCCTTCATTGAGTGGCTCGAGGATGCCAAGCAAGCCGTGATTGTCATTACTCACGATCGTGACGTGTTGGCCGTGGTCGACCGCATCGTGGAAATCAAAGACAAAGGCACCGCCAGTTCCGATGGCGATTACGAAACCTATCTCAAATTCAACGGCCGCACCACCATGAATGCCGTTGAGCAGTACGAATTCGACCAGCGCACGCTCTCTAACCTGCACAATCAGGTTATGGAAGCCCGCCGCAAGAAAAACAAAGCCGGTGGCGCCAGTGCTACGCGTTTTCGCATCATGGAAGAGCGCTTGGCGCGTCAGTACAAAGAGCTGGCCGCGCGCATCTCCAAACCGTCGTTCTGGATTGATGCCGAGCAGCTCGGCGGCATGCAGAATAAACTCGTCGAAAAATATGATAAGTACAAAGCCAAGAATATTCGCATTAATACCCGTGAGGTTACCGAGGGCCAGCGGATCCTCGTTGATGTCGACAAGTTATCTTTGGGCTATGACAAGCCATTATTTAATAACATCAACTTTACCCTCCGCCAGGGTGAGCGCCTCGAGCTCAAGGGCCGCAACGGGGTAGGGAAGTCGACCCTGGTGAAGTCTATTCTCGCCACTGCCGGCACTTCCAAATTGGGCTGTACCATCTACGGCGGCGCCATTGTACTCGATACCAAGATCAAGATCGGCGTCTACGAGCAGGAAATTGACCCCAGATACCTCACTATGGCCCTAGGCCAGGCCGTCATGACCGCCTACCGCGACAATGACGTGGCGGTGAACGACCAAAAGGTCCGCCAAATCCTGTCTGATTATCTGTTTGACCCTCAAGGCGACGGGCAGATGCCGATTGAGCGCCTCTCCGGTGGCCAAAAGGCCCGTTTCCAGCTCATCAAGATGCTCTGCGCCGGCCCCAACCTCCTTATTCTCGATGAACCTACCAACCACCTCGACCTGCCAAGCATTGAAGAGCTCGAAAAAGCCCTCGGCCGCTATACCGGCGCTGTGCTGTACATTTCGCACGATTCATACTTTACCCGCGGGGTTGGCGGCGAAGTGGTGGAGATAGCTTGATATGCCAATCCGCACGATCTTACCGCATAATTATCGCTTAATTCCCGAAGCGGCCAAGCTCGTTTTTAAGGGTATAATTCACGACGTTTACCATTGGCAGCAAGAAATGTACGACGGCACCACCGCCACTTTCGAGATGCTAAAACGCGCCGATACAATCCATGTTGTCGCCATCAAAGAACACAAATTAGTTGTGCTAAAAGAGCAACAACCTAGTTTTGACGAATTCTATGGTCTTCCGGGCGGCCGCCACGATGTGGATAATGAAACCGAATTTAATGCTGCCCGCCGCGAGATGCTCGAGGAGACCGGCATGTCATTTCGATCCTGGCGGCTGCTGGATGTTAATCAGCCCAACAGCAAAACGGACTATTTCACATATCTATTTCTGGCGTACGATTTTGAGTCGCAGTCCCTGCAGAGGCTTGATGCTGGGGAGAAGATTCAAGTTACCCTTATGGACCGTGACGCTGCATTCGAACTGTCTAAGACAGAGTTGGGCCGCTACTTGCCGCACCAATTGCTGGCCAACGTGGCGTCAATCGACGAATTGGCCGAACTTCCCGAGTTTGTTGCGTAACGGCAACTAACCTCTAACTATCCTGCGATTTCGGTATAGCATAACCATGACTGCAATCATAATTAAGCTCAGTAAGGCAATAACAATCTGGATAACAGGATTATTAGAGTTTTGTAGTTGCCGAAGGTTTTGGCCCGTAAGTACTGATCCCAAGATCGCAACTAAGATGAGTAGAAATACGCCCTTGACGATGAACCACTGGCCGCCTTTTTCGAGTAGATGTGTGCTGCGGCCGAGAGTCTGAAATATTTGCACGCTAGGCTCAAACAGTGCAACATATGGAACCAGGGCAAAACGCAGCAGCGCAATGTATACCCAGATAATTCCCGCGATCGGAAGCAAAAATGCCAGGACTGTCGACGCCTTCATGTAAACAAGCCCTCCAGCCAATAAAATTAGGGCCAATAAAGGTCCCAAGACGATCAATAGCATTACTGCGGAGGCTAAAAAGACCCTCATAAAACTAGACAGGGCTGCTTTAAGCGTCGCAATTAAGCCAATTCTTTGGTTCTCGGCACCTGCCATTATCGCTATAGAAAAGCTAGTAGTTGCCAGTGTCGAAATTGCCGAAATTATTACCAGCGCCAGTACCAGCACCAAGCCAAAGTAGATCAGGCCGCCCGATACAAGCAACTTCAGCGAGAGAATACCAATCAGCGAGAGAATAACAAACAGTAGAGTAACGGCGATAATTACCACAGAAATCAAGAAGGTTGAGCCGATGATCGGCCAGATGTTAACGAACACGGCTTTAATGCCTTCGCCTATGGCCTGATGAACACTGTATTTTGGACTTACTTGAGTCGGCATTTCCGGGGCAGCAACCTGAGGTGTCTCAGGTGTAATAAGAGGTGCCATGCTTGGGGGAGTTGGCGCTGACTCAACCTGCGGTATTGCCGCCGGCTCAGTTGGCTGCATCGGCGGCGTTGGCTCGGTTGGCTGCATCGGCGGCTTTGGCTCGGTTGGCTCGGTTGGCGCTACGGTCGCATAGAGGGTGTCATTATTCGGGGGATTGAGTGGCGGGTTAGGGTTTATCGGCGGCTGGGTTGTCGGTTGGTCTTCCATGGGTATCCCGTTTATGTTTAACTTGTTGCCAGTATAACCCAATTTATGGTGCTACCGTGTTAAAATACCAAATATGACAGGTCACCTCTACTTCGTTGGCATCGCCGGGCACACCATGCGTGGGCTGGCTTTGGCCGCCCGCGATAACGGATACCAGGTCACCGGCCTCGACGAGCCCGCCGTCCCGCCCGGCAGCGACTGGCTGGACGAACACAATCTTGTGTGGCACCGCCATTTTGATGCGAAGCAGCTGGAGGGGGTGACGTCCGTGATTGTCACCGGGGCACACGTTACCAACGATTCGCCCGTTATATTGGAGGCCCGCCGCCGCAATATTCCCGTGCAGTCTTATGCTGAATTCTTTGGCCACCTCACTAAGGGCGAGCAAGTTATCGCTGTGGCCGGCACTCATGGTAAAACTACCACCACTGCTCTCATCGCCTGGATCCTCGAGTCGGCTGGCCGTCGACCCGACTATCTTATCGGCATCTTACCGTTTAATTTTGATACCAGCGTCAGGTTTGCCAATGCCGAAGTGGCCGTGGTTGAGGCCGACGAATACAAAGCCTCTAGCCTCGATACCCGCTCGAAAGCCGAATATTATCACCCCGATAGCCTAGTGCTTACGGCGGTAGAGCACGACCACCCCGACCTTTTCCCAGATCTTGCATCCGTCGAAGCCCGCTTTGAGCAAATTGTCGCCGCCCTGCCGAAAAACGGCTACCTCATCGCCTGTGCCGAATCCGAAAATGTGCTCAATGTAGCCAAAAAAGCTCCCTGTGAGGGTATCACCTATGGCGTCGAAGTGGGCGACTTGCGGGCCGGTAACGTCACCTACTTGCCGGAGGGTATTGAACTCGAAGTTGAGCGCGACGGTGAAATTCTGGGCCACCTAGCCGTCAATTTGTACGGCCGTCACAACGTGCTCAATACGCTCGCTGCAGTTGCCGCCACCCTCCATTACGGCCTCACTTTCAATGAAATTCTCGCCGGGCTGGCGACCTTTAAGGGAGCCTATCGTCGCTTTAACATTATCTCGAGTCCGCAGTCCGAAATAACTGTGGTCGACGACTACGCCCATCACCCCACCGAAGTTGCTACCAATCTGGAGGCTGCCAAGCTCCACTTCAAAGGCCACCGCGTAGTCGTAATATTCCGTCCCCACACCTATTCCCGTACCTCAGCATTATTAGCCGAATACCAAGCAGCCTTCGATAATGCCGACCTGGTATACATAACCGACATCGAGGGCGCCCGCGAAACCGGCAATGTGTCTACCGTGAGCGGTCGGGATATTGTTAGCAAACTTACGATGCCGGCTCACTATGAGCCCGACCGTACTAAGCTAATTGGCCACGTCAAAGCCGCCATCAAACCTGGCGATGTCATCCTGTGCCTCAGCGTTTCCGGTCACCAAAAAATGGCTCAAGATCTGGTTGCCACATTCGACGCCTAAACTCAGACGCAAAGCTTTGCCCCGCCACCGACAAAAATCAGCGCGGGGCTTGGTGTAGGCACCTGCTGACGCAAGGGTCTGTTTGGTTGTCGTAGCCGGAGCTACTTGGTCTGGTGGTCGCGTTCTTTCTCGCACACCGGGCATGGCTTCGGCGCGTTGTGCTTGATGCATTTCAAACGCCTCAAGAAATCATTCAGGGCTTTGCTCAACTTGTCCTCCTAGGATAGATATTGCTTGAAAACACAAATGACTCAAAAATCATTTGTTTTTGATGGGCGCGCAACATTAGGCCAGATCCATGAGCGCATAGTCGTGCTGTCCGGGAGCTTCTGTCGATCCCTGATCGCGCACATAGTGCAATTACCACTCGGTGGTAGAGAAGTCTTACATTTGCGACACGTCTGTTTTTCTTCCTTACCCATTTGGCGCACACTTTCCCTCGAAAGAACATCACCGCACTTTGCGACCGGCCACATCTAACCAGAGTCATGTCGCCAAATCTATGTCATATCCTCCTAGTGCATGATGTTTTTCAAACTCCGCAACTCAGTACAGAACGATGAAGCCCGCCACTGGCGTGGATGGGTCCATCGCTGGTGGCGGGTTTGGGGCTAGATCGAGAAAGAACTACATATCCCTTAGCCGCGAAATCGCGTTGTTGGTCTCGTCGGCTAGCTTTTGATATTCAGCTGGTCAACGCTCGGGATTGAGCCCAGTAGCTGCTTTTGGGTCGACCTATCGGAGCATATTTCGTGTACTAATACAATATTTCGAGTGCACAACAAACAGATTGTATTGAATAATTTAGCCTAAACAGCTATTATGAACTCTAACCAGTGCGCTCTGCGCTGTTTTGTTTTGCGCAGCTCTAAACATAAGAGGAAATCACTAATCATCATGGCCCGCGACTATTCGCTCGAAAACACCCGAAATATTGGAATTATTGCCCACATCGACGCCGGTAAAACTACCGTCACCGAAGGCATTCTTTACCGTACCGGTAAAACCCACAAGATCGGTGAAGTTCACCAGGGTGAAGCCACCATGGACTGGATGGAGCAGGAGCAGGAGCGCGGCATCACCATTACCTCGGCCGCAACCACCTGTTTCTGGAAGGGCAAGCGCGTCAACATCATCGACACCCCCGGCCACATTGACTTTACGGTCGAGGTCGAGCGTTCCTTGCGCGTACTCGATGGCGCCGTCACCGTGTTTGACGGCAAGATGGGCGTTGAGCCTCAGAGTGAGACAGTCTGGCGCCAGGCCGACAAGTACGGCGTCCCGCGGATATGCTTTATTAACAAGATCAACCAGACCGGCGGCGACTTTTACAAGTCTCTCGAAAGCATTCACGAGCGCCTCAACAAGCGCGCCTACGCCATTCACCTCCCGATTGGCTTCGAGCAAGAAATTAACGGCATCGTCGATCTCGTCGAAATGAAGGCCTACACCTACAAGGAATACCACGACCATGAGCTCGTCGAGGGTGAAATCCCCGCCGACATGCTCGAAAAGGCCAAGGCGTACCGCCAGCACTTGGTTGAGGCCGCTGTAGAGTCCGATGACGTCCTCATGGAGAAGTACCTCGAGGGCCACGAGCTCACCATTCCCGAGCTCAAGAGTGCCATCCGTAAGAGTGTGCTCTCGGGTAACTTCTTTGCCGTCTCCGGTGGCGATGGCCGTGGCGTGATGGTCGAAAAACTTCTCGACGCCGTCGTCGATTACCTGCCAACCCCGCTCGACATCGGCTCCGTCTGGGGTACCGATCCCAAGAGCGGCGAAGAAATCGAGCGCCAGGCCAGCGATTCCGAGCCGTTTTCGGCCCTTGCCTTCAAGATTGCCACCGACCCCTTCATTGGTAAGCTAGCCTTCTTCCGCGTCTACTCCGGTACCCTCAAGAGCGGTTCCTACGTGCTCAACGCCTCCACCGGCGACAAAGAGCGCGTCGGCCGCCTGGTGCAGATGCACGCCAACTCTCGCGAGGAAGTGCAAGAAGTTTACGCTGGCGAAATCGCCGCTGCCGTGGGTCTTAAGAACACCACCACCGGCAACACCATCTCCGACCTCGATAAGCCGGTCATTCTCGAATCCATCACCTTCCCCGAGCCGGTTATCTCCATCGCTGTTGAGCCCAAGACCAAGGCCGACCAGGAGAAGATGGGCAACGCCCTCCAGCGTCTGGCCGAAGAAGACCCGACCTTCCGCGTTCACACCGATGAAGAAACCAGCCAAACCATCCTCGAAGGTATGGGCGAGCTGCACCTGGACATCCTGGTCGACCGCATGAAGCGCGAGTTCAAGGTCGAGGCCAACGTCGGCCGCCCGCAGGTTGCCTACCGGGAAACCATCAAGAAATCCGCCAAGGCTCAGGGCAAGTTTGCCCGCCAGAGTGGTGGCCGCGGTATGTATGGTGACGTCTGGCTCGAAGTCTCGCCGACCGAAGTGGGCGAGGGCTACATTTGGGAAAACGGCATCGTGGGTGGCAGTGTGCCTCGCGAATTCATTAAGCCGACCGAAGAAGGCGTCAAAGAAGCCATCCAGAATGGTATTTCCGCCGGGTTCCCCATGGTCGACATCAAGGTTCGCCTCTACGACGGCTCCTTCCACGAAGTTGACTCCAACGAAATGGCCTTCAAAATTGCTGGCTCCATGGGCTTCCAGGCTGCTGCCCGCCAGGCTGACCCGATTATCCTCGAACCCATCATGAAGGTCGAAGTCGTAGTAGCCGAAGAGTTCATGGGCGACGTCATTGGCGACCTCAACTCCAAGCGCGGCCGCATCGAAAAGATGGAAGACCGCTCCGGCGCCAAAGTCATCGACGCCATGGTCCCTCTAGCCGAAATGTTTGGCTACACCACCACCTTGCGTTCCATGACCCAGGGCCGCGGCAGTAACACCATGCAGTTCGACCACTACGAAGAGGTCCCGCGTAACGTTGCCGAAGAGATCATCGGCAAACGCGCCGCTGCCAAAGCCGCCAGCTAGACCGCCTCAAAGGTCAAAACTAACAAAAAGCCTCCATTCGGGGGCTTCTTGTTTTGGCCGGAAGCTCAAAGAATTATTAGCGCGAATTTTATACATTGAACAGGCCTGTACATTCGTCCAGGAGCCCTTGCCGTGGCTTGCCCCGGTACAAAAAAGGAGTCGGTCATGGCACAGTCCATCCAGGAGCAGGGCAATCAAATGCCCAAACCACGATCAAGAGCGGTCACCCTCGATATCGGAATGTATTCGTACTTCTACAAAGGGCAGCAAATGTGCATGCTCACGCTCATTTCCAGCAGAGGGGATATGATCACGTTCTCGACCAATCCGGAGCCCATTGTTGTCCAGAGGCAAAATTGGACCAATGGGTTGAGTAACGATGCGGGTCAATTTATTGAGCGCATTCGTGCGGCATCAATGGTCAGCCACGTTATCACCGAGCGGATGGTGTTTAAGGAACGCAACATTAGGCTCGGGCCCTACGTTATGAAGGGGATCGGGTATCAAGTTGCGGTAATCCTGAAGGCTATACGCGCCGCCTATGTGCCGGAAGGGGCGATTCTTCTGACACTTTTGAGTGACTGGCCCAAGCACTACCATGAGGAGACGCTGGAGATTCTTCTGGCTAAGGGATGCCAGGGTTTCGTCACGGGCTTGCATATGTAGTGGCGGTCTCATCCGCCTTGTCTCTAAGGGGCCCCGCGCACCTCTCTTCTGTGGTGTGCGGGGTTCCAAACCCCAACTTTTTTGCCCCGGCGATCACCTACCTTAGCCTCTTTACAAAATAGCCTCACACTGTCTATAATGACGTAGTCCATAGCGGGCGGTATTTTTATGTCCGCCTAAGTAAATAAGATCAATTTCCACTTTAGATCGCTGATGCGGCCGCCACTTGGCAGTCCGCTAAAGGGCCAGATAAGCCACATTATCCATCTGCAGTGGAAAATATTAAGGAGAACGCAATGGCCGTAACATTTAAGCGCGATAAGCCGCACGTCAACGTAGGTACCATGGGTCACGTCGACCACGGTAAAACTACCCTCACCGCTGCCATTACCTCGGTATTGGCTAAGCACTTTCCGTCAGACATTAACAAGCCCGTAGCTTACGGTGAAATCGACAACGCTCCCGAAGAGCGCCAGCGCGGTATCACCATTGCCACTTCGCACCAGGAATACGAGTCCACCAAGCGTCACTACGCCCACGTCGACATGCCTGGCCACGCTGACTACGTTAAAAACATGATCACTGGTGCCGCTCAGATTGATGGCGCCGTGCTCGTAGTCTCCGCCGCCGACGGCCCGATGCCTCAAACTCGTGAGCACATCCTGCTCGCCAAGCAGGTTGGTGTCCCTTCCATCCTGGTCTACATGAACAAGATGGATATGGCCGACCCCGAGCTCGCAGAGCTGGTTGAGATGGAAATCCGCGAATTGCTCGCCAAGTACGACTTCGACGAGAACGCCCCGATCATCAAGGGTTCCGCCCTCAAAGCTCTTGAAGGCGATGCTGACGCCGAGAAGTCCATCCTGGACCTCGTTGCTGCCATGGATGACTTCATCCCTGAGCCCAAGCGTGAAGTCGACAAGCCTTTCCTGATGCCCATCGAAGACGTCTTCTCGATCAAGGGCCGCGGCACCGTTGCCACCGGTCGTATCGAGCAGGGTCAAATCCACGTCAACGACGAAGTTGAAATCGTTGGTATCCGCCCCACCAAGAAGACCGTCGTTACCGGCGTCGAAATGTTCAAGAAGCTCCTGCCCGACGCTCGCGCCGGTGACAACGTTGGAGCCTTGCTGCGCGGTATTGAGCGCACCGACATCGAGCGCGGCCAGGTTCTGGCGAAGCCCGGTACCGTCACTCCTCACACCGAGTTTGACGCTCAGGTCTTCATCCTCTCGAAAGACGAGGGCGGCCGCCACACCCCGTTCTTCAAGGGTTACAAGCCTCAGTTTTACATCCGTACCACCGACGTCACCGGCAACGTTACGCTGCCTGACGGCGTTGAGATGGTTATGCCTGGCGATGATATCAAAATGAAGGTCGAGCTTATTGCTCCGATCGCCATGGAAGATGGACTTCGCTTCGCTATCCGTGAAGGCGGCCGCACCGTTGGTGCCGGCGTTGTCACCAAGATCATCAAGTAACTTAGCGTTTAAACGCTAACTACTGCAAATAGCGGGCCTCCGGGTCCGCTTTTTGGTAGCCGGTTCTTCGTTTGGCGGCCTCCTATAAAGCTACGGGTGTGAGCTTGCGGCTTACCCTGCAATCCTGTAGCATAAGCATAACGAATTAGAGGGAAGTGGCATGTCACGTCTTCCAGCACCTGGAGCCGACTATGATATTTGGGGAGATGTGCTCAATGACTATATGTTGGTTGAGCATAACCCTGACGGTACTCATCGTGTCGTAGTAAACCCCGATGCCACCACTACTACCAAAGGCAAGGTGCAATTGGCCGGCGATTTGGCTGGCACTGCCGCTGCTCCAACCGTCCCAGGGCTAGCTGCCAAGTCAGATGACTCAGCTGTAGTACATAACACCGGCGCCGAGACCATTGCCGGTATCAAAACATTCTCAAGTGCGC
This sequence comes from Candidatus Saccharimonadia bacterium, assembly GCA_038245115.1. Classification (GTDB taxonomy): domain Bacteria; phylum Patescibacteriota; class Saccharimonadia; order UBA4664; family UBA4664; genus UBA5169. Next base: position 10,512 of record JBBRSS010000009.1, read on the forward strand.
CTATCGTGCCGGATGGATCTTTTGCCGAAGCTAAAGTTAACAATCTTACAACAGACCTAGCTGCCAAACTGGACAAAGCCACCGCCACGACCAAGGGCGATTTGCTGGCTGCCACAGCTGCTGCCACCATTACCCGGCAAGGCATCGGGACAGACGGCCAGTTGCTCGTGGCCGATTCTGCTCAAACCACGGGCATCAAATGGGCTACCATCGCCACCGGCGCGCCAGCCCTTGTAGTGGCCGCCAGCGACGCCTCTACACATAGCAAAATGGCGGCCGACTACGTGTGTGACGGCGTCGCGGACGAGGCGGAAATAAACACCGCCTTGGCAGCGCTACCAGCCAACGGCGGCCGCATCATGCTCACCGAAGGCACATTCAATATTGCCTCTTCCATCCTCATCCAAAACGAAAACGTCGCCCTTACCGGCGCCGGCACCGGCCAGCGCAGTGGTAGCACCCAAACCGGCATTGGGACCAAGCTCCTCGCCCAGTCGACTATCACCAACGCCGTCATTCTAGTGCAGAGGTCCGCCGATGACCGTCCGGTATATGGCACGCTACTGCGCGATTTTGTGGTAGACGGCAACCTTCAGGGTACAGCCGTTGACGGCATCCATTTCCGCTCTAACCGCAGCCACATCGACCATGTCCACGTGCATAAATGCACCGGCAACGGCATCCGCCTGCACGGTTACGCCGTCCCCACCTGGAACACCTACGACTCCATCGTGGCGTTCTGCCAAATGGGCGACAATAGCCTTTCCGGCATGTTGTTCGATGACAATTCAGCCGATTGCCACATGGTTCACACCATCTTATACAATAACAACGACAACATCACCATCAAGGGCGCCTCGCAACAAATCACCTCCTGCCATACGTATAACGCAACTCGTTACAACATCTTCTTCGACGGCGGCGGATCGCGCACTAAAATCATGAACTGCAAAATCGAGGGCTCCGGGCAGCATGCCATCAACATCGACTCCACCAACGGCGGCTACTCCGATATCCAGATCACCGGCAACGGCCTTTCTACCAACGGCGACTCCATCGATAACACCTACGACCATATCATCATCCAGGGCCCCAGCGGCAACGGTGTCACCCGCACCCAAATCACTGGCAACTCGATCGGCCACAAAAACAGCGGCAGCGCCAACCACGCCCGCTACGGCGTTAACCTCAGCTCGTCCTGCGCCCAGGGCACCGTGGTTACCGGCAACTCTTTCGGCCCGAGCCCGGCTTTCCCTACCGGTTCCACCCAAATCGCCACCAGCGCCATATATAATAACGGCTCCAAGGCGGTCCCGGCCTTCATCCGCAGCAACGCCAACGCCTACGACGATCCCGAGCAGAATTTCATCAACGTCAAGCATGCCCCCTACAATGCTCGCGGCAACGGCTCCACCGACGACACCGCCGCCATCCAAGCGGCTCTCAACGCCGTGCCGTCCACCGGTGGCAACGTCTACCTGCCGCCCGGCCGCTACAAGATCACCACCAGCCTAGTCATCCAAACCGACAACACGCTGCTGTTTGGTGCCGGTGCCGGCAACCGCACCACCGGCACGCAGGTAGGGGCGGGCAGTCGCATAGAGGCCGACAGCACGCTCACCGGCGTACCCTTGATCAACGTCCAACGCTCTGCCCTCGACCGCACTGTCTACGGCGTCAAAATTCGCGACATCGCCGTTGACGGGGGATTGTTCGGCTCAGGCGTCGATGGGATACATTGGGAGGCCGTCCGCGGCGAGCTCGATAACGTATCCGTCCATCTCTGCACCGGCTACGGCGTCAATGTTGTCGGCTACACGTCCTGGCACGCCTCCGACAACCGCTTCATCTCATGCGACTTCAGCTACAACGGGCTGGCCGGCATTACCTACGGCACCAATGGCGATTACAATATGCTCATAGGCAGCATTCTCTCCAACAACACCCAGGACGGACTATATACCGCCCAGCCCGGCATTCAGGCCGACGCCTGCAACTTCTACTCCAACACCCGATACGGCCTATTTCTGGATGGCGGCGGCTCTCGTTCGCAGTTCAGCAACTGCAAATTCCGTCTCAACGGCCAGCACGGGGTAGATCTTGATTCCACTAATGGCGCCTTTAGCGACATTACATTTACCGGCTGTAATTTTGCTACTAACGGTATTTCCGCCACCAATACCTATTCCAATGTGTTCCACGCCGGACCGTCGGGCAACGCACTTTCTCGCATCATTTACACCGGGAATAATTTCTTCTATGTTTCCGGCGATTCGGCCAACAAGCCAAAGTATGGTCTCGAGTTATCTAGTACTGGATCGCAGTTTACTCTAGTCGAGGGTAACGTTTTCGGCCCTGCCACGCACTGGGGCACTGCCGCCCTCCTTGGCTCAGCCTCGACGTCCAACCCGCCCATGATCCGGAGTAACATCGGTTGGGTCACGGAGTCCAATGGTACTGCCACGGTCCTAGCAGCCACCACCAGCATCGTTGTCTCTCACGGTCTTAGCGTAACGCCAGCCTTAAAGGACATCCAGGTGACCCCCAACAACAGCCTAAATGCAGCCACTAAATTCTGGGTTTCCACCCCTACATCCACCCAGTTCACCATCAATGTTGACCAAAGCCCGGGAGCGTCATCCACTGCTACCTTTGCCTGGCAGGCAATACGCTTCTCATAAACTTAAAGCATGAGGTAAATTTGCGGAGTTGGATTGCTAGACAAATAGCCCGCCACCTCGGCCTTTGTGTGCTGTCTTGCTCGCTGCTCATTCAGTTGGTCCCAACCCCAGCCTTGGCCGGACTATATGGCCGTGGCAATTATTCTGAGTGCGGATACCAAACCTGCCCCGCCACTCCTACGCCCTCTCCCACTCCGCCTGGTGCAAGCCCCACACCAACTCCGCCGGGGCCCACGCCCACTCCCACGTCTTCCAGCGCCAGCCCCGCACCCACCTCGCCTTCGGCCATGCCACCTCCCATCACCGTAGCAACGGCACCCAGCGGCCTCACTTTTGCGATCAATTTGTCGGACGGCCAAGTGATCCCACCCGGCACCTACACTGTCACCGTCACCCCCCTCAATGGTCAAGGCAAATCCTTCGCCAAGGTGGAATTCTTTGTTGACGGTGGCCTAGCGCTATCTGCCCAGCCTACCGCCACCGGGACATTCTACTGGCCTTGGACCACTCAGACTCAGGCAAGCCACACCGTCAAAGTGGTCGCGTATGATGCCGACGGTGCCATCACCACCCGTGCGTTCCAGGTAATCATTCGCTCCTCCGCCGCGCCGGCAACTACGGGTGGCGGGCTTACACAACAAATTACCGAGGCCACTCGAGCCGCGACCGAGGCGGTAAAGCGCGCTGTCAGGCAGATCCCCACACCCGTGGCCAACGCCTTCCCATACTTATTATTTGCCCTACTGGGGCTAGGCCTGCTAATGTTGGTCTTCCAGACGCGCCGTGAAATCGCCACCGCCGAAGCCATGTCCGCCGCCGTCGAGCGCGAGCGGGCAATCGCTGCGGACAAATCCACGTTGGTGCAACTAGCCTCCCATTACCTGCGCACCCCTCTCACTCTAATTTCCAATGGACTTGATCTTGGAATCACCCTTGGCCAGCTCGACCAGAGACGCGTTGAGAGCATCAAGCTGTCGGTTAACCAATTAAGGGGGAGTATCGAGCAGCTTCTGGGCGCCATCGTATCTACTCAGGTAGCGAACCCTGAGCCCGGCGCCGCGCAGCAGATAAAAATCTGGCTGCGACCCATATTCCTGCTGCCAATTCTCCTGCTTGGAGGACTCACGTTTATTTTTAACCTACTGGTTATAAAAGTAGGTGAGATCGAAGTCAATCAAATTAACCTGATTATCCAAGCCGCGGTATTTGGGCTACTAACACTGGGGCTATATGTGTTGCTGCGCAATCTCACACTCCGCCGCCGTGACCGCGAGGCCCGTCAACACCTAGTCGATGAAGAGTTAGCGCTAGATACCACGCGCAACCAGTTAATTCTAAGCGCTACGGCCAAGCTCACTGCCGATGTCAATCTCCTCCTGAACATGGTGCCCAAACTGGGCGAAAGTGCAGCCTCCAAGTCTATTGCCGAGGGTAGTAACCGCTTCCTGCGCATTTTGGCGAAATTTGCCCTCGCCGCTCGCCTCCACTCCGGACACACCGAAGCACCATGGCAACAATTCGAGCTCGCTCAAATGGTAGATGCAGCCATGCAAAGCTCGTCTTCGGCGGCGCTGGCCAAAAATATTAACTTCCAAACCCCAGCCAATACCATCCTCATTGCCCGCCATCCCTATTGGATCCAGGCTGTGCTGGCCTCTCTGATCGAAAACGCCGTTGCCTATAGTTCTTCCGGTGGCACCATCGCCATCTCGGCCCAGGCCGGCACTCACGACACCGCCCTCAGTGTTACCGACCACGGCCCCGGCATAGCTCCGCCCGCGCTCAAGCAACTCTTCCGTCCGTTCGCCAAGGCCGAGGGCGCTCTTGTTTTTAATCACGAGGGTATGGGGTTTAGCCTTTTCCTCGATAAGCTGTTCATGACCTACATTGGCGGCGATATCGCATTGCAAAGCCAGCTCGGAAAGGGGACCATTGCTACCATCCGCATCTTCGACCCGCCCAGTGTCACTGAGGCGGCCATTATCCCAAAAGCTCTAACTCCCGCCCAGCGACCGGCCTAAAGCTTTACGCCCGAGCTCGATTTGCACACAAGCGTACCTCCGAGACCACTTTTTCACCTCCCGCAGGGAAGGCGATGGCGCCAGATTTATAAACTTCTCCTCATCGGAATCCATCTGTCAAAAATTGACAAATACGTTCAAGATATGCTTAAATCAAAGCCAACACGTGAGCGTGCCAATCCCCTACATTAGTAACCTTATCGAAAGTTTGTACCTACCCCATGGCAACTGCAGAAGTTAAAGCACCCGAGAAGCAGCGAATTCGCATTCGCCTCAAAGCATACGATTCCAAAGTAATCGACCAAAGCGCCAAGCAAATCATTGACACCGCTACCCGCACGGGTGCCAAAGTCGCGGGACCAATCCCGTTGCCCACCGAAAAAAACTCAATGACCGTCCTGCGCTCGCCGCACATCTACAAAGATGCCCGTGAGCAGTTCGAGATGCGCACCCACAAGCGCCTTATCGACATCACCGAGCCCACCCCCAAGACCATCGACGCGCTGATGAACCTCAACCTCCCGGCCGGCGTCGACATCGAAATCAAGATGTAACTAATGTCCGACGTAAAAGCCCCGCGAAAGCGGGGCTTTTTGATGTCAGCCGTACAGCCCCTGCATCGGCAAGCATTCCAATACCTCAATTGAGCATCCTGGTGTTTCTAGGTGAGGGTGGCATCATCCATCCGTTGACGGCCGGACACGGGCGATTGATATAGAACCATCTACTTATTCATACGCACTCTTCCAATAATTGGCCGAGTATGCACCATTGCTGAGGTAAAATATTCGTATGAGAGTATGGGACGTCCCAGTCGAAGAACTATGTCGGGTGCATTTATTGGGTGAGCATCGGGAGTTGCACGCCATATGGACAATTTTGACACAAGATAGACGCGGGTATCGCAATCATCCCGAAACCAAGCGTTGGGAAGGCAAGCTGGCGGCGCTGTACGTACGCCATGGCGAGCAGGCGCGGGAGATGGAGCGGCGGGGGTATAGACACGCGTCTGATCTGGATGAGACTTTGGCTAACGGAGAAAAGGTCCAATTACAGTTCGTGGACACCATCGAGCGCCAACGTGAACTGTTGCTGGCAAAGCCCTGCGAGTGCGAGGGGTTATAGGAGCTTAATCCAGGCTGAAATCGCGGCTCATTACGTGATGGTAGGCGTAAGCGAATTCGTACCATTCGTACTTTGCGAAGGCGTCCCAGTAGTCGTGCCAGTCTGAGTCGGCAGCTACGCCGGCGTTCAGATAGTCATTAATTGCCGCTAAATCTTCTTCCTCGATCCGTTCGACAGCGTCGCGAAAGGCGTCTTCCTGGTCGGGGGAGCAAGAGTCTTCAATTATTTCGTGCGAGTTGATGAGTTCAGAATTTTCCATGCGAATATTATAGCAAAAGCGCGTAGTGTAAAATAACTATCATGCAAACCACAACCGATACTGAAGAAATTATCTACTATACCGATGGGAGCTGCGAGCCCAACCCCGGCGCTGGTGGCTTTGCCGTCATTCGTGCCATGGAGCCGCGTGTGCTGGGCAGTGAGATCGATAGCACCAATATCCGCATGGAGGGCAAGGCGCTCATTGCCGCGCTCAAGGATGCGGCTGGTGCGCCGGCCGTCATTCACACCGACAGTGAATTCTGGATTAACGTTATCACCAAGTGGTCTCTCGGCTGGGAAGCCAACGGTTGGAAGAAAAAAGGCGGCGAGATCAAGAACCTCGATATCGTGCAAGAGGTGGTGCCACTGTACCGCACATCCAAGGCTCGGCTGACTTGGGTGCGGGGCCACAACAATGATCCTGGCAACGAAATGGCCGACCATTGGGCCAATGAGGCGCGCAAAACCAAGGCCCAAACACACGCTTAGCTACACGGCTGCTTGATTAATCTGCCATTTGTGATTATAATAACTAATCCTTATGGCAACTCCCACACCTAAATCAGATTACGCCGGTCGCAGGCCCCAGTTCACTATCGGTGTAATGTTGGGGCTGTTAGCCGTACTCGCGCCCTTGGGCTATGTCGTTGGACGTGTCAGTACCGGATATCTCGCCGGAACTTATCTCAAGTTTTTCACTTCCGGAATAGCTGCCGGCGCCCTCGGGGTCATGATCGGCATACCGATCGGACTGTTTTTCGGTTCGCTACGTCCAGCGGCAGCTCGTTCGGCCGCCTCACCGAGCACTCCTCAGATGGAGCAGGCAATTTTGGATCAGCTGCGCGCCGAATTGGTCGAAAACAAATCACTATTTGAGGCCCGCCGCGGCAGCCTCACCATGTTTGCCCGCATAAGCTACATCGCATCGTTTTGGACGTCCATCAAAGCCTCCGGTCGATTATTTGTCATGTCCGATGCCGCGCTGCTGGGTACTATCGCCACGGCCTACTACTGGCTCGATCAGGCTTCACGCCTTGAGTTATTGGCCTATGAGGCCAAATTTGCCCACGTCGGTGCCGACGGCGCCGAGGCTAATGCTACCAAACTTATCAACGAAGTCCGCCTGCTCGACGGCCAGATTGCGGGTGCTCTGGACACTGCCATCGCAGCCATCGATGCCGCAATCACGGTTTTGCCAAAATATTAGCTTCGCCACTATATACGTACCAGCCAGCCCGTGCTAACATGCATGATTGTTCGCCGACCGTAGTACCTACGCAGAGAAGACGAGGTTCGCTCAAGTGACGGATAAAAAGGACGGTCCGAAGATTGTGGTCGAGGCCGTATTCGACCATAGCGCAATGCTTCCGCCCAAAGAACTCGAGGTGTTTCTCGAGAGTATCGCCGATCTGGTCTTAACCTTCTATGGGCCAACGGCCGAAAACCGGCCAATCGAGACTCGAATATCGGCTGATAACCTTCAGCTCGGAAATACGCGAACCAAGTTCGATCTAACTATTCTGCTCAACGGCCTCGACGTTGAGCGGGTTGACCAGAGTGTGATCGACAACGGGAAGTTCACGCTCGCGAAAATATTTTGTCAGTTCGGCCTAGGCGTACTCTTGCGCTGTGGATTGCCTCCAAAATCCATACTCATCGCTAGCGGCCGATCCGAGATTGCAACTATTGCCGCCTCGAATCGCCAGCCACGCGAAACCGGATCGCAAAGCACATAGCGGCGAATGGCCACCCAGGTCTCTGACTTGGGTGGTCACCTCCATTTTAAGCCCCTCGTTCTGGCGATTACTCCTGTTGGCGTCGTATAGTAAAAACATGAACTTATTTTCTGATGACACCAGGCGCCCTCTGGCTGATCGCATTCGGCCTCGCACTCTTGATGAGTTTGTTGGGCAGTCGCAGGTGGTGGGTGAGGGGCAATTTCTGCGCACAATTATTACCCTGGGCACACCGACCTCGCTGATTTTGTGGGGGCCGCCGGGGACTGGTAAAACCACCTTGGCGCGCATCATTGCCTCCAGCGGCGATTTTGCCTTCGAAGAAATCTCGGCCACCACCAGCGGGCTACCCGACGTGAAAAAGGTGATCGAACGCGCCACCGAGCGCAAGAACCTCGGCCAAGCCACCGTTTTGTTTGTTGATGAAATCCATCGTTTTAATAAAGCGCAACAGGATGCGTTCTTGCCGCACGTGGAAAATGGCACCATTATTCTCATTGGCGCGACCACCGAAAACCCGTCGTTTGAAGTAATTGGCCCGCTGCTTTCTCGCAGTCGGGTAGTGGTGCTCGAGCCGCTCTCGGTCGAGCAGATTTTGGCAATAATTGACCGGGGTACCAAAGAGCTCCGGGGCAAGGTGCTCGATCCCGATGCTGGCCGGCTTTTGGCCGAGCTAGCCGCCGGCGACGCCCGCGTTGCTCTGGGTGGGCTAGAAACCGCTGCCAGCTTGGCCGGCGGCAAGATTACCCTGGAAGTCGTTAAACAAGCCATGCAAAAACCCGGTCTCAAATACGACAAAACGGGGGAGTATCACTACAATCTGATCTCGGCTTACATCAAGTCGATGCGCGGCGGGGCCGTGGACGCCGCCTTGTTTTACCTGGCTCGAATGCTCGAGGGCGGTGAAGACCCCAAATTCATAGCGCGCCGCCTAGTAATTTTTGCATCCGAAGATATTGGCCTAGCCGACAACACCATGTTGCCACTGGCCCTGGCCGCTTTTCAGTCTATCGAGCGCATCGGTATGCCGGAGGGACGCATTATTCTGAGCCAAGCTACCATCGCCTTAGCGTCATCACCGAAAGATCGCCGTGCCTATGATGCCATTGGGTCGGCCATTACGGCCGCTCAGGAGCACCCTGAGGCCGAAGTGCCGCTGCATCTGCGCAACGCCCCCACCAAGCTCATGAAAGAGCTCGGCTACAACAAAGGCTACAAATGGAAGCCTGGCTTTGAACACCAACAAGGTTTTTTGCCCGAACAACTGAAAGATCAGAAGTTCTTCCATCCAAAAATGCCCGATAAATAAGGTATAATCGCCAACGGACTCGACTTCCCGAGCCTATCCGTTGGTCCGGCTGCTGCGCTGGGTCACAAATGAAGGAGATCGATATGAACACCGGTCCCAAGATCACCCTCTCGGCGCTCGTTGTCGGCGCCGTTGGCGTTGTCCTCGTGAGGCGTCGCCGCAACAAGGGTCGCTCTCGTCGCTAGGAGCCTGAGTCTGAGGCTTAGGCCTCACCTGTCCTAGCACATCCGACCACCGCTCCGATCCTGGGGTGGTGGTCGGATGACCTTTTAACCATCTTTGCACTCTTATCATGCTTATGGTTTAATTAGCTCATGAGTAAAGCTGTCAAAAAAACCAGCGCTCGCGAAAGCGATAACGCCTATTTTCTAAAAATATTGATTTATTTTCTATTCGGCATGACCTGGATCAAGCTCAATGGTTATATGGTTGTACCCGCCGGATTAATCGTGGGGCTGCTTCTTGCCCAGCACGACCATTTTGCTATTGACCGCAAAATCGAATACGCCGTGCTGATTGTGTCGGCAATTCTCGGCCTGTTCGGCGGGGTAGCCTTGGCCAGCATCTGGTTTGGTAAATAGTTAGAAGTCGCGCGAAATAACGCGCATGGTGAGCGTCATGATGGCGATCATAAATCCGAGCTGAATAAGCGATAACAATTGCCGTACGGGCGTTAGCTCGAGTGGTATATAGCTATATAGAATAGTGATTGCAACGGTAATGGCGAGCATAGCGCCAATTCGGTTGAAGGTGGATTGCTGATTCATTCCAGGCCTTTAAAATATTATTTACCCACTGTAACATGACAAGAGGTATTTGTCAACAAATGCGAGCATTGCGTCATCTTACGCTATAGTTATTAAGTATGTTTGTATTCATCCTCTCTCAGCTGCCGTTGCCGATTGTTTTGTATCTCAACTGGTTAGTCACAATAAAATTTATCCGGGTACGTCGGCTGTCCAAGGCTGTTCCCGTCGAAAAGCCCCGCCGTCTATTTGTCGGTTGGCTACTGAGCAATGTGGCGGTTATTTTTGTACTCATACCGGTTATTAATGAGCGACGCATATTTGTGCAGGATTTCCACTGGTTATGGTCATTTGCACTGTCTGCTTGCCTCACAATCTCTGGGTTGGCACTTATGAATAGCGCTCTCGGCGAGGAACTACGCTACTTAGCTCGCAAGCAACCACTTAAAGCACTGCGTAAACCTGTTGACACCAAGCCGTCAGATACGCTATAGTCACATGGTATTTCGCCTCGGCACATTTTGCTGTGGGCAGTGTATAGACTAGGAAGTGTGCAGGTCTCCAAGATAGGAGATACCGCCATTGCCTAGCGCTTATTTATGTAAGTAGGACAATCATGAAGGCCATTCTTGGAACAAAACTCGGCATGACACAGCTTTTTGACGAGAGCGGTAATGTCGCGCGCGTTACCCTTATTCAGGCCGGCCCGTGCGTTGTCACTCAAGTTAAAACTGAAGCCACCGACGGTTACAATGCCGTTCAACTCGGTTTTGGTGAGGCCAAGCACCAACCCAAGCCCCAGGCCGGCCACCTCAAGGCCGCTGGGAGCAATGCCCGTCATATGCGGGAGATCCGCATTTCGGACGTTCAGACTACCCACCCGCTAGCCAAAGCCCGCTTGGCGGATGCGGCCGAGGCACTGGCTCTCGAAGTTGGCGCTACCATTGATGTCACAACTTTCGAAGCCGGAGATGCCGTTCAGGTCACGGGAACTTCGAAGGGCAAGGGTTTTGCCGGTACCATCAAGCGCCACAACTTCAGCCGCGGACCAAAAACTCACGGTTCCAGAAACTACCGCGCCCCTGGCTCAATCGGTTCCGGTTACCCTGAGCACGTTTTCAAGGGCATGCACATGGCCGGTCACATGGGTCACGAGCAAGTTACGGTTACTGGTCTTAAGGTAGTAATTGTCGACGCCAAACTCGGCCTGCTGGGTATCTCGGGCGCAGTCCCGGGCCCGAAGCGCGGACTAGTAATGATCAGAGGCGCAATCTAATGACAAAAGTCACTTCATATTCCAAGACCGGCACCAAGCACGAAGCCACCGTTGCATTGGATGCCGGCGTGTTCGGTGTTGAAGCCAACCATGAGCTCGTCGGTCAGGCTTATCGCACTTATCTCGCCAACGGCCGCGTTGCCGGTGCCGTTACCCTCAAGCGCGGTGAAGTCCGCGGTGGTGGCCGCAAGCCGTGGCGCCAAAAAGGCACCGGCCGAGCTCGCGTCGGCTCTATCCGCGTCCCCAACTGGCGCGGTGGTGGTATCGTATTCGGACCCAACGGTAGCGAGAATCACAGCCTAAATCTCCCGGTCCGCATGAAGCGTGCCGCTATTCGCCAGGCTCTCAGCCTTCAGGCCCAGTCCGGTCACATCATTATCCTTGAATCGTTCTCCTGCCCCGAAGGCAAGGTTAAGCCCACAGTTGAATTGCTGGGTAAGTTAGGTCTCGAAGGCAAGATCCTCATGGCCGTAAGCGTTAAAGATAATTTGGTTGAGCGGGCCACTCGCAACGTTGCTGGCCTCAAGACCGTTCAGGCTAAATACCTCAACGTTTACGACGTTATGAATGCCGATAAAATTGTTATTACCGAAAAAGCCTTAGTTATGATTAACGAATGGTTGGGAGAAAAATAATGGCTCACATCGTACTTACTCCCAAGATTAGCGAAAAGGCAATTTACCTCGCCGAGCGCGGCATCTACGTTTTCGAAGTGCCCACCAGCACCAACAAGATCGAGGTCACCAAAGCCGTTGAGGCTACCTTTAAGGTGGACGTCATCGATGTCAATATGATGATCACCAAGGGTAAAATTAAGCGCTACAAGCAGATTCTTGGCCGTCAGAAGGACGTTAAGAAGGCGTTGGTTAAGCTCAAGCCGGGGCAGAAAATCACCTTATTTGAGGGAGCCCAGTAATGGCCATTAAACTTTACAAGCCGACTACCCCTGCTCGCCGCGGGATGACCACTCAGGACACTTCGACTCTCACCAAGGGTAAGCGCCCCGAGAAGTCATTGCTCGTTGCCAAAAAAGCCGGTTCCGGCCGCAACAACCAGGGTAAAATCACCGTTCGCCACCGCGGCGGTGGCGTCAAGCGGTTCTACCGCCTCGTCGATTTCGATTTCAAACTAGTTGCTTCTGCCGTTGTTGAGGCAATCGAATACGATCCCAACCGGTCATCTCACATTGCACTCGTTCGCATTGAAGGCGGCAAGCTCGCTTACATCCTAGCTGGCTCCGGCATGAAGGTAGGTGATCAGTTGGCTTCCGGCGCCGATGCCGGCATCAAGAAGGGTAACCGTCTGCCGCTTTCGGGCATTCCCGCCGGTACCCAGATTTACAACATTGAGCTCGTTCTCGGTAAGGGCGGTCAAATTGCCCGCTCCGCCGGTACCAAGGCTTCACTCGTCTCCAAAGAGTCGAACAAGCCCGGTTTTGTCCAGGTCAAGCTTCCTTCGGGTGAGGTTCGCCTCGTTCACGAGAACTGCCAGGCTACCATCGGTACCGTCGGCAACGAGCAGCACCAGAACATCAAGTGGGGCTCGGCCGGACGCCGTCGTCACATGGGTTGGCGCCCAGCCGTTCGCGGTAAGGCTATGAACCCGGTGGATCACCCTCACGGTGGTGGCGAAGGTGCACAACCAACAGCTATTTATAAATACGGTCAGAAGACGCCTTGGGGCAAGCCGGCATTGGGTCTCAAGACTCGCCGCCGCAAGTCCACCGACGCTATGATCATCCGCGGACGCGGTAAAGGCAGGAGACGCTAAATGAGCCGTTCACTCAAAAAAGGACCATACGTAGACGAGCGGCTGCTAAAGCGCATTATTGCGCTACCCGCCGGCGACAAGTCAGTACTAAAGACCTGGGCTCGTGCATCCACGATTTCTCCCGAGATGGTCGGTCACACGGTTGCCGTGCACAACGGCCGCATGCACGTGCCGGTTTTCGTTTCGGAAAACATGGTTGGCCACAAGCTTGGTGAATTCTCGCCGACCCGCAAGTTCCGCGGCCACGGTGGCAAATTGGCGAAGAGCAAATAATGAAGACATCAGCTACAGCTAAATTTGTTGGAACCAGCGCCCGCAAGACCGGGTTAGTCGCTGCGCTCATCCGCGGCCGCCGTGCTCTCGATGCTCAGGTTATCCTGATCAACACCGAAAAGCGCGCTTCCGGTCCCATCGGCAAAGTCCTGGCCTCCGCCATTGCCAACGCCGAGAACAACCACAACGCCAAGGCGGCCAACCTGCAGGTCGAGAGCGTGCTCATTGGACCCGGCCCGACTCTCAAGCGTTCACGTCCCCGCGCCAAGGGTAGCGCCAGCGCCATCCGCAAACGCTCCAGCCACATTACTGTCATCGTTACCGATACCGCTGCTCTGGCCGCTAAAGCTCCTGAAACCAAGCCCAAAGAGCTAAAGCAAACTAATACCCCGGCTGTGAAGTCCGCTGAGGTAGCTGCTACCGAAACCACTAAGAAGGAGGCAAAGTAATGGGACAAAAGATCAACCCGCGAAGTATGCGCCTGCAGATCGACCACGACTGGCAATCACGCTGGTACGCCGACCGCGATTACGCCACCTTCCTAATCCAAGACCTCAAGCTCCGTGCCGCCATTTCGGCCAAACTCAACAAGCGCGCCGGCGTTGCCCGCGTTGACATTGAGCGCTCGCCCGGCCAGATCGTGGTAACCATCCACACCTCCAAGCCCGGTGTTGTTATCGGCCGCGGCGGTAGTGGTGCCGAAGAGCTCAAGTCTCTGCTTGCCAAGATCGTCGGCGGACCCGTTAAAGTTTCTATCGAAGAGGTCAAAAAGCCCGAAATGAACGCTCAGCTTGTAGCTGAGAACGTTGCCGGTCAGCTCGAGCGCCGTATCAGTTTCCGCCGCGCCATGAAGATGAGTGTCGAGAACGCCATGAAGAGTGGTGCTCTGGGAGCCAAGGTTGCCATTGCCGGCCGCCTCAACGGTGCCGAAATGGCCCGCCGCGAGAACGTCAGCCAGGGCAGTATTCCGTTGCACACCCTGCGCGCCGACATCGACTACGCTCAGGCGCTTGCAAAAACCACCTACGGCGTCATTGGCGTCAAGGTCTGGGTATATAAAGGATCGAAGTTTTAGCCATGTTAATGCCAAAGAAAACCAAGTATAGGAAGCAAATGAAGGGTGTAATGCGCGGCGACGCTACACGCGGTACCGAGATTGCTTTCGGACAGTTCGCCCTCAAGGCTGAAGCCTCCGAGCGCATTACCTCTCGTCAAATTGAGGCGGCCCGACGCGCTATGACCCGTCACGTCAAGCGTGGTGGAAAGATCTGGATTCGCATTTTCCCGGACACTCCGATCACCAAGAAGCCCGCCGAAGTCCGCATGGGTAGTGGTAAGGGATCAGTCGATCACTACGCCGCCAAGGTCAAAACCGGAGCCATCATGTTTGAGATGGACGGTGTTGCCCAGGACGTTGCCAAAGAGGCCATGCGTCTCGCCGCTCACAAGCTCCCGATTCCTACCCGATTTATAGTCCGCGAAGTCCGCGGGGAAACACAGTCATGATTAAGATTACAGAAATTACCAGCAAGACCGATCAGGAACTAGCCGCGTTTATCGCTGCCGAACAAGCAGCGCTAGCCAACGCTATCATTGAAAGCCGCACCAAAGAGGTGAAGGGCGTCAAGATCCAGTCGGCTCATAAAAAGACCATCGCCCGCGCGCTCACCATTAGCCGCGAGCGTGCAATCGCCAAAATGGAGGCGTCAGAATGATTCGCACACTACGGGGGACAGTCGTCTCCGACAAAATGGACAAGACGGTGGTCGTCGCGGTAAAAACCGTGAAGGAACACCCCATCTATCGCAAGAAGTACAAAGTGACCACCAAGTTTAAGGCTCACGATGAGAACAACGAGATTCACACCGGTGACTTCGTTGAGATCACCGAAACCCGCCCAATTAGCCGCGACAAGCGCTGGGTAGTAGCCCGTAAGGTGGTTGCTGGGGAGATGGAGGCCTAAGATGATTCAGTCAGAAACCAGACTTAAAGTAGCCGACAACTCCGGCGCCAAAGATATCTTGTGTATCAAGGTACTTGGCGGATCCCGCCGTCGCTACGCTCGCGTCGGTGACATTATCACCGCTAGTGTTAAGGCCGCCCTACCCGGTGCCGGCGTCAAGAAAAAAGAGATTGTCCGCGCCGTAATCGTGCGTACCATCAAAGAGACCAAGCGCGCCGACGGTTCGAGCATTCGCTTCGACGAGAACGCCGCCGTGCTTATCAACAAAGACGGCCAGCCTCGCGGTACTCGTATCTTCGGACCCATCGCCCGCGAACTGCGCGACGGCGGGTACATGAAGATCATTTCACTCGCTCCGGAGGTGCTGTAATGAAACTCAAGCGTGACGACAAAGTTGTCGTAATCCTCGGAAAAGACAAAGGCAAAACCGGGACTGTTCTGGCCGTCCTGCCTTCTCTAAATAAAGTATTGGTTGAAAACATCAACGTCGTGAAGAAGCACACCAAGCCCTCCCAGAAGCTCCCCCGCGGTGGCATCCTGGACGTTACTAAGCCCATTGATGTCTCCAAGGTCATGGTACTTGACCCAGCCTCTGGCAAGCCCGCTCGCGTGGGTTACCAGATCAAGCCCGACGGTAGCAAAGAGCGTATCTTCAAGGTTAGCTCAAACTATGATCGGGTAGCCAAGAAAGCCGAATCCGCTAAACCAAAGAAGACCGAGACTGAGCCCAAAGCTAAGGCCAAGGCTACAGAAACTCCCGAAGCAGGTAAGAAGTAATGAATAGATTCAACGAAAAGTATAAGACAGTTGCAGTGCCAGCTCTTACGGAAGAGTTCAAGTACACCAATCCTCACCAAGTTCCACGCATCGTCAAGGTCGTGGTGAGCGCCGGTGTGGGTCGCGCAGTCAGTGATGCCAAACATCTAGACGCCGTGGCCGAGACTCTTGCTAAGGTTACTGCCCAGCACCCTGTTACTACTGTTGCTCGCAAGAGCATTGCCTCTTTCAAGCTTCGCGAAGGCAACCTGGTCGGTACCACCGTCACCCTGCGTGGTGAGCGCGCCGAAGAATTCATCGACATCCTGGTCGGCGTAGTTCTGCCCCGTATCCGTGACTTCCGCGGTATTTCCGACACCGCCTTCGATGCCCACGGCAACTACAGTCTCGGTCTACCGGACCACGGCATCTTCCCGCAAATTCCGTTCGAAGACATCGGCACCGCCCACGGCATGCAGGTCAACATTGTGACCACTGCGGGGACGGCAGTCGAAAGTAAAAGATTACTACAATTAATGGGATTCCCCTTTAGGAAGGACGCATAATGGCACGAGTAGCACTAGTAGTAAAAGCGGCGCGCAAGCCCAAATTTTCGACCAGGCACGTTAACCGTTGCCAGATCTGCGGCCGTCCCCGAGGGTTTATTCGCAAATTCGCGCTATGCCGCGTCTGCTTCCGTGAGTTCGCCTCGCGCGGTCAGATCCCCGGCGTTACTAAGGCGAGTTGGTAAGGAGATAAAATATGTTTAACGATTCAATTTCTGATCTCCTCACTCGCATCCGCAATGCCAATACGGCACGTAAGCGGTTGGTAGTGATGCCCTACTCGAAGATGAAGCAGCAAGTTGCTGACATCCTCGAAAGTAACGGCTTCCTGGAGAATGTCAAAGTTACGGAAGATGGCGGATTTAAGTCGCTGGAGCTCACGCTTCCGGTCGACCAGGAAACCATCACTTCACTCATCCGAGTTTCCAAGCCGGGCCGGCGGGTTTACACCAGCGCCCAAGATATTCCGTTGGTTCTCGGCGGACGCGGCATCGTCATCGTCTCGACTTCGAGCGGCGTCATGACCGGTCGACAGGCCCGCAAGCAAGGCTTGGGCGGCGAACTAATCTGTAAGGTGTGGTAGCATGAGTAGAATTGGACGAAAACCAATTACCGTTCCCGCCGGTGTCACAGTTGAGCTCAATGGCCAGCACGTACAAGTTACCGGCCCCAAGGGGACCCTCGAGATTACGCTTTTGCCGGGCATTAGCATCGAGCAAACCGACGGCGTCGTAACACTCGCCAAGGTCGTAGAAACAGCCGAAACCGGCCGCCTGTATGGCCTCAGCCGTACCTTGGTCGACAACATGGTGATCGGGGTTTCGCAGGGCTTCACCCGCGCGCTCGAAATCAACGGAGTCGGCTTCCGCGCCGCTGTTGCCGGGAACATTATTAACTTGAGTCTCGGTTTTTCGCACCCGGTAGTGTTCACACTGCCTGAAGGTGTCGAAGCTAAGATCGAGAAAAACATCGTCACACTGAGCGGCTTCGACAAGCAATTGGTCGGCCAAGCCGCCGCCAACCTGCGGTCGCTCAAGAAGCCGGAGCCTTACAAGGGCAAGGGTATCAAGTATGTCGAAGAAACTATCCGCCGCAAGGCCGGTAAGACTGCGACTAAGGGATAAAACTATGATTAATCAAACACTTGCCAAGTTAAATCGCCGCCGCGCCCGTGTGCGCTCCAAAGTCTCCGGTACGCCGCTGCGTCCCCGCTTGTCTGTCAAGATCACACTCGTCCACATTACCGCTCAGGTAATCGACGACACCACCGGCAAAACACTGGCAGCTGCCAGCACTGTCGGCCACGATGTTAAGGGCAATATGACCGCCAAGGCCGTCTGGGTCGGTGAGCAGATTGCCGGAGCCGCTAAAGCTAAGAAAATTAAACAGGTCGTATTCGATCGCAACGGTCGCATTTATCACGGCCGGTTGCACGCCCTAGCTGAAGCCGCACGCGGCGCAGGATTGGAGTTTTAAGATGGCTATTGAACAACAGCCCAAAGAATTCGAAGAAAAGGTTATATCCATCGACCGCGTAGCTCGTGTTGTAAAGGGTGGCCGTCGGTTCCGCTTCCGCGCCACTGTAGTCGTCGGTGACGGCAAAGGCCGCGTCGGCGTCGGCGTCGGCAAGGGCTCGGAGGTCATGACTTCAATCGCTAAGGCCGTAGCCCGCGCCAAAAGCCAGATGATTACCGTCCCGCTCAAGGGCCACACCATCCCTCACGAAATCCAGGTTCGCTTCTCTGGCGCCATGGTTTTGCTCAAGCCCGCTTCGGCCGGTACCGGTGTTATCGCCGGCGGCGCCGTCCGCAACGTTGTTGAGGTCGCTGGTATCCGTGACCTCTTGACCAAGTCGCTCGGTTCTAGTAATAAAGTAAACAATGCATACGCCACCGCTTTGGCACTTTCCCGGCTCAAGGCCGACCCCAAAGATTCGGCCGATAGCAAAAAACCGGCACCAGTCCGAGAAACTGTCTAGGAACTACTTATGAAAATTCATGAACTCAATTTAGAATCCTCCAAAGATAAGAAGCGCGTCGGTCGCGGTATCGGCTCGGGCTACGGCAAGACTGCCGGTCGTGGTACCAAAGGCCAAAACGCCCGCACCGGCGGTGGCGTTCGCCCCGGGTTCGAGGGTGGTCAGAACCCTCTTGCTAAGCGTCTACCGAAGAAGCGCGGTTTCACGGCCCTCAACCACACTCAGTATCAGGTGGTCAACCTCGATGGTCTCGACAAATTCAAAGATGGCGCCGTTGTCGACGCTGCAGCCTTGGCTGCTGTCGGGCTGGTCAAAAAGGCCGACGATCGCATCAAGCTACTCTCTCGCGGTGAACTTACAAAGAAACTCACTGTTACGGTGAACGCCGCCAGCGCGACCGCCAAGGCCGCTGTAGAAGCCGCCGGTGGCAGTATTGAAGTCGTCAAATTCGTTTCGGCCCCTAGCAAGAAGGCCACGCGCCCTAAGCCTCAGGAGCAGGTTACCGCCTAATGAACCTTGCAAGTCTCAAGCAGATCTATCGTTCCCCAGATCTGCGCCGGAGGGTGCTGGTAGTACTTGGGCTCATAGTAATCTTTAGATTCCTGTCTCACGTTCCTGTCCCCGTGCCCGACAACGCGGCGCTATCCAATTTCCTGAAATTCATCTTCAACTCGAACAAGATTCTTGGGTTTGCGGATGTTTTTTCGGGTGGGGCTCTGTCTAACTTCTCGATCATTATGATGGGCGTGGGCCCCTACATTAATGCCTCTATTATTATGCAGTTACTCCAACAGGTGGTGCCCAGCTTTGAAGCGTTATCAAAAGAAGGGGAGCAGGGTCGACGCAAGCTCAATCAGTACACTCGTCTGCTTACTCTGCCCCTAGCTATCGTCCAGTCTTTCGGCATGGTCTTCCTGATTCAGCAAACCTCCATCCGCGTTGCCAATACCGATGTTATTGGTCATCCCAATCTGTTCCAGTGGGCGCTAATGGTCTCCACTATCACAGCGGGTACTATCCTGCTGATGTGGATAGGTGAAATTATTACTGAGAAGGGTATCGGCAACGGAATTTCGCTCATCATCTTCTGTGGTATTATTTCGCGCCTTCCAGGCAGCGCCGGTCAATTTGCCAGCCTCGCTTCGGGCGACGCCGGCAAGGTAATTACGCTCATAGGGTTCCTTATCGCTACTCTGGCCATTATC
This sequence comes from Candidatus Saccharimonadia bacterium, assembly GCA_038245115.1. Classification (GTDB taxonomy): domain Bacteria; phylum Patescibacteriota; class Saccharimonadia; order UBA4664; family UBA4664; genus UBA5169. Next base: position 30,178 of record JBBRSS010000009.1, read on the forward strand.
GCTTTCGTGGTCGTGCTCAATGAGGGCCAACGCAACATTCCGGTGTCGTACGCTAAACGCACCCGGGGTGACCGTGTCTTTGCCGGGGTCGATACCCATCTTCCTCTGCGCGTTATTACTGCCGGTGTTATCCCGATCATCTTTGCCTTGGCCTTTTTGTCTATCCCTGGTCTCCTGGGTCAAATCCTTACCAACGCCAAAACGCAGTGGGTGTCGCAATTTGCCTCCCACCTCACAACCTGGTTCTCTCCAAATGGGATTATCTATGCCGTGTCGTACTTCGTCTTAGTGGTCGCTTTTACCTACTTCTATACCTCTGTGGTGTTCAACCCCAAAGATATCGCCGAGAATCTCCAAAAGCAGGGCGGCTTCATCCCTGGCATCCGCCCCGGCAACCAAACCGCTACCTATCTCAAGCGCGTCGTTAACCGCATTACCCTCGCCGGCGCCCTAGGGCTTGGATTCATCGCCGTACTGCCGTTCATAGGCCAGGCGTTCACCAACAGCCAGATACTCACTTTTGGCGGCACCGGCCTCCTCATCGTCGTCTCCGTGGCCATAGAGACCCTCAAGCAGCTCGAGGCCCAGGCCGTCACCACTTCATACGAGCAATACTAGATGAAATATAGTATCCCAGGTCAGGGGGAGCTTGAAATTAATACAATTATTTTGGATCTTAATGGCACCTTATCCGTCGGCGGGGTTGTACCTGAGGGGGTCAAGGAGCGTTTAGGCAAGCTCAAAGCGATGGGTTTCAAGGTGTTGTTTTTTACGGGCAATACCCGTGATGACGCCGATGAGTTGGCGGCAAACCTTGGCATCGAATGGAAACTTGCGAAAAACGCTCAAGGCAAGCGAGATCTAGCTATGGAGCTTGATCCACAAACCTGCGCTTCGATAGGCAACGGCCTGATTGACCTTAAGCTGATGGAGACGGTTAAATTAAGCATTGTGACTCTACAGGCAGAGGGAGTACATGTTCAGACACTACTCGCCTGCGATATTGTTATCCCTAGTATAAATGACGCTCTCGACCTGTTTATTGATTCACAGCGGCTTGTAGCAACCCTCAGGACCTAGCTGTGCGAATTATTACCTCCGGTTCACGGTACATCGACATCGATGCCTACGCGGGGACCATTGCCTATGCCGAACTACTGCAACTGCAGGGCGTTTCAGCCCAGGCATCTAGCACCGCGACCTGGAACGAAAGTATCACGAGAACATTGAGGTCCTTGCATGCTCCACTAGTAACGAGTTACGAAGCAATACCAGGGGACACCTTTACCCTGATCGATGTATCCGACCCAGAATATTTCGATAAAATTGTTGAACTCGACCAGATCGATGAGGTGATAGATCACCATCCGGGGTTTGAACAGTTCTGGCGCGACCACCTTGGCGATAAAGCTCACATTGAGTATATCGGTGCGGCCTGTACTCTCGTCTATGAACGTTGGGTCGCCGCGGGGCTTGTCGATAAAATAACTCTATCCAGCGCAAAATTATTGGTTGCGGGGATTTTGGATAACACGCTTAATTTTAAGGCTAGAGTTACCACCGACAGGGACAAGATTGCCCGTGACGCGCTTATGGCGCATTCGGGCTTGGCCAGCGGCTGGGCTGCCCAATACTTCAACGAGTGCCAAGAAGCAATTTTGGCAGATGTGGCCACATCTATCCGCAACGACACCAAGATCCTGACGTTCCAATCTTTTCCGCATCCTCTCAGCGTCGGGCAGCTAGTAGTATGGGAGGTAGACTCAGTGCTGCGACATCACAAGCCTACGATTGAGCTCGAGTTGGCCGCCGTCAAACCAGATTGGTTTATGAATCTGGTAAGCGTAAACGAGGGCAGCAGCTACTTCGTATGCAGGAACCCAAAAGTGAAAGCCTGGATATCTAACCTACTAAAGGTTAACTTTGACGGAGATATAGCCAAGGCCGATCGATTATGGCTGCGAAAAGAAATAATGAAAGCCGATCAACGAGCTTAAGAAAATTGATTTAACTATTCCAGTACGGCTTCTGTTCGGTTATAATGCATGAAAGTGAGCGTTATAGTAGTTAAGAAGGGAACTATCCGTGGCAACTGTCGATTTTACACTAGCGGATTTGAGGACAGCTGTCCGTGAGGAAATTGGCGACACCGTTCCGAGGATAGTTCAAGAAACCGTCCCGGGTATAGTTGGCGGAATAATCAACACCACCGTTCCTAATCTTATTAGCTCCGCTATCAAAGAAACTGTACCAGGTATAGTCACAGAGATCATCCAGGACACCGTACCCGACATTGTGTACGATATTGTTCATCAAGAGATCCTGTATGAACGCGAATACACTAGGCGGATGATAAATGAAGCGTCGGATGGGGTACTCGATGAAGTAGTAAAGGTACGTAAGATGCTCGAAGAAGACGCCCTCGCCGAGAGTAAACGTCTCACCAAAGTCGAGAAACGCCTGGGCAAAACCACTCGAGTTCTCGCGTCCCATGTTGCAAATCCATCAGCTCATGGCGGCCAGATTGTTGCCATCTAGAAAAACTATTGCACAAACAGATACAAAACCCTTTACAATCAGGTAACAACTATCTATAATCGACAACTGTAGTCATATATGTCAGATGCAAAGAAAACCACAAGGCCGGATCGCTCCGGCAAGCGCAGCACAAAGGAAGTAATCGAGCTCGAAGGCACCGTCCTTGAGACACTACCCAATACCCTTTTTAAGGTAGAACTCGAGAACGGCCACGTTGTGTTAGCACATATCTCCGGAAAGATGAGGATGCACTATATCCGAATTATTCCCGGCGATCGTGTGACGCTAGAAATGACACCCTACGATCTTTCCAAAGCTCGTATCACCTACAGGCATAAGTAATTATTAACGACGAAGGATCACTGCAGTGAAAGTACGCGCCAGCGTTAAGAAAATTTGTGATCAGTGCAAAGTAGTACGCCGCGAAGGCGTGGTGCGGGTCATCTGCCCAGCGAAGCCTCGTCATAAACAGAGGCAGGGTTAATGGCACGTATATCTGGAGTTAATATTCCCGATGCTAAGCGCATCGAAATTGCACTGACGTATGTATTCGGTATTGGTCTAACCAGTAGCCGAAAAATTCTCGTAGCAACCGGCATTGATATGAACACGCGAGTGAAGGACCTCACCGAGGCTGAAATCTCGAAGCTGCGTGAGCAAATCGACAAGAACTATCATGTCGAAGGCGACCTCCAGCGCGAGATCGGCCTCAATATCAAGCGCCTCAAGGAAATCAACTCCTACCGCGGCTTGCGCCATAAGGCCAACCTTCCGGTTCGCGGGCAACGCACCAAGACCAACGCGCGCACCAAGCGCGGCAAGAAGGTCACGATGGGTTCCGGACGTAAGAAATCAGCAGCGAAGACTTAAGGAATATGATGGCTAAAACTACCCCCAAAACTACTACTGCCCGCCGCCGCAAGATCAAGCGATCCGTCGCTACTGGTCAGATGCACGTGCAGGCAACCTTCAATAACACCATCATCACTTTCACCGATGAACGCGGCAACGCGCTGTCGTGGGCCAGTTCCGGTTCCGCCGGCTTCAAGGGTTCTCGCAAGAGCACCCCATTTGCCGCCCAGACTGCCGCCGAGAAGGCTGCTGTCGCTGCCAAAGACTACGGTCTTAGCCGCGTCGACGTTCTGGTCAACGGCGTTGGCAGTGGGCGAGAGTCCGCTATCCGCGCTCTTACTACCCTTGGTATTGCAGTTTCTAGCATTAAGGACGTCACCGGCATTCCGCACGGTGGCTGCCGTCCCCGAAAGGCTCGGAGAGTCTAATGGCACGTAATCTTACCCCTATCGTCAAGCAAAGCCGTCGCGAAGCCGTTGCGCTTCACCCCAAGGCTATCAAGGGCATTGCTAAGCATCCCTACAAGCCCGGCCAACACGGCCCCAACGCTGGCCGTTCCAAGCCTAGCCAATATTCCCTACAACTGCGCCAGAAGCAAATGGTTAAGCGCACCTATGGTTTGCTGGAAAAGCAATTCGCCCGCATTGTCAAAGAAGCCGGTCGCCGCACCGGTAACACCGGTGACATTATGCTCACCATCCTCGAGCAGCGTTTCGACAACGCCGTTTACCGCCTCGGCCTGGCCCCTAGCCGCCAGTCGGCCCGTCAGCTTGTTACTCACGGTCACTTTATGCTCAACGGCCGCCGCGTCGACATCCCTTCGATCTCTCTGAAAGCCGGCGATGAATTCACTGTCCGACCCAAGAGTGCCAAGAACGCTTACTTCACCCAGCTCGCCACCGAACTCGCCGGTAATTCTGCTTCGGTCCGCTGGCTCACCTTTGATGCCAAAAAACTCACCGGAAAAGTCACCGGGGCACCTGCCCGCGAGGACATCACCGAAGAGATTCATGAGCAGCTTATTATTGAATTTTACTCACGCTAAGGAAAGGACGATTACTGTGTTACACCCGATTCAGCTCCCGGAGCTCAAGCCCACCCAAGAGGAAGGCAACAAAGCTACATTCGTAGTAGAGCCGTTGCACCCAGGTTATGGCATGACGCTTGGCAACAGCCTGCGCCGTGTTATTCTCTCCAGCCTCGGCGGCGCCGCCGTTACGGCTGTTAAGATCGACAGTGTTGCTCACGAGTTCTCAACCATCGAGGGCGTCAAAGAAGACGTCGTCGAAATCATCCTGAACCTCAAGAAGCTTCGATTCCGCGTCTTCTCCGATGAGCCTCAGTATCTTATGCTGTCGGTTTCGCGCAAAGGCGAAATTACCGCTGCCGACATCAAGACCACTGCCGATGTCGAAATTGTTAACCCTGAGCAAATTATTGCAACTCTGGATAACGCCAAAGTTAAGCTCGGCATGGAAATCAAAGTCGAGAAAGGCCGCGGCTACGTACCGGTTGAAAACCGCGAAGCTGAGAAGCTCGAAGTTGGCATGATCGCCGTCGACGCACTTTACTCGCCGATTCAGCGCGTGCGCTACAACGTCGAAAACACCCGCGTCGGTCAAATGACCGACCTCGATCGCCTCAACATGGAAATCGAGACCGATGGTACCATTACCCCCCACGAAGCCATTCGTCAGGCCGCCGAGATCCTCGTTGATCACTTCCGCGTCGTTGCCGGCATTGCTGCCGAAGGTGAAGCTGCATCGGCTCCTGCTGGCGCAGTTGACCTGGGTTCTGCGAAGATCAACATCGAAGAGGTCAACTTTTCGCCGCGTACTACCAACGCGCTCATCAATAACGATATTAAATCCGTACAAGATCTGCTCAAGCTCTCAGATACCGAACTGCGCGAACTCAAGGGTTTTGGCAGCAAGGCCTACGACGAAGTCAAAGAGAAGATTGTCGAGCTCGGCATAACGGATTCGAAAGAAGTAGCTTAAGCATGCACCGCCACTCTTACACCGGAAGAAAGCTCTCGCGCGACGCAGGTCCTCGCAAGGCTTTGATTCGCGGTCAATTAACCTCGCTGACGCTCCACGAAGCCATCACTACGACTTTGCCCAAGGCCCGGGAAGTTGCGCCCTCGTTTGAGCGCCTAGTGACCTACGCCAAGAAGGACACTCTGGCCGGCGCCCGTGCTTTGCGTCGCGAACTCCTCACCGAGAACGCCACCCAAAAGATGCTCCAGGAGCTCCTGCCTGCCTTTGACGGCCGCCAGGGTGGCTACACCCGCATCATCAAGCTCGAAAACCGCCGCGGCGACAATGCCCCCATGGCCCGCTTGGAGCTAGTCCTCAACGAGGTCAAGTCTGCTCCCGTAGCTGCCAAGCCCACCGCCAAGGCCAAGGCTCCGGCCGACAAGCCCGTCAAGGCTGCCGCTACCAAGACCCCGGCCAAGACCGCCGCATCAACCACAGAGGTTTCCAATGATTAAGACTTACTCACCAAAACCCGTCGAGCTCACCCACGACTGGTACATCATCGACGCCGAAGGCAAAACTCTCGGCCGCTTAGCTACTCTAGTTGCTACCTACCTGCTTGGTAAGCACAAAGTTCGCTTTAGCCCCCACTTGGATTGCGGCGACAATATCGTCATCATCAACGCTGCCAAGATTTCCGTTACCGGCAACAAGCTCGAAGACAAAATGTACTACCGTCACTCCGGCTATCCGGGCGGTATCAAAGAAACCAATCTTGCCAGCCTGCTCGCCCGTAACCCCGCCGCCGCCCTCGAAAAGGCCGTCACCGGCATGCTGCCCAAAAACCGTCTTACCGACGACCGCCTGCGCCGCCTCAAGGTTTACCCTGGCATTGAGCACCCCCACGCTCCGCAGAGCCCTAAACCACTAGGAGATAAATAATGGCCGAACTTCCGCACTACCATTACGCTCGCGGCCGCCGCAAAGAGGCCATTGCTACCGTTCGCCTTTACCCCGGCAAAGGCGAGATAGTTGTCGGCGAAGAAACCGCTGCCAATTACTTCAACAATGACGCCCTCATGACCGTTGTCGAGCAGCCCACTAAGCTCGTTGGCCAGGAGCAAAAGTTCCGCATCAGCCTGCACGTTAAGGGCGGCGGCAAGCGCGGTCAGGCCGAAGCGGCCCGCCTCGCCATTTCTCGAGCCCTCAATGTCATGAGCGACAATGAGCTGCGCCCGACCCTCAAGAAGGCCGGCTTCCTCACCCGTGACCCCCGTGAAAAAGAGCGAATGAAGCCCGGTCTCAAGAAGGCCCGTAAGGCATCGCAGTTCTCTAAGCGCTAATATTGCGTCGTGTCCCTCCAAACGCCCCACTCGGGGCGTTTTTTGGTATAGTGAATGGGTGAGATTTGCTAGCCTAGCCAACCCCCAAGATATCGTCAGCTTCGAAAACGCCGTCCAGCGCGGTATTCCCGCCGACGGCAGTTTGTATTTCCCGGTCGAAATTCCGCGACTAAGCAATACTGAAATTATTAGGCTCAAGGACAAGCCTGCAGCCGACGTTGCTTTTGGCGTGCTCTGGCCATGGCTGAGCGACGAAATGACCGAAGTCGAGCTCCGCGCTATCATCGATCAGGCCTGTACCTTCGAAACGCCGCTCGTCCAGGTGGGGGATAAGCGCATCTTGGAGTTATTCCACGGCCCCACGGCCGCTTTCAAAGACGTTGCTGCCCGCTACTTGGCCGCCCTCATGGGCTTTTACAACGCCAAAACCAGCCGCAACGCCATTGTACTTGTGGCCACCAGTGGCGATACTGGCGGCGCAATTGCCCAGGGGTTCGCTGGTGTGCCCGGCACTCGTGTAGCAGTGCTTTTCCCTCGCGGCCGGGTTAGCAATCTGCAGCGGGAGCAGCTCACCCGCGTTTCCCCGAACGTCACGAGTCTTGAGGTTGATGGCACCTTCGACGACTGCCAAGACCTCGTCAAGCAGGCCTTTGCCGATAAATCTCTCGACAAGCTTGAGCTTACCTCGGCTAATTCTATTAGTATGGGACGGCTCCTGCCCCAAATGACCTACTTTGCCTTTGCCTCACTTGCTTCCGCTGCCTCTGCGCCAGTCCGCTTTGTTGTGCCGTCAGGCAATTTGGGCGACATCACCGCCGGCGTGTTGGCGCAAAAAATGGGTTTCCCTATTACCTCCTTCCTAGCCGCCAACAACCACAACGATTTACTATATCGCTACCTCCAGTCTGCAGATGCCCTCGCCCAGCCGGTTGAGTCGACGCTTTCTAACGCCATGGATGTTGGCCGCCCCAATAACCTGCCCCGCCTCATCCGCCTGTTTGATGACGACCATGCCAAGCTAGCTGCCACCGTTGCCGGCGCTCGCATTTCCGATTCAGAAGTCGTCGCTACCATCAAAAAAGTCTGGCAGACCCATCAGTATCTTCTCGATCCCCACACCGCCGTAGCTTGGGCTGCCAGTGAGGCCAACCCAGACCCGGGTACCTCCGACATTATTGTCTCAACGGCAGCTCCCGAAAAGTTTGCCAACGAAATCGAAGCTAGCTGCGGCATCGTCGTCGATAATTCGCTGTTACTGAACAAACTTCAGACCCGCCCCGTTCGTGTTGAGTCCATTTCCGCTAAATACACCGATTTTCGCACCAAATTAATCGAATTGCCTTCGTAATTCACAAGATATGAAATACCCTACCGGCCAAGCCTTCCTAAAAGAGCCCAACAAACGCCTAGCTTTCGTTGGGCTCAGTGGTGTCGGCAAGTCTACGGCATCGCGTCTCTTGCCTCCGGACGAATGGTTTACCTATTCGGTCGATTATCGCATTTGGACGCATTATCTGGGCGACCAGCTCAACGACTATCTCAAGACTTTAGCCATGGCACACCCTATTTTGGGTGACTTGTTACGGCGCGATGCCATTACTATCGAGCACCGCGTCGGTTTCGACAATTTGCTTGCTACCAGCGCGTTCATGGGTATGCTTGGCAATCCGAAGCACGGCGGCTCAACTGCTGCCGAATTCACCGAGCGTATGGCGAGCCACGCCGATGCCGAAATTCAGGCCATGCTCGACATTCCAAAATTCACTAAGCGCTCGGAGCGCCTCTACGGGTATTCCAACCTGATTGTCGACGCCTCCGGCAGCGCCTGCGAGGTTATCGAGCCCACCAACCCGCACGATCCGGCCCTCAAAGTCCTCGCCGATAACTGCGTAGTGGTCTATATCGAGGCCACCGCCGCCCACCAGCAAGAACTCATCCGCCGCGCCGCCATTTACCCCAAGCCCATCTATTACCGTCCCGACTTCATCGAAGCTAATTTGCCGGGTCTTCTAGTAGAGAGCAAGGTCAAAAATGTCGAAAATCTCGATCCAAAAGTGGTGGGGCGCTATCTTTATCCTCGTTTACTCGACCATCGCACTCAGCGCTACGCCGCTATCGCGAATCAAATAGGCTACACCGTCTCGATGTCGGATATCCTTTCGGCCGAGACAGGCCAAGATATTTTAAATCTCGTTGCTAGCACAATCGACAAGTCAAAGCTCCCCCAAAGCTAAATCTTTGTCAATTCTGTCAAAAATGTCCAACATTTCGTCTCCATATCTGGTAAAACTTGCCAATATAAGCAGTTTCACGTATAATAACAATAACCATCATCAGATGGAGGGACATTCAGATCTAGAGCGAAGGGGAACATTAATGACTGGACAGCGACTGCTCGCAGACGCTGGTGCCACTCGAATCGTTTATGGGGACTGGCGAGACTCGGCAAACTGCCTCACCACGGACCCCGAGGATTTCTTTCCGATTCCGGCAAACAATGCCAGATTACTCCGGAACGCAAAGTCGTTTTGCGCTAAGTGTCATGTTCAGGCCGAGTGCCTCGAGCTGGCCATCACAAGTGGCTCGGATACCGGAGTCTGGGGCGGTCTCAGCGAGGATGAGCGTCGCGCACTTAAGCGGCGCAATCGCAGAAACCGTTAGAAGTCGTAAGTCTAGATTGTCCATCCGGGCCGTCTCGATCAGAACACCTTTCAGGGGAGGTTGCAATGGCATTAAACCTGCCACCAGTGGGTGGCAACTGCACTACCGCGGGCGACCCGGATGCATTATTCGTCCGGGGGGCTGCCCAGCAGGTAGCCAAGCAAGTCTGCATGACGTGCCCCGTCATCGCGGAGTGCCTGGCCGATGCACTCGACAATCGCACCGAATTCGGCGTTTGGGGGGGTAAGACCGAAAGGGAGCGCAGAGCTCTGCTGAAACGTCGGCCCGACGTTGTTTCCTGGAGGGCCCTGTTTGATGCCGAAGGTCAGTTGGAGCGACCGGCCAAGAAGGTGCCGGTCAACGCCAGCTAGCCACACGGCACTCGCAACCGTCGAAAAGGCCACCTCAGATGTGAGAGTTTCACACCTGAGGTGGCCTTCGTCACGTCTAAGCCCCTGCCGTTTCATTTCGCAACACTACCATAAGCGCTATACTAGGATTATCGTGAACAATCACAACGCCCGGACCATTCGCGGACTTATTATTTTTACCGTCAGCCTCGGGTTGCTCGGAACATTTGGGTTTGCCAATTTTGCCCATGTATCCGTTGCTGAGGCCGCCTATGCCACAATTCTGCTGCTACTTACTCACTACGATCACTTCGGATTCACTGATTCTAGGTCTCGGTTACTCGTAATTATCCTCATATTGTCGAGTTTGGGCTTAATAGCTTATTTGCTTAAGTGGTTAGCCGAATATATGATGGGCTTAAGTGATAACGTACGTAGGCTCCGCGTGAAATCAAAAGTCGAAAAACTCAAAGATCATTACATCGTCTGCGGTCTCGGGCGGGTTGGTTCGCAGGTTGCGGGTGAAATGCACCACGAGAGCGTACCCTTTGTGGGTGTTGACCGTGATGAAGCCAAAGTTGCCGAGGCGAATGAGCGCGGCGAATTGGCGTTGGCGCTCGATAGCACGCTCGAAACAACCTTAACCGAGGTCGGCATTGGTCGTGCCGCCGGGCTTGTAGCCTGCCTCAGTGAAGACTCTCTCAATTTATTCGTTGTCTTGGCGGCTCGTGCCATGAATCCCGATCTGTATATTGTTGCCCGTGCCAATCGGCCGGAGAACGAGATCAAACTCAAGCGCGCCGGTGCCAACCGGGTTGCCTTGCCGTACCAAATTGGCGGCTACCACATGGCCTCGATGGCTCTGCGGCCCAACGTCGTCGATTACATGGACATTATGACTGGCAAAAATGGCCTCACCGAGCTCGAAGTCGAAGAAATGGTGGTCTCTGAAGACTCGCGGCTGGCCGGCCGGCGCCTGGGTACTGCCTTGGTCGAAGGTGAGGTGGGCGCCACCGTGATTGCCATTAACGGCGCCGACGGCACCAGCCGCGTTCGCCCCACCGGCAAGGAGATCATTTACAAGGGTGATAGATTGATCATTTTGGGTTCAAAGCGCGATCTTACCGCCGCGTCGGAGCTCATCAGGTGACACCTCAATCATTCACGGCCGAATCAGGAGCCGCCGGTGAGCGGCTCGATGTGTTTCTGGCGGCGGCCTTAGATCGTCCCCGCAGCCAGATCCAGCGCCTGGTGCGTACCAACCTTGTCCTGGTCAACGGCGGACCCGAGCGCACTAGTTATTTGATGCAGGTGGGGGACATCGTCGAGATGCAGGAGCCGCCCGCCCCGGCTGCCAAGGCCGCCCCTCCTGACATGCCGATTATCTACGAAGATGACGATCTGGTGATTATCGATAAACCCGCCGGCATAGCCGTGCACCCTGGCGCCGCCTCGCACGTGACGGCCACCGTTGCCGACTTCGCTCGCCCGCGCACCACCGACGCCGACCCGGACCGTCCGGGCATTGTCCACCGGCTCGACCGCGACACCTCTGGCATTCTTATTATCGCCAAAACTGAACCCGCCAAAGCTTTTATGCAGGCCGCCTTTAAGCGCCGCGACGTCCACAAAACGTATGAGTTACTCGTAGTTGGTCGGATCGATAAGGAGCAGGCGGTTATTAAACTGCCCTTGGGTCGTGACCCCGCCCATCCGCTCCAGCAAGCCGTCGAAGCCTCCGGGCGCGAGGCAATTACCCCTTATGTGGCCACGCGTTTTTTTAACGGCTACACTCAGATTCAGGCCAAACCCGAAACCGGCCGTACTCACCAATTGCGCGTGCATTTTGCCGCTCTCGGTCACCCCGTGGCCGGAGATATCGTTTACGGGCCACCTAAGCGTCCTATCGGCCTCAAACGACAATTCCTGCACGCCAGCACTATTGAGTTCACGGCGCCCTCAGGCAAGCTCGTGAAGCTTACTAGCCCCCTCCCGCCAGATCTCCAGCGCGTGTTAGATCACTTAGAACAAGAGACTGCGGCGTGAAGGCGTTGCTGCATCCAAATACCGCCAAGCAGGTTGACGCCGTCATGCACCATCCGGCTGGCAGCGTAATATTCCACGGCCCGCAGGGACTCGGCCAGCTCCAGGCGGCGCGCGAACTAGCTTCCAGGCTCAATTGCCTCGGCGATGAACCCACGAAATGCGCCAACTGCCGCCAAATTGAGGCCGGCAACTTCCCGGATTTTATCCTCATCGAGCCCACCGATAAACCCAGCCTAACCATCGAGCAGGTGAGGGGACTCACCGCTCAGCTTGCTCTGCGCCCGTACGGCGCGCAGTCTGTGCGCGTTGTCGTTATCAACCCAGCCGATCTGCTGACCCTCGAGGCCCAAAATGCCCTTCTCAAGCTTCTCGAAGAGCCGCCGCCCCGCACCCTCATTATCATGATTACCCAACATGTGGAGTCGCTACTTACTACCGTCCGTTCGCGCTGCCGGGCGGTATACTTTGCCCGACCCGACGCCACCAGCCCAGCCGCCGCCAGTCCAGATGAGGCCGATGCCGACCTAACCGCCGATGCCGCCGGCGTCGAGGCCCTCAGTGCCTTCGACCGCCTGCTGATGGCCGCCCGTCTCGCTAGCGCCGGCGCCGACCTCAACCGCTTTGGTGACAATCTCCACCACCGCGTCATTACCCGGCTCCAAGCAGGCGAGCTCGATTCCCGCACTGCCAACGTCTGGCTGGGCGCCCTCGAACGCTTCCGTCTTCAGCTGCGCGCCAAAGTGTCGGCCCGGGTCGCCCTCGAGCGCCTAATGTTGGAGCTAAGCTAATGTTGGAGCTAGCGATTCTCGCTGGCTCGTGGATTATTCTGCGGCGGGCGTTATTCGCCCTCGAGCGAACCGCCCCGACCAATTCACTCGCCCCCAAGCGCGTAAACGCCCAGCTCGCCCAGCTCACCGCCTATGCCGACCGCCTATATACCGAGCGCAAGTGGTTGGCCGCCGAAAAAGCCTACCTCAGCGTGCTCAAACTCGACCATAAAAATGCTACCGCCTATGTTCACCTCGGCATTATTTACTCAACCCAAAAGAATATGCCCGACGCCATTGAATGTTTCGAGATCGCCGCCCGCCTCAAACCCTCCGGTCGCGCCTTCCAAAACCTCGGCCTAGCTTTTTATGACAATAAAAACTACATCAAGGCCATTGCTGCCTACGATAAATCGATTATGTTCGAGCCCCACGCCGCGCGCTACGTTGGCCTCGGTAAGGCCCATCTGAAACTGCACAACATCCCGGTCGCCATTATCGCCTACGAACACGCCGTCAATCTTGACCCTGCCAAGGCAAATCTCGGACAGTTAGCCGACCTCTACGATCAAGCCGGCCGCAAACAGGAGGCCAAAGCTGTCTACGCTCGAATTCATCACCTGGATCCTACCGATCCGGTTGCCGCGCGCCGTATCGGGATTCATCTGCCCGACATTGCACCACCGCTTGATAGCGCTTTCTGAAACTGTTACTATATCCAGGTTGAAAACGCTCACATAAGAGCCAATTACAAAGCCTATGCCGGCGTGGCTCAATGGTAGAGCAACAGTTTTGTAAACTGTAGGTTACGGGTTCGATTCCTGTCGCCGGCTCCATTTCAACTCAATATGCCGGGTTACTCAAGTGGCCAACGAGGGCTGACTGTAAATCAGCTGACATTAGTCTTCGGGAGTTCAAATCTCTCACCCGGCACCATTTGCACTTATTTATAGGTCATACCTCTTGTTAGGTAGGGCAAATTATGGTAGTGTATCAAGGTTAAAGTCGGGCCCAAGTAGCTCAGTGGTAGAGCACTTCCATGGTAAGGAAGGGGTCCAGGGTTCAATCCCCTGCTTGGGCTCCAGTATTTAATTAGGATTTATCAACCTCAGATGAAGCGCCTCGTACTCAATCAGCACGATAAAAAAATCACCGGCTTATGTGCCGGCTTAGCGGATTATTTTGAAGTTGATGCTACGATTGTCCGCTTAATCGTGATGGTAGTCGCTCTTACCACCTGGGTGGTGCCGGGAATTCTAGTTTATTTCATTGCATCAGCCATTACCCCCAAAGAAGGAGAAGTTAAATAAATGCCAAAGCGCAACCGCCCGTTTATCACTCTGCGTTCCGAGGAAGACCCTACCATGGTCTACACCACCTCCAAGAACCCCAAGAACACCACTGAGCGCATCACCGCGAACAAGTACTCCAAGCTGCTTCGCAAAGTCGTCGTGTTCAAAGAGTCCAAGTAACTCAAGTTATAATACAATCCGGAGGCTGGTAATCTATGAATCAGCGCAGCATGATTGCCATCGGCGCAGTAATTTTCGTCGTTGGAATTAGTTTTTTTATTTTCCGCTCTAGTCCGGCCCAACGGCCGAACCCTAAACCCGTGCCGTCGCCCACTCCCACGCCCTTAACGCTGCTCGACTATACCGATATTGACGATGCTCAAGTAAGCTTTAGTATCGAAGGCCGGGTAATTGCCAAGGAGCAGCATTATTCTCAAACGATAACCGTGGCCAAGCTCCACCGCCAACTCGATCTGTTCCAGTCGTATTCCGGCACCGCCTACCAGACCACTTCGTTAGACAACAGTCAGCCCGCTTTCGACGATTTCATGCACGCCATTCATGACGCCGGCTTCGAAAGCTCCACCAAAAACCCCAAAGCTGCAGCCACCGATACTGGCCTGTGTCCCTTTGGGCAGCGCTACACTTACCAATTCACCCAGGGAGGCAAAACCCTCATGAGCAACTGGTCAACCACCTGCGGCGATCCCACCAACTTCACCGGCAACGCCAACACAATTCGAACTCTGTTCCAGCTGCAAATACCCAATTATCCAACCCTTGTAAGCTCGGTTCGCCTGTAGCCACCGACTAACGCGTGACGAAACCACTCAAGTTCGGGTACAATAAGTCAGTTATTCACATTCACCATAGGGGTGTAGCTCAGTTGGTAGAGCAATGGTCTCCAAAACCATGTGTCGTAGGTTCGAGTCCTGCCACCCCTGCCATTGCACTAATACGTTCGTCAAGTCGCGTCGTGAGACGTGATTTTGCTTTACTCATAGTTTTTAGTCTTGAGTGTTAATATAAGCGCATGAAACTGTATCTTTCTTCGTATTACCTCGGAAACGACCCCGCGAAATTTGCCGATTTGTTTGGTGACAATAAAAAAGTAGCAATCGTAATGAACGCAGCTGATGTTTTTGGTTCCGCAAAACGACCCGACTACTTGAATAGGGAAGTAGCCTCATTGGCGACAATTGGCCTCGAGGCAGACGAGCTTGATCTGCGCGACTATTTTAATGATCACGATGCACTCGTTTCAAATCTCAAACACTACGGCGGGGTGTGGGTAGTGGGCGGCAATTCATTTTCGCTGCGCCGGGCTATGCATCAAAGTGGGTTTGACCATATCGTGTCTAAGTTAGTACGTGCAGGTGAATTTGTTTATGGCGGATTCAGTGCTGGCGCAGTTGCTGCTACGCCTACGCTCAAAGGGATCGAGTTAGTAGACGATCCCAATATGGTACCCGAGGGGTATGATTCTGAAATTATTTGGGAGGGTTTAGGACTATATGGGTTTTCAATTGCTCCGCACTTTAAGTCTGATCATCCAGAATCGGCTGCCATAGATAGAGTGGTTGACTACTTTGAGAGTGAGGGTATGCCCTTTAAAACACTCCATGATGGCGAAGTAATTGTTGTAAATGGCTAGTCGTGTGCGAACCCCTGCCAATATAAAAGATCCGAGTTCCGGCTTCAATTCGATTTATTGAGAGATGTATGGAAGAGGGTACTTTACAACGGTGGTTTATCTACCTGGTAAACCGTATTAGTTATGCTATGGTCTAAAATATAGTTTATAAGGTTGTACTGTCACGATGTCAGAAGAAGAACCCGATAGCCAAGAACTATCTCCAGAAGAGCAGACGAGCACCACCGATTATGCTGTCTTGCTACGCCAGGCACAGGCCGAAAGCCTTGTTGATCCAAGTGCCGCACAGACCGAGCGGACAACGGCTCGACGCCCTCTCTATTTTGCTGGCGGTGTCGGCTATGATAATGAAAGAAACGAAGGAGTCGCCGCCCAGCTCAATGAGCTTGGCTATGAAACCGTTGCCGCGCTGCCAAACCCTGAAATTACATCAGAAGACAAAGGCTTCAAAGTTACCATTGGCGATGAAACCCTCGATATATCTCGACGTGAGGCTTATCGGGTGGCACATCAACCAGAAGTGACCGATAGTATTTCGAATCTCCAATCTCGGCGCGCCGATGAGCTCATCGCAATGCTTGAGCACGAAGGCCATGATAAGGTGGACGCCGTCTTCCAGTCTGCCGACGCTCTATACGGATTACTAGCGATGTCACGGAGACCCGATCTGTTCGAGAACGTCGTTTTTGCGTACCCAGCCGGCCTGGTTCGCCAGCCAAGCATAATCCAAAGCGCGCCGGGAGTCGTAGCTGCCGAGCTCATGGTTAGAGGTAAACCCAGGCATCGCCTCGCAAGTTGGAGAGACAATTTTGAAGGCCGAGGCCACCGGCCTGAGGGTACCGGAGGATTCACGACCGTATCATCCGTCGGCCTCTCACAGCACAACAATCTTCTTCATCAAGTACGCCAAGGCGAAAACGCCCCCAAGATTGCGGTAGTTGTGGGTACCGACGATGTAATGATCTCTCCCGAAGGTTTTTTTAACGGAGCCATAAGCTCAGGAGATGTGGACCTTGTGCGGGTCACCAATACTACCCACGGCATAAATGGACGCTCCGAAGTACTCAAAGAAGACGTACTCGGGTCTCTCGAGCGGTTAAGGGCTATAGATACAGCGGGTTTCGACCCAAGGCCAATAGTGGACAGAATGGAGTTTTCCGGCAAGGTCTCTAAAAAAAGAAAAACCCGTATACTTGATGCTGCGATACGACTAGATGAGAGGTCTAAACCGGCCATCAACGGAGAGTAACCCAATTAACGATAGTAGTTGGCATGATACGAAGGCTGAATTAAACAGTATTTTGCAGTCAGCGCAATCACAGTTCCAGTCCTGCCACCCCTGCCAGGAATATTCACCAAGTTTACAGAGAAAACTGTAGACTTTTTCAGTGGAAAAGCTTGACCTGCGCTACTCGCTCAGCAGTTTACCGCTAAACTGCATGGATTCCGCCATAAATAGCTCGAGTGGCAGATAGTTTTCTTTCGTTTGAGCAATTTCGAGATATTTGTAATATGCCCGTTTGCGCTCTTTGACGATAAGTGGCGGTACAAAACCTGACCTCAGCGCTAACGCCAGTATTAAAAGGCGTCCTGTGCGACCATTGCCGTCGCTGAACGGATGAATCTTTTCAAATTGAGCATGTGATATCGCGAGTTGGCTGACGAGATCTTTTGCTTGGTTCCCCTCCTGCGAACTATCGCTAAGCTGAGCGACCAGATCTGGAACTTTTTGCCAATTAGCGAGCGCCACATTCGTGCCCATGATGCGAACCGTATGTTTTCGATATTGACCAGCATCGCCCACAATACCGTTCATCAGTCGCAAATGAATGCCGAGAATCAGTTCTTCGGTAACGTGAAGCTTTTTGCCGTTAGCAACAGCCTCATCCAAAAGCCAATAAAGTGCCGCCTGATGGTTGCTCGCTTCTAACTGCTCTATGGCGGTCCTATTAGCGAGCACCTTATTCTCAAATAGCACATCTTCGACATCCGCCAACGTCATCGTACTACCTTCGATGGTATTGGTGTGATAGGTCAAATGCAACGCGAGCTTATCGAGCAATACTTTGTCGCTCACGATCTGACGTGCGGTCATACGGTGCGTGAGTGCTTGTTTTTTGGCCAATACAAGCTCTGCGGTTGAAACGTCTAGGGCGCCGATAACCACAACATGAAGCTCTTGAATCTTCGCCTGAGCTTTAGCTCTCGGCACGGCACGGCCATTAATCCAGGCGTTGAGCGTAGGAAAGGATACGCCAAGGCGCGTAGCAAGTTGCTCTTGCGTCCATCGTGTTGCTCGCCGTATTTCGTCTAGTTCGTTTCGGTACTTCATAACTTTATAACATTATCACAAATACTATAAAGTTTCAACGCATACAAGAGCTTGCAGATAGTGCGTGAAACTCATGAGGCCTATCATTGCTCAATTCTGACCCCAATAGGTTCGAGTCCTCCCGCCCCTGCCATGAATTAGAAGTATAAAAGAAGCCGCTACGGGCTTCTTTTTTGCTATACGGCGCCGATGAAGCTTTACTTCGCATCCAAACACCTGGTATGACCTAAGTGAGTATATAGACACTCGCGTTGACAGTCTTGATACCGAAGTTCTCGGCGACGAGTACAAGCCTGTAGCCCGATATCGACCCCCCTGATTGCAATACGTGGATTGCCAGACAGCTCCGCATACGATCAAGCATAAGAATATTTATGTTACAATATCACTAATTATGAACGCTGGTAGATTTAAGTATTTCAGGTTATCTAATAGCAAAAAGCCTCTACTTATAAAGCTTAGGGCTGATAGACTATGAGCTTTCAGCCACCCGATGGCAATATATACGCGCCGCTATTATTGACTCAGTCAACCCAGATTATCTCATACACTCTGACACTTAGTGACGCTGGTACCTTGGTAGAGCTTAACTCAGCGTCAGCAGTGGCTCTGACCGTACCGCCAAACTCATCGGCAGCATTTCCGGTAGGTACAGCCGTAGCGGTCCGACAATACGGCGCAGGCCAAGTGACGATCACCGCAGGCTCCGGCGTTACTATAAATTCTCGGGGTGCAGCCTATAAAACAGCCGGGCAATACTCCGAGGCATCACTGACGAAACGTGCCGTCAACGAGTGGTTTCTAGTAGGAGATCTTACTGCATGAGCATAGCGTTCGCTCGGCGCGGCACAATGGCCGCTGCCCGGCGTCACGCTATAAGCGGGTCAAAGGTTGCCGTACCGGGCGCAGGTCGCACATACTTCGGCGCAGTCGTTGAGTCCTCGACGTTATCAAGCGAGCTGGCAATAGAATCTCGCGAAACTTACACAGGTCGCACATATGACTTGCATCTGAGTTATTATGCCTGGACTGATGCTCTCAACTTTGCTACCGGTAGTCAGGCCGCCTTGGATGTCATACATGGCCGCATTCCTCAGATATCATGGGGCTACGGGTCGCTGGACCTATCCGGTATCCTAGCTGGTACTTACGACACATTTATTACACAGCAGGCTACTGCTGCACGACAGTTTGGTCATCCGTTCTTTTTGCGATTGGGAATAGAAATGAATGGTGGCTCTGAATCACCCTACACTCAGCAACCAGTAAGTTATATAGCTGCGTGGAAGCATGTAAAGGCAATCTTCGACAGTCAGGGCGCAAGCAACGTTTCATGGGTGTGGTGTCCAAATATAGACTCCAAGGGAGGTGTTTACACATGGGACGATTACTATCCAGGCGACACCTACGTTGACTGGATAGGCGTAGACGGCTATAACACTAGCACTTACGGTGACCCAGATCGTAGTTTTGGAACGATTTTTACGCCGTTTTTGAGTCATTTCGCAGGTCGTAAACCATTGATGATTGGTGAATTTGCAACAGATTCGTCCTTTGGTAATGCTGCAGCCTGGATTACGGCTATGGGCCAATGGGTGACGACCAACGCTGACACGTATGGACTGCGCGCCATCTGTTGGTTTGATACTAATCTGTCTTCGACCGGCATTGACTATCGGGTCGATCAGACAGGGCCCGCCTACACGGCATGGAAAAACGCGGTTAATCTAACGATTTTTGGCGGCGTAGGCTAACGTCCGCGGGTCGCTTGCTTAACTACGGCCGCTTCTTAATTTAGGCTAAAGTCTTTCTCTAATTCGCGACTGAGTCTTTTCTAATTGAATAATGAGCATGAACGGCGCACGCGTTTGAGTTCATGCTCACCTGCCATTGCACTTATGCTTACCTTTGGTAAAATCAGCTTATGCTAAAAAAGAATCTCCTAGTCGACGCCATTGCCATCCTCTTTGTCGCGCTTGCGGGCTGCCTTATTTTTCAAGCCCACAAATTATCGGGAGCTGCCGAAACCGGCTGGCTATTGTTGCCATTATATTTTTACTTTCCAGCTCTGCTTATCGCGTACGTGCTCCACGTGCGAAATCGAAAGCCAAATTCGAGATCTGAAAATAGTTCTAGAGTAGACCGGGCAATTTCTACCATTGCGTTATTAATCGCAGCCGTAGTAATTGTGTTCTTTGTTATCCCTCTCGCAGTCGCATTACCTGGGTTGGGCTTTGCATTGGGGCTGCCGCCGCTTTTGGTCGCCGGCATCTACGCCTTCATCCGCTACCGAAAATTGCGGGGCGCGATTCTTATCGCTGCCAGTATTATTGCTATTGGGTTAATCATTGGTTTTACGTCATTTATAGGGAAGGCAAATCAGATTAACAATACTGCAACGAATGATGCGGCGAATCGTGCAAAGTTTGTATTGCCCGAAACCGATGCTTTGGGGTTGATTCATGCCTGCAAAGTGCGAGCAATTACACTCGACGGTAGCTACTTAAGGATTGAACTTACAAACGACGTAACGTATTTTAACGAGCCAGGAGGGTTTGTGAAAGGCCAACTCGCAAGCAAATCTGTTCTACAGACCGCACTGGCAACCTCAGGATGCGAGAACGCTCAGTAGCTCCTTGACCGCTTGAGCAGCTTGAGCATAAATTTGTGTAGTCGCAGTTCGAAAGTCGGACCGCCACCCCCCGCCAGGAATTATTGACAAATGAAAACTGTAATACCAAGAGTACACACTAGCATAAACACTATCATTAATAACGTCATTATTGCTACTTGACTCGCGGTAATGACGTTGTTTATAATAGGTTTATGATTGATAGATATATAGAACCGCAGGTAAGCCAATCCCTAAACGAGGGTTTTGTTACTATACTGTATGGGGCTCGGCAGGTCGGTAAAACCACGCTGGCCAACAAAATTTTAACAACATCCACTAATAGTCTATATCTCAATTGTGATGACCCTGCTGTTTTATCGCGCCTCCAAAACCAATCATTGGCAGGCCTTCGCTCAATAATTACCGATGCCGACATGGTTGTGATAGACGAGGCACAACGCGTCGAAAACATTGGACTAACCGCCAAATTAATACACGACAGCATGCCCGAGAAAAAGCTTCTGCTTACAGGAAGTTCAAGTCTCGATTTGGCCAACAAAATCAAAGAGCCACTAACTGGGCGGTCACGTGAGATCTTGCTATATCCCCTTAGCCTAAAAGAAGTTGCAAATAATGTTATTGAGGCCGATGGGTATCTGCAAAGATTGTTAGTGCATGGAGGGTATCCAGGCCTGTGGTCGCTCACCGAGCCTGAAGCCGCCACTAGAGCTAGGGAGATTGCGAATCGATACTTATACCGAGACGCCTTCGCACTCGGGACAATATACGACCAAACCGTCATCGACAATCTGCTGAGATTATTGGCGCACCAAGTTGGGAGCGAAGTTAGCTATAGTGAGCTAGCGGGCAACCTTGAGGTGAGCAAGGAAACGGTCATGAGATACATTGACTTGCTCGAAAAGGCTTTCATTGTGTTCCGTCTGCCTCAGTTTAGAAAAAATCAGCGAGTTCAAGTTGGTCGTCTGCGAAAAGTCTATTTCTACGATTTAGGTATGAGAAACGCCCTTGTCGACGATTTCAACCCGCTTGAGCTTCGCGGCGATGTCGGAGCGCTATGGGAAAATTTTGTTCTGCTTGAGCGGCTGAAAACGAACCAGTTCAATCAGAAATACACCCGTAGTTTTTACTGGCGTTCCAGGGACAAACAAGAAGTTGATTTGGTAGAGGAGTCTAGCGGTGACTTCAGAGCATTCGAGTGCAAGTGGAGCAAGCAACCGCGTGTGCCAGGCGGCTTCGTCTCGGCGTATCCCCAAATAGAGGTCATTGGCGTAACCAAGGACAATTACTGGGAGTCTTTGTACGGCTAAGTACTGAGCAGCTCTCAGATTTGACGCATTCTCTGCCTAACGGTCACGCCGTTTTCAAATCGAGTAGTCATTCTTTTTGTGACGTGTGGTGAGTAGTAAAATAGAGCTAATTCTCCGGCTTATTCATTGTACGCAAAGCTGGATCGAAAATTGTTAAGCGACGAGCAAGGCTAAATGTCTTGTTCGCCCTCGTCCGTGGCAATACTTATTACAACACAATAGGTTCAAGTTCAACCACCCCTGCCGGCTGAACCACCCTCACTTTTGACATAAGCGTCATCCAGGCACAAAAATAGACGGCAAAACCAATACTTCCTGGAAGGAAAACAAAAGTTATGCCGTCACGTCACATCATACCGTCCTGCGCCCAACTCATTCCACAGCAATTCTTGCCCAATGTTCCGTTGCGCTGGCGGGGCCAATTGCGGTTTGGAGTCCAAGCC